>DATJWH010000016.1:0-2495 GCA_035501415.1 Candidatus Limnocylindrales bacterium | reverse complement strand
GTCGAAGCGGAAATTCCCGTGATGGGTCATGTGGGCCTTACGCCCCAATCCATCAACGCCCTCGGCGGTTTTCACGTCCAGGGCAAAACGGCCGAAGCCGCCAAGCAGCTCGAACGCGACGCGCACGCCGTCGAGGCTGCCGGCGCCTTCTCCGTGGTTCTCGAATCCGTCCCGCGCGATCTCGCCGCCGAGATTACCCGCCAGCTTCATATTCCCACGCTCGGCATCGGCGCCGGCCCGGATTGCGACGGGCAGGTCCTCGTGTTCCACGACCTCGTTGGCCTCACGATGGGTCACAAGCCGAAATTCGCGCGCCAGTACGCGAACCTCGCGGCGGAGATTTCGCGCGCCGCCACTGAGTTCTGCCACGACGTGCAAACGGGCGGCTTCCCGTCCGACGCCGAGTCGTACCATTCGTCGGCGGAGCTGCGCGAGCACTTGCTCGCGCGCCAGCGCACCTGAACGGAGTTATCATCAACCTCGAATCAAAATAAATACAGGAGTCCCTTGTATGAACGTCGATGATTTTCACCTGCTCTACGAATACAACTCCTGGGCCAATCGCCGCACGCTCGACGCCTGCTCTACCCTGACCCCCGAGCAATTCACGCGCGACCTCGGCTCCAGTTTCCCTTCGATTCGCGACACCCTCGCGCATGTTTGCGAGGTTGAATGGCTCTGGCTCGAGCGCTGGCTGGGCCGCTCCGGTTCGCTCCGTCCCGGCTCGGACTTTCCTACCTTCGATTCTTTGCGCCGTCGCTGGCAGGAAGTGGAATCGAGCCTCGTCGGGTACGTGAGCGCGCTAAAACCCGAGGATATCCAGCGCGTGGTGGAGCACAAAACGACGCAAGGCGTGCCGCAGGCTGCGCCGCTCTGGCAGATGATGCAGCATCTCGTGAATCACGGCACCTATCATCGTGGCCAGATCGCTGCGATGCTTCGCCAACTGGGATCGAAGGCGACCTCCACGGACTTGATTTTCTTCTATCGCGAGCGCGCCGCGAAAGCATCTGCCTGATGCCGGCCTCGGCGCGAGCTCAGTTCTCCAGGAGCGCTGTTCACTTTGTGCTTCGTTTGCTCTGACGCACAACACCAAATCATGGAAATCATTCGCACCGTATCTTGGATGAAACAGGTCGGCCGTGCCGCGCGGCAGGAAGACCGAATTCTCGGCTTTATTCCCACGATGGGCGCGCTGCACAAAGGCCACGCGTCTCTGGTGCAGGCGGCCAAAGCACAGTGTGCGCCGGTGGTCGTCTCGATTTTCGTAAACCCCAAGCAGTTCGGCCCCAGCGAGGATTTTCAGAAGTATCCACGCATACTCGATTCCGACCGTCCGCTCCTCGAGAGCCTGGGCGTCGATTATCTGTTCGCTCCGTCGCCGGAAGAGATCTATCCCAAGGGCTTTCGCACTTCGGTTGACGTCGAAGGCTTCGGCAACCGCCTGGAAGGCCGCTCTCGGCCCGGTCATTTTCAGGGCGTCGCCACGGTCGTCTTGAAACTCTTCGAAATCGTGCAGCCGCGCTTCGCTTATTTTGGGCGCAAGGACGCACAACAAGCTCGCATCATTCAGCAGATGGTGCAGGACCTGAATCTCGATACGGAGGTTGTCGTCGGCCCCATCGTCCGTGAACCCGACGGCCTGGCGCTTTCCTCGCGCAACACCTACTTGAGTCCCGCGGACCGCCATGCCGCCACTGCGCTTTTCCGTTCCCTCGAAGCGCTCAAAAATGAAATCATTGCAGGCGAACGCGATGCTGCGCACTTGATCGTCTCAGCGCGCCGCATTCTCGATTCAGAAACGGGAGTGAAGGTCGACTACGTGGAAATCGTGGATGCGGAGACCCTGGAACCCGTCTCACGGCTCCGCGGCCGCTGCCTCGTGTTGATCGCCGCGCAAGTAGGGAAGACCCGCCTGATCGATAACGCCTTGATCGAACAGGACGGCGACAATTTCCGCGTCACAATCTGAACGCTCATTCTGAGCGAAGCGAAGAACTCAGCCTCGAAACGGGCAAGCCTGCCGCGCGCTATTCCCCGCGAATCGCCGCCAGCACTTCTGCCGCGTGTCCCTTCGGCGTCACGTTGTCCCAAATCTTGCTGATTCGCCCGTCCGGCCCGATCCAGTAGGTCATCCGCACGATTCCCAGAAAGGATTTCCCGAGGAAACTCTTCATGCGCCGCGCGCCGTACGCTTCGATCACTTCGAATTCAGTATCCGCCAGCAGCGGGAAGTTCAGCTTGTGCTTCACCTTGAACTTCGTCTGCAACTCCATACTATCGGCGCTGCAGCCGAGGATGGCCGCGTTTTCTTCTTCGAATTTCTTGATCGCGTCGCGAAACTCGGACGCTTCGTTCGTTCAACCGGGCGTGTTCGCCTTGGGATAGAAAAACAGGACGACGTTCTTCTCCCGGTAATCCGCGAGCGACACCTTTTCGCCGTCATCAGCAATCACCCGGAAGCCCGGGGCCTTGTCGCCTTCTTTCAGCATCTT
>DATJWH010000015.1:0-55462 GCA_035501415.1 Candidatus Limnocylindrales bacterium | reverse complement strand
GAGTCGGATAGCGCGTCGAAAGAGCGGCTGAAGAAGCTGGAGAAAGAGCTCGCGGAAATCAAGACGCAAAGCGCGGGACTTCGAGCCCAGTGGCAGGCCGATCAGGAACAACTAAAAAAACAGCGCGACCTGCGCGCGCAACTGGAGCAGGTGAAACTGGACATCGAACAGGCCGAGCGCGCCTACGACCTGAACAAGGCCGCCGAGTTGAAGTACGGCAAGCTGACCGCGCTCGAAAAACAGATTGAGGCCGCGGACCGGCAGACCACGCTGATTAAAGAGGAAGTGGACGAAGAGGACATCGCGCAGGTGGTGAGCCGCTGGACCGGCATTCCTTTGAACAAGCTGCTGGAAGGCGAAGTGCAAAAGCTGACGCACCTGCCCGACGAGCTGCACAAGCGTGTGGTGGGGCAGGACGAAGCCGTGGAAGCTGTAGCCGACGCGGTGTTGCGCGCTCGCGGCGGATTGAAGGATCCGAAGCGGCCCATCGGCAGCTTCCTGTTCCTGGGACCCACGGGCGTGGGCAAAACCGAACTGGCGCGCGCCCTGGCGCAGTTCCTGTTCGATGACGAGCACGCGATGATCCGCATCGACATGTCCGAGTATCAGGAAAAACATACGGTTTCGCGGCTGGTGGGCGCGCCTCCGGGCTACATCGGTTACGACGAGGGCGGCCAATTGACTGAAGCCATCCATCGCCGCCCCTACGCAGTCATTCTTTTCGACGAAATCGAGAAGGCGCATCCGGATGTGTTCAACGTGCTGCTGCAGATTCTGGAGGATGGGCGCCTGACGGACGGGAAGGGGCGGACGGTCGACTTCAGGAACACGGTGGTGATCATGACGTCGAACGTCGGCTCGACGGCGATTTTTGAGCTGGCGGAGAAGGACCCGAAGAAGGCTCGCGCGGAGGCGATGAGCGCGCTGCGCGAGCTGTTCCGGCCGGAGTTCCTGAACCGCATCGACGACATCGTGATGTTCCGGACGCTGGGGAAGGAGCAGATCGAGAAGATTGTCGACCTGCAGCTGGAGCACGTGACGAAGCGGCTGGCGGAGCGGAAGGTGGCGATCCGTCTCACGGCTGGGGCAAAGGCCCTGCTGCTGCGCGAAGGGTATGACGCGGCGTATGGCGCGCGTCCGATGAAGCGGGCGATTCAACGGCTGGTCCAAGATCCGCTGGCGCTGAGGATTCTTGACGGCGAAGTTCGTCCTGGCGATACAGTGGTTGTGGATGCGGGGCCGAAGGACGAGGAGATGAAGTTTACGACGGCGGGCGCCAAGGCGGGCGCGGCCTGAGGTACGGGCGAGGGGAAAGACCATGAAAACATTCAAGACGGCGTTCTTGCTTACGGCGCTGACACTGCTGCTCCTGGCGATCGGAGCAGCCTTTGGCGGACGAGGGGGAATGACGATCGCGCTGGGCGTTGCGATTGTGATGAACGGCGTCGCGTATTTCTTCTCGGACAAGATTGCGCTGGCGTCGGCCGGAGCAAAGCCGATCAGCCGCGAGCAGGAGCCGCGGCTTTATGCAGTGATGGAACGGCTGGCTGGCAAGGCGAATCTGCCGATGCCGAAGTTGTACATGATTCCGCAGGCGGCGCCGAATGCGTTTGCGACGGGGCGCAATCCGAGCCACGCGTCGGTGGCGGTGACGCAGGGCCTGATGGAATTGATGAGCGACGATGAGCTGGAAGGCGTAATCGCGCACGAGCTTTCGCACGTGCGCAACTACGACATTCTTACCTCTTCGATTGCGGCAACGATCGCAGGCGCCGTGACCTGGCTGGCCGAGATGGGGCGCTGGGGAATGATCTTCGGCGGCTTCGGCGGCGGCGACAGGGACCGAGAGGGCGGCGGGCTGGCGGCGATTCTGATGCTGTTTCTCGCACCACTGGCGGCGGTGCTGCTGCAACTTGGGATTTCGCGCCAACGCGAGTATCAGGCGGATGCTTCCGGCGCAAAAATGGTGGGGCATCCGTACGGGCTGATCAGCGCGCTAGAAAAGCTCGGCGCATACAACAAGCGGATTCCGATGAATGTGCCTCCCACAACTTCGGCGCTCATGATCGTGGCGCCGTTCTCCGGGGGAAGAATGCTGGCGGGCCTTTTCAGCACGCACCCGCCGCTGGCCGATCGTATTGCCGAGCTGCGCAACATGACCGTGACCAGATAACAATCAGCGAGTACTAGAACCGCTGCAATCGACTCTCGGGTGGTTCCTCAGCTGAATAAGCAGAAAGCATTACGTCCACGTAAAAATTGCAGAGCGGCCCGTGCCTGTCCTAAGGGGCAGGTCCACCCCCAGGCCTGCTAAACCACCGAATCTAAGCAAGATAAGTACTGTCCGGGCGGCCGGTTCGATTTGGTTCCGGGCGTGCTCCTACCGGTCTGTGCAAGGGATTTAACGGAGGAGAGGAAGAAATGAGCGAGGAACGGCAAGAAATGATCGTCCAGGAAGCGACAGCACCCCGTTGGATCGGGATCGTGGTGGTCGCCCTGGCAGTGGTTTCGCTGGTGGCCTTGGGCGCTGGCTGGACTGCTTCGAACCGCTCGAAGGCTCTTGAGCAGAGCTTGCAATCCCAATCCACGCAATTCAAGCAATCAGAAGATGTGCTGGCGCAGCGTCTTGCGAAGGCTGAGGACACGAACGCGCAGCTGCAGGGCGAACTGAGCGTCGTCACGGACAAGATGAAGCTGACGCAGGGCGAGCTGATCCGCGCCCGCAAGCAGGCCGCGCAAATCAAGGACGAGGACGCCAAGCAGCTCTCCGACTTGCAGAACAGCTTGAACGGGCAGCTCGCGACCAAGGCGAGCGTCGACGACGTCAACAAGATTGGGACCGACGTGGACGGCGTCAAGACCGATCTTGAGGGCACGAAGAACAGCCTGAACATGACGCGCGGCGAGTTCGGAACGTTGATCGCGAAGAATCATGACGAGATCGACGAGCTCCGGCGCCTCGGGCAGCGGGATTATTACGAGTTTACGATCAACAAGAAGGGGCAGCGCGAGAAGGTGGGCGACATGATGGTCGAGCTGCGCAGCGTCAACCCGAAGCGGAACCTCTATACGGTGGCGCTCTACGTGGACGATGCCCGCTACGACAAGAAGAATCGCTCTGTGAACGAGCCGATCTACTTCTTCACGCGGAGCAACGGTCATGCCCCCCTGGAGTTCGTCGTGAACCAGGTTGGCAAGGATAAGATCACCGGGTATCTGAGCGTGCCGAAGGCTCAGGCGACGCACGCACAGACGTCCGGAAACTAAGCAGAATCAGCAGCCGAACCCTGGCGGGGAACGGCGCAGGCAAATGGAAAGGGCGCTCGGAAGTTCCGGGCGCCCTTTTTGTTTATTCTGCCTTCTTCAGGGCTCGCATCTTCCGAGTCAGGAATTTCTTCGCGAGCGCCGACAGCTGCTCGTGCTTCAGCTTGCCCTGCTCGTAGAGCTTGATCTTGGCCTTCGCGACTTTGCGGCGACGGTGCTGCCGCTTCTGCGCCAGGTATCCCTTTTCGTGAGCCATTCACTTTCCTCCGATCGCGCAAGAGATTGTAGCTGACCAGGAAAAGCATGCAAGCACTCGCACTGTGATTTCGTTGGCGAGTCCGGTAGCATGTTGCGCGATGCCCCCAATTGCGATCTACGCGAGCCGCGTGCTCACGCCGCAGGACGAGATGACCGACGCCGTCATCCTCGTCGAGGGAGGCCGCATCGTCGCCTTAGGGCATCGCGACCAGGTAACCGTGCCCGAGGGCGCGCTGGATTACGTCGCTGCGGGGATGACCGTAGTGCCCGGCTTTGTGGACATTCACATCCACGGTGCAGGCGGGCACGATGTGATGGAGGCAAACGCCCGCGCTCTCGACCGCGTCACGATGACGGTGGCGCGCCACGGCACCACGTCGATCGTCGCCACGACAGTGACGGCGCCCACCGACGACACATGCAAGAGCCTCGAGGGAATCGCGCGCTACATCCACAAGCGCGAGGCTTCCGAGGAGCCCGGCCACTTGGCTGCGGAGATTCTCGGCATTCATCTCGAGGGCCCATTCATCAGCAAGGCGCAGCGAGGAGTTCATCCGCCGGAATCCATTGCCAAGCCTTCCGCGGAGGTTCTGGGGAAGTTTCTGGAGGCAGCGGAAGGCTTCGTGCGAATGATAACGGTGGCTCCTGAGGTTGCCGGCGGAATCGAATTGGTGACGCAGGCTGCCGAATCAGGCCTCGTCGTGGGCATGGGGCATACGGACGCGACTTACGAACAGGCGATGACTGCGATTCGGGCGGGAGCACATCACGCTGTGCACACTTACAATGCCATGCGCCCGTTTTCGCATCGCGATCCCGGAGTGCTTGCCGCCGTGATGACGGATCCCGAAGTCACCGCCGAAATCATTGCGGACCTCGTTCACGTCGCGCCGCCCGCAATTCAGGTTCTCTTAGGGACGAAGGGCTTCGACACCGTTCTAGCCGTGAGCGATGGAACTGCCGCCACGGGAATGCCAGACGGGCATTACCGCCTCGGCACTATGGAGGTGGAAGTGCGCGACGGTGTTTGCCGGAACTCCGAGGGCAAGCTCGCCGGGAGCACACTGACGCTCGATCGCGCGCTGCGGAATCTGGTCTCCGTAGGTGTTCCTCTTGCGGACGCAGTCCGAATGGCTACCATCCTGCCGGCGCGAAGGCTCGGCCTCGCGGGAAAGAAGGGAATCATCGCCGTGGGTTCGGATGCAGATTTGGTGGTGCTGACGCCGGATCTTCGCGTCGCGGGAGTCATGACGCGCGGCGCGGGCCTGGTGCAGTGAAGTCAGCGCTGGCGCGAGTATGCTGACCTGATTCACCGATCAACGACGATTTGGATTCAGAGGGATGTTGAGCTCTTCGGCGAGCTGATGCGGATCAAAGGGGCTGCAGGAGAAGAAGCGGCCGTCGACCTCGATGGTCGGGACCTTCCGGCGGCCGTCATTGGCGCGGAGGACGGCATCTTCAGCCTCCGGCACCTCGTCGATATTGACTTCGCGAAACGAAACGCCGCGCTCGCGAAGGAATTGCTTGGCGCGCCGGCAATCGCAGCACCAGCACGTGCTGTAAACCGTGATTTCTGCCATTGCCTTTATTGCAGCACAGAACGTCCGAAAGAGAATTTCTCCGCGAGACCGCTGCACTCAACCCGTAACATCGGATGCCGTGGCATCGCGCGGGGATTCAATTTCCGGTCTTCGATGCGGCGTGCAAGCGGGTAACGGCGCGTTCGAGGGCGAGGCCCGCGTGCCGCCAATCCACGTCCGGCGAGCCTGCCTTCGAAAGCTGGCCCTCAGCACGCTGCTTGGCTGCGCGGCACCGCTCAACGTCGATCTCCTCCGCGCGCTCGGAAATCTCGGCCAAAACGATCACGCGATCCGGCAGCACTTCGGCGTATCCCTGCATGACGGTCAGAAAATGAGGCTCGCCATTCTTGCGATAAGTCAGGACGCCAATCCCGAGCTCGGTGAGCAGCGGAGCGTGCCCCGGCAGGATGCCCAGGTAGCCGTCCTTGCCCGGCATCTCGATCCACTTCACGTCTTCGTGAAGGACGAGCCGTTCGGGCGTCACGACTTCGAGTTCGATTTTTTCCGGCAGCATTCGATCGTTTCTCGATTCGCGCGCTACGCGACGGCGGCGATTTTCTCGGCCTTTTCGCGCACCTCTTCGATCGTTCCGACCATGTAAAACGCCTGTTCGGGAAGGTCGTCGTGCTTGCCTTCGACGATCTCCTTGAATCCGCGGACCGTGTCCTCGACCTTTACGTATTTTCCTTCGAGGCCGGTGAATTGCGCCGCCACGAACATCGGCTGCGACAGGAATTTTTCGATCTTTCTGGCGCGGCTCACGGTTTGCTTGTCCTCGTCAGACAATTCCTCGATTCCGAGAATCGCGATGATGTCCTGCAATTCCTTGTAGCGCTGCAGGACGGATTTCACGCTGCGTGCCACGCTGTAATGGTCCTGCCCGACGATGCGCGGATCGAGGATGCGCGAAAAGCTCGCCAGCGGGTCGACAGCGGGATAAATGCCTCGTTCCACAATCTGGCGGCTGAGGTTCGTGGTCGCGTCCAGATGCGAGAAGGTCGCGGCGGGCGCCGGATCCGTGTAATCGTCGGCTGGCACGTAGATCGCCTGCACGGACGTGATCGATCCGTGCTTGGTCGACGTGATCCGTTCCTGCAGTTCGCCAATTTCCGTATTCAAGTTGGGCTGATATCCCACGGCTGAGGGCATGCGGCCCAGGAGGGCCGACACTTCCGAGCCGGCCTGTACGAACCGGAAAATATTGTCGATGAATAGAAGAACGTCGAGATGCTCTTCGTCGCGGAAGTACTCCGCCACCGTCAAGCCGGTCAAGCCGACGCGCAGGCGCGCACCAGGCGGTTCTGTCATCTGGCCGTAAATGAGGGCGCAGCGCGACTTTTCCGAATTACCGGGGACGATGACGCCCGATTCCTGCATTTCGAGCCAGAGGTCGTTGCCTTCGCGGGTGCGCTCGCCGACGCCAGCGAAAACCGAGACGCCGCCGTGCTTCATGGCCACGTTGTGAATCAGCTCCTGAATCAGCACCGTTTTGCCGACGCCCGCGCCTCCGAAAAGGCCGATCTTTCCGCCCTTAAGATACGGCTCGATCAAATCGACCACTTTGATTCCTGTCTCGAACATTTCGAGCGTGGTCGATTGGTCGTCCAAGGCAGGAGCGGGGCGGTGAATCGGGTAGCGCTTGTCCGTTTTCACGTCGCCGAGCTTGTCCACCGGTTCGCCGAGGACGTTGAGGACGCGTCCCAGCGTCGCGCGGCCGACGGGAACCTCAATCGGTATGCCCATGTCCCGGGCTTTCATGCCGCGGACCAGCCCTTCCGTCGGCTTCATGGCCACACAGCGGACGCGCCCCTCGCCCAGATGCTGCTCGACCTCCGCGACGATGTCCATCGGTTCCGGCACATCGAATCCCTCGCTGGTAATGTGCACCGCATTGTGAATCAAGGGCAGATGGTGCTCTTCGAACTGGACGTCCACCACGGGCCCGATGACCTCGATGATGTGCCCTGTCTTCTTGTCGTTTGCCATGCTTTGGGCTCCTCAATCTCCCATTCGGACTGGACTGCTATTCGGTGGCCGAAGCCGCCCCGCTTACGATCTCAATCAGTTCCTTCGTGATGCCGGCTTGGCGAATCTTGTTCATCTGCAACGTAAGCTTGTCGATCAGTTCGGAAGCGTTGCGCGTCGCAGAATCCATCGCCGTCATACGGGCTGCGTGTTCCGCCGCCGCCGACTCCAGGAGGATGCGAAACACTTCCGACTCCAGATAACGCGGCACGAGGCCGTTGAAGATCTCCTGAATCGGCTGCTCGTAAATGTAATCCACCAGCCAGGCTTGGCCGCTCGGCGAAAGATCGTGCGGGAGGGAATCCGCGCCTTGCGCCGCTCCGCTTTCCTGTCCGTGTTGCGGGGCAACGACGGCCGGGTCGACCGGCAGAAGTTTCTCCGTTTGCAGCTTCTGGATCATCACGTTCTTGAACTCGTTGTAGACGGCGTAGACGGCGTCCACTTCTTTGTTCGTGTAGAGCTCCGCGATTCTCGCGGCAATCTCCTTCGCCTTGGAGAATTCCACCTGGCTCGAAACGTTCAGGTATTCGCCGACGAATGAAAGGCCGCGCTTTCGCAATGTGTCCCGGCCCTTCTTGCCGACCACGAGGATCTCGATCTTCTGCGAGGAATGCTCGCGGAGAAATCCGGTGGCACGGCGAAGAACGTTCGTATTAAAGGCGCCGCAAAGGCTGCGGTCGCCTGTGAGCACCACCACCAGCAGCCGCTCTTCCGGACGCCGTTCGAGCAGCGGGTGAACGGTGGTCTCTATCCTCGCCGCAGCCGAACGAAGCACTCGAAGGATTTCGTGCGCGTAGGGTCTTGCCGCGAAGACGCCTTCCTGCGCGCGCCGCAGCTTTGCCGCGGCGACGAATTTCATCGCGCGCGTGATCTGCTGCGTGCTCTTCACGGACCGGATGCGGCGCCGATAATCGAGGAGTGTGGGCATGAAGCGTCAGTTCAGTCCGCGGCCGCCGTTTCGAGAGATGCCTTGAAACTCTCCTTGAACGCGTCAAGCGCCGCGGTGGCTTCCGCCCGCAGGGCATCGTCAAAAGCCTTCTTCTCGCGCAGCGCCTTCAGCAGCCCGCTGTAGTTCGTGTCGAGGAACGGATACATTTCCAGCTCGAATCGCCGGCACTCCTCGACCGGTAGGTCGTCGAGGTATTTGTTCGCGCCCGCGAAGACGATCAGGACTTGTTTTTCGACCGGCAGCGGCTGGTATTGGTCTTGCTTCAGAATTTCCGTCAGGCGCTGGCCGCGGGCGAGCTGCGCTTGCGTGGCCTTGTCGAGCTGCTCGGTGCCGAACTGCGCGAACGCCGCGAGGTCGCGGTACTGCGCCAAGTCCAGTCGAAGGCTGCCAGCCACCTGGCGCATCGCCTTGATTTGCGCGTTGCCGCCCACGCGGCTCACGGAGATACCTGCGTTAATCGCGGGGCGGATGCCGGAATTGAAGAGATCCGCTTCCAAAAAGATCTGGCCGTCGGTGATGGAGATAACGTTCGTCGGAATGTAGGCCGAGACGTCGCCGGCCTGAGTTTCAATAACGGGCAGAGCCGTGAGCGATCCTGCGCCGTTGGCGTCGCTCAACTTCGCGGCGCGCTCGAGCAGGCGCGAATGGAGGAAGAAAACGTCGCCCGGGTACGCTTCGCGGCCCGGCGGGCGCCGCAGCAGCAGCGAAATCTCGCGATACGCCTGCGCGTGCTTGGACAAGTCGTCGTAGAAGCAGATGGCGTGGCGTCCGCTGTCGCGGAAAAACTCTCCCATGGCGCACGCCGCAAACGGTGCGATGTACTGCATCGTGGCAGGCTCGGCCGCCGACGCTGCGACGACGATCGTATAGCCCATCGCATCGTGATCGGTCAACGTTTTGATCACCTGCGCGATCGTCGAGCGCTTCTGGCCTATCGCGCAATAAATGCAAATCAGGTCGCCGCCGCGCTGATTCAGAATCGTGTCGAGGATGATCGCAGTCTTGCCGGTCTGGCGGTCGCCGATGATCAGCTCGCGCTGGCCGCGGCCGATCGGAATCATCGAGTCGATGGCCTTGATTCCCGTTTGAACCGGCTCGCGCACAGGCTGGCGGTCGATCACGCCCGGCGCAATGCGTTCCAAGGCGTTCCGGCTCTCCGTCAGCACGGGGCCTTTGTCGTCCTGCGGCTGGCCGAGCGGATTCACCACGCGGCCGATCAGCGCGTCGCCGACCGGAACCGACATGATCTTGTTCGTCCGCTTGACGGTATCGCCCTCGCGAATCTCGGTGTAATCACCGAGCAGCACGGTACCCACCTGGTCTTCTTCCAGGTTCAGCGCGATACCGAAAACGTCGTGAGGAAATTGCAGCATCTCGCCGGCCATGCACCGGTCGAGTCCATGGACGCGCGCGATGCCGTCGCCCACCGAGATCACCGAGCCGACCTCTTCGACCGCAACTGCCTGCTGGTAGTTCTCGATCTGCTCGCGCAGGATCTTGGTGATCTCGTCCGCTTTGATTTTCGCCATTCCTCGCTCCCGAAACTCTTCCGCCCTTTTCGGCGGCCTCAGTTCTCGCTCGTCCTATTCCGCTTCCAGCTTCTCGCCCAAGCGCTTCAGCTGCTCTCGCACCGAGCCATCATAAATCGTTGAGCCGACCCTGACGAGCGCGCCGCCCAGCAGCGATTTGTCCTCGCGAAAGTTTGCTTCGATTTTCTTCTTCGTACGCTGCTCGAGCGCTGCTGTAATCTCCCTTTTTTCCGCTGCGCTCAGCTCCCGAGCCGAAATCACTTCAGCTTCCGCGATGCCCAAACGGTCGTTCAATTCATCCCGAAACGCCTGCTCGATCTCGCGCAACATCCCGGTTCGCTGATGATCGACGATCAGGTAAACGAAATTCCGAACGGCCACCGGCAACTCCATGCGCTCGGCGATCTTTGCGATGGCCTTTCGCTTCAGCTCCGGCTCGATGCTCGGGTTATCGAGAAAATTGCGCAGGTCGTGCGCCGTCAGAAACGCTTCGACGAACGAAGCGAGGCCGCTCTTCACCTTTTCGGCGTCCTTTTGCTCCATCACGACGTCCGCCAGCGCGGCCGCGTATCGTTGAGCCACCGCTCCGCTCAATTCTTCCTCCCGGCGAGGTCTCTCACAAATGCCTGGAACAGGCGGGCCTCTGTCGGCGCCGTCAACTCATCTCGGAGCTGGCCTTCGGCACGCTCCAGCGCCATTCGCGCTGCCGCAGCCTTGACCTCGAGTTGCGCTGCTCGCTCAGCTGCCGCAATTTCAGCCTGAGCAGTCCGCTCGATCCTCTCCGCTTCTTCCCGGGCCAACGCACGCAGGCGCTTCGCCTCCGCATCCGCATCGCGCTTTGCTTCCGCTCGCAGACGCGAAACTTCCGCATCGAGGCCGGCCATCTTTGCGTCGATTTCCTGGCGGCGCTTTTCCGCCGCTTCCTTGGCTCGCGCGCCCTCAGCGATCCTTTCGCCGATCGCGTCCGCGTTCGCGCGGAAGTACGGCCCGCCTTTCTTGACCGCGAAATATAGGATCGCGCCGAACACGATTGCGAAGTTGAGCCACCGGAAAATCCACTCGGTTGGCGACGTTCCGCCCGAGTCGCCTTCCTGAGCGAGCGCGGGTGTGCATGTCAGGAGCAGCAGCCACGCCGTTAGTGATAGCGCCGCCAGAAAGCGCTTCATTCCGCGCCTCCGTGAGAGGGCGATGCCCCCTCCAGAATCGAGCGCGTGATCTGCGCCGCGATTTCAGGGATCTGGCGCTCGATCTCCGCGCGCGCAGCGCCCGCCTCGGCGGAAATCCGCTTCTTCGCGGCGTCGACTTCTTCCTGCGCTCGCGAGCGCATCGCCTTCAACAGCCGGCCGCGCTCGTCGAGGACGGCTTGCCTGGCCGCTTCCTGCTCGACGTAGATCTGCCCGCGCGCTTTCCGCAGGGCATCGTTGTACGTGTCCAGCTCCTGCTTGGCCGCTGCCTCGATGCGAGCCGCTTCCGCGCGAGCGCCTTCAATCCTCGCATTTCGTTCGGCCATCGCCTTTTCGATCGGCGTGAAGAAGGCCCAGCGCAGGAAGAAATAAAAAAGGAAAACGATAACCACTGTGGGCACAGCTTGGAGAAACAGTTCACCGAGCTGGCGGAAGATGTCCATCGTCAGGAAAAGGTACTGTCGTGCTCACCCCGTCACAACTGGCTGCAATTCTCTCTTACATCTGCGAGGACGGACCAAACTAACGCGCACTTCACCCTTTAACGCACTTCTAGGCCCCAAACAAACGCGGGATTATCGCATTCGGCCCTACAGGCGTCAACTTGAACAGCCGCGCGACGTTTACCCCTCTGCAAGAGTACCCCACATCATCGCCGGCTCGAACAAAGTGTTCTTCCTTATTGCAAGCGGTGCCGAAAGCTGGGGCGCCTATTTCGTGCATTTCTTCCTTCCCACCCTGATCGGCAACATCATCGGAGGCGTTTCTCTGGTCGCATTCCTAGGGTACGCCCAGGTGGTGGCCGGCAAGGAAAGCTGAGTTCATCCCCTGCCTCCCGTCTTCTCGCCCCCTCGCTGGCGCGCGATGCCTCCAGTTGGATAGAATGGGCGGGTTTGGCGTGACGGCACATCGCCGTTCGTACCCAGCCGCACCGGTTCGACGAGACCAAGGAGCGCTTGATGCCTGCATCCCCTGGAGTCGATTTCCTGGAATTCGATTCCTTGCTCACCGACGAAGAAAAGCTCGCGCGCCAGACCGCGCGGGAATTCGTCGAAGCGGAGATTCTCCCCATCATCGAGGCGTGCAATCGCGACGGCAAGTTCCCGGTGCAGCTCGTTCCGCAGATGGCCGAACTCGGGTTCTTCGGCGCGAGCCTCAAGGGCTACGGCTGCGCCGGCATGTCGAACGTCGAATACGGCCTCGTTACCCAGGAGCTCGAGCGTGGCGACTCCGGCCTCCGCAGCTTCGTGTCCGTCCAGTCCGCCCTGGTGATGTACCCGATTTATTCGTACGGCTCCGACTCGCAGAAGGACAAGTGGCTGCCTCTGCTCCAGCAGGGCAAGGCCATTGGTTGCTTCGGCCTTACCGAGCCTCAGTTCGGTTCGAATCCCGGCGGCATGCTCACGCGAGCCGTCAAGCGCGGCGACTCCTACGTTTTGAACGGCGAGAAGATGTGGATCACGAATGGCTCGATTTCAGACGTCGCCGTCATCTGGGCAAAATGTGAGGACGAGAAAATCCGCGGCTTCCTGGTAGAGAAGGGCACTCCTGGATTCAAAGCTTGGGACGTCCACGGCAAATGGTCGCTCCGCGCGTCGATCACTTCGGGACTGGCGATGACTGACTGCAAGATTCCCGCCGCGAATCTGCTGCCCGGTGTCGAAGGGTTGAAAGGGCCGCTTTCGTGCCTCAACCAGGCTCGATATGGCATCGGTTGGGGCGGCATCGGCGCCGCGATGGCTTGCTATGAAACCGCGCTCTCCTACGCGAAGCAGCGCAAGCAGTTCGATAACAAGCCCATCGCATCCCACCAGCTCGTCCAGGAAAAACTCGTCTGGATGATCTCCGAAATCACGAAGGCACAGTTTCTCGCGCTCCAGGTGGGGCGGCTGAAGGACCAGGGCCGCGCGCATCCCTCGCACATTTCCATGCTCAAGATGAACAACGTCTGGATGGCCCTCGAATCGGCTCGCCGCGCGCGCGAAATACTGGGCGCCAATGGAATCGTGGACGATTATCCAATCATGCGCCACATGAACAATCTCGAATCCGTCTACACTTACGAAGGCACGCACGACATCCACAAGCTGATCATCGGCGAACGCATCACCGGGATCCCGGCCTACGTATGAGAGCCCTTCGCAACAACTCAGCGATCGTTGCGCTTTGCCTTTCTCTCGCTCTTTCTTTCGCCGCTCTTTCGCGAGCCTCTGATGAAGCATCTGCTCCGAAGCCCAAGATCCGCGCAGTCACGGCTTTCGTGCGCCTCGAACGGCCGCGCTACCAGGAACAAATTGCCGAGACGCTGCGGTTTCTGCGCCAGGCGAAGTCCGCCTTCGAGAAGAAGGGCTACGAGGTCGAAACGATCCGCATCACTACCCAGCCTTTCACGGAATACTCAAAGGGTCTTTCAACCGACGAAGCCTTGGCCTTCTTCCGCGATTACGACGCGCTCGCGGTGAAGGAGGGCTTCGACGCCTCCATCGGTCCTGCGATGACCGCAGACTCGGATGACCCGACTGAGGCAGAACTGCTCGGCAAAGTGATTGCCAATAGCAAGATTCTCGAAGGCAGCGTGGTAATCGGGGGCGAGGACGGCATCCATTGGAAGTCGATTCGCGCTGCGGCTGGCGTGATCCAGTTTCTCGAGGCCAACACTCCCCGCAGCCAGGGCAATTTCAATTTCACGGCGTCTTCATTCGTTCCCTCGGGGACGCCGTTCTATCCCGCCTCGTACTTCGCGGGCCAAGGCAGACAGTTCGCGCTTGCCTTCGAATCCGCCCACGTTGTTGCGGGTGCCTTGGCATCCGCGAAGAGTCCCGAAGATGCCGAGAATTCTCTGAGGAAATCGTTGGGATTTCACGCGCAGCAAATCGAACACATTGCCCAGGCCTTGTCGAAGGAAACCCAATGGGCCTATGGTGGAATCGATCTTTCGCCCGCGCCGCTAAAGGACATCTCCATCGGTGCCGCGATCGAAGGCTACTTGCACGCGCCCCTTGGCTCCAGCGGAACCCTTTCGGCAGCCGCGTTGATCACGCGTTCGATTCGAGCGATTCCCGTCAAGCAAGCAGGCTATTCCGGTTTGATGCTTCCGGTGCTCGAGGATTCGACCATCGCGCAGCGCTGGAGCGAAGGGCGCCTCTCGATGGACGCGATCCTCGCGTACTCCGCCGTCTGCGGCACGGGCCTCGACACGATTCCGCTGCCCGGCGATGTCTCACGCGACCAGCTCGAGCGTATCTTATCCGACGTCGCCAGCCTTTCCGTGAAATGGCACAAGCCCCTGGCCGCCCGCCTGATGCCGATTGCAGGAAAAGCCGCCGGTGAGATGACCGAGTTTAACGACCCATTCCTCGTGAACGCGAAAATCCGCCCGCTTCCGTGATTCTTCTCTGTTTCGCTTGTCCCGCAAGGGATGCCTTGGATTATGATTGCAGTGGGTGAGTCAATCTAGCTGTCTTCATCTCTTCTCTCAGGAGCGACCATGGAACGAGTTCTCAGCCTGGAATTCTTGCGCGTCGTCGAGGTAGCTGCTATCGCCTCGGCGCGAACCATGGGCCAGGGTGATCGCCACCGATCGGACCAGGCTGCCGTTGAGGCCATGCGTTCCGAAATGGATCGCGTCGGCATGGACGGCACCATCGTAATTGGCGAAGGAGAGCGCGACGAAGCGCCCATGCTCTACATCGGCGAAAAAGTCGGAGCCGCCGCCCATGAGAAGGGCACGAACCATCCGAAGGTCGATATCGCCGTCGATCCGCTTGAGGGCACGAACCTCTGCGCCACCGGCGAACCCAACGCCATCACTGTCCTGGCCGCCAGCGAACCCGGCGGCCTTCTCCACGCCCCCGACATTTACATGGAGAAGATCATCGTCGGCCCGCCTTGCAAGGGCGCCATCGATATCGACGCCCCGGTCAAAGTGAACTTGCAGGCGATTGCGAAGCGCCTCGATCGCGATGTAGAGGACCTCGTGGTCATCGTCCTCGATCGTCCGCGCCACGAAAAGCTCATCAGCGACATTCGCGCCGCCGGAGCCCGCATTCAGCTCATTGGCGATGGCGACCTCTCCGCCGGGATCAAGGCCGCTGTCCGCGGCACCTCTGTCCACGCTGTGATGGGCATCGGAGGCGCTCCGGAAGGCGTACTCACCGCTGCAGCCCTGCGGTGCCTCAACGGCCAGATTCTGGGCCGCCTCGTTCTTACCAAGCCCGAAGACGAACAGCGCATGCAGCAGATGGGCATCAAGGATCCCAAGCGCATTTACGACACCGCAGACCTCGCCCCCGGCAAGCGCATCATTTTCGCCTGCTCCGGCGTCACGGGCGGCGGCATGCTTCGCGGCGTGCGTTTCTTCCGCGATGGCATTCGCACCCAGTCGCTCATCATGACTCTCGAAGAGGGCGAGGTTCGGTTCATCGACTCGGTGCATCTCGAAAAGCATCCGGCCGTCGAGGTCCGCTTCTACTGAGCCGCCGCGGAACTATACCGGCCGGAAGAGCGTACCTTTAAGCAGGGAGGGAAACATGTCGACTCCGCCCGTGCAGCCCCCAGCACCTCCGCCGCCCAAGTCAAACAAAGTCGCGTGGTGGATTCTGGGAATTCTTTGTGGGGGCCTATTTTTCCTCATCATTGTGGGTCTTACGGTGGTTGGACTGGTGATTCGCCACGTAAACGTTCGCGACAGCGGGAATCGCGTCGATATTCAAACGCCGGTGGGGGAGCTCAAAGTCAATAAAGACGCGGCTCACGCCACCGAATTGCCTGTTTATCCCGGCGCGCAAGTCTCCAACGAGGCCAACGGTGGCTCCGCCGACGTCTCTTTTGGCGATCAGGGCCTCGGCATCGCGGCCGAAGCCTACGAAACGCGGGATTCGCTGAACAAAGTGCGAGAGTGGTATTCGAAGCAGCTTGGCCCCGAATTCCGCCTGGAAAAGGGCAGCGACGAGCGTGTTGCGCTCGAGCACGCCCATTTCGAGATGGGCGATCAGGATTTCGCTTTTGTGGATGATCGCGGCGATGGCGCCCGCGTTGTGGCGTTGAAGATAGAGGACGGGCGCGTCAAGATCACGCTCCTGCGCCTCGGCAAGCGCGAGCCCCAATAGTCCTAGCTGCGCCTTCGCGTCGCAGGCGTCCGTCTCTCACCAGCACACCACACAGTCCCGTGGACCGTGCATCCCGGCTTGAGCCCGGACTCCTTCCGGCCGTGAGCCGGAAGGCCTCCCCGTCCCCCCGATTATCGGTGAGCCACAGCCGTATGACTGGTCGGCTGTCGGCGAGGCATCGCGTGCGGAATCCTCTCCGCATGCTGCGGTGGCGCCATCGGTCGCACGTTGTGGTTCGTGCTCACGTGCTCGCTGATCGCCTGCAGCCTTTTCAGGATGCCCTGCCACTGTGCCCAATCGAGTTGCCGCAAGAACGGCCGCAGCCCCTGGATGAATGGGTCCTCCAGCACCGTCTCCCCGTTCGTCTCGGGTACGAAGAACCGGTTCAGACCTACCCCTAGCGCCTCGGCAATCTTTTCCAGGGTGCCTAGGCTGGGGGTCATCTGCCCGCTTTCGATCCGGGATAGGTAGGAACGGGATACACGGGAACGTGCCTGGAGCTGGCTCTGCGTCATACCGCGTGACTCCCGAAGCTGTCGGATTCGCTGGCCGATGTTCTCCACCGTCTCGCGGTTGGGCCAGTTCTCAAACAGTTGTCGGTCGTCCCCCGGCAAGTCTTGAGGAGACGGCGTCGGGATGACGAACGTCACCTTGGGGGGCAGCAAACGCAAGCAGCGCCGGCAGTTACCCGTGCGTGTACGGTATTGGACTAACCCGCATATTTGACAGCGGATCACTTCTCGGTCGAGTTCCATACTGGCCTGTGTCTCAGCTTTTTCCGCCACCGGATCTCCTCGCAGACTTTTCCGGCGATGCGAAGGGGAGGAAGAGCGTCACTTTCTGGGGAAGGCAGGAACTGGCGCGCGGGTGATTCTCCACATGGTGCCAATTCTTGTCAAGTGAATTCTGTATCCTCATCCCGCCTTGCATTGTAATGCGGGGTACTAGAACCATGTAAAACAAATTAGTTTCGCCAGGTCCTAACTGTCACTACCCACTTCTCTTATTCTTCGCCCCGACGTTCCGCGGCTGTTAACGCTTTCGTGGAATGCGCCACTCTGCGTCAGCCTGACATATCTCGCGCTTTTTTCGTCTCACACTGCGAATTCTTTTCCACAGTTTGCACAGCGAGTCTGCGGCAGCAGTGCTCGGTGGTGACTCTGAGAATTCTCGCTCGTTTGCTCTCGATCGATGTAGAATCGCCGAAAGTTCCGGGCTCGTCGGCGCAATGTCCGGCTGGTAACTCAAGTTTGGTGCAGAGCGTGAGATCCCTCGCGGTCAAAAAGGTTGGAGTTGTGGCGGCACGCTTCGGTTCAGCCTGCCTCCTCGTCCTTTCGATGGCTGCTGCTGCCACGGCTCAGAGACCCGGAGGCGGCGGGCAAGCGCCAGGTTCGCTTCCACCGAGCAATGTCAACCCAGGCGGAGTCCAGATGTCGTTGGACCCGACTGCGGCGGGCTCGGTTGTCGTGCGGGTGTTGGGACCACACGATATGCCGCTGCGTCAACAAGCTTTCGTCAGGCTGTATAAGGTCGGCTCCGGAGTGCCCCTCCGTACCTCGCTCACGGACGGTCCCTCGCAGGCCTCCTTCACTAATCTCCCCGGTTTCGGCCGGTACACGGTGGAAGTGAGCGCGCCCGGCTATCGCACGGAGCGCAAAGACTTCAATTTCAGCGACCTCGTCAGTTACAACGAAGTCGATGTCACGCTCCGGCCCGATTCCGACGACGGCACCGTGCCGTACATTCCTGCCAAGCTTTCCGACAAGGCCCAAAAGCACGTCGATAAGGGCGTGAAAGAGTTTCGCGCGGGAAATATGAAGGTCGCGGAGAAGGAGCTCATTGCCGCCTATAACTCCGCGCCGAAATTCTCCGAGACCAACTATCTCCTCGGCTTTTTCTATCTGCAGACAAAGGATCTTCCGCAGGCTGACCGATATTTGACGCGGGCCGTTTCGCTCGATCCAGGCGATGTTCCCGCCCTCGTGAGCCTCGGCCACCTGCGCTATCGGCAGGGCAATATGAAGGAGGCGAAGGAGACTCTGGAAAAGGCCGCCACGCTCGACCGGAATCAATGGGAGGCCGCCTGGGTTCTCGCGGAAATCAGTTTCCGCGAGCGCGACTTCGAGAAGGCGCGAAAGTTCGCCGAAACTGCCATCGAGCGCGGGAAGGGTGCCGCGAACGGTGCGGAATTCATCGAAGGCGCGGCGCTGGCTGAGCTGGGAAAAACGGGCGAGGCCCTCAAAGCGCTTCAAGCTTTTCTGCGGGACGCTCCGGCCGATCCCAACGCCCCGACTGCCCGCGAACTGGCAGCTAGACTCGAGTTGGAAACCAGCACGCGTCCGGCGCCTTCGCAAGCGGCGGCCACGGTCGCCGGTCCGGTGGTTTCTGAACTTCCGGCGCCGAAGCTCCAATTTGTCGATTGGGAGCCCCCCGGAGTTGATGATGAAAGGCTGCCAATCGCAAGCGATGTCGTCTGCCCTGCCATCCAAGTCATTGCGGAAGCCGGCAAGCGCGTGACCCAGCTCGTCGACAGCGTCAATCGGATCGAGGCTCACGAGGACGTCACTCACGAAGAGTTAAGCACTCTCGGCCATCCCGTGGACATCGCAAAGCGGAAGTTCGACTACCTCATCTCCATCGCCGATTCGAACTCGGGCCTGGTCATCAGCGAGGACCGAGACGACCGTACGGATCAATTTGTCGGGCCCCTCTCGATGTTCGGCCTCGCTGACCTGCCACTCGTCTTTCATCCTTCTCTACGCGGCGATTTTCAGATGACGTGCGAAGGCCTCGGCAAGTGGCAGGACAAGGCCACTTGGCTCGTCTATTTCCGCCAGCGCCCCGACCGGCCCGAACGGCTTCGGTCCTATCAACTCCTGGATGGCTCCTCTTTTGACGTTGGGTTGAAGGGCCGCGCGTGGATTTCGGCCGACACCTATCAGATCGTGCGCCTCGAGGCCAATTTGATGAAGCCCGTTCCGCAAATCGGCTTGGGCTCGGAAGAAGACGTCATCGAATACGGCCCCGTGCCCTTTCCCACCAAGAACACCACCCTTTGGCTCCCCACCAGCGCCGATATCTACTTCTACTATCAGCATCGGCCCTTCCATCGTCACCACGTCTTCACCGATTACAAGCTCTTCTCCGTCAGCGCCTCTCAGAAAATTGGCCAACCCGCGATTCCTCCCGACAAGGAAGAGCCTCCGCACCAGCCGCATCCATAAATCCTCGATTCCTGCATCTTTCCCTGTATGCCCCTAAGCGAACGCGGACATCGCACCGAAGTACATCGGCGGATTCCGTCACGGGCCGGGCCACTGACGTAGCGGGACGAGACGAAGACGCAAGGGGGCAGGGCGGCAAGGAGCATGGAGCGTCTAATCCCTACGCTGAAAAGGCCCCGGATTTGTATAGATTAGAAAAATGCAAGTGGCTGATTCTGCGAGGTTTGCGGCGATTTCTAATCTTCAGTGTATAGATTAGAAATTGGGTGGGGAGCGCTCGGCGGTCGGGAGGAGAAGGTCGCCGGAGCATTCGATTTGTGGCCTCTAGTCTCTCATTTTCCTACTGACACTATTTTATCATGCGTGGCAACTTGACAAGCGTGATTCAAGTCTGCAAGGCAAAGGAAGAATTGGACCTACGAAATCGCGATTTGTGATCAGGGATCGAGGAAAAATGAAAAAAGTTGAAGATCCGATCAGTGAGACGCAGGGCCTATAGACTTGCCGACATGGAATTGGCCGAAGCGATAGCTGGGCTTTTTCGAGTGGTGTATGAAATTTCGGATGACGAAATGATGAAGCGCAAGAGTCGAGGTGGCAAATCGCGGACCGGAAAAGGAGAAAGCGAGTGTGCGCTTTCCTATGCGTGCGGAGTGCGTCTGAATGAAAAGACAATTCTTCAGCGAAGTACAAGGGGCGTAAGGATGAGAAGGGGTGGGTTCGCGCTCGAGGAGAGGGAGGTACAGGCCTCGAGCGAAGAGATGCACAAACTTTCCGAAAACGGACGGCGTTCGAGAAAGAGCGCGATTCCAACTGGTCCTCGCGGCCGTTCTTCTTCTGGTGCTGGTTTTCCTCTCGTACGGCAATAGCCTTTCCAACGGATTTACCTGGGACGATGACCGACAGATCGCGATGAACCCGGATTTGCGAGCTGGCGCCCCTTGGGGCGCGCTTTTTCGGTCGGACGTGTGGGGATTTTCGCATCGAGGCGCGGCAGCGAAGACGAATTACTACCGTCCGCTGCAGATGGCGACCTACCGCGTTGTGGCGGCAGCGTGGGGATTGCGCGCGGAGACGTTTCACGCACTGAGCGTGGGAATGGCGGGAGTCTCGGCGGTGCTGGCGCTGATGCTTTTTTGGAAATTGAGCGCACGGGTGGATGTTGCGGTGGGAGCGGCGGCGCTGTTTGCGGTACATCCGGCGCACACGGAAGCAGTCGACTGGGCGTCAGCGCTGCCGGATGTGGGATGTACGGTTTTTGTGCTGGCGAGTTTTCTGTTGTTCCTCGAAGTTTACGGGCCGAAATCCAAGGACAAGCGAGTGGACGCGAGAGCGGCGGCGTTGTGGGCGGCGTCGCTCGCGTGTTTTGCGGCGGCGCTGCTATGGAAGGAAATGGCGGTGGTGATGCCGGCGCTGGTGGCGGCTTATGTGATCGTCGCTTCGCAGGATATATGGCGGGGAGCAGCAAAGAAGGCGGTGCAATTTTCGGCGCCGTTCTGGATGGTGCTGGGTGGGTATCTGATTTTGAGATGGCTGGACCTGGGATTTGTGGCGATCGAGCAACAGCGTTGGACGCTGACGCCGGTGCAAGTTGGGTTGAGCGCGGCGAACCTGCTCGCGGCGTACTGGTGGAAGCTGATCGCGCCGCTGCGGCTGAACGCGTACCACATGTTTTATCCGGTGAGTTCGGTCTTCGAGATTCGCGCGATCGCGGGAATTGCGGTGGTCGCGATTGGGTGCGGCTTCATTTTTTATTTTGCGCGGCGGCGGCCGCTGCTTGCGTTCTGCACGATGTGGGTGTTCGCCAGCCTGGTGCCGGTGATGGATATCTATGCGCTGGGGAGAAACGCGTTTGCGGAGCGGTATTTGTATTTGCCGTCGGTGGGATTTTGTTTGCTTGTGGCTCTGGGGGTGATGGAAGGCGCGCAGCGGTTGCCGGAGAAATTCCGAAAGCCTGCGGTAATTGCGGTGCTGGGAGCCATCGTGCTCGCGTGCGCATTGCGAACGGCGGCGAGGAATCCGGACTGGAAGGACAATGCGACGCTATTCGCGAAGACGCTCGAGCAGTCGCCGGACGCGCCGTTTGTGTTGAATATGGTGGCGGACTCGGAGAGCGATGATGAGTCGAGGGTGGCGAAGGCCGAAGGACACTTTTGGAAGGCGGCGACGCTGGCGGCTACGGAAAAGCCGCCGGACGGGCTGCAAATGGCGCGAGCGTATGAGGGGCTCGCGTGGATCGCGAGCGAAGAGCGGGATCTGGGGGGCGCGCTGGAACTTCTGGCGCGAGTGCGAAGGGCCTATCCTGAGAATCCAGAAGTGGATGGACAGGAAGGATTGATTCTGACGAAGGCGGGACAGTGGGCGGAGGCGACGAAGTATTTGCAGAAGGCGGTGACAGAATCGCATGCGGATGAGAATGTGCTGAACGCTCTGGGACTGGTGGCGCAGAGGGGAAGGAACGACCTGGACGAGGCGGCGGGATATTTTCAGCGGGCGCTTGCGGTGCATCCGAGCGAGGACAATTTCAGCGCGTCGGTGCACAACAATCTGGGAAGCGTGTACGGGGAGCAGGGAAAGTATGCGGAGGCGATTGAGGAGTTTCGGGCAGCGGTGACGATTGCGCCGGGAGACGCGGAGTATCACACGAATCTGGCGACAGCGCTGGCGGCGGCGGGACGGAGCGGGGAGGCAGAGAGGGAGATTCGAGCAGCGCTGATGGTGAAGCCGGGGTATGGGCCGGCGCTGGCGTTGATGAGGGAGTTGGGGGAGCGGTAATCAGAACCTTTTGGAACCACAGATGAAAACAGATGAACACTGATAAAGCAAAGGCGATTTCAAATTTGAAATTTCAAATTTCAAAAGAAAAAGGGGCGAGATCACGGCGGCGAAGCGAGCTTCGCCGAGTGATGGTCTGTTCCGACGCCAGCGGAGGAGAAAGCGGTAGCAAGCTACCGCACTCCACATTGGCGGAGGCGGAAGGGAGCTTCAAGACTGAAGCCGCATGGCCGTGGCGGTGGTTCATGTCGCACTGAGAGTGCGACCCACAAGGAAGAATGAAAGCGGGCAGGGTGCCGGCGCTATAGCGCGGTGCGCCCTTGCAAAAGGAGCAAAGACTATGAGGTCCCTGCGGGACTTGGAAGGTATCTGACTATGCCATCGGGCTGAGAATGAAGGGCGCGGGCGGAAGAGCGTCCGCGCCCCTGTGGAGAGCCGAGTTACCAGAGGAAGCCGAAGCCGCGGAACTGCTGGGGAACGAACTGGGAGCCAGCAAGGTCGGCGTCGGTAAAGCTGAAGACGAAGAACTGGCTGGGATTCAGGATCGGCTTGCCGTTGGAGTCGAGAACGTTCAGGAAGAAGTCATTGTCATTGCCCACCCACAGAGTGTGAACGGTCGTTTTTCCTTCCTTGACGTCCGGGCCAAATGCGATGCCTTCAATCTTGGATGGAACCTGGTCGGCGGGAACGCCGTTGGCGATGAGCACACCGGCGACGTCCAAGAAGACGGTTTTGGGAACAGCGTTGGCGGCTGCGCCCAGCCCGTCCATGTTGGTGACGTCGACGGCGCCGTCGAGGTCAATCTTGTAAAGGAGCTTGGACTTGTTGACCGTGACTTTCGTGCTGAGGTCGGGAGGCAGGTTGGCCTCGCGTCCCTTGCCATCGCGCTCGTCGACAAGGAATTCGTGATTGTTGATGGCGAGAATTTCGCTGACGCCGCTGCCGGTGGTGAGGAGGTAAGCGAACTGGTGAGTTACGCGGCCGGAGGCGATGTCGATGGTGACGATGCGGAGAACGTTCGCAGCGGCGCCGCCTTCGGCGGCATCCTGGATGAGGGCATTCTGCATGATGCCAACGAGGGTGCGGCCGTCAGGCGTGATGGCAAGGCCTTCCATGCCCTTGTTGGCGACCCGTCCGCTGGTGTTGCCGGAGATTTCAACGGCGCCCATCGAAGAGAGCGTGTTGACGTAGAAGGAAGAGGGCAACTGGAACGAGCGGAGCCGCACGCCGGTAAGGCGGTCGAATTCGTAGACGTAGGGGCCGTATTCGTCGGAGATGTAGACGCGCAGGCCGTCGTTCGATAGGCGCATGCCTTCGGAATCGAAGCGGGCGTCGTTGGGATCGCCGGAATTCCTATTTGGATCGAAATTGTCGGAGCGGCCTGTAAAGAAGTGCAGGAAGAAATTGTTGATGCGCGGCGCCCCGGAGCCGACGATGGTGTCTCCCTTGCCGTAAACCAGAGGAGTCAAGCTCCAGAGAAGGGTGGTGGCGCGGAGAGTGGGGGTTAGGGTGAAGGGCAGGCCGGTGCCGCTGGTGTTGGGCTTGAGGTCCATGGTGATGGTATGGAAGCGGTTGATGTAGCTGACGGTGTCGTCGATGTTGGAATCGAACGGCTGGGCATTGGGACCACGGTCGGGAAGCGCGAGGAATGTGTTGCCGGAAGCGTAGCAGATGGCGGAGCCAAGGCCGCCGAGAAGATTGGCGGGGTCACCGTTCTCGAGATTGTAGTTGAGGCCGGAAAGATCGGCCAAGGAACCGGCGCGGGAACCGTCGAGTTCGCCGATGGCAATCAGCGAAACCTGGGCCCGGGCGTGCGGAACGGCGACAAGAGCAAAGGCGAGAAGAATCCAAGCACTGCGGGTGAGAGCTTTTTTCACGGACAAGTGTCCTCCAAAGATTGGATTGAACGAGAGGCATGGTCGGAGGGGAAGGGAACGGCGAGGTTAATCGCGCGTGAAAATCCGGAGACAATGCGGGCGGGTCGATCCGTAGCGAAAGGCTAAAGCCCTTTGGAACCACAGATGAACACAGATAAACACTGATGAAATCGAAGAAGCGAAAGCGATTTCAAATTTGAAATTGGAGATTTGAAAGAGGCAAGACGACGAGAGGTCCCTGCCTGCGGCGGGCAGGCCTCCGCTACGTCCCGCGCCCGCGCTGCGCGCGGAAAGAACGAAGACGCGGAACTCCGGTCGAAATGACAAGTGGGCTCAGTTGGGCAAGAGGCAAGTCGAAGATTACTCTGTCACCCTTGAAGCGCTAAAAGACCTATGGGCCCCTTCATCATTCCCCCCTGAGGAAAGAAGTTGCAGAAAATCGAAAAGCGCGAGGTGCAAGGAAAAACCCAGAGGAGTAGAATCCGGGATTCCTAAGGAGGGAGCTGCGATGCGGGTGTCTCGAGAAATCATGAAGGTGCACGGAGTGATTCTGGCGGCGCTGGGAGTACTGGCGCTTGCATGGGCATTGGCGCTGCCGGCGGCGGCGCAGACGCTGACGAAGGATTCACTCGAAGGGATGAAGTGGCGGCTGGTGGGACCGTTCCGGGGCGGGCGCGTGGAGACGGTGGTAGGAGTGCCGGGCGACCCGTACATCTATTACTTTGGGGCGGCGGCGGGTGGAGTGTGGAAGACGACGAACGGCGGGCTGAGTTGGGCGCCCATTTTCGACAAGGAATCGAACCCGTCGATCGGGGTGATCGCGATCGCGCCGTCGGATACGAACGTGATTTATGTGGGGACAGGGGAGCCGTGCCTGCGCGGAGACATCACAAACGGGAATGGGATGTACAAGTCGGTGGACGCGGGGAAGACGTGGACGCACATCGGGTTGGAGGATACGCACCACATCGCGAAGGTGCTGATCGATCCGCAGAATCCGGACGTGGTGCTGGTGGCGGCGATCGGGCACGCGTTCGGGCCGAATGAGGAGCGGGGAGTCTTTCGCACGACGGACGGCGGGAAGACGTGGAAGAAGGTGCTCTATAAGGATGACAAGACGGGCGCGGTGGATCTGGCGTTTGGCGGAGGCAACGCGCACATCGTTTTCGCGGCGATGTACCAGGAAGTGCGGAAGCCGTGGGACATCATCAGCGGCGGGCCCGGAAGCGGGCTGTACAAGTCGAGCGATGGCGGAGTGACGTGGGAGCAGGTAAAGGGGCACGGGTTTCCGGAGGTGCTGCTGGGACGGATCGGCGTGGCGACGTCACCGGCCGATCCAGAGCGCGTGTGGGCGCTGGTGGAGGCGGAGAAGGACAAGGGCGGCGTGTATGAGTCGAACGACGAAGGCGAGTCGTGGCACCTGGTGACGGGCGATCATCGATTCTTGCAGCGGGCGTTTTACTACACGCATATTTTTGCGGACCCGACGGATGCGGACCGGATCTACATCCAGAATGTGGGGTCGTACCGGTCGATGGACG
The DNA here is from genome assembly GCA_035501415.1 of Candidatus Limnocylindrales bacterium. Lineage (GTDB taxonomy): Bacteria > Acidobacteriota > Terriglobia > Acidiferrales > UBA7541 > Palsa-295. Next base: position 30,148 of record DATJWH010000015.1, on the reverse strand, counting down.
GCGGGAAGACGTGGGACACGCTGCATCCTCCGCACGGAGACAATCACGCGCTGTGGATCGATCCGAAGGACCCGAAGCGGATCATCGCGGGCGACGACGGCGGGGCGGCGATTTCGGTGGACGGCGCGAATTCGTGGACGGCGGAAGACAATCAGCCGACGGCGCAGTTCTATCACGTGGCCGCGGACAATCAGTATCACTACTACCTGTATGGCGCGCAGCAGGACAACTCGACGATGGCGATCGCGAGCAGCACGGATCACGGGTACATCGGGCGGCAGGACTGGTACGACGTGGGCGGCGGAGAGAGCGGTTATATCGCGCCCGATCCGACGAATGCGGGAATCGTCTATGCGGGCGGGAACTATGGAATCATCACGCGATGGGACAAGACGACCGATGAGGCGCATCTGGTGACGCCGGCGCCGGTGATCATGGACGGCTCGGGGGCGGCGGAGCAGAAATACCGGTTCCAATGGACGGCGCCGATCGTGATTTCGCCGTTCGATCCGCACACGCTGTACATCGCGGCGCAGGTGCTGTTCAAGAGCACGGATGAGGGGCAGAGCTGGACGGTGATCAGTCCGGACCTGACACGCAACGACAAGAGCAAGCAGCAAATGCCGGGCGGGCCGATCACGAAGGACAGCACGAGCGTGGAGTTCTACGACACGATTTTCACCGTGGCGGAATCGCCCAAGCAGCGCGACTTGATTTGGGCGGGCAGCGACGACGGGCTGGTGCATCTGACGCGAGACGGCGGAAAGAATTGGGAGGATGTGACGCCGAAGGGGCTGCCGGAATGGAGCAAGATCAGCTTGATCGAGGCGTCGCCATTCGATGCAGGGACCGCGTACATGGCGGTCGACCGGCACATGCTGGACGATTTTCAGCCGTATGCGTACAAGACGACGGACTTCGGGAAGACGTGGACGAAGATCACGGAGGGAATTCCGAGCGGGTCGTTCGTGCGAGCGGTGCGCGAGGATCCGAGGCGGAAGGGTCTGCTGTTTGCGGGGACAGAGACGGGCGTGCTGGTGTCGTTCGACGACGGCGGGCACTGGCAGTCGTTGCAACTGAATCTCCCGGTGGTGCCGGTGCACGACTTAATTGTGAAGAATGACGATCTGGCGATTGCGACGCATGGGCGGTCGTTCTGGGTGTTGGATGACATTTCGCCGCTGCGGGAGATGAAGGCGGGAGATCTGGAGGAGGCGGCGCATCTGTTTGCGCCGGCGCCGGCGTACCGCTCGCGGGGCGGAGGCGGGTTCTTTCATCCGCGGACGGCGGGCGCGAATCCGCCGGGGGGAGTGATCATCGATTACTCGTTCAAGGCGGAGCCGAAGGATGACATCACGCTCGAGATTCTGGACGCGAGCGGGAAGACGGTGCGGAAATATTCGAGCAAGGAGAAGAAGCCGGGCGAGGTGGACGAATTTTTCGGGCGGCGCGGGACTCCTCCGATTCCGAAGAAGGCGGGACTGAATCGAGTGGTGTGGGACATGAGGTACGAGCCGCCGCGCGGAGTGCCGGGAGCGGTCTACGACAACGGTCCGCCGGAAGGGGTGCTGGCGCTGCCGGGAAAATATGAGGTGAAGCTGACGGCGGAGGGGAAGTCGTACACGGAGCCGGTGGAGCTGCAGCAGGATCCGCGAGCGAAGATTTCGGCGGCGGATCTGGAGCGGCAGTTCAAGCTGGCGACACAGATAAGGGACCTGGAGGACGACGACAACAAAATCGTGCTCGAGATCCGCGATTTGAGGGCGCAGGTTCAAGCGATGGAAAAGAGGCTGGGGCAGGACGATGGGTCGAAGAGCGTGCGCGACGCGGCGGAGGCGCTGAAAAAGAAGATCGCGGATATCGAGAATGAGCTGATCGAGCCGAAGGCGACCGCGAATGAAGATCAGTTGAATTACGGGAACATGCTCAACAGCCAGCTTTCGTACCTGCTCAACAGCGTCGACGACGCGGACGTGGCGCCGACGCAGGCGGAAGAGGAGCAGTACGAGGCCTTCCGCGGGCAAATGGAGAAGATCGACGCGGATTGGAAGGGGGCGGTGACCCAGGAGCTGGCGCAACTGAACGAACTGATGCGCAAGAACAATATTCTGGCGGTCGGCGTGACGGAAGCTGCGGGAGAGGAAGGCGCATCTCATTAAAGATGGAGATGGAACCACAGATGGAAGGCGCTGACGGCGGGCGGCTGAGCGCGCCGGTGAACAATCTCGAATGGGCGCACCCGCTCGTTCGGGAGTGGTTCTGCGCGCGGTTCGGGACCCCGACGGAGCCGCAGGAGCAGGGCTGGCCGCAAATCCTGGCGGGAAAGACGACGCTGATTTGGGCGCCGACCGGGTCAGGCAAGACGCTGGCGGCGTTTCTGGCGTGCATCGACGGGTTGGTGAGGAAGGCGCTGACCGGCGGGCTGCAGGATCGCACGGAAGTGCTTTACATCTCGCCACTGAAGGCGCTCAGCAACGACGTCCGCAAGAACCTGGACCTGCCGCTGGCGGAGATTCTGCAGCTGGCAGGACAGCGCGGGCTGCTGATGCCGGAGATTCGCACGGCGGTGCGAACGGGCGACACGCTGATGCACGAGCGGCGGGCGATGCTCGACCGGCCGCCGCACATTCTGGTGACGACGCCGGAATCGGCGTTCATTCTGCTGACCGCGAACCGAAGCCGCGAGATTTTGCGAAGCGTCGACACGGTGATTGTGGATGAAATTCACGCGGTGGCGGACGATCCCCGCGGGGCGCACTTGGCGCTGTCGCTCGAGCGGCTGGATGCGTTGACGGGGCGGCCGCCGGTGCGCATCGGGTTGTCAGCGACGCAGAAGCCGATCGAGCTGATCGCAAAGTTTTTGTCGGGAGCGGGAAGGCCGGAGCCGGTGATCGTTGAAGTGGAGAACCGGCGGCGGCTGGACCTGGCGATCGAGGTGCCGGGAAGCGAACTGGGGCCGGTGGCGTCGAACGAGATGTGGGAGGAGATTTACAAGCGGCTGGCGGAGCTTGTGGGGCAACACCGGTCGACGCTGATTTTCGTAAACACGAGGCGTCTGGCGGAACGCGTGGCACACAATCTGGCGCCACTGCTGGGCGAAGATGCGGTGACGTCTCACCACGGCAGCCTTTCGCGGCAGCGGCGGCTCGCGGTGGAAACGAAGCTGAAGGCAGGCGAACTGCGGGCGCTAGTGGCGACGGCGTCGCTGGAGCTGGGAATCGACATCGGGAACATCGATCTGGTCTGCCAAATTGGGTCGCCGCGATCGATCGCGGTGTCGCTGCAACGCATCGGGCGCGCAGGACACTGGCGCGGCGCGACGCCGAAAGGGCGAATTTTCGCGACGACGCGGGACGAGCTGTTGGAGTGCGCGGCCCTGGTCTGGGCCATCCGCGAAGGAGAACTCGACAAGATCGAAATTCCCGAGGCGCCGCTCGATGTGCTGGCGCAGCAGATCGTCGCGATGTGCGCGGCGGAAGACTGGAGCGAGGAAGATCTATTCGCGCTGGTGCGATGCGCGTATCCATACCGCGATTTTCCACGCGAGGATTTCGAAACGATTATCGAGATGCTTTCCGAAGGAATCGCGGCGCGGCGCGGACGCTACGGCGCGTACCTGCATCGAGATCGCGTGAACGGCAGGTTGCGCGGAAGGCGCGGAGCAAGGCTGGCAGCAATTACCAGCGGCGGGGCGATCCCCGACAATTCGATGTACACCGTTTTCATGGAGCCGGAGCACACGGTGGTGGGAACGGTGGACGAAGATTTTGCCGTCGAGAGCATGCGCGGCGACATCTTCCTGCTGGGAAACACTTCGTGGCGGATCCGGAGTATTCGCGGCGGAGCGGTGCAAGTGGAGGATGCGAAGGGATCGCCGCCGAACGTGCCGTTCTGGAGAGGCGAAGCACCGTCGCGAACGATGGAGCTTTCGCAGCGCGTGGCGGAAGTGCGCGAGAAGATCGCGTCGTTCATTTCAGAGGGCGCCGCGGATTTGGAGAGCGCCAGCTCGGCGGAAGTGGCGCCTGCCGTGGATTGGCTGAAGAGCGAGTGCGGCCTCGATCAGGCTGGGGCCGAGCAGGCGATCGACTACGTGGTGGCTGGCCGGTCCGTGCTGCGGGCCGTGCCGACCCAGCGAACGATTGTTGCGGAACGGTTTTTCGACGAGGGCGGCGGGATGCAACTGGTGATTCACGCGCCGTTCGGCGGGCGAATCAACAAGGCGTGGGGCCTGGCGCTGCGGAAGCGGTTCTGCAGGTCGTTCAACTTCGAGCTGCAAGCGGCTGCGACGGACAACGGACTCAACATTTCGTTGAGCGAGCAGCACAGTTTCCCGCTCGCTGACGTGTTTCATTTTCTGCACACAGAATCCGTGAAGGCGATTCTGGAGCAGGCGGTGCTGGCCTCACCCATCTTCGCCACGCGGTGGCGGTGGGTGGCGGGCAGGTCGCTGGCGCTACTGCGGTTCAGCCATGGGAAGAAGGTGCCGCCGCAACTGCAGAGGATGCGGTCCGACGATTTGCTTGCGGCTGTGTTTCCGGAAGCGGCGGCGTGCCAGGAAAATATTTCGGGCGACATTTCGATTCCGGATCACCCGCTGGTGCGCGAGTCGATGCGGGAAGCACTGACGGAAGCGATGGATATCGAGGGCCTGCGCGAGGTGCTGACGGCGATCGGCGACGGGCGGATTCGGTGCGTGGCGGTGGATACGCCGGTGCCGTCGCAGTTCTCGCATGAGATTCTGAATGCGAATCCGTATGCGTATCTGGACGATGCTCCGCTGGAGGAACGACGCGCGCGGGCAGTGGAGATGCGGCGAGTGCTGCCAGAGGCCGTGCTTTCCGAGATTGGGAGGCTCGATCCGGCAGCCATCGCGGAGGTGCGCGAAGAAGCGTGGCCGGATGTTCGAAATGCGGATGAGCTGCACGATACATTGCTCACTCTGATTGCGCTGCCGGAAGGCGGCGAAGCGACGACTCCACTCGGAGAATCGCTTCAGAAATCGATTGGTGCGTGGCGAGAATTGTTCGAAGAGCTTTCTGCGGCGGGGCGGTGCACGCGGGGGATGGCGGGCGGGCGAGTCTACTGGGTCGCGGCGGAGCGAGGGAAGGCGTTTACGGCGATTTTTGGAGCGGCGCGTTTTGACAAGGCCCTCGCTGAAATTGGTGGCGAGATTTCGCGCGAGGATGCGCTGCTGGCTTTGACGACCGGCTGGATGGGCCACATCGGGCCGTGCACGGCGGTGAGCCTGGGAGGCGCGCTCGGCATTCCTGAAGGCGAGATCGAGAAGACGTTTCTTCGTATGGAGAACACGGGAACGATTCTGCGCGGGCAGTTCACGGATACGGCCGCCACGGGACAGATCGAATGGTGCGAGCGGCGTCTGCTGGCGCGGATTCACCGGCTGACGGTCGGAAAGCTGCGGAACGAGATACAGCCGGTAAGTCCAGCAGAGTTCATGCGGTGGCTGCTCCGATGGCAGCACGTTTCGACGGGAGCGAAATGCTTTGGCGAGCGAGGGACGCTCGAAGTGCTGCGGCAGCTTCAGGGATTCGAAGCGCCGGCGAATGCGTGGGAGCGGCACATCCTCCGAAACCGAATCGCGGACTACGATCCGAAGGTGCTCGACCGGCTGTGCCTGACGGGGGCGGTAGGCTGGGGCCGGCTGTCGCCGCATCCGGCTGTGCTAGAAGAAATTTCGGGCGCGAAGCGGCGTGTGATTCCGACGAGCGCGGCGCCGATCACGTTTTTTGTTCGCGAAGACGCGGACTGGATGGGCTCGCGGAACGCGACGACGGGCGAGCGGGCGCCGGGACTGAGCCCGAATGCGCGCGAGGTGCTGAGCTTCCTGCATCAAAGAGGCGCATCGTTTTTCGCGGACATCGTGCGAGGGACGCGGAAGCTGAAGTCCGAAGTAGAAACGGCACTTTGGGAACTCGTGGCGGCAGGAATGATCACGGCGGACGATTTCGACAACCTGCGCGCCCTGATCGATCCGCGGCGCCGCGCGGGACGAGGCACAGGCCGCATCGCGCGTCCGAGACACAGCGGCGGAAGATGGTCGCTGCTTTATGGCGGCGAGGCTCCCGACCGCGCGGCCGCAATTGAATCGACTTGCTGGATGCTGCTGCGGCGTTATGGCGCGGTATTCCGCGAGATTATGGAGCGCGAGAGCATTGCGGTGAAATGGCGCGAGATCCTGATCGCGCTGCGTCGACTCGAAGACCGAGGCGAGATTCGCGGCGGACGATTTGTGAGCGGCTTCCTCGGGGAGCAATTCGCGCTTCCGACGGCGGTGGAATCGCTGCGCGCGATGCGAAAGCAGGCGGTCTCGGGAGAGACCGTGAACCTCTCCGCAGCCGATCCGCTCAACCTGGCAGGAATTCTCACGTCGGGAGAACGGATCGCGGCGAATTCCGGGAAGAGCGTGGAGTTGCGCGACGGCGTTCCGCTTTCGAGGGCCGCGAACGGAGCGGAACCTTCCCCACTAAGCGCAGCGCAATAGAACACGCGGCCGCTAATCAAGCCGGGCGGCGTTTCGATCCTTTCTGCAGGTTTTTTTTCATCGCAATGCGCGAGTTTCCACAGGTGGCCTTGACGCCTCTCCGTCGCCCTGTTATACAGGCTCCTCCAGCAGGAAATACAGCGCGAACAGTATGGGTGCGACCCGGCTTTAAACGCATCTTTGACGCCCGCTGGCCGCGCCGAACCGGGATTCGGGCGGCGGGGTGAGTCAGGCGGCTTTTCATCGCAACACGGATCAATCAGTGAGGAATTCCTTCGCAGCACCGCTAATCATCTGGGGGTTGTTATCTACCGGTGTGTTCGTGCTAAGTCCCAGCCGAGCGAGCGCCCAGAGCACGAGGCCCGCAACGAACCCACGCGGAGATTACGGGCTGGAAACCACGAAGGATTTCAACCGGCGGCTTGAGGAGTTGAGGCATGAGGCTGCGTCGCAGCCGGCAACGTCCGCGGAGTACCGCGTGGGCGCGCAGGACGTGGTGGACATCAACGTGTTCGAGGCGCCGGAGCTGAACCGGTCGCTGCGAGTGTCGGCGAACGGCGAAATCGCGATGCCGCTGATTGGAGCAGTGCAGGCGTCCGGCCTGACGGCGAGGGAGATCGAAAGTTCATTGGAAGAGAAGCTGCGGGCGTATGTGAACGATCCGCACGTGGGCGTGCAGGTGACGGGGGTCGAGAGCCATCCGGTATCGGTGCTCGGGGCGGTGAACCAGCCGGGCGTCTTTCAAATCCGCGGGCCGAAGACGCTACTCGAAATGCTTTCGATGGCGCAGGGACTGGCGGACGAAGCGGGAGACAAAGTGCTGGTGATGCGCGGCGCGGGGCTTGAGTCAGCGCCGGGCGGCGAATCGAAGAGCGAAAGCGCCGCGAAGGATCCGCCGGGAGATCCCAGTTCGGGGACGGGAGTCAAGGCGGAGGACAAGAACACGATCGAAGTGAATTTAAGGCAGCTGCTCGACTCTGCGGATCCACGCTACAACGTGCCGATCTATCCCGGCGATATCGTGAAGGTGGTGCGAGCCGGGATCGTGTATGTGGTGGGGAGCGTACAGAAGCCCGGCGGATTCGTGATGCGAACCAACGAGCAGATGTCCGTGCTGAAGGCTCTGGCATTGGCCGAAGGGCTGACTTCGACGGCAGGAAGAAAGCACTCGCGGATCATCCGCACGGATCCGGCGACGGGGCAGCGGTCGGAGTTCCCCATCGATTTGGGGAAGATTCTCGATGGGAAGAAGCCTGACGTGCCGCTGCAGGCCGCCGATATCGTGTTTGTGCCGAAGAGCGGCGGGAAAGCGGCGTTCTACCGGGGAACGGAAGCGGCGATTGCAACCGCGAGCGGAGTGCTGATTTTCCATCCATGAGCGCGCGATGAACGGCGAGACGCAAATCCGTCCATACGAACCGCCCGGGCCGCCGGCGCTGAAGACGCTGGAGTTCGCGAGCTATCGTGGAGCGGAGCGGATCAAGGACGTTCCCGACATCGTCGAGTACTGGCGCGTGATTCAAAAACGCCGGGGAACGATTTTGACGACGCTGTTCATCGTATTCACGCTGGCGCTTGTTGCGACGCTGAAAGAGAAGCCCGTATATGAAGCGCAGGCACTGATCGAAATTCAGAAAGAGAACCCGGATATTCCGAGCCTGCAGGAGTTGTTTCAGGTGGAGAGCATTTCGGACACCTACCTAGAGACGCAGAACCGGATCCTGAAGAGCGAGAGCCTGGCGAGGCGCGTGATTATGCAACTGCGACTGGACCAGGTGGCGGAATTCGGCGCGACGCACAAGCAGGAAGCGGCTGCGGCAACGACGGATGCTCCCGGGGAGCAGGTGTTCGCGGTTGCGGGGACTTCGCCGAGCGACGCGGATGTTCCCGATGAAGTGCTGAAGAAATTCAAAGACCGGCTCAGCATCGAGCCGGTGAAGCGCAGCCGGCTGATTGAAGTGAGCTTCGATTCGAACAACCCGAAACTGGCGGCGGACGTGGTGAACACGCTGACGGCCGCGTACATCCAGGGGAATCTGGAGGCGCGATGGGACGCGTCGCAAGAGGCGTCGGACTGGCTGGCGCAGCAACTCCAGAGCATGAAGGCGAAGCTGGAGAAATCGGAAGACGACCTGCAGAAATACGCGCAGGACAACGGGCTGCTCTTTCTGGAGACGGACAAGGGCACGACGGAAAATATCGTGGTGCAGCGGCTGCGCGAATTGCAGGAGCAACTGACGCAAGCGCAGGCAGACCGATTCGAGAAGGAGTCGCTGTTTCATCTGCTGCAAAACGGCGACTACGCGTCGCTGCCGAGCGTTTTCGACAACAAGCTGTTGCAGGACCTGTCGGAGAAGCTGGCGGAGCTCCAACAGGAGAGGTCGCGGCTGATCTCGACGTTTACTCCGGATTATCCACGCGTGAAGGAGATTCAGAGCCAGATCGACGAGACGCAGGCGAACCTCGACGCGGAGCGCGAGCGCGGCGCGAAGCGGATCGCGAACGATTACGAGGCGGCGGTGGGGCGCGAGAGCATGCTGCAGCAGGCATTTCAGGAGCAGCAGAAGCAGGCGGACGAGATTGCGGCGAAGTCCGTGCAGTACAACATCCTGAAGCGGGAGGCGGACACAAACAAGCAGCTGTACGTGGGCCTCCTCGAAAAGCTGAAGGAGACCGGAATCTCGACGAGCCTGAAGGCGACGAATATTCGCGTGGTCGATCCGGCGCATCCGCCGAAGAAGCCGGCGCGGCCGAGAATTCTGCTGAACCTGTCCCTCGCGGCGCTGCTGGGCTTGTGCCTGGGGACGGGCGTCGCATTCTTCCAGGAACATCTGGACAACACGCTGAAGACGACGGAGGACGTCGAGAGATTCTTGCAGCTTCCAGCGTTGGGGGCCGTGCCCGCCGTGAACGGTCTGTCGCACGGCAAGGGAGTGCACGCGCTTTACGATCGCGCGCGATTGCTGGCGGGAGACGGGCATCGGTCGAACGGCGATGCACACTGGAATCGAATCGAGGGCGAGGGCTTGAATGGTCCGCTGGCGGAGGCATTCCACAGCCTGCGGACTTCGGTGCTGCTCTCGACAGCGAAGCGGCCGCCATCGTCGCTGCTGGTAACGAGCGCGCAGGCCGGCGAGGGCAAGACGACCGTTGCGGCGAATCTGGCGCTGTCGCTGGCCCAGCTGGGCGAGTCGGTGCTGCTGATCGACGCGGATTTGCGGCGTCCGAAGCTGCAGGATTTCTTCGGGACCGAGAATTCGGCGGGGCTGGTCGATTTTCTCACGGGGCGCGCCGGCTGGCGGAAGCTGGTGTGGCAGGCGCCGGCGGAAGGGCTGTCTGTCCTTTTCTGCGGGCCTGTGCCGCCGAATCCGGCGGACCTGCTTTCGTCGGAATACATGCCGAATTTGGTGCGCGAAGCGTCGAAGGAGTACAAGTTCGTGGTGCTCGATTCGCCGCCGATGCTGAATCTCGCCGACAGCAGAATACTGGCGACGCTGGTCGACGGCGTGATTCTGGTGATTGGGGGAGGCACGACACCGCGCGAACTGGTGCATCGCGCTTACGCCTCCGCAATCGACGCGGGCTCGCACGTGCTGGGCGCGACGATCAATTTCGCGGACGCGAGGAACGATTATTACTCCGATTACGGCGCCAAGAGCAACGGCAATGGGAAATGATGGGCGCGCGGCCGAATGAGAATCATTGAGGCAACGCTCATTGCGGGGCTCGTTGTTTCGGTTGCCGCGTTTGGCGGCACTGAGCCGGTGTCGTTTGCGGTAGTCGAGGTTTTGTTCTTTGCAGTGGCGGCGTGGCTGATTGCAGGCGCCGGGCGCCTGCCAGTTCGCATGGATGCGCGCTGGTTTGCGGTGCCTGCCGCGCTTACGGCAATCGCACTGCTGCAGCTGCTTCCGGTTGGGAGTGCGGCTGCGGGATCGATGGGGCGTGCGACTGGAGGGGATTTTTCTTTGCGCACGCTGAGCGTCGCGCCGCACAACTCGCGCTCGGAGTTGCTGATCCTGCTGGCGTGCTTCGTCGCGTTTTTCTTTGCCTGCGCGATCGGCAAAGAGCGGGCGAGGCTGCGGCGCGTCGTGCTGGCTCTTGTGGCTATCGGGGCGGCGGAGGCGTTTTACGGGCTGATTCAGTACTTGCTGAACTGGCAGAGAATTTTCTGGTACGCGAAGAAATACGATCTCGAGGAAGCGACGGGAACGTACATCAACCGGAATCACTTCGCGGGATTGCTCGAGATGATTCTGCCGTTCGCGATTTGCCTGGCTCTCTACGAAGGCGAAAGGATCGCGGGTTCGCGAAGTGACCGCAGAGGAAGCTCGAAACGAATGGCGGCTCGGCTGAGCGGAGCGAAGGCAGCACTGTGGCTCGCGGTGTCGATGGTGCTGGCGGCGGCGATCGTGTTTTCGCGCTCACGGATGGGAATGGTGGCTGCGGCGGGGTCGCTGGTGGTCATCTTTGGGTTGAAGGTGCTCGAACGCAGAACGATTGCGATGGCTTTGGGCGCGAGCTTCGTGGTGTTGAGCATTTGTTTCGCGGCGTGGATCGGTGTGTGGCCCGCGCTGAACCGATTCACCACCATCGGCGACGAATTTTCCGGTGCAGAGAGCCGGCTTTCGATGTGGCCGGGAACGCTGAAGCTGATCGGGGAACATCCGCTGCTCGGCACGGGGCTGGGCACGTTTCCGGTGGTTTACACGCAGGTGCAGACGACGTTCGTGACCAAGTTCGTGAACCATGCGCACAACGATTACCTGGAATTCGCGAGCGACCTGGGAATACCAGCGGCCTTGCTGCTGTTTGGCTCGATTCTGTTTGTGCTGGCGCGCGCTGTGCGGAATTCTCGCGGCGGAGAGAGCCGGTATCGCCACGCGATGTGCCTGGCATGTGCGGGCAGCATCGCCGCGATACTGCTGCACAGTTTGACCGATTTTAATTTGCACATTCCGGCAAACGGAGTATTGTTCGCGGTCATCCTCGGGTTAGCGATGGGCGCGTCACATCCTATGAGCATTGCGGAGCCGGCAAGTTGAGCCGCAGGACTCAATTCGCTTTGAAGCGGCTCTTTGATGTATTTGTGGCGGTGGTGGGACTGCTGGCGCTGTTTCCTGTTCTTGCGCTCGTAACATTGGCGATTGCGATCGATTCGCAAGGCGGCCCTTTTTTCAAGCTGCGCGTCGCGGGGCGCGACGGGCAAACGTTTGACCAATGGAAATTTCGCACGATGGTGAAGGGCGCGCGCAATATCGCGCACCCTTTCGAGACTTTTGCGGGCGACCCGAGAATCACGCGCGTCGGGCGTTTCTTGCGGCGCTGGAGCTTCGACGAGCTTCCGCAGCTCTGGAATGTTCTGTGGGGAAACATGAGCCTCGTGGGACCGCGGCCGGCATTTGCGGAAGTAGCCGCGCAGTACTCCGGGCGCGACGCGCGGCGGCTCCGCATGCGCCCTGGAATTACGGGACTGGCGCAGATCCAGGGGCGAAATCTGATCTCATGGCAGCGGCGAATTGTTTTTGATTTGGCTTACATCGAGCGATGGTCGTTGGGGCTCGATTTCGCGATTCTGCTTCGAACGATTCCCGTCCTGATTCGAGGCGAGGGGATTTACGGCGTGGATGGGCGTGTCAGAATGCATGACTTGGCCTAGGGCGAGCGGGGAACGATGCGAAACGGGAAGCGCCGAGTAATCGTCTGGGGAGCGGGCGGGCACGGAAAAGTGACAGTGGATGCGCTGCTTGCCGCGGGTTCGTGCGAGATCGTGGGCGTGGCCGACGACGACCGGCGAAAAGCAGGCTCCGCGGTGCTTGGCATTCCGGTGCTGGATTCCTCGGCGGGGCTCGCCGCGTTGGCAGGCCGGATCGATTTCGACGCGGTGGCGATCGCCATCGGAGACAACTACATCCGCGCTGAGAAGTTTCAAGAAGTGTGCGAACTGGGTTTTGAGCTCGTGAACACGATCCATCCCTCAGCGCACGTTTCGAAATTCGTCGAACTCGGGCGTGGCGTGATGATTCTTGCGGGTGCGACGGTCAATCCGGGAACGGTGATCGAGGACAACGCGTGCGTAAACACGTCCGCGTCGGTCGATCACGACAACCGGCTCCAGCAGAATTGCCACATTTTTCCGAATGCGACTCTGGCGGGCGGAGTTCGCGTCGGCGCATACAGCTACCTGGGCTCGGGCGCAGTCGTGGTGCCCAATGTGACGGTGGGGGAGCATTCTTACGTCGGCGCCGGCGCCGTTGTGCTGAAGGACGTGCGGGCAGGCATTGTTGTGGCAGGCAATCCGGCCGAGGAGATTCGGCTGCAAACGAAACGTCCCAATTCACGATCGCAAACGCCATGTCTATCGAAACCATAACTCTTCCCGCCATCGCCGGAGGGCAGCCGATGTTCGATCGCCTTCTGCCGATCGCGGTTCCCGAAATTGCGCCGAACGGCGATTTTCTGGGCGACGCGCAGAGGATCCTCGAAAGCGGGCAGTTGACGAACGGCCCGTTCGTGCGCGAATTCGAAGCGGCCGCCGCGGCGTACCTCGACATGCCGCACTGCGTCGCGATCGCGAACTGCACGACGGCGCTGCTGCTGATTCTGAAGGTCCTGAATCTGCGCGGCGAAGTGATTCTGCCGAGCTTCACGTTTCACGCCACGGCCCACGCAGTGGCATGGAACGGCCTGAAGCCGGTTTTCGCCGACTGCGATCCGCAAACGTTCTGCATCGATTTTGAATCGGTGCGCAGCCGCATGTCGGCAAGCACGGGCGCAATTCTCGCGGTGCACCTGTTCGGCAATCCCGCTGCGGTCGAAGAGCTCGACGAAATCTCGCGTGAGTTTCGTGTACCGGTTGTATATGACGCGGCGCACGCGTTCGGCGCAAGCATCAACGGCGCGCGCGTTGGACGCTTTGGCGTGGCGGAGGTTTTCAGCTTTTCGCCCACGAAGCTCGTTGTAGGCGGCGAGGGCGGCTTGATTGCGACTCGCGATGCCGCTCTGGCACAGCGCCTGCGTGCGGCCAGGAATTACGGCGACGCGGGCGATTACGATCCCGAAGTGACGGGCCTGAACGGCCGCATGAGCGAGCTGCAAGCGGCGCTGGCGCTGCGGGGCTTGTCCGGCCTCGACCAACGCATCGACCGGCGAAATCAGATTCGGCTTCGCTACGAGGAGAGGTTGGGCGGCGTTCCGGGGCTCACCTTCCAGGTCGTGCGCGCGGAAGCGCGAAGCGCTTGCAAGGATTTTTCGCTGATTGTGGACGAGGCCGAGTTCGGCGCGGGACGCGACTGGCTTTTCCGCGCTCTCGAGAAGGAAAACATCGGCGTGCGCAGGTATTTCTGGCCGGCGGTGCATCGCCAGAAGCTTTATCGAGATGTATGGGACGGCCGTCCGCTTCCGGCCACGGACGCGGTTTCCGATCGCGTCGTCAGCCTGCCGATTTATTCCTCTCTGCGCGACGTGGACGTCGAGAAGGTCTGCGACGCCATTCTGCGGGCCGCCGATTTCGCGAAGCGCGGGCAGGCCAGGGGGCGCGGCGCATGACCGCGGCTTCAAACCGGCCGGCTCGGGTTCTCGTCACCGGTGGCGCCGGCTACGTGGGCTCCTCGCTTGTTCCGCTTCTGCTGGAGCGCGGCTTCAGCGTGCGCGTTCTCGATTCGTTTCTCTTTGGCGAGAGCTCGCTGGAGAGCGTGCGCGGAAATTCGCGTTGCGAGCTGGTGCGCGGAGATGTCCGTGACGTGCAGGCCGTGGCTCGCGCGATGCAGACCTGCGACGCCGTGGTTCATCTTGCAGCGGTGGTGGGCGATTCGGCGTGCGATGAGAACCGCCGGCTCGCCGCAGAAGTGAATCGGGCGTCCACGCGAACAATCGCGGAACTCGCGCGCGGCTTCGGCGTGAAGCGGTTCGTGTTTGCATCGTCGTGCAGCGTGTACGGCGCGTCGGATTTGGTGCTGGACGAGACATCGGCGCTGAATCCGCTTTCGCTGTACGCGCGGACGAAAGTCGATTCCGAAGCCGCGCTGCTGGCTTCGAAAACTCGCGATTTTGCGCCGACCGTGCTGCGGCTGGGAACGCTCTTCGGGCTTTCGCCGCGAATGCGCTTCGATCTGGTAGTGAATCTATTCGTCAAGCGCGCGGCATCCGAGGGGCGAATCACGGTGTTCAACGCGGAGCAGTGGCGGCCGTTCGTGCACGTCCACGACGCGGCGCGGGCGATCGTCGCATGCCTGCGAGCCGCGCCGGGCAAAATCTCCGGCGAGATTTTCAACGTCGGCTCGTCCGCCCTGAATTTGCAGATTCGCGACGTAGGCGAGGCGATCCGCCGCACGATTCCGGGGACTGAAATCGAACGGATCGAGAATAATGCCGATCGGCGGAATTATCGCGTCTCGTTCAAGAAGATTCAGGCGGCGCTGCGGTTTGAGTGCGGACATATGCTGGAGCCCGGAATTGCCGAGATGTACGCGGCGATTCGCTCGGTCGCGACTCCAGCCCTAGCCGGTGAATTTCAGCGGCCGGCGGTCAAGCGATCCGGCGCGCTCGCCAAGCGACGATCGCAGGTCGCCGCGCGACTCTTCGCCTCCGCTTGATTCAGCTCCTCGCTACCGAGTGAAGCTTCACGAACTCATAGAATGCTCGCCGAATTTGCCGCAGGGCCTCGGGGTTGAATTCGCGAGCCTTTTCGAGATTCCGCTGCGACATCCTCTTGAGCTCATCGGGACTCCGGGCCGATTCCAGCAGCTTCGCCGCAAGCGCATGCGCGTCTCGCGCGGGCACCATATCTTCCGGGCGAAGAAGCTCCGGGATGCCTCCCACATTGGATCCGATGCACGGGCAGCCGCGCGCCATCGCTTCGAGGAGCGCGCGGGGCAGTCCCTCTGCGTACGATGGCATCACGAATAGGTCCACCGAGTCGAGGAATTCGAGGACGGACTGTCCGAACGGCAGTTGGCCCAGAAACTGGGTGTGCGCTCCGATGCCGAGCTCCGCGGCCAGCGATTTCATCGCGGGCAAGTAGCGGCCGTCTCCGGCCAACAGGGCTTCGATTGAAAGCCCGCGCGAGGCGCACTCAGCGACGGCGCGCAGCAGAACTTCGGGCCCCTTATATAGCTGCGAGAGGCTACCCACGAATCCGACGCGAAGCGGCCGATCAGCGGACTTTCCGATCGCGTCGTCAATTCTCTCCCATCTTCGTTCGATGTCCGCTTGCGAGGCGAACGCGGAATCCATCAGCGCGTCGGAAAATCCGACGGCGTAAACGCCTTTCGCGGGGGGATAGCGCTGTTGCAGCGCGCGCTGCGTCACATAGTGGATCGCGATGGCGCCGCGGCACATCGTCCTGAGCTCGCTTGCGGCGGCTCGCCGCAGCACCGGACGAAGCGCTGTGCGAACGGTGCCCGGGCCGAGCGCGTCCCACGGATCGCCGACGATTTCGAGCGCATAGGGCTTTCCGGTTTTCGCCAGTTCGCGCCACACCAGGCGTCCCACGAGTCCAGGCACACGAAGGACGTAGGCGTCGCAATTGCGGATTGCTTCGCGAGCGCGGCGCTTCAACTCCGGCAGCCGGCGAAGGTATCCCCAGGGGCCGTGGTAGTCGGGCAGAGCGCAGAAGGAAACCCCCGAACCATCCGCGCGTGCTTCCTCCGATGCGGGCGAAGCACCTTCGGCAACTCGCGCCAACACGACTACTTCGTCGAAAGTCTCAAGGTAATTCGCCCAGGTGGAATATTTTGCCGGGCCTTCAACGTAGACCCCTCTGGTTTGAAAGGCTTCGAAGTGAGCTTCACTTGTGAGCAGAGCGCGCAAGTGGTCGTGCCACCCTAGGCGGGGCGCGGCTCGCGGGGCTGTGTTTTTGGCCGGAGCTCGTCGCGCCACCAAACCTCTTTTATGCTCGAGTAGCCGCCACTGAACATACGAACCAGAACGAGGCAGGCCACGCCCCAAATGGCTGGGCGGAAAAAGTTGGAAAAATCGTTCCGGGTCGTCCAGAGGAGGGGGCCCAATATAAGTCCCCAGGCTGCAAGCGCGTAGGCATTTCGGAAACTTACTTGCTCCAGCCGAACGAGAATGAAGGCTATTCCCAGGAAGAAAACGATCATGCCCACTGGGCCGAAGTTCATGTATGGCTCAGCCACAGCAGAAAATCCCATTCCTCCGTAGGTCCGATAGGTCCATGGATCTGTCACGGCAGTGATCCAGTGGCTTGGCGGCAGATTATCCAGGGACTCCGTGGAGGAATTCTCCCATCTCAACGCGAGATTCGGCAGGATGCCCTCGACGCCAATCAAATACGTCCGTCCAAAGCGGTAATTCGTGGCGTCGATGAGGTCCGCAGTTTCAACCAGAGGGCGGATGCTCGTACCCATTTCCGCGGGCGCGTCCAGGATGTTCAGGTTCTGTAGTGTTGAGAAAAACGAACGCTGATTCAGGGGTTCTTCGCGAATGACTCGCTCGACGGGGACGGCGACGAGCAGGATTGCTACTGCGACCCAAGGAGCCCAGCGGGGGAACGTCACACCCTTCTTTAGCGCAAGTACGCAGGCGATGAGTCCCGCGATCAACGCAGGCCCGCGAAAGCCCAGGTAGAACAGTGCCAATACCCAAACGCCCGCACAGAGGAACGCGATTTTCAGTTGAAGCCTCGAAGCACCTGCGAAGGCGAGACATAGAGCGATGGACCCAATCGTCATTCCAGAACCAAAGAACCTCGGGTCTGACTCCGCTCTTAACCGAAATGTTTCTGAATAAGTGAGCCGGTAATATCCCGATGGGTCCAGGCTCACGAGACCAGCGACGAACATCGAGACAGCAACCAGGAACAAAAACAGCCCGACGGCAAACAGTTCTGAGCTTTCGAGCTTTATGCGTCCTTCCGCCTGCCGAGTCGACGATGACACTCCTCTGCCAAAGCTCAAGAGCAACCCCACCTGGTAGGCGATCACTGAGTAGACCACCAAGCGAATTCCATGCGAAAGACCATATGGGTCGAACCATGAGACACGGTTGAGGTTGTAAATCCCCAGGGCCCAGGGCACGACGAGGCCGAAATGGAAGATGCCGAGCAATCCCAGGTAGAGCAGTGGGCTCGACGTGAACGCGAGACCTAGTGCGTAGCGCGATAGCATTAAGGAGGCCAACAGAACGAAGCCGCCGGTCAAGGCGAGGGCCGATTCGTTGTTGTAACGCTGGGTCAGCCAGACCGCGACGACGGCCGCGCCACCCCAGATGGCGATTGCGACTGCCTTCAGATATCGTTCCTCTTTGCCCAACCTTACCTACCTTGTGGAGTCGAGGTACAAGTCAGCTAGACGCAGTGTGCTTCGCCGCACTTCGAAGTCCGTGGCGGCAATTGTCGCTGCACCAGTTCGCGCTCCCGCGGGTCCTCGTTCGAGGATCGTCACGGTTGTCTGCGCCCACTCAGCGGAAGTACGAGACCGATCCAACCGAATCGAGAGCTCCCTGACGATATTGACCTCGTCCGTGACGTTATCAGTCGAAATACAGGGGAGACCGGCTGCTTGGGCTTCGATGAGAGTCAACGGCAAACCTTCCCAAGAAGACGGAAAAATGAAGACGCCCATAGCGCCGCGCATCAATCGGGGCACATCGGTTCGCCTTCCGGCGAAATGCATACTGCCGTTGAAGCCCATCGAAGCAGCTTTGGCTTGGATCTGCGGACCCAGCGGACCGTCACCGACCAGAAGGAAGTGAACGTCGGGCCGGCGCTTCGCAATTTCCGCGGCAATCTCAAGAAGAAAAGAATGGTTCTTGGCCGTGACGAAGCGGCCCACGTGTCCGACAACGGGTGCGTCAACAGGGATTCCAAGTTCCAGCCGCACGTCTTCAGCCGCGACCGGTTCCTCGAACGGGCTGAGATCGATTCCGCAGTGGAGAACTCGAAATCGGCCGTCGCTGCGCCAGTCGGCGCCGAAAAGTTGGCGCGCGGCCGACTCGGAAGCGCCAAGGCCGTGTGTCGCATAGCGATGGATCCACGATTTCATCAATCGCCGGTAGAGTCGCCGCGAGAGCGTACTCGCCTTGTCGTCGCGGCTCGTATGGCTGTGCGCGATGCGAACCGGAACACCCTCGTCTTGCGCCCACCGCAGCAGCACTCCCGAAAAGAGATGCACGTGGCTGTGAACAACCGCGTACCGGCCCTCGCGCAGAATCTCGATGAACCGCTTGCGAAACCCTCGCGCGCCCAAACGCCGCGGGAACCGCAAGATCCGGCTGCCCAACTCCTCTGCTTCCGCAGCGTAGAGCCCGGCGTGCGGGCCGAGCGTGCAAAAGTCGAGCTGGAAGCGGCGGCGGTCGATGTGCCGCAGCACATGCATCAACCATGTCTCGACCCCGCCGGGATCGAGACTGCCCAGAACGTGAAGAATTCTGATTCGCTTCCCGTCCGGTGAGTGGTCTCCGAGCACGACCGTGCGTTGGGCCGAATCGAGAGCGGCGCCGTAAACCTCGAGAATCGCTCGCGCGTTTTCGCCCACATCAAATAGCGAGCGGGCCAGCGTGCGCCCTGCCATCGCGCGGTTGCGCGCCTGACGCGGATTTTCTAACGCTTCGAGCATCGCGCCCGCCAGAGCGGCGGGATTCCTTGCAGGAACGAGCCAGCCGGTTTCTCCCGGGCGAATCAGATCCGGGAGTCCGCCGACATTTGTTGCGACGACGGGAACGCCGCTGAGCAGCGGTTCGAGCGCTCCGCCGCAATTTTCGGAATGCGACGGCACCACGGCCACATCGAGATCGGGATAGAGCGCCGGCACGTCGAAGCGCGTCCCCAAGAACGAGAGCGCGTCGCCGCACATCGATCGGCCGCGTTCGCGCACGCGCTGCTCATACCAAGCCGCGCCGTCCCAGGCCCCGCCGATGACAACGCCTCGCGCATTCGGAATTTCCTCGCGCACGCGATTTAGCGCCGCGAAGAAATCCTCGTGACCCTTGAGCCCGCGTTCCTGCCCGAGAAACCATTTCGGCGCGTACATGTAGGCAACCATGCCGGCCAGAGGCACGCCGTCCCCGATTCCGAGTTCCGCGCGCAACTTGCCGGTCGGCGTGGCTGTGAATCGATCGACGTCCGTGCCCGCGTATGAAAGGAAGACCCGCTCCGCTGGAACGCCCAGCTCGAGATATTTGCGACGCGTCCATTCGCAGGTCGCGATCCAATAATCGCGCGGACCTGCAAGCCGCAGGTCGATCTGCGCGAACGCCGGAGACTCCAGGTGCAGCGGACCCGCCACTTGAAACACCCGAGGAATCTTCGAGTTCTTGCCCAGCGCGAGACGCGCGACGAAGGTCGTGCCCACGTGGTGCGTGTGAATCAAGTCCGGCTGCACCTCCGCCACCACGCTGCGGCAGCGAGCCAGCACGCCCGGCAGCAGCCACGGCTGCCGCGCGGGAAAATCCAGGTCGGCGCAAATCACGTTTGCGCCCACGCGGCGATACTCAGGCGCGAGCCCATCCTCTGCGGACGGCAGCGCGACCGCCACGTCCACGCCCAGCCCAATCAGCGCGCGCACCTGCTCCCAGGCCCATCTTGCGCCGACAGCCGTCTTCACGATGTGCAGTGCTTTCACGGGCGCTCCGGCTTGCGAAGCTTACTCCACAGCCGCGGTATGGACAATCGGGGGTAGAGGTGGTAATTAATCGAAGGCTGGTCTTGGGCTGCGCTTAGGAGCGTTCGTGCAGCGCCCACACAGAACGGCCGTATAGAGAAGCCATGAGATTCTCCCGCCCTTCGCTGCACGTGGCCGCGACGCTGGTCTTGGTCCTTTCATCCGGATTGGCGAGTGCGCGAGCTGGGTCCCGCGCTCAGGAGCACCAGCCTCTCGGCTCGCTTTCCACGATTGGCGACGTTTCCGTCAACGGCACGCCCGCGCCCGCTGAAGTCACAATTTTCGCGGGCGACACGGTCCTAACCGGAGCTTCCGGCACCGCCACCTTTACGATGAGCGGCAAGGGTTCTTTCAAGATCTCCCAGCAGACCCATCTCATTTTCGCTGGCGATCCGCGCTATCTCGCCGAACTCGTTTCTGGCACGGTGGTGATGGATTCCTTTGCGGGTTCGACGGACGTCACGTTGAAAGCCGGGGGTTTTGTCGTGGCGCCGGTGATTCAGATTGAGGCGTCGGCGGCCCGCGTCGACAAGACGACCAGCGGTTCGTTCGCCGTGGCGTGCCTGGACGGAAGCGTTGGAGTGATCCCGCTACAGGGTGCGAATGGGCGCGTGTTGAGCGTCGGGCAGTCGCTGCAAATTTCCGCGGAAGGCGCCCTGGGCCAGACGGAGGAAGCCGCGAATCCGCCCTCGACCGTTACCCCGGTGCAGAAGCAGGCGAAGAACAGCCACACCGGATGGATCATTCTGGGAGTGGCGGGAGCAGGCGCTGCAGGAGCGGCAGCG
This sequence comes from Candidatus Limnocylindrales bacterium, assembly GCA_035501415.1. Taxonomy (GTDB): domain Bacteria; phylum Acidobacteriota; class Terriglobia; order Acidiferrales; family UBA7541; genus Palsa-295. The sequence goes on along the minus strand of DATJWH010000015.1, from coordinate 9,242 downwards.
GCGCTTGCCGGGCACGGGCACAGCCAGTCGGTCAGCCCCTCGACGTGATCGATCGTCGCCTGATTTGATTCAGCTTACTTCGAAAGGCGGAACACGAGCGTTACGTACTGTTCCGATCCAATCGCGTTTCCACCGAGCAGAGTCACGCCGTAGCGCCATTGCTTCACCGCGTTGATCGACGCGTCCGTGAGCATTGGCGGCCCGCTCAACACTTTCGCGCTTTGCACGTCGCCGTTCGGCCCGACAATCACATCGAGCCTCACGACGCCTTCCACGCCTTGCCGCGCCGCTTCCACGGGATACGAAGGTGAATAGCTGGAGAGAAGCTGCCCGATCTGCAAATTGCCGGCAAGCTGGGCGGCTTTCGACTGCAGCTCCGGGGGGATGCGGATCGCATGGAACTGGGAACTGCCGGCCACTGAACCGCTCGGAATGCCCTCGAGGGGCACGCTTGGCACAACAGGCGAAGTGCCAGTGTTCGGTGATTCGGTGGAGTTCGGCGGCGGCGCGGCGGCGCGAGTGGGCGCGCTTCGCGTGGGTTCGATCGGCTTGCTCGCATTTTGTGCGTAGGCATCCTGATCGCGGCGCGCATATGCGTAGGCGTCCTGATCCCGCTGTGAGGTTGTCGGCTTCTCCGCAGCCGCGGATGAATTGGGCGAAGTGACGGGCTCTGGCGACTGTCGCTGCGGGACGGCCGGGCTTGGCTCTGTCGGCCGAGCTTGGGTCGCGGTGGTCTTCGGAGATTCTAGCGGTGGACTGCCCGCTGAATTCGCTGTTCCCGAAGGAGTGCTCACGGGCTGCCGTACTTCTGGCCTCGCAGGCTGCGCAGCCTGCTGGCTCGCTGCGCCGGCCAATCCGCTGACTCGCTGGCTCGCGAGCGGCTTCGAGTTCAAAATTCCGGACGTGGCTGGCGAGAGATTCTGCGCCAAACCTTGATTTGCCGCGCCGCTCGGGGAAGCCATTCCCGCCGGCGGCTTGTGGGTGCTCGATGGCAAGTGGGCGTTGGATCCCGCTGGAGCATTTGCCTGCGGCGTGGCTGTCGGCGAGGACGCAGAATTTACGGCGGCAACGTCAGGTTGACTCGGCAAATTTTGCTGAAGGGCGCGACTGATCGCGCCCGGATCGAAGAGCAGCATCGTGACTACTCCGAGCGCGGCAAGGAACCCAAGCGCGGCTGTGTAAGCCCACCAGCGCCGGGGGTTCTTGAACTCCATCTCCATGTCTTCCAGCGTTGGCCTGACCCACTGCGGAGTATTCGGAAACCGGGGACGGAACGGTGCGTCCGCAGAAAAACGTTCGCGAATCGGCTGCGCAACGGCAGGAGCAGTTGCCGCCCTGAAAGGCACCGTGGCGTCACTCCCTGGAATCCTCGGCGGCGGCGGAGCCGTTCGTCCGGTTGGTGCAGGGCCGCCAGGCTCGGGGACGGAAGTGCAGGGAGGCACGGTGACGGCCGGCACCGGCGCGGGCGGAGGTTGCGGAGGCACGGCCGGTGCATTGGACCGAATGCTGGTGGGAGTCTGTGGCGGCGGAGGAACCTGGGACGCTGCTGGCGGAGGTTGCGCGGGCACCGCGGGTGCCTTTGATTGAATTCCGGCAGGCGTCTGCGGTGGCGGAGGAGCCTGGGACGTCGGTGCCGTGGCTGCCGGCTTGGGTGGCGGCGCGGACGCCGGTGCTGCGTTTGATTGAGCAGGGACAACGGGCTGCGGCCGCGAAGGCATGCGAGGCGATGGTTGGGGCTTCTCCTGCGGAGGCCCGGTGGAAACGGCGGGGCTGGCCGTTCCTTTCGCCGCAATGCCACGCGCGGCGACTTCGCGCGCGCCCGCGATCCGTGAAGGGTCGGCGGCGATCCACTCACGAATTCGGCCCCGCGCCTCTTCCGGCAGATCGACGAATTGAATACCCGCTTCCTTCTTCGACCGGATCTGCCACACCATCCTTCCGGCCGCTTCGATGGTGATGTCGGTCTTTGGCAAACGGAACCGCAGGCTGGGGAAAAAATCGGCGGCCAGGACCTGCACAGCCTGGACAGCGAGTCCATCCTCGCTGATGTTGAGAATTAGCCCGCCATTTCCCTCGGCGAGCTCGATGTAGGCAAGGGCGTTGACGCGCGTTCGCGCGTGAGCTCGGCTTTCCGCTATGCCGAGGGCGTCTCCGCTTTCGCCTTGTCGAAAGGTATCAGGCATCGCGTCTTCTTCGGGCAGGGACCAGCGCAGAACAACCTCAGTCAATTTTATCGCGAGTCACAGCCCCCTTTCAATGTTTCCCGCCTCCCGCAACCGGAACGAGCACGACACGGCGCACCCACAGGATGCCAGCGATTTTGTTGTCGAATTTCGAGCTCGCGGGACGGGCGATCCGCACGACCAACAGCCGGGTAGAGGCTCCCGTTTCGAAGCTCAGCGTGTCTTGGGACCACGATGAGGTTCCCGTGTGGTTCGGCGCAGCGTAAAACAGCCCGGCCATGTCCGAAATGTCGTACACCTGGAATCGCGGGCCGCTGTCCGTGGTGATGTCGCGCGTGCGAAGATCCGCGGAGAACTGGTAGCGCGTCCGCGGCTGAACGCGAACCAGCTGAAGCACGTTGCCGTAATCGAGGTTTTGGCTGCCATCGAACTCAATTTGAAGCGAGCCCTCTTCATTCGGCTCCGCAAGCCGGGTAATGTGGACGGCCGCGCCCGCCACGGGAATCACTCGCCAGTCGAAGCCGCCGTCCAGAATTGGGACCGAAAATTCGCCGTTCGTGATCACGTCGCCATTCGGGCCCGGCGGCGCCGCCTGCCGCGGGAAGCGCTCGCGAAGCTCCTGCCAAACGGCTGAAGCGGCATCGAGATCGCGCTGCTGAATTAGCGAATCAAGATACGGAAGCGCCTGCGCGGCCTCGAAGGGCAGATGCGAGGCGAGGAGATAATCCCAGGCAGCGTTTGCCGCGTCACTGTGTCCAGCAGTAGCTTGAAAATTCAAATAGGCGATCAAGAAAGACGATTGCGCCGGAATCATCTGGTTCAGTACGGCCTCGCTATCGGCGCCGGCGTTGCTAGTAAGCGCAAAGACTTGACGAGAGTCAACGTCACCCGCCAGCAGCACACTACGAAGCAATGGAAGCGCGCCGGAAATCCTGCCGGTGCGCGCGTAGAAGTTCGCGAGGCGCCAGTTGATTTCCGAAGAATTGGGGAAGAGGGTGTGGGCGTGTTCGAAGGCTCGAAGCGCGTCCGAAGGGCGGCCCGCCCAATCGTAGGCAGACCCCAAGTCCGCCCAGTAATGGGCATTATATGGGCTGAGGCTGACGGCCGTCTGGCAAAGCTGAATGATGCGGCCGGGATTCGCAGTGTCCGAGTAGAAATGGGTCACGTTGGCGAGCGCGTCGGGATACTGCGGATTCGCGGGATCCCAGCGCATCGCCTCTGCCAGATCATCGGGCTGGCTTCCATGAAAGTACCAAGCTGCAATCCCCTGGCGCGCGGCTAAATAAATTGCGCCCAGTAGCAGAATGAATGCGCTGGCGCGCGCCACGAGCGACGCGGCCTGGGATTTTCGCAATGGCCCGGCCTGAAGTTCGACGGAACCGGTCTCCTCCCTACTGGCAGACGCCAGATTTTTTCCCTCGTCGCTAGTTTCGATGTCCTGAATCATGATTTGCCTGGACCGGGTTCACCTGAGTCGGGCGTTTTCGGACTTCGCGGCGACGAGAATGGGGATGTTCGGGTCGGCGTCCTTCCACAGCGTGAGGAAGTCTCGATAGGCCGCCTTTGCGCCGGCCATATCGCCCTGCATCGCGAGGGCCCGCCCCAGTTGCAGATGCGCGAGCGCTCCGATTGGTTCGTTGAAAACGACGCCGGGGTGATCGATCAGCTTTTGGAACTCGTCCGCGGCCGGCCGTCCCTTGTGCTGTGCCAGGAGAGCCTCGCCGCGGATGTAAATCGGGTACGCCATCAAGAATCCGATCAAGCCAGGAGGCTCTCCGAACTCGTAGGGAGTCGCCGCCTGCACCTCTTCGACGGCCTTGCGAGGATCGTTGTGGTTGAGGGCTAGACGGGCGCGAACCGTGGGCAAATAATTGAACTGGACCAGACTGTCTTCTGGAAAGCGCTTGGCCAAATCCTGTTCCGCCTTCACAAGTTGCGCAGTGTCACCGAGATACCCGAGAGTCAGCGCGACACCATATTCGGTCTCGCGGGCCGTTGAGAGATCGAGCGCGGTGTGCGCTTGGTCGCGCGCCTCCTTCGCGTTTCCAAAGAGCGCTTCAATCAGCGCCGCAGAGGTCACGAGATTTGCTTCGTCTTCCTTCCCTTCGTTTCGATGTGCAGAAGCTGCTGCCTTCCTTGACCACTCACGCGATTTCGCCAGCTTTCCGAAGTAGGCGGCAGTGAGCGCCTCGTAGGCTTCCATAACCTCCTCGATTCCGGGATGCCCTTCCGACCGCGCCACAAGCCGAGCCATGCCGGCCGTGTCGCGTTCCACGAATTCGATGGGATAGAAAGTCGTATCCAAGAACGCGACTGACTCCACCTTGTTTTGCGCAGCCCGAGCGTAAGCCGCTTTCGCCTGGTCGAGCCGGTTCAAGCCCGCGTAGCCGTATATCAGGTGGGAGTAGGCGATAGGCAGGTCCGGATACTCGCGAACGGCTTCTTCAGCCTGATCGACGGCCTTCTGAAACTGCCCCAGTGTCAGGTAAATCAGTCCGGCCAGGAAATTCCGCGGCTCGACAGCGCGGGGATAAGCCTGCAACCAAAGCTGGCAAGGCTCTTCTGCCTTTTCGAGGTTGCCCGTCACGATGATGTGGTACGAGGCCGTGATGAAGTACTTCTCCGGCTCGCTGACGCGGTCGCGAAGCTCATACGCCTTTTGCGTGGCTACGACCGCATCGCTGTATTCTCCAACGTCCATCAGCACGCGGCCCAGGATCGCGTAAGCCATCGCGAAACTCGTGTCGAGTTCGGTGGCGCGTTTGAAGAAGGAAATTGCCTGGGGCGGACCGCCTGCACCGTACAGAACCTTATAGCCGGCGCTGAAGGCCTGAAGGGCTTCAAGTGACGAGGTGCTGGCTTGCGCCAGGGGAGTGTCGAATTTTTGGACCGTCTTCAGCGATTCGCCGAGCTTGTTTCGAATCTCCGAGGATGTCTTATCAAGCGCGCTGAGAACATGATCCTTATCGCTGGCCGTGGCTTCGGCACTCACCAATGTGTCGCCGCTCGAGCAGTTCACGGCCCTTACCGTGAGGAGATACTGCGTTCCGATTTGCGCAATCGAGCCGTCGAGAACCGCGGCGCTTCCAATGCGTTGGCACAGTTGCCGGGCGGTCTGAGGAGTCAACTTTGCATCGGGCTTTTGGTCCATCAGCTGAAGGGTCTGCTGGACACGCTCGTCGGAAACAATACTGAGGAAGGGCGATTGCTCAAGTTGGACGGACAGTCCCTGCCGCAAAGTGCCGTCGAATACCGGATCGTTCGTTGTGTTGGCGAAGTCGGCGAGGACGATGGTGTCCTTGTCCGTCAGGGCGTGGGCTTTGCGCGAAAGCAGCAGCCAGCCGGCGACCACGAGAGCTCCAATGGCGACTGCGGCTGCACCGGCCCACCGCATCCGTTTTGCAGGCGCGGCTGGCGCGGCCGCGACGGTGACCGAGGGCCGGCTCGGGTCCGAATCGCGCTTTAGCCGTTGGAGATCCGTGCGCATGTCGGCCGCGCTTTGATAGCGGAGCTTGCGGTCCTTCTCGAGCGCCTTGTTGACTACCTCCTCGAGCTTCGGCGGCACATCCGGATTCAATCGGACGGGGGCGACCGGAGCGCGATTCAGGATTGCTTCGGTGATGAGGCCCGAGGTGTCGCCGCGGAAGGGCAGGATTCCGGTGGTCATTTCATAAAGCACGACGCCAAACGAGAAGAGATCCGTTCGCGCGTCGAGCTCTTCGCCGCGAACTTGCTCGGGGGACATGTAGGTGACGGTGCCCACCGCTGTGCCGGGGCCCGTGAGAGGCTCGCCGTGACTGGCCGTGGGCATCGACGAAAGGCTGGATGATTCGGTTGACGGGGCGAGCTTCGCCAAACCGAAATCGAGAAGTTTCGCATGCCCGCGTTCAGTGATGAAGATGTTGGCCGGTTTGATGTCGCGGTGAACGATGCCTTTCGCGTGGGCCGCGTCGAGCGCATCGGCGATCTCGATGGCGAGATCGAGCGAATCGTGAATTGGCAGCGGCTTGCCCGCGATGCGCTGCTTCAACGTTTGGCCCTGCAGCAACTCCATGGCGATAAAGAGGCGCCGGCCGTCCTCAACGATTTCGTAGATCGTGCAAATGTTCGGATGATTCAGCGCGGAAGCCGCACGGGCTTCCCGGCGGAAGCGTTCGAGAGCCTGCGGATCGCCCGCGAGTTCATCGGGCAAAAATTTCAGAGCCACTCGGCGGCCGAGGCTGAGGTCTTCGGCTTCGTAGACGACGCCCATGCCGCCACCGCCGACCTGGCCGACGACGCGGTAATGCGAGATGGTCTGGCCGATCATGAGGAGAGTTGGCTCATCTTAGGTGCGCTCTGTGAGGGAAGTCAACGCGAGCGATCGCGGTGCCGGAAAACGGAAGTGGAGGGGAAAGCGGTGACGAAAAGGCTGGCGGAGAGGGGGGGATTCGAACCCCCGGTACCGGTTTTAGCCAGTACAACGGTTTAGCAAACCGCCGCCTTAAGCCTCTCGGCCACCTCTCCGCGGAAGAGTACGGCGTGTTGCGGGCGTGTTTGCAAGGGAAGTATAGCATCAAGGATGCGCAGCGGGGTTTTGTAATTCGGCGGTGCCGAGCGCTGAGAGCGAAGGCTACGCCTTGCACAGAGCGAAGAGAGACGAAGATGGAGGGCATGGTTATTTTCCGGCTAGAGGAACGGCGCGGAAGCGGAGGAAGAGAAGGAATCCTGCCGGATGCGAACCGTAGAGGGAGTCGAGAAAGGCCGGCTTGCCGTAGAGCGTGAATTGACCGCCAAGCGCGGTTGAAACACGCGGGACGAAATCGAATTCGCGGTCGTAGCCGAAGGTGTAAGCCTGGATTCGCGCGAGGAAATGTTCCTCGAAGCCGGGCGGAAGCGGATTTTCGCCGAGTTCGAGGAGATTCGTGCGGTCGACATTTTCGATGCGCGTCCAGCCGTAATTGCGGCGGAGAAATTTGAGCGTGCTTTCGGCGAGATAGCCGTTGAAAACTTCGCCGCCGGGAAGATCCTCGTTGCGTCCCCAGAGAAGCATCGAAGCCCAGTTGCCCGAACCGCCTGCGAGAGGGCGATTGTAGGCGACGGATGCCGTCATGCGGAGAGTGTCCTCAGCGGGAAACAACTGCTCGGGGCTGTGGAGTCGCGCGATGGAATATTGCGCACTCCAGTTCGCGGCGGGATTTACGGTGAGGCGCGTGGACCACGAGTCGATGGCGCCCTGGCTGATGGTCCAGCGATTTTCGTCCGGCTCGCGGCCATGAAATCCGGAAACTTCGATGCGAGCGATTTTGTAAGCGAAGCCGAGAGTGACGACGTCGTCGGAAATGTGAGTGGAATCTTCGAGATGATGGCCGAGCGCGGCCATTGGATCTTCCGAAGCGGAGGCGCGGTGCGGATAGGCCTCGGGCCCGATGGAAGGATCGCCGACGGGCGCGGCGTAGATGGAGAAGAGCGCGTTTTCGCCGAGCTTGATGTCGTAGAGAGCGGCGGCTTCCATCACGAAGTTGTGAGGATGCTGGCCGTCGACGATGGGATTGCCGAAGGCGGTTTCGCCGACCTGGAAGAGTTCGGGATAGCGGCGATCGGTGATCGTGGCGGGTTCGAGGGAGAACATCGCGCGCGCCGTGAGAGTGCCAGGGCCGAGCGAGCGCTGCGCCATGGGCATCAGCCAACTGGTGCTGAAGACTTTGTCGGCGCCGCGCGGGCCCGTTTGCTGGAGAGCGTTGAGGAAGAGGTTGCCGTGGAACATGAGAGTCCAGTTGGCGGCGGTGGTCATGAGCATGGGATGAGGAGTGGAAGCGGGCTCGGCGGTGGTCCCGGCGCTGGAGTGGGCGAGAATCTGGTCGATGAAGGTGGCTTTGGAGGCGGGCATTTGCATGGTCATGCCGGACATGGTGGATTGAGGCGACAGAGCGGCGGCGGGGGACTTGGCGAGGAAGCGGGAGCAGGGGCAGTGGTCGCGGGAGTCGCAGAAGTGGGCGGAGGAGCGGGCCGCGGCTGGGAAGGCCAGGATTATGAAACCGCCGAGGAACATGAACACAGATGAACGCAGATGAAGAATGAAGCGCCCCGGGAACCGTAGACTAAGCATCGTGCCGGTCCTTTGTTTTCAACGAGTTACGGGAGTTTTTAATCCCAGAACCGTAGATTAAAGGCCTCCGGATGGGAGGACGCAAGGATGAAAGGAAGCGGGGAGGCAGGGAGCGAGCCCGTTTGGCTTCAGGGGTTAAAACCCCTGAGGAAGAGGGCCCGGGTACGCCGGGGCTGAAGCCCCGGCCTCCTGAAAAGCCTCTTCGTGGCGAGACTGGCTGCAACCGTAGATTAAGCATGGTGCCGGTCCTTTGTTTTCAACGAGTTACGAGAGATTTTAATCCCCGTACCGTAGATTAAGGTTCGCGGGAGTTTCGCCGAGGGATCACGCACTGGCGGCGGAGGGATCCCTCGGCTCGCGTTGCTCGCTCGGGACCAGGAACAGGACGGAGCCCACCGCAGAGGCGCAGAGGGCGCGGAGGAAGAACAAGAGGAAGCGTAATCCGACAAAAAAAAGGCCGCGGTTTTGTATAGATTAGAAAAATGTAAGTTGCTGATTCGGCGAGGTTTGCGGCGATTTCTAATCTTCAGTGTATAGATTAGAAATTGGCTAGGGAGCGCCCGGCGGTTGGGAGCAGAAGATCGCCGGAGCATTCGATTTTGGCCTTTAGTCTCTCATTTTCCTACTGACACTATTTTATCATGCGTGGCAACTTGACACGTGTGATTCAGGTCTGCAAAGCAAAGGAAGGATTGGGTTTACGAAATCGCGGTTTGTGATCAGGAATCGAAGAAATTTGAAAACAGTTGAAAAAAGTTGTGGGCTGGCGGCAGCGAGCTCGAAACCAGATCTGCCCCGGCTCGTCCAGGCACCGACAAAGCGAAAGGCAATTTCAAATTTGAAATGGCTCTGTTGAGATCCTCGGTTTTCGAGAGGCTGGAAGAGAGATCCCTCGACTGCGCGTCCCGACGCGAAAATCGAAAAGGCGCGATTTTCGCGGGAAAAAGCGTCGGGACGCTCCGCTCGGGATG
>DATJWH010000014.1:0-65962 GCA_035501415.1 Candidatus Limnocylindrales bacterium | reverse complement strand
CGGCGAAGCGCCGCTCGTTGGCACCGGCATGGAGCGCGTTACCGCCCGCGATTCCGGCGCGGTCGTGCTCTGCAAGCGCGATGGCATCGTCGATCAGGTCGACTCCGAGCGCATCATCGTCCGCGTGGAAAGCGATCACTCTGGCGTACTCAGCCGCGAAGTCGGCGCCGACATCTATACGCTGACCAAGTTCAAGCGTTCCAACCAGAACACTTGCATCAACCAGAAGCCGCTCGTTCGCGTAGGCGATCGCGTAAAGACCGCTCAGGTTCTTGCTGACGGTCCTTGCACCGATCGCGGCGAACTCGGCCTAGGCCGCAACGTTCTCGTGGCTTTCGTGCCCTGGCGCGGTTACAACTTCGAAGACGCCATCCTGGTCAGCGAAAAGCTGGTCAAGGACGACTACTACACTTCCATCCACATCGAGGAGTATGAGATCGAGGCCCGCGACACCAAGCTGGGACCCGAGGAAATCACGCGCGATATACCCAACATCAGCGAGATGTTCCTGCGCAACTTGGACGAAAGCGGCGTGATTCGCATTGGCGCGACCGTGCGTCCCGGCGATATCCTGGTCGGCAAGGTCACTCCCAAGGGCGAAACCACGCTGACCCCGGAAGAAAAATTGCTCCGCGCGATTTTCGGCGAGAAAGCCGGCGACGTTCGCGACGCTTCCCTTTACTGCCCGCCGGGCATCGAGGGCACCATCGTCGACGTCAAGATCTTCTGCCGCAAGGGCGCGGAGAAGGATGAGCGCCACAAGGCCATCGAAGGTTCGCAGGTCGCGAAGCTCGAAAAGAACCTCGCCGACGAGATTCGCATTCTCACGGACGAGCGTTTGAAGCGCTTGAACGATCTTCTCGGCGGCCAGAAGCTTGTCGCCGACTTGCACGACGAGCGCACGAACAAGCGCCTGCTCACCAAGGGCACGGAGCTCACGCGCGACATTCTCGAGAAAATCTCGACGCGCAACCTCAAGCGCCTGCGCCTCAACGACAAGGACCCGCTGCTCATCGAGAAGATCGACGAAGTCGAAGAGATGACTTCTCGCCAGATCGATGTGCTTCGCAAGATCACCGACGAGCGCATTTCCAAGCTCAAGAAGGGCGACGAGCTGCCGCCCGGCGTGATCAAGCTCGTCAAGGCCTACATCGCCATGAAGCGCAAGCTTTCCGTCGGCGACAAGATGGCCGGCCGTCACGGCAACAAAGGCGTCATCGCGCGCATCGTTCCTAAAGAGGACATGCCATACATGCCAGACGGCACGCCCGTCGAAATCGTTCTCAATCCGCTCGGCGTTCCATCGCGTATGAACGTCGGCCAGATTCTCGAGACGCATCTCGGCTGGGCATCCAAGGAGCTCGGCGTTCTCGTTGGCAAAGTCATGGACGACACCGAATCGCGCGCTGAAGCGGTCCGCAAGTGGTTCAAGGAGGCCTTCGGCCCCACGTCCGTGTGGAAGATGATCTCGGAGCTGGATGATGAAGCCTTGCTCGACTTGGCGCACAGCTTCCGCGACGGCGTTCCGGTTGCCACGCCCGTTTTCGACGGTGCTCGCGAGGCGGACATTCGCCACTTGCTCAAGTTCACGGAGCTGCCGGAGAGCGGCAAGATCACGCTCTTCGACGGCATGACCGGCGACGCCTTCGCGCAAAATGTGACGGTAGGCTTCATCTACATGCTCAAGCTCTCGCATCTTGTCGACGACAAGATCCACGCGCGTTCCATCGGTCCGTACTCACTCATCACGCAGCAGCCGCTCGGCGGAAAGGCGCAGTTCGGCGGCCAGCGCTTCGGCGAAATGGAAGTTTGGGCTCTCGAAGCGTACGGTGCCGCGCACATTCTGCAGGAGCTGCTCACGGCAAAGTCCGACGACGTCTATGGTCGCGCGAAGATTTACGAGGCCATCGTCAAGGGCGAGCCCGGCATCGAGCCTGGCGTGCCCGAGTCGTTCAACGTCCTTGTTCGCGAGTTGCAGTCGCTCTGCTTGGATGTCGAGCTGATGAAGCGCCAGAAGCCGCAGTTGGAGAAGGCGGACGCAGCGGATTGATGCATCGCGCGCCGGCTATTCAGCCCGAAGGTTTGCGGCGCGCGCCACAAAGTTTCGAAGAGTTTTAGCCCCGGCGTAGCCGGGGAGGAGGCAGCCCTTGTATCGTTCGAGTCCTTATGATCGCGCGAGCCAGATTGCGGATTTCGATTCCATCCGCATCAGCCTCGCGAGTCCTGAAAAAATCCGCTCTTGGTCGCATGGCGAAGTCACCAAGCCGGAGACCATCAATTACCGCACCTTCAAGCCCGAACGCGACGGCCTTTTCTGCGCCAAGATTTTTGGCCCCGTCACCGATTGGGAGTGTTTGTGCGGCAAGTACAAGCGGATGAAGCATCGCGGCGTTATCTGCGATAAGTGCGGCGTCGAAGTCACTCTCAGCAAAGTCCGTCGCGAGCGTCTTGGCCATATCGAGCTTGCGTCTCCGTGCTCGCATGTCTGGTTCTTCAAGGGATTGCCCAGCCGCATCGGGTATCTGCTCGACATCACCATGCGCGACCTCGAGCACATCCTCTATTTCGAGACGTTCGTCTGCATCGATCCCGGCGAAGCTCCCGGCGTGAAGGAAAAGGACATTCTTCCGGAGGAGAAGTTCCGCGAGCTGCAGCGCGAATACGCCGGCCGCTTCACCGCCGGAATGGGCGCCGAGGCCATCAAGGAATTGCTCCGCCGCGTCGATGTTGAGACGCTCTCGGAAGAGCTTCGCGAGAAGATGAAGATCGACCCCAGCCTTCAGAAGCGCATCAAGTACGCCAAGCGCCTGAAGGTTCTCGAAGCCTTCCGCAAGAGCGGCAACAAGCCCGAGTGGATGATTCTCGACGTCATTCCGGTGCTTCCGCCCGAGCTGCGTCCGCTTGTGCCTCTCGACGGCGGCCGCTTCGCCACCTCCGACCTGAACGACCTCTATCGCCGCGTCATCAACCGCAACAACCGGTTGAAGAAGCTGATGGAGTTGCACGCGCCCGACGTGATCGTCCGCAACGAAAAGCGCATGTTGCAGGAAGCTGTCGACGCGCTCTTCGACAACGGCCGCCGCGGCCGCGTTCTGCGCGGAACCAACAATCGCCCGCTCAAGTCGCTGTCTGACACGCTCAAGGGCAAGCAGGGCCGCTTCCGCCAGAACCTGCTCGGCAAGCGCGTGGACTACTCCGGCCGCTCCGTCATCGTCGTCGGGCCCGAACTGAAGCTGCATCAGTGCGGTCTGCCGAAGAAGATGGCCCTCGAGCTCTTCAAGCCGTTCATCTATCACCGGCTCGAAGCCGCCGGCCACTGCACTACCATCAAGCAGGCCAAGGAACTCGTCGAGGCGCAGGAATCGATCGTTTGGGACATCCTCGAGGACGTGATTCGCGAGCATCCGGTGCTCCTCAACCGTGCGCCCACGCTTCATCGCCTCGGCATTCAGGCGTTCGAGCCCACGCTCGTCGAAGGCAAGGCCATTCGCATCCATCCGCTCGTTTGCACCGCGTTCAACGCGGACTTCGACGGCGACCAGATGGCTGTGCACATCCCGCTTTCGCCGGAAGCGCAGGTCGAAGCTTCGGTGCTGATGCTCAGCTCGCACAACATCCTCTCGCCCGCCAACGGTTATCCGCTCGCGGTTCCGACGCAGGACATGGTCCTTGGCATCTACTACATGACCAAGGCCAAGCCGCAGGCCAAGGGTGAAGGCCGCGCGTTCGGCTCCGTCGAGGAAGTCATCATGGCGCTCGACGCGGGAGAGGTGGAATTGCTCACGCCGATTCGCCTTCGCTACACCGGCGAGGTGATTGATCTCACGAACGCCTATGACGATCAGGACGTCTCGCACACGGAGCCCGTCCACCTGAACAAGCAGTTTCTGCACACCACTGTCGGCCGCGTGATCTTCAACGATCACCTGCCTTCCGACATGCCGTTCATCAACGGCTTGCTCAAGAAGAAGGGCGTGCAGGCTCTCGTTCAGTACGGCTATCTCCGCTTCGGGCTCGAGAAGACCGTCGTCATGCTCGACCGCCTGAAGGAGCTCGGCTTCCTCTATGCCACGAAGGCCGGCGTCTCCATCGGCATCAGCGACATGGTCATCCCGAGCGTGAAGTACAAGCTCGTCGATGCGGCCGAACACGAAGTCTTCAAGGTCCAGCAGCAGTACCTCGATGGCGCCATCACCAACGGCGAACGCTACAACAAGGTCATCGCCATCTGGTCCGACGTCACCGAAAAAGTCGCGGACGAAATGTTCAAGGCCCTTGAAGAACAAGACAAGCAGGGCGTCATCAACCCGATTTACGTCATGGCGGACTCCGGCGCTCGCGGTTCGAAGCAGCAGATCCGGCAGCTTTCCGGAATGCGCGGTTTGATGGCCAAGCCCTCCGGCGAAGTCATCGAGCAGCCCATCACTTCGAATTTCCGCGAAGGGCTGGCCGTGCTCGAATACTTCATCTCCACTCACGGTGCCCGCAAGGGTCTGGCCGATACGGCGCTCAAGACCGCCGATTCCGGCTATCTCACGCGGCGCCTCGTTGACGTCGCCCAGGACGTCATCATCAATGAATTCGATTGCGGCACGGCCGACGGCATTTTCGTCGAGCCGATTCTCGAAGCTGGCGTCGAAGTCGAGCCGTTGCGCGACCGCGTTGTCGGCCGCGTTTCGCTCGAGAAGATCAAGGACTACGAAGGCAACGTCATCGTCGAGATCAACCAGGAAATCACCGAGGAACTCGCCAACGCGATTCAGGCGGCGGGCATTGAGCGCGTCAAGATTCGCTCCGTGCTCACCTGTGAATCCCGTCGCGGTGTGTGCGCCCGTTGCTACGGCCGCAACCTGGCCACCGGCCGCTTCGTCGAGATGGGCGAAGCCGTCGGCGTCATCGCGGCGCAGTCCATCGGCGAGCCTGGCACTCAGCTCACGATGCGTACCTTCCACATCGGCGGTACGGCTACCCGCGTCACCGAACAGTCCAAGGTCGAAGCTCGCAGCAACGGCTTCGTGAAGTTCATCGATCTGAAGGTGGTCGAAGGCCGTGGCAAGACGCTCATCTCCATGAACCGCTCCGGCCTCATCGCCGTTGTGGACGAGAAGGGCCGCGAAAAGGAGCGCCACCACGTTGTTTATGGCGCTCGCCTGCGCGTCGAGGATGGGCAGCCCGTCACGCTCGGCCAGACCATGGTCGAGTGGGATCCGTACACCTTCTCGATCCTCACTGAGTCCGGTGGCACGATCCAGTTCAAGGACCTGCAGCCCGGCCTTACGATCGAAGAGCAGGTGGACGAAGTCACCGGACTTTCGCAGCTTGTCGTCACGCTGCCGCCCGGCGATGAGAAGCACCAGCCCACGATCATGGTGAAGGATTCCGCCGGCCGTATGCGGAAGAAGTACCTCATGCCGTCCCGCGCGCACTTGATGGTCGCGGATGGAGATGAGGTGCAGCCTGGAGACGTGCTCGCGAAGATCCCGCGCGAGACCACCAAGACCAAGGACATCACCGGCGGCTTGCCGCGCGTCGTCGAGCTCTTCGAAACGCGCAAGCCGAAGGATCCCGCGGTCATCAGCGAGATCGATGGTGTCGTCAAGTACGGTGAAATTGCCAAGGGGCAGCGCAAAACCTACGTCGAGAGCGAGGATGGCAAGACGTTGAAGGAATACTCCATCCCGCGCGGCGTCCACATCAACGTTCAGGAAGGCGAGCACGTCCGCGCCGGCGAGCCGCTCATCGATGGCCCGCTGAACCCGCACGACTTGCTTGCGGTCCTCGGCGAAAAGTACACGCAGGCCTACCTCGTGAACTCGATTCAGGAGGTCTACCGCCTGCAAGGCGTCAACATCAACGACAAGCACATCGAGACCATCGTCCGCCAGATGATGCGCTGGGTGAAGGTCGAGGATGTGGGCGACACCACGTTCCTTCTCGAGGAGCAGGTCGACAAGTTCCGCTTCCGCGAGGAAAACGACCGCGTGATTCAAGACGGTGGCAGGCCGGCTACGGGCCGTCCGCTGCTCCTTGGTATCACCAAGGCGTCGCTCTCCACCGATTCCTTCATCTCCGCGGCGAGCTTCCAGGAAACCACCCGCGTCCTCACCGAGGCGGCTATTTCCGGGAAGGTTGACTATCTCCGTGGCCTGAAGGAGAACGTCATCATGGGCCGCTTGATTCCCGCTGGCACGGGACTTGAGCGCTACCGCAACATTCAGCTCCTGACGCAGTTGCCTCCGCCGGAAGAGTCGGAAGGCATGGTGGCGGGCTTGCCCGGAGGGCCCGATCTGTCTCCGGAAGAAGCCGCTGCGCTCGACTTCCTGCGCAAGGATACGGACGCGGTCGCCGAGAGCTGATTCAGCGTTCAACCGGGGGCGAGCCTCCAAGGGCTCGCCCCCTTTTTTTTTGCCCCAGCCCGCCAAGCTGGGATGTGTTCCATTTTCGCCTATTGAGAAACCCGCTATAACGCCCCGTTTTCTTTGTGCCCTGCCCCGCATCTCCCGGTAAAATCCTTGTATCGCCCACTCTGCCGAAGCTTTCTCTTTGGCAGGCAGGAGCCCGGCCCAAACATGTCCCCGAATTCGCTGCACGAAGGCCACCAGGCCGGGTCGTCTCCGTCCTCCGAGCAGATGGAGAAGCTCGTCGAGGTAATTTCGCGTTCTCAGCACAGCTATCGCGAGCTCATCGACAATCTGGACCAGGCCGTCTTCACACTCTCGGCCTCGGGCGAAATCCGGGTGGCCAATCTTCGCTTGGCTCAGATTCTGGGTGTTTCCTTTCCCGATCTGATTGGCCGTCCCTTTACCGACTTTCTCGACTCTCCCACGGCGGCTGACTTTCAGCGGGCCGTCGCCGCCATCATTCAAATCAAGGATTGGCATGGCACCGTCCCGGCGCAGTTGCGCGGCGAGAGGCAGTTGCGCCACTTCTCCTGCTGGGTTCAGCCGATCGTCGAAGACGGAAAGCTCACATCCATCATCGGCTGGGCTCGCGACATTACCTCCGAGCTCGAATCCGAAGTCCGTTTTTCCGAGCTGTTTGAAGCTTTGCGCGAGGGGATTTTTTTCTCAACTCCGGAGGGCGCCGTTCTGGATGCGAATCCGGCGTTGGTCCGCATGCTGGGCTACGACAGCAAGGAAGAACTGCAGCGCAAGAATTTTCGCGAGCTCTATGAGAATCCTTCGGATCGCGACGCCGTCGTCCGCGAGCTCGAGGAAAAAGGCTCGGTCCAGGATCGAGAACTCGTTTTCCTCCGCAAGAATGGAACCCGCATTCACTGCCTCGGCTCCGGGTTTGCCGTTCGAGACGCAGAGGGGCGCGTCGTGCGTGTGCAGGGGACGCTCGTTGACGTGACCGAGCGCCTCGAAATTCAGCGCCGCTTGCGCCAGGAACAGGAATTCGTTCGCCGCTTGGTCGCAAGCTTCCCGGATGTTATCGCTGTGCTCGACCGTGAAGGCTACTACACCTACGTCAGCCAGCGTATTCAGGAGGTCCTTGGAAACCCGCCGCTTTCCTATATTGGCGAGCGGCTGGGTAGCCGAGCCCATCCGGAAGACCGGGCCCAGCTCGCAGCGGACTTGCGGAAGGTCCTGACCGGAGAAGTCCCGCAGATCCAGGTGGAATTTCGGACCCAGAAGGACGACGGTTCCTGGCGCACGCTCCGAGCTAGCGCCAGCCCGCTGTACGATGACGCCGGAGCGATTAGTGGCGTCGTGGCTTCTGCGCGTGATGTCACCGACTCAAAAAGAATCGAGCAACAGTTCACTCAGAACGAAAAGTTCACTGCCATGGGCCAGATGCTCGCCGGCGTCGCCCACGAGTTGAATAACCCGCTAACAGCCATCCTCGGCGTGGGCGATCTTCTGCGCGAGCGCGCCGCGGACGATGCCGCCCGCCGTCACGCCGAGATCGTTCTGCGCCAGGCGCGTCGTGCTGCGGACATCGTGCAGAACCTTCTGGCCTTCTCCCGCCCCATGACTTCCGGCCGGACAAAAATCCGCCTCAACGATCTCCTTCAGCAGGTCCTGACTCTTCAAAAAGAGGAGCTTCGCTCGAAAAGCATCACCGTCACCCTGAAAGCTCCCGAAAATCTTCCGGCCATTGAGGGCGATCCGAAGCTTCTCACTCAAGCATTCCTCAATCTCGTTACCAACGCGCAGCAGGCCATATCTTCCGCGAAAAGCCAGGGGAAACTGGATATCTCTCTAGTCCTTGAGGGACAACGGGTGATCGCTGCGCTGTCGGATGACGGTGTCGGCATCGCACCCGAAAACATCCAGAAAATTTTCGATCCGTTCTTCACCACCAAGCGTCCCGGCGGCGGCTCGGGCCTCGGCCTTCCCATTTCCCTGGCGGTCATCAAGGAGCATGGTGGAACCATCGAGGTCGACTCCCAGAAGGATGCCGGCGCTACGTTTCGCGTCAGCTTGCCTGCCTTCGTCGAAGCGCCGGTCGCGGAACCTGCATCTCCTTCGAGGCCGGCCGGGAGGGGTGCCAGTCCCCTGCGCAACCACTCCGTTCTGGTGGTGGATGATGAGGAGAGTATCCGCGAGGTCGTTCAGGAAGGCCTGCTCGCGCGCGGTGTGAAAGTCGATTGCGCCGTGAGTGCTGAGGAGGCTCTCTCACTTACCGCCTCCCATCGCTACGAGTTCATTGTCTGCGATTTCAATCTTCCCGGCTTGCACGGCCAGCAGCTCTTCGAGCAGCTTCGCAAAGGCGCGTCCGGAGTCACGCCGCGCTTCGTCTTCATGACCGGCGACCTGGTGGATTCAACCACCATTGCTGAGTTCCGCGAAAAGGGAGCCCGCATTTTGCAAAAGCCCTTTCACGTTTCTGCGCTTGCCACTTTGCTCGCCGATCTCTTGGATCCGGAGTCAGTCAAGAAGTAGCTCTCTTGCTTGAGTGCTTCAATGTGAGCTGGGGTTTGCTGCGGCGGTCGGGCGGTCCACTCCGAAATCCCACACGAAGATGCTCAACTGGTCCCCTTCTGTCTTTTGAGGCACCACTTGGATCAGCGCATATTCGCCGGGATCCAATGTCTGTCCCAGCGTGAACCGGTACACTCCCTTTGCGACTTCCCAGCGCTGCAGCGGCAAGTCCCGCGCGGTTGCTTGCTGTTCCCTCAAGAGCTCGTCGACCCGGGCGATCTTCCGCGAACCCTTCTCCACCTGTGCGGTGACCAGTTCGAGTTCAGGGTCGCCCTCTTGGGTCGTTCGCATGTAGAACTCTGGCTGGCTTGTTTTCAAGCGCAGTTTCGCGTGCGTGCCGGCAATCAGCACGAAATGCCGGCTGGAAACAATCGGAATCGGCGTCAGCACTCGTTCGATCTCGCGCTTCTTGCTGGTCTTGAATGTGGGCTCGGCGGATGCAATAGGCAGCACCACTTTCCCGTCCAAAGCAAAGACGCCTTGCCCCGGCGGCAGGAATATCCCCGGCGCGGCTTCGAGGCTTGCGTCGATATCCAGCGGCTGCACCAGCCGGCCTTCCTCCTGGTGGTGTACCTTCGTCACAATCGACGCCTCGTATTTGGCTTGGTCCGCTTCGACTTGCTTTGTTTTGTCCCAGTCGACTAGTGCCGATGGGATCTCCTCCCACTGCGACCGATCGATGCTGTAATAGCGGACGCGATCCCCTTCCACCTTGTATTCGCGGACCAGCTGAAAGCTCCCGTCCTTCAGCATGAGCTTCTCACCGCGTGATGCGGCGGGCGCCTGAGGTGCCGCAGGCGATGACGGAGTTGTCGGCGAACTGCTCTGGGCACCGACCGCCAGGACGCTCACGAGCAACAGCGGAGCAGCAAGAAGTACCGTTCGCCCATGTTTCGCCGGGCAAAACGCGAATTTGCGGCGCAAGCGCATGCGTTTCAGAATAGCCCTATGGGAGTTGGGTCACAACTGGGTTTGACGCGGGCCGGATGCAGCGAGCTGCCTGAGGGCTGGATTGCGCCGGACTAGTGCTCGCAGCGGGGGTGTAGCACAGTCAGGATCATCAGGTCCGAGTGCGTGAACAGCCACTTCTCGGCCTCGGCGCCTGCGGCTTCGGCGGCGCGGGCGAGGGTTCCGAGGTGGCGGTTGCGGGCCATGCCTCGGAGGTGATCCAGGCAGATTCCCGTCAAGTGAGCGACTTCGTCTTCGGTGAAGAACTTCTGGCTTGATTTGACCCGGACCATTGTTTCTCCTCACAACGTTCCGTCTGATCGTGGAACCAGACTAAACGCTGCTACTTCCGCCCTGCAATAGTCGTTCCGTACCATTTGGCCTGGAACTTTCCGGTACCCACGGCCTCGAAATCCCCTGCATTCTGCAGCTTGCGAGACGCGAGCCCTCCAAGACCAAGAACGGACCTCTGAAAAGTTGGATGCGCATACATGGAAAATGGGAGACTGCCAGAGGAAGATTTCTACAGTTTGAAAGGACTGTTTTCGCCGGCGAAAAATTGGAGAAGCCAAATTCAGCGGGAACCATACGTGATGGTATGGCGCGAAGCTTTCGCTTTCTCAGATCGAAAAGCCGCCCTCTTTCTCGAAGGCGTGGGCGATTTGGAGGACGCGGCCTTCCTCGAAGTGGCGTCCGAAGATTTGCATGCCGACGGGAAGGCGTGCCTTCGTCACGCCACAGGGGATCGAGATGCCCGGGACGCCGGCCAGAGATCCTGTAACTGTATAGATATCAGCGAGATACATCTGCAGCGGGTCAGCCGTTTTTTCGCCGAGGCGAAAGGCCGGGGTCGGCGCTGTCGGCGTGATGATGGCGTCCACCTTCTGAAAGGCGTCCGCGAAGTCCTGGGCGATGAGCAAGCGCACCTTCTGTGCGCGGAGGTAGTAGGCGTCGTAGTAGCCTGCCGAGAGGGCGTACGTGCCGAGCATAATGCGGCGCTTGACCTCGGGACCGAATCCTTTGGCGCGAGTCCGGCGGTACATCTCGTTCAGAGTCGTTCCCGGCACCCGCAGGCCATAGCGTACGCCATCGTATCGCGCCAGATTGGAACTGGCCTCGGCGGTGGCGATGATGTAGTAGGTTGCGATGGCGTAATCGGTGTGAGGCATGTGGAGCGGGATACGTTTGCAGCCCAACTTCTCAAGCAAGGCAATTCCAGCCTGAACTTTGGCCTTCACTTCAGGGTCGAGGCCCTCACCGAAATAATCCTCCGGCACGCCGATCCGGAGTCCGGCGAGAGGGCGCTTGATTTCGGCCGCATAGTCGGAGACGGGCACCACGGCAGATGTGGAATCATTGGGATCGCGGCCGGCAATCACGGACATGACGGTTGCCGCGTCTTCGACCGTGGTCGCGAACGGGCCGATGCGGTCGAGCGAGGAGGCAAAGGCGATCAGGCCGCAGCGCGATACGCGCCCGTAGGTGGGCATCATGCCGGGGATTCCGCAGCAGGCGCCGGGCTGGCGAATTGAGCCGCCCGTGTCGGTGCCAAGCGATGCGACGGCAAGGCCCGCAGCGACGACTGCAGCGGAGCCGCCACTTGAGCCTCCCGGCACGCGGTCGAGGGCAACCGGGTTCCGTACGGGTCCGTAGGCTGAGTTTTCATTGGAGCTGCCCATTGCAAACTCGTCGCAATTCGTCTTTCCGAGGATGACGGCGCCCGCAGCTTCGAGGCGTTCGACGGCGGTGGCGTCATACGGCGGCGTATAGTGCTCGAGGATCTTGGAGCCGCATGTGGTGCGGACGCCTTTTGTGCTGATGACGTCCTTGATTGCGATGGGGACGCCTGCCAGAGCCGGGAGTCGTTCCCCTTTTGAGATGGCGGCATCAATCCGGTCCGCCTGGGCGTAGGCGCGGTCGGGGGACAGAGTGAGGAAGGCGTTCAGTTCTCCGTTGCGAAGGTCGATTCGGGAGTAGAACTCGGCGGCCAGCTCGCGGGCAGAGATCTTCCTTGCTTCCAGGGCGGCACGAACCGCAGGAATCGTCCGTGTGGATGACGCGCTCATCGGTCGATCACCTTGGGCACGCGGAAGAAGGGTTTACTGGCGTCCGCGGCCTGGGCGAGGACGTCGTCGGCGACGTCGCAAGGGGCTGGGACATCCTCCCGGAGCTCGGGATGGCTGCCGGAGACGGGCTGGACGAGCACCTGTGCCATGGGCTGGACGGCGGAGACGTCGAGTTCTTCGAGCTTCGCGATGTAGGTGAGGATTTCGTCCAGCTGGCCGCGATAGGTTTCGACCTCCTCGGGCGAAAGATCGAGGTGCGCCAGTTCGGCGACGCGAAGTACGTCGTCGCGGGAAATCTTCATAGCGCCCCTCTGCAACCGTAGATTAAGCGCATGCCCCGTCCTTTGTTTTCAATAACTTGCGAGAGGGCTTAATCCCGTCACCGTAGATTAAGATTCGCCGGGATTTCGCCCGGGGCTCGCGGAGCCGGGGAGGCAAGGGTGCAAGGAAGCAGGGAGGCAAGGAGCGAGCCCCTGTGGCTTGAGGGGTTGAAACCCCTGCAACACCCGCGCCCGGTGCACCGGGACTGCCGACAGACAGGCCCCGACCTCCTGAAGAGCATCGGTGAGGCCATCCGGTCGAAGAGAGAACGGAGTGATCGAGAGCGGCAGAAAAGGCCCTGGATTTGCATAGATTAGAAAAATGTAAGTTGTTGATTGGGCGAGGCTTGCGGCGATTTCTAATCTTCAGTGTATAGATTAGAACCGAAGAGAGGTCCTTCGCTCGCGATGCTCCGCTCAGGACGAGCATCCTGATCGGATCCTCGATTCGAAAATGGGCAGGGAGCTTCCGGGGATTGGGAGGGGAAGGTCGCCGGAGCATCCGATTTGTGCCTTTAGTCTCTCATTTTCCTACTGACACTATTTTATCATGCGTGGCAACTTGACACGGGCGTTTCAAGTCTGCAAGGCGAAGCATCGATTGGGGTTAGAAAATCGCGAATCGTGACCAGGAATTGAAAAAAAATGAAAAAAGTTAGGGCGCAAGCCAGGATGAGAGCGTTCGTAGATACGCGGGCATCACAATGGAACGGAACCGGGCGAGATAATGTTCGCCTTGAGGCGACTCTCGGGGAAGTCCTTCGGGTTCAAAGTGAGGATGAGGTTTGCTTTGCCGTACTCCGCGCAAAGGTAGAACGGGTCATCTTCGGGGTCTGGGGAGATTTCTACTGAGGAGCGAACTTTCACCTGCTCAGCCCGTTCGCGAATCAAGTTCACGACTCGACCGATCAAGTTTGACCGAACGCCGAGGCGCCTCAAGACTTCTTTGTACTCATCCAGGATGTCGTCGGTGGCCAGCCAGACGAAATGGCTTTTTTCCGCCCACCTATGGAGAACATCGGCACTGGCGTTGCGCCCCTCGACGAAGGGTTCTCGGAAGCCGAGATGCCAGCCACGAGAACGCTGGTATCAACAACAACGCGCGGTTTGCGGCTCTTAGGTCTCTGCGGCAACCGTTATCTCCGGGGCGCGTCGTTCCCTTCGATAACTCCGCACCGTGCGCAGGATTTCCTCGTCGGGGACCTCTCCGATGTCCCTAGCCGCCTGTGCCAGCGATTCGAGAAAATCCTTTTTCCATCCCCTGCGCTTTCTGCCAGGCGGCAGGTCTCGGTAGAGATCGACCCGGCTCATCCGCTCCTCAATCTGCTCCTCTAATGCTCGGAAAGGAACTCCGATCTTGATCGGTTCTTCTTCTGGAGCGATTCGGCAGGTGAACAGGACGTAAGCCGGGTTCTCGGCCTTGAGCTTCTCTTCGGAGCCGCTGAAGGCGTCCATCAGCTTCGAAAGGATGCTAGTACGCGTTCCGAGAGAGTCTTTCAGGTACAGGGCGACCTTGGCCACGAGGAGTGTGCTCCGGTCGAAATAGCAGGTTCCCGCGGACCGTTTTGGCTTGACGACGCCGAATTGGACGAGGTTTTGCAGGTCCTTCGGTTCGACCTGGAGGACGGCACTCGCTTGTTTGAGCTTCAGCATCCGGTTGCTCGCGGCTTTTCTCATTGGCAGCTAAATATTAGGCGCTATTTGATTTTGAGTCAACGCCCTTGTCACTGGAGCGTGCGTCTGACGGCTGTCCGGCACGTTCTCCGCGGCTGTTAGGTTATACTCGGCGTCGAAGACGATGGTTGAACTTCCCCCAGCGGCTCGCGCGGCCTGTGTTTTTTGTTGCGTGCTTGGGCTAGCGCACGGACGGGCGTACGGACAGGCCAAGGCCGCACCAACGCCGGAGGTCGAAGCATTCCGGGAGCTAGCGGCTCAACTTGCTTCGGAACCGCCGGACGACTGCGGGTGGGCAAAAGAGGCCGTGCCGTCAACCGGTGTGCACAAAGTCGAGGATAAACTTCTTGAAAGAGCTGAAAACGCCGTCCTCGCGTCAATGAATGGCTCTCCGGCTACGCCGGCCTCGGCTGGAGACGCAGTACTACAGGAATTCGAAGAAATTAGTTCCCACGAGGATGCCAGCTGGCCACAGGAGCGACGATTTCACTATCGGCTTCTTGACCTCAAGACAGCAATGGTTCTGCAGCTCACGATTAGGAGCCGGGCTACATTTTCAGTCTTCGCCGTCCCCGTGTTGCTACCAGAAGGTGGGCGGAAAAAGAACGGGGCTTGGAGGCAGGTGGGAACTGATAGTTTTCGATGGGAAGAGCACGTAAGCGATGAGCAATTGGCAATTTTTCCGCTTGAGCGCGGTCCGTCCAACGAGCCCCGTTTCTTGGCAAGATTTGAGCACGTCTCCTGCGGTGACGGGCAAGAGGGAATTGACTATGCCGCTTACCAGTGGGACTCTTCGTGGACCGGCAACTTGCAAACCATTCTGCACCAGGCTGGTGTGCTCAGCGGGGAGGGAATGTTTGACGAAGTGGAGTCTCCCGGGTCGCAAGCAAAGCACATCACTGTTTCAGCGATTGGAAAGCTGGAGGCATCCGGGAAGTCGATTTCATTGCCCTACTGTTGGCACTCCGCCGTGGACACATATGTATGGGCCACGCTTTGCAGCGTGGACACGTACGACCTTTCGGCAGATCGGGTTCGGTTTATAGGTCGAAGCACGAACCGGCCAGACCTGGAAACTGTTGCGAGGGCGATTGAATATGCTCAGGCGAGAGACCTCGCCGCCATTCTTGCCTACACTGCCGACGGGAAAATTGCTGCGAGCCTAGTCCAAGATATTCCTCCCGAGGTTTTTTGTTCGTCCTTGACACTCTCCCATCCTGCGCCAAACAAAGAGGAGATCGAAATGGAGGATGGCAGAGCCTTCAAATTCGAGGTCGCAAAGTTTCAAGGTCGATGGGTAGTGACTGGGTTTAGCCTCGTCAATGAGTAGGCGCGAGACACCCGAGGTCCTTCGACAATAGCAAAGTTAAGTTCTAAGACCCCCGCCCTCATAACCAGTCACTGAGCCGCAACGCGGCAGCAAGCTACCGCACTCCCAAAATGGCCGAGGCGGACAACAGGTACAACGCGTCTAGAGGCAAAGGCGCGAAAGCCCCATTTCCATTTTTCGGTGCGTTTCGCACCGCGCCTTCCCTTATGGGCGCGGGCGAAACGCGACCACGATGCTCCCCGGACTGAACAGTTTGCCGAGAAAAGCAAATCGGAGCCTCAGGGGTTAAAACCCTCGATGAAGGATGGCAGTCATGTCGGAGCTGAAGCTCCGACCCCCTAAAAGACACACGCCGAGCCACGCTTCGGCGGCGCCGCGCTGAAGTCCTTGCCTGCGGCAGGGAGGCGCGGCGCTACGCTCAAACCTTTGAGACCGGGTGTTAGTGGGAGCCGGTGGTGGAGTCGACGATTTTGCGGGCGGCGGAGGCTAGGGAGGGATCGTCGAAATCGGCGCTGCCCTGGCAGGCGGGAGCGGGATGTGGCAGGTCTTGTCGTCGACGGTTTTGGTCTGCGCGGCAAGGATGGGGCAAGCGGCGGCGCAAAGCAGTGCGGCAACGATGATTCGGTTCAACATGGTGCCTCCGATGACTTTTGTGCGCCGGATTTGCGGAGCGGATTCGCGACAGCGAAGCGGCTGGCGCAAGATTCGACGCAAGATTGTGGCCGCGACTGGGACCGCGACCGCGGCATTCTAAACCTTTTGCGAATTTGTGGAGGGCGATTTTCGGCGCGAGGGGTGCCAAAGACTTCGAAATCTTTAACTACAGAGGACGCAGAGAGCGCGGAGACGAAGGGATAGATGGGAGTGCGCGGCGCGGAAGCGCGGGAGTAGAGTAGGCTGAACAACGAAGCTGGAGCGAGAGTGCAATATTTTCTGACGACGGGGCGGCTGGGATTCCGTTGCTGGGACGCGGGAGATTTGCGGCTGGCGATGGAGTTGTGGGGCGATCCGGAAGTGACGGCAATGATTGGAGGGCCGTTCACGGAGGAGATGGTGCGGGCGCGGCTGGAGAGGGAAATCGCGCAGATGCGGGAGCGCGGCGTGCAGTACTGGCCGATTTTCTTGCGCGAGGGTGGAGAGCATGTGGGATGCGCGGGGTTGCGACCGTATCGCGACGAAGCGCGCGTCTACGAACTGGGATTTCATTTGCGGCGCGCGTTTTGGGGACAAGGGTTTGCGAGCGAGGCGGGGCGTGCGGCGATTGAGTATGGGTTTGGGACGCTCGGAGCGGAGGCGCTGTTTGCGGGACATCATCCGAAGAATGAGGCGTCGCGAGCGGTGCTGCTGAAACTGGGATTTGTGCGCGAAGGCGAGGAGCTATATCCGCCGACGGGGGAGATGCATCCGGCGTACTGGTTGAGAAGAGAGAATGTCAGATTTGAAATTTGAGATTTGAAAGAAGGCAAAGGCGGGGCAAGGCGAAACACGGAGACCACGGAGAGATACTTCGGAGAAGAGCGCACCGCAGAGACGCAGAGAAAACCAAGACGAGGGAGAATTTCAGATTTGGAATGGCTCTCTTGAGATCCTCGGTTTTCGAGAGGCTGGAAGAGAGATCCTTGTAGTGCTCCCTTCAAAACTAGACAGTCAGGGCCTCGTTTTTTAGGTCAAGCGCAAAACTCAAGAAGGCCTCGTGCGGAGTGCGATTTCGAACTCCACGGTGAGGCCGGTCGTGATTGTACTCTTCGATCCAACGAGCGATGCTGGCCCGCGCTTCTTCCAAGCTGCGATACTCCGCCGTCCACACTTCTTCTTCCTTCAAGCTGCGATGGAACCGTTCGATGTAGCTGTTGCCCTCCGGGTGATGATAGGCCGTTCGCCGATGGGTGATGCCGAGGCGCCCGAGTGTTTCTAGAAAGCGCGACGAAGTGAACTGCGTGCCGTTGTCCGTGGTGAGTGTCACGTTCGCCTCGCGGCTGCCCTCGGGCAGCCGTGCCAGTACAGCCTGCTCCACTGCGGCCAGCGCATCTTCGGTGCGGCAACGATGGGAGAGATCCCAGCCCACGATCTCCCGCGTGCAGCAGTCGATCACGCAGACCAAGTAGGCCCAACCCACCGCTGGACCGGCCCAGATCTTGGTCATGTCCGATTGCCAGATTTCGTTGGGCCGGCTAGCCTCCACGCGACCCCACTCTTTGCGGCGACGCGCACGCAGACGCCGTGAACGCACCAGCAGTCCACGTTCGCGCATCACCCGCAGCACCCGTTTGCGATTCACCGGCAGTCCCTTCTTCCGCTGCAACCACCAGGTCACGCGCCGATAGCCGTAGGCCAGTTTCTCTCCGCAGGCCATGACGATCTGCTCGTCGTAGGTGCGATCGGCACGGCTGCCTCGCGGCTTCTTCTGGTAGTACAAGCTCGACCGACTGATCGCCAGTGTCATGGACACCAATGTGGCCGTATAACCTTGAGCCACCAGTTCGCGCGCCTGGGAGTGAACGGCACCGCAGCTCACTCCCCCACGACGTTTTTTAGGATTTCGATCTCCAGCGACTTCCGCCCCAGCGTGCGTTCCAGTTGCCGGATGCGGCGGTCTTTCTCCGTTTCGGCCGCGGCAGCGCTTCTCCCCCCAAGCGCTGCCTTGGCTCCTTCTTCCGCTTCATCTCTCCACCGATACAGCAGGGACGGTGAGATGCCATGCTTTCGGCAGGTCTCCGAAGCGTTCCCGCTCTTCATTGCTTCCTGCACGATCTGCCATTTTTCTTCCGGGGTTCGATCGATACGTGGTCTTCTGCCCATGCTGCCTCCTGTTTGGGAGGCCCTGATTCTACCTAGGTAGGCTGTCCAGTTTTAGAGGGGAGCACTACATCCTTCGACTTCGCGTCCCGACGCGAAAATCGTAAAGGCGCGATTTTCGCGTTAAAGAGCGTCGGGACGCTGCGCTCAGGATGACAAGCTCGGCGGCTGTGGCATAAAAATGGGATAACGCATACGTTTGCGCGAGGAAATCAACAGAGCCATTTGGAATTTGAGATTTGAAAGAAGGCAAAAGCGAAACGCAGAGGTCACGGAGGGGAGGGAGAAGAGTCCACGGAGAAGAGCGCACCGCAGAGACGCAGAGGAAACCAAAGACGAGAGAGAATTTCAGATTTGGAATTTGAAAGAAGGCGAAAGCGAAACACAGAGGTCACGGAGGAGTGAGAAGAGTCCACGGAGAAGAACGCACCGCGGAGACGCAGAGACCGCAGAGGAAAGCCAAGAGTGCGGCGGTGAAGGGCGTGGCGGGGGATTGTGCCGTCCCGACGGGACTCAATGCGAGAAAAAGCCTCAGGTCTGAAGACCTGAGCTACAGGACGACGTCGCTGCGGGACTCGCGAGAGGAATGCGGAGGCGGCGGCATAGGGCCGCCACCCCCGGCATTCGCGAAGTGCAGTGACTTGTTAGGCCTTGGCCGGATGAGGCGAAGCGTTGTCGAGCAGCGAGACGAGTTTTTCGGCCGCTGCAGGAGGCTGAGGTCCGGAGCCACGGACGATGATGCGAGCGGGAATCCGGCTGCCATAGAGCGCTTCGTTTCCGTCCTTATCGGGGTGAAGTGTTGCGCCTTCGAGTGAGACGCCGGCGAAAAGTCCGCGAGCGCGCGAGTAAGTGAGGATTTCGGCGCGCATGTACGCGTCGGTATCCGCCTCGGCAGCGCGGCCAACCGGACCTGCCGCCGCAGTGACGTCGCCACCCAGCTTGATCTTGCTGTGCAACAAGCTGGTGGCACCGCGCTTATTCATGACGAGGAAGACGAAGTCGGTGGCGTTCGCGCCGGCCTGAAAGCCGAAGCTGCCGCCTTCGAGGGCGACCATAGAAGGCGCGCCCCAGGGTCCCTGAAAATCTTCACCCGTGCGGCAGACCATTGCACCGCGGCCGTAGCTGCCGCCGACGACGAATGCGGCCTTGAGCACCGACGGGATGACGATGACGCACTCGGTGCGGTCGAGCACGCGCTGCGGAATCGTGTCCGGCATGTTGAGAACTTCGCTCATCACCTGGCCGGCGTTGCGCAGACGGGTTTCCTGCCTCTCGTGGTCTGTTGCTGCAAAGGCTGTCGAAGCAGCCAGCAGTACTGCGATTAGTAGGGTACCAATGCTTTTCATTGCTGCCCTCCTTTAACAGGGCACACTCAAGGTGCCGGGGTCACAAGGTGCAATGGGCGTGCCAATAGGGCTGAAATTTACGGAAGAGGTTGAGGCGCAAGGAGTTAGGGCGGTGGTCCGGTCGGAGGCGAGCCCGGCTGAGGGGGGTCCTAGTCCGTGGAGATTCTTCCTACTGGATTCTACTGAGCAACGAAGAATCGGCGCGCCGGAAGCGAAGGATGAATTATTTGCGGCGGCGGACGAACGGGGTGTGCTCGTTGTCGAGTTCGTAGGGAATGCGCTTGGGGCCGGGCTTTGCGGCGACGAATTTTACTTCGCGAATGAGATTGCCGCCCCAGGCCTGATTGATGCGGGCGACGAAGTCGTGGGTCATGTGCTCGAGCTGCTTTTGCCAGGCTTTGGAATCGGCGGCGATTTCGAGATGGCCCTTCTCGCAGCGGACGGGCCGCGTGCGAGCGGCAAGGGCCTTGCCGACGATTTGCGGCCAGGAACTGGAGAGCCACGCGAGTGCGGCTTCGGGGCGGTCGAGCTTGCGGACCGCGCGGCCCAGGATGTCGCCTGCCTTCTTCATGTTGTTAGTGCGCCTGGAACTTCTTCTTAGACACCGCGTTCGACGAGCGATGCGGAAAAACGATTCGAGCCCCAACCCCGGGAGCGGAACGGCGGGGGATTCTAGCACAAGACGCGAATGAAATGTCCAGAGGGCCTGTGGCATCTCCAATTTTCGACGGGTTTGAAGAG
Source organism: Candidatus Limnocylindrales bacterium (assembly GCA_035501415.1). Lineage (GTDB taxonomy): Bacteria > Acidobacteriota > Terriglobia > Acidiferrales > UBA7541 > Palsa-295. Next base: position 45,814 of record DATJWH010000014.1, on the reverse strand, counting down.
AGATCCCTGCCTGCGGCAGGCAGGCTTCGACTCCGCGTCCCAACGCGAAAATCGGAAAGGCGCGATTTTCGCGGAAAACAAGGCCGGGACGCCACGCTCGGAATGACAAGTTCGGCGGCTGTGCCGTTGAGGTATGATGCGCGCGAAATGAAGACTCTCGGCGGATTTTTGGCGGCGTGGCTGCTGGTGGCGGCTGCGCCGATCGGACACGCGAATGCGCAAGACGGAAGCGCAGACCAGCCTGCGCGCGGGCGCGCGGATGAGGGCGCGCATCAGGATTGGCCCGCGTATGGCGGCGGTCCGACGCAGACGCACTATTCAGCACTCGCGCAAATCAATCGCGGGAATGTGGCGGGGCTGCGCGTGGCATGGGAATTCGACACGGGGGAGAGCGGCGGGCTCGAGACGACGCCGCTGATCGTGAACGGCGTGCTGTACGGAATCACGCCGACACAGAAAATCTTTGCGCTCGATGCGGCGACGGGAAAGCAGCTGTGGAAGTTCGATTCGGGGGTGCAGGGAACGCAGCCGGATCGCGGGCTGGCGTACTGGTCGAGCGGCGGCGACAAGCGGATTCTGGTGGCGGTGATGAATTATTTGTACGCGCTGGACCCGGCGACCGGAAAGCCGGTTGCGAGCTTCGGCGTGAGAGGGCGCATCGATCTGCGCGAAGGATTGGGGCGCGATCCGAAGTCGGTGTGGACGCCGCTGACGACGCCGGGGATCGTTTACAAGGATTTGATCATCGTCGGCGGGCGGAATCCCGAGACGCTGCCGGCGCCGCCGGGAGACATTCGCGCGTACGACGTGCGAACGGGGAAATTGCGGTGGTCGTTTCACACGATCCCGCGTCCGGGCGAATTCGGGTACGACACCTGGCCGAAGGACGCGTGGAAGTACGAGGGCGCGGCCAACAATTGGGCGGGAATGGCGCTCGATGCAGAACGAGGGATTGTGTATGTGCCGACGGGATCGGCAGCTTTCGATTTTTATGGCGCAAATCGAGCTGGGGACGACCTGTTCGCAAATTGCCTGATCGCGCTGGATGCGGAGACGGGACGCCGGCTGTGGCATTTTCAGGGCGTGCGGCACGATCTGTGGGACCGGGACTTTCCGGCGCCGCCCGCGCTGGTGACGGTGGAGCGCGACGGGAAGAAAGTGGACGCGGTGGCGCAGACGACCAAGCAGGGGTACGTCTACCTGTTCGACCGAGCGACGGGCACGCCGCTTTTTCCGATCGAATATCACAAAGTGCCGGCGAGCCGCGTGCCGGGAGAAGTCGCGGCGGCGGAACAGCCCTTGCCGACGAAGCCGGCGCCGTTTGCGCGGCAAATGTTGACGGCAGACATGCTGACGGAGCGAACGCCGGCGGCGCACGCGTGGGCGGAAGAGCAGTTCCGTAAATTCCGAAGCGAGGGGCAATTCGTTCCGTTTGGCGTGGGCGTGGACACGGTGGTGTTTCCAGGCTTCGACGGCGGAGCGGAATGGGGAGGGCCGGCGGTCGATCCGGAGACGGGGATCCTGTACGTCAATGCGAACGAAATGGCGTGGACGGGCGCGCTGGCGCCGAATACGGGCAAAAATTCGCCACGCGGAATTTATCTCAGCCAGTGCAGCGTGTGTCACGGAGAAAGGCTGAAGGGGTCGGCGGGAATTCCGTCGCTGGTGAACGTGGGCGCGCGGCTGACGACGCAGCAGATCGAGAAGATGATCCGGAACGGAAAAGGGCGAATGACGGGATTTCCGAATTTGTCGGAAGCGCAGGTGGCGGCGCTGACGGATTTTCTGACGAGCGGCGAGAGCAAAGCGATGAGCGGCGGCTTACCGGAGCCGCCCAGAATGAATTACCGGTTCACGGGATATCGAAGATTCGTCGAGCCGGATGGGTACCCGGCGATTTCGCCGCCTTGGGGAACGCTGAGCGCGATCAATTTGAATACGGGCGAATTCGAGTGGAAGGTAAATCTGGGCGAATTTCCGGAATTGGCGGCGCGGGGTGTGGCAGATACGGGCTCGGAAAATTACGGCGGGCCGATTGTGACGGCGGGAGGACTGGTTTTTATTGGCGCGACGGATTTCGATCGGAAGTTTCGCGCGTTCGATAAGACGACCGGGAAATTGCTGTGGGAGACGACGCTGCCGTTTGCGGGGAACGCCACGCCGGCGACGTATGAGGCAAATGGGCGGCAATTTGTGGTGATTGCGGCGGGAGGCGGGAAGGATCCGAAGTCGGCAACAGGCGGAGTGTATGTGGCTTTCGCACTGCCGAATGAGGTGGGTGCAGCAGGCGGCACGGCAGACGATCCGCCAGCGACAATCGAGGCGAGCGCGGGAGGCAAGGCGGAGGCCGCGAGCGAGACGGATGCGAAGGGCTCGGCCGAGAAGATCATCATCGACACGGACATCGGCGACGATATCGACGACGCGTTTGCATTGGCTTTGGCGCTGCGGGGCCCGGAGCTGCAAATCCTCGGCGTGACGACGACATTTGGCGACACGGAGGCGCGCGCGAAAATCGCCGATCGGATGCTGGGCGAAGATGGGCGCGAGGATATTCCCGTCGCCGTGGGCGAGCCGACACCGCAGAAGAGCATCCTGACGCAGCGGGCCTATGGTGAAGGCGGGCACTTCGCGAGGAAGTCTCATCCCAAGGCGACGGATTTCATCTTGGAGCAGATTCGCCGGCATCCAGGGCAGATTACGCTCGTGGCGATCGGGCCGCTGATGAACGTAGGCGCGGTGATCGACAAAGATCCCGATACGTTTCGGAAGCTGAAGCGCGTGGTGATGATGGGCGGATCGGTGGAGCGCGGGTACGGCGATCCGTACGCGCCGCCGACCCCGCCGCAGCCGGAGTGGAATATCCTGAACGACGTGGCGTCCGCGCAGAAGCTGTTCGCGTCGGGCGTGCCGATTTACATGATGCCGCTCGATTCAACGCAGCTGAAGCTGGACGAGGTGAAGCGCGCGTTCTTGTTTCGTCAGGGCAAGCCGCTGACGGATGCGTTGACGCTGCTGTATCACGAATGGGGACAGGAAACGCCAACGCTGTTCGATCCGATGACGATTGCGTTCATTCTGAGGCCTGAACTATGCCCAGTGAAGCCGATGGACATTCGAGTGGACGAAAAAGGGATGACGCTGGCGGTGGCCGGCGCGGCGAACGCGGAGGTCTGCCTGCATTCGGACCCGGAAAGCTTCTTTCAATTTTATCTGGCGCGCTTGACGGCACCGTAGGGTGCATTGCTAAGTCACTTCTAATCAATGGCTTACAGGAACTGGAAACCGGCATACGGCGGTTTCCGTCCATACTGGTGAGTTAAGTCGGTGGTCGGAGGTGGCGATCATGCGAAGACTCACGGCTGGTTTGGTGGTGATGGTTCTGGCGTTGGCTGCGCAGGCTGCGCCGAGTTATGCGGATTCCCGAGGTTCCTCACAGGCAGCAAGTTCTCCCAACAATTCGGAAATCGTGGTCCCCGCTGGCACGACGGTGTCGCTCGCGCTGACGAGTCCCATCCTGGCCAAGACGGCGAGGACCGGCGCAGGCGTCTATGCGGTGACGGTATTCCCGGTCGCGGTGAACAATCAGATGGCGATTCCGGCGGGCACGTACGTTCAGGGGCAGATAGACGCGATGACGCGGCCGGGCTGGCTCTCTCCCCATGCGCAGTTTCAGATGCATTTCACGAAGCTGATTTTCGCCAACGGGTACACCGTGGAATTTCCCAATACGCAACCGGCGGGCCTCCCTGGGCCCGGCACCCAGGCATCCGACGCATCCACTGAGTCCACCGTCGCGGCGAAGCCGCACGGCCCGCCGCCGGATGTGCTGGCGGCAATCGCGAATCCCTACGTGGACGTAAGCTCCGCGAGCGATGTGCTGCTCGACAACGGCACCCAGCTCGACATGGTTTTGCAGGTGCCGCTGAGGCTGGACGCGCAGACTGTCGCGGCGGCGGTGCGGATGACAAATGCGGTGGCGCCCGGGCCGTTCAAGTCGGCAACGCTGTGCCGGCCGACGCCGGGAACTCCGGGTACGCCCGACACAGTAATACCGGGCACGCCGGGAACGCCAGGCACGCCCGACACCGTGATTCCGGGAGGTCCAGGAATGCCGGATACCGTGATACCGGGCACGCCAGCCACACCCGGAACGCCGGACACGGTCATCCCGGGCACGTCCGGCACGCCGGGCACCGTGTGCCCCGGGCCGCCGATCGTGACGTCGAATCCGAAGGCGCAGAGTTACAAGGGCTCGTTCGAGATTGCGGCGCCTGCTCAGTTGGCAGGAACAACGCTGGCAGCCGGGACGTATCAGGCAAGCTGGCAAGGAATGAGGCCGACAGCTCAGGTGGACATTCTTCAGGACGGGAAGGTTATCGTGAGGGCGGAGGCGCAGGTGCTGCAGCTCAACAGTGGTCCCACAGCAAATGAGCCGGGGATGCGGACGAATGCGGACGGCACGGTTTCTCTGCGGTCGTTGCGCTTCGCAGGGCAGACGCTTGCGCTCTATTTCGAGCCGAGCACCGGATCCATACACGAGAGCGTTCAGAAGTAGGAGGGTCGACTCAACCGAGTCGCAGGTTTCCTACCCAGACGGGAGACGAGAAGATGCGAATCTTTCTGATTGCAGCGCTGGCCGCTTCGATGCCGATGGCATGCGTGGCGCAAGAGCCGGCGCAGAATGCACAACCCGGAACCGCGGAAATTCAGCAACAGCCGCCGAGCGCTTCGCCGGACCAGATGATCACGATTCCGGCCGGAACGCGAATCCAGCTTTCACTGACCAGCCCGATTACGACGAGATCGAAGCCGGGCAACACGGTGCGTGCGGTGACGGGCTTTCCCATCACGGTGGGAACGCAACTGGCGATTCCAGTGGGCACATATCTGGAAGGCACAATCGACAAGATTTCGCGGGGAGGGCGCTCAGGCCCCACGGTGCAGATACACTTCACGAAGATTCTCTACGCCAACGGCTACAGCCTGCCGATTGACGGCAACAATACGACCGCGAAGGTTCTGAATCCTGAGATCGGAATGCCGGAGCCGGCGACGGTCGCGGGCATGAGGAATGCCAGCTATGCGTTGCCCCAGCAGCAGCAGCCTCCGCCTTTGCAACCGGCGCCATCGCATATCGGTACCTTCATCGGGATTGCGGTGGGGACGGCGGTGGCAGCGATCGTGACGATCGTGCTTTTGGGGCACCACGGAGGAGGCAGCGCGGTGCTATTCGACAGCGGCTGGCAGTTCGAGATGGTTCTGCAGAGTCCTCTCACGGTGAATGCCGCAACGGTTGCGGCCGGAAGCACGCCGCAGTAATTCGGTGCCGCAGTAATTCGGAGGGCTCGGCGCGAATCACTTTGAGTGTTGCGCTTGACGGGCCGTGAGCCGGTACAAACGGCGATTGCGCCCGCGGAATGAGAAGGCGTCCCGGCCGCGCGCGATTTGCGAGCCGTCAGCGGCATCCTCCACAAGAATCTCGCCCGCGGGCCACTTCCCGGAGATTTCGATTTCATTTTCCTCTTTCACGGCAAGGCGGATTGAGAAGCGGCGCGAGCAGAGCGGCAAGTTCTCGAGGGCATAGGCACGGCCCGCGGTGATGAACTGGGAAGGCAGATTCGGCGAAAACAGCAGCTGATTCGGGTCAGTCGTCTCGCGGACGCCCAGAATATTTCGAATGATGTGAGCCGGCATCACGGCGCCCCAGCCGTAGCCTTCGCCACTCTTCGCTCCGTTCGTTCCCCATTGTTCGCAACTGACGCCGGGCCAGCCCAAACGACGGTGGTCTTCAGTGTCCGATACGGTGCGGCGATCCATGCTGGTATAGATACGGTCTGCGACCAAGTGCACGACGTTGGCCAGGAGTTCGAACTCGCGCGCGGTCCAGAGCGATTCGAGATAGGGAAGCATGAGCGAGGACCAGAAGAAAGGATCCTCTTCGCCGGCCGTGCCGTCGCGTGAGGATTCGTAGAAGGCGCGGAGAGTGGGCATCATGGCGGCGGCTTGCTCGGGTTTGGTGACGCCGCAGAAGATGGGACCCACTTGACCGGCGTCACGAGCCACGGAGGTGATGGGCCTCATGGTGCGCGTGTCGAAGTCGGTGAACCAGTCGCGGCCGTTCCATAGTTGCTGCGTCTTGGCTGCGTACGTGTCGTGCAGCTGCATCCAATGCTTTTGATCCGCGGCATTGCCGAGCGCAGCGGCGAATTCGGCCATGACGGAGCCCGCCTGAGCCATCGCGGATTGAAGTTCGACGAGGCGAATAAACTCGGTCAGCTCCGCGCCCGTCGGCTCCTTGATCAGGAATCGGCGCGAGGCGTCCATGCCGCTTTCCCAACTGCACTTGGCGAAGAGGAAGCCTTCTTTGTCGGCGCGATGTTCGAGCGTCCAATGCGCAAGCGCGGCGAGACGCGGATAGAGCGCGGCGAGCCATTCGCGGTCGTGTGTCCGCTGATAGATCGAGCGCGCGCAGTGAAAGGGATAGCACCACGAGAGGGAGGTGCCACACTCGCTTCCGTCCGCGGCGACCATGTTCATCTCTCCATCTTCGCGCGCGCAGGGAACGTTGGGGGCGAGCGCGTCGAGAAACTGGCCGAGGAAGACGGCCTTCGCGGTGGCGGGGTCGGCGTAGCTGAGCGCGAACATGTCGATGGATGTTTCCGCTAGGACGTTGCGCGGCGCCTGGATTTGCATCGCGTCCCAGGGATGCGCGTAAGTTCCAATGGGACGGCGCACGATCATGCGAAGCGTCTCGAAGTCGTAGACCCAGCCGTTCAGCCAGTGCCGCGGCCAGTCGCCGGTGAGGCGCGGTGCGCCGGCCCAGAACTTCGAATCCTCGTCGAGATGCGAAGCGAGCGTTGCCATCGAGGATTTCTTCGCCTGGCTGAGATGAGCGAGAGCGGAGGCGTGGTTTGCGCCGCGCGCCATGTAAATCGAGACGTCGCGCGCCGCGACTGCTGGCGTGATGTCGTAGGCCAAGGCAACGCGGAGCGGTTCGGTAGCGTAGACGATTGGGGGCGGAGCAGCGGAGGCGATGGAGGCGTCTCCCCACGATTGCGCGTTCATCGATGCGTGCTCGCGGCTGGGAATATCGGCCACGACGGCGAACACAGGACCGGCGGCGAAGGAGCGCGTGAGCCAGCCGTCGATGCTCGGTTCATAGGCGCCGGTGACGCCGTCGCCGCCCCACCATTCGGCGTTGCCGAGCTGATATTCGTGAGCGGCAATCACGCGCAGCGACGAGAGGCCTGCGGGGAATGAGTCGAAGTGGAAACGCGCGGCGATCACGTCTTCGCCGACCTGAAAGAAGGAGCAGCGGGCGTCGAGGCGCTCAGCGCGGATTCTGTAGGTGAGGACATTCTTGCTGTGATGGGATGCGGTCAGTTCGGCTTCGCTGAAATCCTGGGGATTCCAGAGCCGGCGCGAGCCAATCAGAAAGCCGAGGCGCAGCGAGGCGTGATAGATGCCATTCTTGCGCTCGTCGAAATAGCCGCCAGGCCCCGCGGGGAAATAGATTCCGAATCCGATTCCCGGTAGCGAGCGGAGAATTCCGCTTCGATGCAGATTCCAGCAGTGATAGGGATTATCGAGATAGCCGTACGGCGTGAAATTCGCGGCGTCGTCGAAGGGGTTTATTGCGGTTGCTGTAGAGGTGCTTAGGTACGCCTCGGGTGCGAACTTCAGCGCGGTCGAGAGAGGAAGGGAGAGCGCGGCCGCAAGCGCCCGTGAATTGAATTCGCGTCGGGTGAGCACGGCGCAAAGAATCGCACGAAACGGCGGGGAAAAAAACAGGGCCGGCTGAATTTTTCTCTGAACAACGCAAGATGTGGCAGAGATGGCGCGCCCGGAGAGACTTGAACTCCCGACCCTCTGCTTCGAAGGCAGATGCTCTATCCAACTGAGCTACGGGCGCCCTTGATGTATGAATTCTAAATCATTTGCGGGGTTTGCGCGCGGCGTTTTGGCGGCTTTAGCGTTTCCCGGCGGCAAAGTCCCGGCTGGCTATTCCTTCTCTCGCCCGCGGGAGAGCATGACGGTGAAACCATTGTCATGGGGCTGGGACCAAGCCAGATAGAGCTGTCCGCCGTAGCCGATGGCAATGTGAGGGTAGGAAATTGATTCGTTGCTCCCGGGTATGGGCATTGGCGGAGAAGGATCTCCAGTGCGATCGATTTGAACGACGTAGGCTTGAGTCTTGCTCCAGGTCCCGCTCGCTCTGGCAGCCCGACCCTGAAAAACGAGCCACGCAGTTCCGTCACTGGCGGTTTTCATCGCAGGATGATTGGGATCCAGCACATCCTGCGAAACGTCCAGGGCTTCACGGAACGAACGCCCGCCGTCGTCGGACCGAGCCATCCATATTCGGGCGCGATTGTCCTTGCCGGCCGTCATCCAGGCAATCCACAGACTGCCGTTCGACTCAGCAAGGGCAGGGCCTGAATCCGGACAGCCATTAATTTTCCAGCCGTCGTCGCGAACTAGAACAGGCGCTGCGAACGTTCGACCGCCGTCTTGGGATGCGGAAACAACCACGTTGCGAATGTCGCCTGGAAAGACGCGCCGCCAAGCGACAAATACTTCGCCGTTCGCCCCGAAGGCTAAACCGGGGCGGCAGCACGGGCAGACGTGCTCGGCCACGCGGACGTTGGGACCGAAGGAGGCTCCGCGGTCCGTGGACTTCGCGAAATAGAGGGAGGAAGTGTTCTGGTGCGCGGTTGCGTCTCTTTCGTCGAGCCACACGGCATAGACATCGCCGTTTGGGGACGCGGCGATGGATGGGAAGCCTCGATAGGAACGCGCGTTCTTGTCCGAAACCTGAACGGGCTTATCGAAGCTTTGTCCCCAATTGAGCGAGCGGGCGGACATGAGCCGCATCGAGCCGTCGGGCGAAGCTTCCTGCCAAAGGGCGTAAATCGCGCTGGGAGCCACGACCACGCTGGGGCCCTCCTCGCCGTGAGAGCCGATGGAGACTCCGGGTTCGCTGATGGGCACGATCGGAGAGGCGAGGGTGTCGCCGCTGTTTTCAGACATGACGAGGCCGAGGCGCGACTTGGAGTCCTGGTCGTAAACAGCGAAAAGGTACAAAGTGCCGGCAGTATCGACTGCAAGTCTTGGATCCCAGGTTGCGGAAAGGCCAATGGTCTGAAGCACGGGTCTCGGCTGAGGTTCGAAGATGGAGTCTGCAGCGCGATGGGAGCGAGCGCAGCCGGCATTGAGCATCTGTGCGAGTATCGCGAGCGAACTCAGGGCGAAATTCAAGGCGCGTCTTTTCATGATCTGGGCTTCTTTCTTCATTAGAACCGCACCTGCAACTGAGTCCAAACGTTGACCGGCGAACCGGGGAAGATGACGTTGGGCGTGTTGCCGGATTCGAAGTAACGCCGGTTCGTCAGGTTCTGCATGTTCACGCTTATCTTGTAACGCTTTTCGTCGAGGTGCGACGGGCCGAAGGCGTAACTCGCGCCAGCGTCGAGGCGAGCATAGCCGGGAAGCAAGACATCGTCCGAGGGATCGACATAGCGGTAGCCGAGGGCTTGGAGGCCGCCCTGGAAACTCAGGCCGGTCAACGGCCCGTGCTGAAGCTCATAGACGGTCCAGATGCTTCCGCTGCTGCGGGGCGCGTTTTGGAAAATGTTTCCGGCGGGATATGTGGCGTCGGAGACGATGTTCGCCTGATTGTACGCGTAGGCGAAGTTCAAGTCCCAGCCTGGCAGGATGCGCCCCGTCGTATCCAGTTCGACGCCTTTTGAGCCAGCCTCGCCAATCTGGATGGAAGCGAGCGGATTCCCCGGATTCGTAATCAACAGATTCGATGCGCGAATGCGGTAGACTGCGAGAGATGAGGAGAGCCTGCCGTGAAATTCGGAGGTGCGGACGCCGAATTCGTACTGATGGCTGGACTCGGGCTGAAAGGGCAGGCCGTTGGGGCCGAACTGCGCGGCCAGAGTTGGGCTGAAACCTCGGCTATAGCTAGCGTAAAGGGAAACGGCTTGCGTGACCTGATACGTCGCACCGACTCGCGGAAGGGCGGAGACATTGCCCTGCCGGTTGTGCGTGCCGTACACGGTTTCATCATACTTCTGCGTGAAACCCTCGAAGCGCGCACCCACAAGAATCTTCAGCCTGGGTAGCAGCGTGATCTGATCCTGGATGTAGCCTCCGTGAGTGGCAAGCCTCGTGGTTCCGTCCAGAGGAAAATAGTCCGGAGAGGCCGGATTGAAGAAATAAGCTGTCAGCGTGGCCGAGTCCGGACGCGTCATGCTGAATGGAACCGGGTCGTACAGATCGATGGGGGGCGCGTCGTCGAAGACGCCGTCCTGCACGACAGATTGCCTGCCGTATTCGAATCCGATCAGGAGATTGTGTTCGATCGTACCGGTCCGGAAGATGGCGCTGAGATCGGTTTGCCAATCGTAGAAGCGGAGCGGATACGCCGTGGCCTCGGAGTATCGAGTGAGCGTGCGGTTGTCCGCCTCCAGAAATCCTGTGCTGGTGTCGAGGTAGTCCCAATTCGTGAGCGCGGCGCGAAAGCGGCTGCGTACGGTCCAGCGCTGGCCCAACCTGCGTGACACATCGATGTTGCCCAGCCGGTTCTGGAGAAGAGAATACTGCCAAGGCTCTCCGTAGAAATTGCTGATGGCGACAGGCGCCGGCCGATCGCCAAGGGAGGGAATGCCGTAATCGGTGGTCGTTTTGCCGTGGAGATATTCGATGAGGACGCGGACGGTGGTCGAATCGTCGGGTTCCCAGGTGAAAGCCGGCGCGAAAAAGTAGCGGCGGTTATTGAAGTAGTCGCGGAAGTCCGAATAATCCGCAAACTCCCCGTTCAGGCGATAGAAAAACTTCCCGCTGCCGGCGATCGGGCCTGTGACGTCGAAAGTGGGCCGGACACTGCCATAGCGGTCCCCCTGGAAGGAAACGACCGCGTGAGTCTCCGGCAACGGTTCCTTCGTGATCAGATCGACGATCCCGCCCGCCGTAGCGCGGCCGTACAGAACCGACGAGGGTCCCTTCAGAATCTCGACGCGATCAACATCGGTCATGTCCGACGGAACCATGCCGTCGAACTCAAAGGCGTCGCGATAGTAGTTGCTGAAAATTCCGAGGGGCAGGCCGCGGATGGTGAGAGCGTTGCCGACGTCGCCCGCGGCGAGTACATCGCGATTTACGCCACTGATGTTTTGGGCGGCGTCGGCGAAGTGAAGATCCTGCTGGCTCTCGATCAGAGGCTGATCGGCGACGCCCACGCCCTGAGGAATTTCATTGAGTGGAATGTTGGTTTTGGTCGCGACCGACGATTCGTCCGCGCGGAACGATCCGGCTTCCGCCGTCACCGTGATTTGCTGGCCCGGGCCTGCTACTTTCATCTGCATGGACAGGTTTGCTTGCGCCTGGCCCGCAGAGACGGCGACGCTTCTGTCGAGGCGGATAAATCCAGATCGCTCGACCTGCACCACGTAAGTGCCAGGCCGAATGCCGGCGAAAGCGAAAGCGCCGGTATCGTCTGAGTTGGTTTCCTGCAAACGGACATTGGCGCTGCTGAGCAGGATTACCGTGGCCTGCTGTATTGCGCCGCCTTGCTGGTCGACGACCTGACCGCGGATACTGGCAGTTTGCCCGGTTTCTTGCCCCTGGGCACCCATGGCGAAGAGGCAGAAGGCGACGCAAAACAAGCTCGCTCGAAACAGCCGGTGCAACCAGACACAAAGAGAATTCGGAAAGTGTTCGGACACAAGTCCTCCTCGTCGAGAGATATTTGAGCTCAGACCGAATCGGAGCTAGAAACGAGGAGGCTGGTCAGGAGGCGAGGCCGTTCGGGTCCGCAGGCGATGGGCGCTGAATGCGACACGTTCGGGCGCTACCACGGGCTGTGAAACGGCCGGACCTGAAATCAAGATCGCGTCGAAAATGAACTGAGGGACAAATACGGGAACCCGCTGGCTTGCGCCGCAGGTGCAGGTCTGCGACGAGCGTTGTCTTTGGCAAGGAAGGTTCTCATGCGGGTTGCTCTCCTTGTGGTGCATGGGGCACATGGCATCGCGACAACACGAGCACTGCGCAGCAGTAGAAAGGGCAGCAGCGAACAAGCTCCCCCCTGGACAAAGGAGAGCACCGAGCAGCACGATTGCGCGAATTCGCCTGCGCACGATGCGCGGTAGTATAAAGCCAAGACGCGTCGTTGGAAAGTGGGAAGGCCGCTTGCTTGACGCTGGCGATTTCGCCAGTGCGGGTGAGGGATCGGGCTTGATTAAGGTTGCTGGCGACTCACTGAACGCGACGAAAGGAGCAGCATGGAGTTTCAACCTCTTCATCCCAGGCGCACGGCATTCCTGAGCATGGATTTGCAGGCGGCAATCGTTTCGATGTACGCCAAAGACCAGGCCGCCTTTCTCGAGCGGACAGCAAGCGTGCTGCGAGAGGCGCGCTCCGCGGGCGCGTGCGTGATTCACGTGAAGGTGGGATTTCGGCCGGGGCTGCCTGAGATCAATCCTCGCAATGCGCTGTTTCAATCCGTGAAGACGTCGGAGCGCTACCGGCAGATTTTCGAAGGGCCGCAGGGCGAAATTCATCCGGCGGTCGCGCCAGAGGGCGACGACATTGTGATAGTGAAGCATCGAGTGAGCGCCTTCTGCGGGACCGATCTCGAAATGATTCTCCGGGCGAAAGAAATCGAAAGCTTGGCGCTGTTTGGAATTGCGACGAGCGGAGTGGTGCTGTCTACGCTGATCGACGCCTTCGATCGTGATTACAACATCGCAGTGATCAAGGATTGCTGCGAGGACAGCGACGCCGAAATCCACGCGTGCTTGGTGGACAAGTTCTTCCCGCTGCGCGCGGCGGTCGTTTCCTCGACTGAGGTCAAGTTCGCCTCGCCGCAATGAGAATGGACCGAAGGCTGATTAGCGGCATCGTTAAGTGGCTCCGTCTCTCTCGATGCGGCCGGCCTGAAAGCGTCCGCGCGGAACGGCTAAAGTAAATTCCCCATGAATCTACTGCAACAGCCCGGTAGACCCCGACGCCGCAGTCAGCTATCCCTAAGCATGGAGGGGATTACAACTCATGGGGACCAGGGTCATTCGAGTCTGTTTCATGGCGTGTGCCGTGTTCTTGTTTCTTGGCCTTGCGGGAAGTTCGTTTGCGGACAGCATCTCCGACGGTTGGAGCAGTCAATCGAGCGTCACTATTAGTTCGCCACCAACGACCGTTCGAGACGCTTTCCCGCTTCTGAGTCGCGTCGATTTCCACGCTGATTCCCAGTCGCCGGAGTTCATGGCGGACTTCAGCACATTCCTCTCGACCGCACGAGAGGCGCGGTGGGCATGGGCATGGCGGTGGGACAAGGACGGGGGTTCAGCCGACTGCGGTTGCACCACGACGACTGCTCCCGAGCCGGGAACGCTCCTTTTGCTCGCGGTCGGATTGGGTTCTCTGGTGTTCTTGCGACGAAGGATGCTCGCAAGCTAGATAATTCTTCGTTGGTCTCGTAAATCATCCCGGTGAGGCACGCGGGCGTGCTTCACCGGTTTTTTTGTCCCGGCGGCTGCGGGAAGAAGGGATGAACCTGGCCCGTCCCGGACGTCAAGAGACGCTCGAGGGATTGATTCCGGCGCGCTTGAGAGGCCGCCATGTCATGTCGCCCCGCAGATACTGCCAGAGACCCTGAAGGCGCCAGAACATGTGCATCTGGCGATAGGGAAAGTGTTCGAGGAAGCAGAAGGTGATGAGCCGCGCGACATCTTTCCAGTCGTTGTAGCGTTTGTAGGTGAACTCCTCCTGCAAGACGGAACCGATGGAGATCATCGTTGCGAACGCGTACCCGAACAGCATGAACTGCAGGAAGAATTGGCGGCTTAGCACGCCGAGAAGAGCCGCGGCGATGATGGTTCCCATGCCGCCGATCTCGATGACGGGAGCCAGGAGTTCGAAGATCCAAAGGTAAGGCAACGCGACGAAGGCAATTCTGCCGTAGCGCGGCCGGAACAGCATGTTGCGGCTCGGCCAGAGGACGTCCAGGAGGCCTTTTTGCCAGCGCGCTCTTTGGCGGCCGAGGGAGCGGATATCCGAGGGCACTTCGGTCCAGCAGACGGGATCGGGCACGAACTGGATGCGGTAAGGCGTGCCGCGGTCGAGGAGGTAGCGATGCATGCGCGCGACGAGATCGAAATCCTCGCCGATGGCCGAAGAACGATAGCCTCCAATCGCGCGGACCAGATCGGTGCGGAAGACTCCGAACGCGCCGGAAATGATCATCAGCATGTTCAACTTGGCCCAGGCCTCGCGGCCAATCAGGAACGCGCGGAGGTATTCGACCACCTGAATCACTTCGATGGGCTTGCGCGGCAGGCGGACGGTTTTCATCTTGCCGTCCTGAATGGTTGAGCCGTTCAGGACGCGAACGATGCCGCCCGCGCCCATCACGCGAGCGGAATCCGAGAGCACCGGCGTCATGATTCGGAGCAAGGCATCGGACTCAAGCACCGAGTCCGAGTCGACGACGCAGACGTAGGGCGAAGTCGCGGCGTTCAAGCCGGCATTTACGGCGTCGGCCTTGCTGCCGCCGGCAGCTTTGTCGACTACCAGAAGCCGCGGATCGACCGTGCTGCGGTAGAGTCCGCGAACCTGGGCACTGCTGACGTGCGGAATATACAGCGCGTTGATCTCGCGAAGCCCGAAGCCGTCGATCAATTCCTGGAGAGTCGCGTCGCTCGAGCCGTCGTTGATGACGATCATCTCGAGTTCCGGGTAGTCGAGCGCCAGCAGCGATTGCACGGCGGAGCGGATCGAGCGCTCCTCGTTGTGCGCGGGCGCGAGGACCGTGATCGGCGGCGAAAGGACGGAGGAATGGATCCACTCGAGGCGATGGCTTTCCAGCCGCCGTTGATGCATGGCGCTGGTGTAGAAGGCGGTGATGAGCAGGATCAGGTAGATGATGTTGCTCATCAGGTAGTAGATGAAGAGGCTGACGTTCGCCACGTCGAGGATGTGAATGATCAACTGGGAACCACATCCGGCTCCGGGGCGCCGGCCTTTCTGTCCACTCCCGCATTCAGACGGAACCTGGCGGCGGTGAGAAGTTTCTGACGTTGCGGCTCTTCGAGATTCGAGGCCTGCTCGATGGCCTCGAGCAGCGTGGCATAGGCGCCCGCATTTTCGGCGGCGGTGATGTAGGCGTCCTGGGCGTACAGATCGCCGGTGGCGACCACACGCTCGAAGGTGTTCACCGGGTCTTCGTCCTGCTCGACGATCGCCTGCGCTGCGCGGAGGCGGACGAGGCGATGCGAATCCGTGAGCGCCACCAGGAGCGGCGGAATCGCCAGCGCACTGTGAATCTGGCCCAGCGCGACGGCGGCTCGGAGCCGGACAATCCAGGCGGAATCCTCTATCATTTTCGCAAGCACGGGCACGGCGATTCGGGGCTTTGCGTGAGCGAGGGCGCGTGCCGCGGAAGCGCGCAGCTCCGGGCTCGAGTCGCCCGCCATCTCAATGATGTCGGTTTCGAGCGCCGCGGACGCCACCTCGCCAAATACACGCGCGAGCGCTTCCCGCACCTCCTGAGTGCCTCCCTTCATATACGGAAGCAGGACGCGCGGGCGCTCGCGGCTGCAGTTGATGAGCGAATTTTCGAGCGGCAGAGCGGGAACCACGAGCCCGACTTCGCCGACCCAACGCAGGATTTCCTCCGCGGCTTCCGGCAGGCCTGTTCTTCCCAGGCCGCGCAGGGAGGCAAGGCGCGTTTCGGAATCGCGGTCTCTCAGGCCCTCAGCAAGCGCGTGGATCCCCTCCGGCGCGCGTGTGCGGCCCAGAGCCACCAGCGCACGCCTGCGCCGCCATCCATGATGTTTCTCCGCTTCGTAGATTCGCTTTTGAAGCAGGCCGCTCGCGCGCAGGAACTTGAGGATTTGCGCCGCCTCGGCAGGAGGAGAGGCCTCCAAAGCGTCGAGCGCGAGAGCTTCGACGACGCGGCGGTCGAAGGGCTTCCCACGCCAGGATTCGTAGGGAATTTTCCCGGAAATCAAATCGCCCCAAAGCTTCTGGAAAAAAACGGCGCGGGCGTCCCGGCGCGCGAAGTACCGTTTCCGGTAGGTGCGTCGCAGCAAAATGAACCCGAGAAGCAGGCCGTCGCCGATCAAGGCGGCGATAATCGCCTTGAGGACGACACCTGCCGGCCCCTTTTGTATGAACCTAAAAATGTATCCCATAGCTGAAGCCGAAACTCGTGTCCGTGTGATCCTGTGTGCGCTGCTGGAATGCGGCGTAACCCGTCACGTCCTGCCGCGGGTTGATTTGAAATCGAAGTCCGCCGCCCCAGGTCTGGGAGGCGAAACTGCCGACTTGATCGATCAGAGCGAAATCTTCCGAGCCGACCGCGAAGAATGTATTCCCCGATAGTGCCCGGTCGCCCCAGTGGCCCAGGGGAAATCCGAGGCGCGTGAGTCCCGAAGGCTGCCAACCCGGCATAAGGCCCGGGAACGAGCTTCGAGCTCCCGTAAGGGAAATTGACCACGACCAGTCGCGCGGCAGATAGAAAAGACTGCCGCCGCTGAGAGTCAGAATCCGCGCCGATGAATACCAATACCAGTGCTGGTCGTAGGTGCCTTCCACGCCGCGGATGAAGCCGCTCTCGCTGATCCGCCAGCCTCGGTCGTACCCGAAAAACGCCTCGCTGCGAGGAATGATTCCGTTGTCGTGGCCAGCCGCTCCGCCGACGGTCAGCGCACCCCATTCATGGCTTTTGCCGGTGACGCTCCCGATCACTTTGTCAGCGCTCAGGCCCGCGCGCTGGAAGAAATCGCCGGCCGCGCTCGTTGTCCAATGGGAATTCCAGCGAGTCACCAGGCTGACCCACTCGCTCCCGTAGGCGCCCGTGTAATCGAAGAGGTCCTCGTCGGTCCCGACGCGGAGTTCGTTCTTCGCAGGCCCCTGAAGGGAGCGCAAGCCTTCCTTCGCTTCGGCCGCGTCGGGGCTCGAAGGATTCATTTCGAGAACGCGCATGAATTCCGTGCGAGCTTCTGGCGTTCGATCGAGCGCGCGCAAAATCGCTCCGCGCTGCTCGCGAAGGTCGGTTCGATGGGGGTCGAGCTGAATCGCCTGATCGATTGCTTTCAGCGCCTCGGGCCAACGGCCTTCGCGTTCGTAGACGCTGGAAAGCCCCTGCCACATGTCGGGGTCCATGGCGGCGTCCTTGGTCAGCGCGAGAAACGATTGTTCCGCTTTTGAAACGTCGCCCGACCAAAGGAAGATCCATGCCTGCGAGGCGCGAGCGTCCACGTCCGACGGCGATGCCGCCAGAACGGCGTCGATTACCTGGAGCGCCTTGGTCCAATCGTGCGCTTCCGTGTAGCGGTGCACCTGGCTCTGCCAGTCCTCGGGCGCCTGCTGCGCGCGGACTCCGAACGCGACGGCCAGAACAAAAAAGAGGCATCCGACGGCGCGCGCGCGCGCCCCTCCGGAGCCAAGTTGGACAATACGGCGCATGTTTAGGGCTATTGAAATTGTAATATCGGCTACGTGCCCAACCCGGGTGAACGATGGAATGGTGTTCCGGCCAGTAACTCCCAGAATCTACGTATGCCCAGAGGGGCGTGTAGGAACGGCTAGCCAGTGAGGCGGCGAAAAGGCCAGCCTACGAGGTCACGCCGTTGAGGCCGAGTTCGGGGGCGATGGCGCGCATCGCCTGGATACAGAAGGAGATATGTTCTTCGAGCGGGACTCCGAGCTCCTCGGCGCCTTTGTAGACGTCGTCGCGGCTCACGCCGCGGGCGAACGCCTTGTCCTTCAGCTTCTTCTTCACCGAGGAAGCTTCCACTTCGTGAATGCTCTTCGAGGGCTTGATCAGAGCGCAGGCGGTGAGGAAGCCGGAAAGCTCGTCGCACGCGAAAAGCGCGTGGTCGAGCGGCGAGACGCGCGCCACGCCCGAGTACTCTGCATGACCAAGGATTGCGTGAATCATTTCTTCCGGGTAGCCCTGCTCGCGAAGAATTTTCGAGCCTTCGTAGGGGTGCTCCTGCGTCGGATGATGGTCTGCGTTGGGCCAGCGTTCATAATCGAAATCGTGGAGCAGCGCCGCCAGGCCCCAAAGCTGTTCATCGCCGCCCATCTTTCGCGCATAGGCCCGCACGCAGGCCTCGACGGCGAGCGCGTGTTTGCGCAGGCTTTCACTCTGCGTGTATTCGCACAGCAATTTCCAGGCATCGTCGCGATTCGGCATTCGGCTCTTCTCCGCTTCTAAGTTATCACGGCTTGCGCGCGGCCCGGCCGCAGCTCGCCTTCCGAGCGCGCGATCACCGCGCACGCCAGGCAGTTTCCGATCACGTTGACCGCCGTGCGCGCCATGTCCATCAGAGCATCGATTCCCAGAATGATGAAAATCGGTTCCGTGGGCAGATGAAACATGCCCGCCGTCGCCAGCAGGACCACGAGCACCGCGCGCGGAACTCCGGCAACGCCTTTGCTCGTGAGCATCAGCACGAAAACCATGAACAGCTGCTGGATCCATGTCATGCGAATCCCGGCCACTTGCGCGACAAAAAGCGACGCAACCGCGAGGTAGACGGTCGAGCCGGCGAGATTGAAGCTGTACCCGGCGGGAATCACGAACGCGACGATTCGCCGGGGGACGCCGAACGCTTCCATTTCCTCCATCGCGCGCGGGAGCGCGGCTTCGGATGAACTGGTGGCAAACGCAATTGTGGAAGGCTCCGCGATTGCGTCCCAGAAAGGCCGCAGCGGTATGCGCGCAATCACCGCGATAGGAATCAGCACAGCAGCGACAAAGACGATCAGCGCCACGTATCCCGTCAGCAAGAGCTTCAGCAGCGGCAGAAGCACGCTCACGCCAAGATGCCCCACCGTATAGGCCATTGCCGCGCCGACGCCAAACGGCGCGAAATACATCACCAGGTTGGTGAAGGAGAACATTACGTCTGTGAGCGATTCGCAGAAACTCAGCATCGGCTTGCGCTTCGCTTCCGAAACAAGCGCCAGCGCGATGCCGAACAGCACGGCGAAAACCGCCACTTGCAGAATCTGGTTATCCGCAATCGACTTGGCGATGTTTTCAGGAAAGACATTCAGAATGAATTCGTACCAGTGCATCGGCGCGACGGCCGGAGCGGACACGGCCGCCGGCGCAGCCGCCATGGAGACTCCCTCGCCCGCATGGCTGATATTGATTGCGAACAAGCCGATGAAGAGCGCGATCGTCGTAACGACTTCGAAGTAGATGAGGCTTTTCAGGCCGATGCGGCCAACCGCTTTCAGGTTCCCGTGACCCGCGATCCCGGTGATCAAGGTGCCCAGAATCAACGGCGCAACGATCACTTTGATCAGCCGCAAGAAGATATCGCTCAGCAGTCGCAAATGCTCCGCAGCAGCGGGACTATCGAGGCCGATCTCCGCTCCGAGCAGCATCGAAAAGAAAATCCAATAGGTCAGCGACCGCCGCCATCCGCCCATGGCGATCGCGACGAGGCCCGCCCAACGCACCACTACGACCCACGAGTGGACACCGAAAAAAGCTGTCAGCACCGCGGCAGCAAAGAAGAGCAGAAGGCCGAGCATGCTCAACAGGCGGCCTGTTCGCTCGCCGCGCGGTTTGCTATCTTGATTTACATGCCTACGATCGCTCATTTTGAATGCTCTCGTTGCAAGGCCACGGTTCCCGCAGACACGCCGCAAACTCTCTGCCCGAAGTGCGCGGGCTCACTTTACGTACGGTACGATCTTGCCCCTCTGCGCGGACGCGCCACGCGCGACGAAATTCCCATCGAAGCGGCACACTCGCCCTGGCCCGGAATGTGGCGCTACCGCGCCGTCCTTCCTGAGGTAAAGCCCGTCACGCTGGGCGAGGGCTGGACGCCGATGCTTCGCAGCCGCCGCTACGCGAACGCCTACCTGAAAGAAGAGGGCGCAAATCCCACAGGCTCATTCAAAGCGCGCGGACTGGCACTCGCCGTGACGATGGCGCGACACTACGGAATCCGCAAACTCGCAGTTCCCTCCGCCGGTAACGCCGCGGGAGCCCTCGCCGCCTATTGCGCGGCCGCGG
This sequence comes from Candidatus Limnocylindrales bacterium, assembly GCA_035501415.1. Taxonomy (GTDB): domain Bacteria; phylum Acidobacteriota; class Terriglobia; order Acidiferrales; family UBA7541; genus Palsa-295. The sequence goes on along the minus strand of DATJWH010000014.1, from coordinate 25,764 downwards.
GAATCGAGGCGCACATCTTCGTGCCGCGCGACGTGCCGTTTGCCAACTACGTCGAGGCGGTAGCCTACGGCGCGAACGTCACCCTGGTCAATGGACTTATCTCCGATTGCGCCCGCATGGTCGCGGAACGCAAGGAGAAGGAAGGCTGGTTCGATATCTCCACGCTGAAGGAGCCCTTTCGCGTCGAGGGAAAGAAAACGATGGGGTACGAGCTGGTCGAGCAGCTCGGATGGGAATATCCGGACGCGATTTTTTATCCCACGGGCGGCGGCGTCGGCCTGATCGGCATGTGGAAAGCCTTTGCGGAGCTGGAGGAACTCGGCTGGGTGCGGCCAGGCAAGAAGCCGCGGATGATCGCGATTCAATCTTCCGGCTGCGCGCCCGTGGCTCGCGCATTCGAGCAGGGCAGCAAGACGAGCGAAGCGTGGCAGAACGCCGCCACATTTGCGTCCGGCCTGCGAGTGCCGAAGGCGTATGGCGATTACATCATTTTGGAGATTCTGCGCGAGTCGGGCGGCACGGCGCTGGCGGTTTCCGACGAAGACATCCTCGCTTCAGTGAAGGATTGGGCGCAGAACGAAGGAGTTTTTCTTTCGCCCGAGGGCGCAACGGCGACGGCCGCTTACGATCACTTGCTCAAGACGGGCTTCCTCAAGCGCGAAGATCGCGTCGTGCTGTTCAATACCGGCGCGGGGCTGAAGTACACGGACGTTATCGCAGAAGCAATGCACCTCGCGCGGCCATCGTCGAAAGCGTAGTTCCGGCCGCCTGCGATGCATTTGCAGCGCCCATGGCGGCGCCGCCGCCGCTCCCGGAATCGCCGTTGGCCTTGTCCCACTCCGCGCGCGTCATGTCGTGGACCGGCTGCATCTTCTTTTTCGTCAGCGATGCGTTCACATCCGCGAGGTCCTTCGCCACCAGCGCGTCGAAGTCCTTCGTGACGTCGTCGAGTTCGTGCTTCAGCGAATCGATGCGCGCCACCTGGTAGTCCGCCGGACGCCCGTCGTAGAACGTGATCGCACCGTAGAGCCCCGTTGTTTTCTCGCGAATCCGCTCTTCGCCGGTGATTGCGCCGCCTTCTTTCGTCGCGACAATCTTCCGTCGCAGCTCATCCGCGCGATTGCCGAGATCGCTCAGTCGCTTGCGCAACGGATCATTCGGCTTGAGCCCCTCCGCGCTCGCGGCCAGCCCTTCGCGCACTCCGTTGATGCGGTCCACGTCGAACGTCATGTCCTCGAGCAGGTGATAGACGCGCATCGAGGATTCGTACTGGAGCTTCCGATCCTCGAGGCCGTACTTCGCGCGGTTGTCCATGCCGATGACGAGCGTCGTAGTGTACGTCTCCTTGCCGCGCGTCATCTTCACGGTATAGGTGCCCGGCAGCACGCGAGGTCCTTGGGTTGCCTCGAAGGCCGCTGAGGCGGCGGGAGGCACTCGCGGCGCCTTTCGCCGCATCTGCCACTCGACTCGCGTCAGTCCGCGGCGGCTGCTAGCCGGAACCGTGTCGACGAGTTTGCCCTGGTCATCGAACACTTCAATTTTCATTTTGCCGAAAATATGGCGTTTCTTCTGGTAGTAGGTGATCAGCGCCGCATCGGAAGGATTCGCGCCGATGAACGTGGCGTTGCCCTCCGCCCAGCCTCCCGACGCGCTGAGCCGCTGCTGGATCTTGCGGCCTTGCACGAATACCGCGTCCTGAGCCAGGACATCCGGCGTCAGGTTCCGCAGCGGCGTGATGTCGTCAACGATCCAGATGCCGCGCCCGTGAGTGGCGATCACCAGGTCCGAATCGCGCGGCTGCACCACCAGATCGCGCACCGCCACCGCCGGAAAATCGCCGCCCTTGTACTGCGCCCACTGTTTTCCGCCATCGACCGAAATCCAAAGCCCGAATTCCGTGCCGAGAAACAACAGGTCGCGCTTGACGACGTCCTCGCGAATCACGTGCGCGTAGCCTCGAACGCCGTTTCCGGGGCCGACCAGCGGCGTCCACGTCTTGCCATAATTGGTCGTCCTGAAGACGTGCGGGTCCATATCGCCGAACGTGTGGCGGTCGAACGCCGCGTACGCCGTCGCAGGATCGAAGCGGCTCGCCTCCACCCACGAGACCCACGATGCCTTCGGCAGGTCCGGCACGTTCCCGACGACGTTCGTCCAGTTCTTGCCGCCATCGCGCGTGATTTGGAGATTGCCATCGTCCGTCCCCGCCCAGATCGTCTGGCCGTCGAGCGGCGATTCGCTGATCGAGTAGATGGTTGTGTGCGTCTCGGCGTCGGAATTGTCCACGGTCACGCCGCCGGATTCTTCCTGCTTTTGCTTTTCGGGATCATTGGTCGTCAGGTCCGGAGAGATGCGCTCCCACGTCTGCCCGTGATCGCGCGACCGAAATAGGAATTGCGCTCCGATGTAGATAGTGCCCTTTTCATTCGGGCTCATGTGAATCGGCGTATTCCAGTTGAATCGCAACTTCCCTTCGCCATAGTTCGGCTGAGGCTTGATGCTTCGCGCTTCCATCGTGACGCGATTCACGCGCCCGATTTCGCCTCCCTGCGATTCCGCGTAAACGTAATCGTTGTCCGTGGGATCGGGAAACGCCCAGAATCCGTCGCCGCCCAGCAGGTTCACCCAGCGGCTGTTCGTGATGCCGCCCGGATAAGCTGAATCGCCCATCCACACGCTGTTGTCCTGCAGGCCGCCGAAGACGTGGTAGGGATCATCCATGTCCACGCTCACGTGGTAGAACTGCGAAATCGGCAGATTGTCGGCCTTCCACCAATTGTTCCCGCTGTCGTAGGAGTACCAGACGCCGCCGTCGTCGCTCGTAATCACATGATTCGTGTTATCCGGATCAACCCACACGTCGTGAAAATCTCCATGCGCGCCTCCGGAAATGGAACTGAAGCTCTTTCCGCCGTCGGTGCTCAGAATCAGGCCGCCATCGGGTTTATAGACCTTGTTCTCGTCCTTGGGATCGACGATCAGATTCGCGAAATAAAAGGGCCGCCACACCATCATCTGGCTCGCGTCGCGCCGGGCCCACGTCTTGCCTCCATCGTTGGAGCGGAAGAGCGCGCTATTCGGCGATTCGATGAGCGCGTAGACGACGCTTGGATTCGAGGGCGCCATCGTCACGGCGATGCGGCCCCACGGCTTGGGCGGCAAGCCCTTTGCGCTCTTCTCGTCCAGATCGTTCCACGTGGAACCACCGTCGGTGCTCACGAAGAGGCCGCTTCCGCTTGGCGCGCTCGCATTCTCGCCACCGGAACGAAACGTCCAGCCCTTGCGCCGAAAGTCCCACATCCCGGCGAAGATAGTCTTCGAGTCCTGCGAGCTCATCGACATCATCGAGCAGCCGGTGGACGCGTTCGCGCCCTTCAGGATCTTGTCCCAGGTCTTCCCGCCGTCGGTCGTCTTGTAGACGCCGCGGTCGTCGCTGTCGCTCCACAACTTCCCCGGCACGCAGGCATAGACGACGTTGCCATCCTTGGGATCGATCAGAATTTTCGCGATCCGCTCGGAGTCCTTCAATCCCATATTGGTCCAGCTATCGCCGCCGTCCGTGGATTTGTAGATTCCATCGCCGATCGACACGCTGTTTCGCGTCCACGCTTCGCCCGTACCCACCCAGATCGTCTTCGGCGCAGAGGGATCAATCGAAATCGCGCCAATCGATTGCGATGTTTGCTTGTCGAAGACCGGCTTGAACGTCGTGCCGCCGTTCATCGACTTCCACACGCCTCCGCTGGCTGCGCCGATGTAAACCGTCAGCCGCCCGATCTCCTTCACCGCCGCGAGGGAGGTCACGCGCCCGCTCATTTCCGCGGAGCCGATGTTGCGCGCGCCGAGCCCGGAGATCGTGTCGGAGTCCACCTTCACGTCCTGGGCAAATGCCGGCGTGGCCAGCGCAAGACCGGCCGCCATCGCAAGACAAGCCGCGAAACTCACATGTCGTTTCTTCATTGCGTCGAACCTCACTCTGGATTCGTTCATTGATTCACCGGCGTTTCGAAGCGTGTCGCGCGCAGACTGCCGATCTATTGCCCGGCGGGTTTTGCCTTCACGGCTGGCTCAGTAAACAGCGAATCATCGAGCGAAACGTTCTGCTCGATCTTGTCGATCGTGTACTTCACGCGGAACGTGTCGCCCTTCTGGCCGATTTCGTAAGCGAAGGGATAATAGACTCCGTTCACTTCCTCGTAGTCTCCGTAGTAGGTCTCTGTCTCTCGAATCGTGCCGCGAACCGTGGTCTGCGACTCCACCTTCAGCTCGAGATAGGAGTCGGTATCGAGGTAGTAGTAGCGGACGTCGCCGTTCTTCAGCGTCAGCTTGATTTTGTAGCAGTCGGTGCCCTCGACCGAGTCGTGACCCACGAGTTCCGCCGTATGGCCCTTTTCCTTATAGTCGACCAGCGGCCCGTCGATGTCCGCATCGATTTGCAGAGACTTCGAGTCGTCGTCCGAGAGCTTCTCCGGATCGCGCCGCCCCCCGAAGGGATTGATTTGCCATCCGCTGCCGCTGTCGTACGCCTGCACCATCGCCATTCTCTGCACGATGAACTCTTCGCGCACTTTGCCCGGCCGTTTCACCTCTTCCATCACCGCCGCCTGGATGGAACCCATATCCATTTTTCCGCTGTATCGCAGCGTTTGAATGGCCTTGAGCTTTTCCATTCCGCCGTGCGCCTGAATGTTCTTGGCGATCACCTCGTCCACCGTCTGCGAATGAACGGCGAGCGGCAGCAGCACCGCCGCCGCGAAAATCATCGAAAGCTTGCGAAGCATTGGAGTCCACTCCTTCGCTGAACCGATTTCTTTCATTTGGCCGGCTTCTAGGCTCGAACTTGCGTTCCACCCCGGAACGCACCCCAACACACCACACCCGCCGCATTCAGACGTACAGGGAAAAATTTCGATAGCAGCTTGCGCGATGCTTATCCGCGGGCCCGGCGAAACTTGAGCACGCCGTCGCTGCAAAAAACTGCACCCCCACCCACCCCGGGAAAATCAGAGGCCGCCATCCTACCGCTTGCCGTACCGCAGAGCCAGTTTTTTCTCCGCTGGCGCTGCTTTATCGCGGGTCGAGCTTCCGCCCGGCGTTCAGGCTGTCGAAATTCAGAATCGTGTTCAGCACCAGCGGATAGCTGCCGATCGTCTCCCCGCGATACACCGGATTGATCGAGAACAGCACCACGTGTCCCGCGCCGCTCGGCACATCGATCACGGCCGCATGCTGCGCGATCTCGTTTCCGCCCTCGAGCAGCCCCGAGACCAGCAGCTCTTTGCCATCGCCGTAGCGCAGGATCACGCGCGGCCGTTCCGCGGGCGGAATCACGCCGATTCCGTTGCGCAGTTGGTCGTCCGTCAGCGGCAACGCCTGCCACTCCTCCGCGTGCGGCTCTTCGGGTGCCGCCATGGACGGACGCCCGGGCGTGAAATCGGGATCATCCGGGCCGCCGCGCCCCGTGGGTCGTTCCGTCTGCTCCGGCCCCAGATGCCGGAACCGTCGCCCGCCAATCGTGTCCGAGAGATCGAATACCGGGCCGTCGTCGCAATAGACCGACAGCGCGTCGCCGAATCCGTACGCGATTGGGCTCGCCGCATCCACCATCCGCGCCTTCAGCACGCTTCCCACAATTTTCATCTGCCGCGGACGATCCACGGAAACTCCCTGCGTCAATCCCTCCGTCACCGCGAAGCTCGACGTATCCATCGAAGTAATCAGCACGCCGCCCTGCTTCACGAACTCCTGCAAGTGCGCCAGGCCGTCCCAACCGAGCCCCGGCCGCATGTCGTCCGTCGAATCGTTCTTGCCGATATTCGGCGTTTCGGGCGTGTTCTTCCACGGCAGCGGATTTCCCCAGGCCGTCGGCAGCCCGTTGATCACCCACAGCGGATCGCCGCGTCCCACCGGCGGAAACAGGATCACGTCGTACTTCGACCTCAAATCGGCCGTGCGCTCCGCCGTCTGCGTGCTGATGTAGTCGTACGGAATCTTCATCTGATCCAGCGCGAGCCGCCACCACCCCTCGACCTGCGTGCTGAGCCATGTGTGGAGCAACGCCACGCGCGCCGCGCGCACCGGATGCGTCTTCACATTCGGCGCATCGGCTGCGTAGACTTCGAGCCCCAGTCCTGACGCGACCTTCTTCAGATCGTCGCCGTTCGCGTCCTTCACAATGAACGAGCCGCGATTGAACTTGTGCCCGTTCGCCTCGAAAGGCTCCTCCGCCGCCTCGATCGACGCATCCTTCAGCTCATACCGCAGCGTCCCCAGCGCAGTATCCGCGTTGTTGTTGATCACGAACACAGACCCGCTTCCGTTCACCCCGCCCGGCGCCTTGATTTCAGGCACCAACTCCATCGGCACGTCCAGCACCTTCTTGTCAGTCACACGCGTTACGCGAACGTTGAACAGCTCCGGGAACGACCATCCCGTATCGTCATACGGCGTCTTCTGTGGATCCTCGGGGCTCCAGTACTGGTGGTCGAGCAGCGCGTCCGCGATGCGCGAATACGGCTGGTCCATGCGGATGATGTAGCTGCCCGCCGGGAATTCCACCGTTTTCGTCGCTGGCTCTTTATCTTCTGTATTCTTTGCCTGCGCGTTCGCTTCGCCGCCTTCCCCCGGCTTCGTGTCCTTGGCGCCTGCATGCTTCTCCTTCTTCGCCGGCTCCGTCACGCTGAACGCCGCCTTCGCGCGCGACACTTCCACCGCCTGCATCCTCAGGACCGAAAGCAGTTGCGCCTGGGCGCCCGGCCGCGGATCATCGGCCGGAAAAACGTACGCCGCCGGCCCTTCGTTCGAAGGCTTCAGCACGCTCCGCTTCGATTTCAGGTAGAAATTCTTCAGGAACATCCTGCTGTTCGCCGTGAAGTAGTGCAGCGACGTCAGCAGCCCCGTCTCCTCATAATTGTTGTTGTCGCGCTGCGACCACATCACCTTCGGCAGCGGCGGATTCTGCCGGTACCACGTCCGCGAGTACTCATCCGGCTGCAGCGTGTGCTCTTCGGTATCCGCGCCGCCGTTGCCGTACGTCTCGTAAAGCCGGCTGATACCGTTGTGCGTCGCTGCGATGAACATCAGGTAGCCCGGCGACCACGTGTCGAAATCGCCATGCGTGAAGACGCCCGGCATCCCAAATTCCGTCATGTCCTGCACGTTCCGCCACGCGATCATTTCCCATTCGTTCGTCAGAATCGGGTCCAGCCACGCGTTGAACGGCCCATCGCCCGCCGTGTTGTCATACAAGAACGGCACGGACTCGTGCAGATCGTGCAGCACCTGGGCTTTCCACCCGACGTACGTGTTCAGCACGTTCTGAGTCAGCTTCAGCGTCATTCCCATCGCGTCGCGGTTGTTGTCGTGCGCTACGTAATGTCCCCAGTAGACCAGCGGCGGCCAATTCTCCTTCGGGTGCGCCAAGTGCCACTTGTAAATGTCCACCATGCGGTCGCGCCCGTCCACTTCCACAATCGGAGTAATCAGCGTAATTGCGCCGCTGCGAATATCAGAAATGTACGGGCTTTCGTCCACCGCCAGCCGGTACGCCAATTCCATCAGCGCCGTTGGCGCGCCCGTCTCCGGCGAATGGATCGTCCCCGTAATGTAATAGACCGGCACCGACTCGTTCACCAGCTTGTCGGCCTCCGCATCATCCAGACGAATCGTGCGAGGATCGGCGAGCTTCGCCAGCCGCGCGCGGTTCTCCTCCAGCTTCGCCAGGTTCGCTTCCGACGACACCGCCACCGCGATCATCTCCCGCCCTTCTTCGGTGTGCCCGATCGAGAAGACCTTCACGCGCGGGCTCGCCTTCTCGAGCATCCGCATGTACTCGTACACTTGGCTCGAGTACGGCAGGATTCCAGGCGCGCCGGCCACGTCGCCCAGCACCGCCTTCGGCGTCGGCACCGTTTTCGACGCCGGCAGATAATTCACCAGCGGCGAGGTGAAGAACGGCTCGGTGGTGTACTCCTGAATCTTCTTCGTATACTCCTCGTCCACGGGCTGCTTCGGATCGCGCGCTGGAGCGCTGTCGCCGGCCATCAGCCGCCCCGCCGCCGCAAAAAGTCCGCAGAGAAGAATCGCCAATGCAAAAATCCGAAAGCCCGTGGATTTCATCCCTTCCTCCATAATTGCCGCCCGCAAAGATACGAACGCCGCCCCACTGCATCGCGGAGCGCGGTTGCAGGTCATACCACTCTCATTCGGCCGTGTAAAGCCCGCCGTGAAGCGCGCGCTATCGCTATAATGAAGGAAGAATGTTCACCGAACCCCAGGGCAAGCACGCGCCGCAGGAGCAGGAGCCCCAGAACACCACGGAGCGCCTTCGCAAGATTCTTCGCTACACGCCCATCCTCATTCTGATTCTGGCGATCTACGTCGGGTTCGTGCTCTACAGCCGATGGAGTGACGACCGCTATCTCGCGGCCAAGACCCGCGAGCACGCCGCCGAAAAGCGCCGGGAGGAGGACCAGCGCTCGCTCGACAATATGGGCGGCAATGAATTCAAGATCCTTGGCTTCTATGCGACTCCCGGATGGGTCCACCGTGGCGACAACGTCGATCTCTGCTACGGCGTCGCCAACGCCCAGGCGGTGAAAATCGAGCCCGACATTCATCAGGCCCTATGGCCGTCCGTCAGCCGCTGCGTCCCGATCACTCCGAAAAAGACCACCACCTACACGCTCACCGCCGATGACGGCCACGGCAATACCAAGACCGTGTCCTTCACCCTCGAGATTCATTAACCTGCATGATTGGCGCCTCGCGTCTTGCTCTCGCGCTGCTGCTCTGCGCGACGTTTGCTCTCGCACAGACGCAGCCGCCAACGCCCCCGCAGGGTTCGCCCGATCGCTTCATCTCTGAAGGGGAAATTGCCCTGCGCCAGGACCGGTACGCCGAAGCCAAGGGCTTCTTCGAGCGCGCGGAAAAATTGGCGGGTGCCGATATCGCCGAGGTCAACGCAGGCATCGCCATGGCGGACCTCGAACTGGGCCAGTATCAGGCTTCGCGCGAACGCGAGACGAAAGTGCTGCAGCTCGTCTCCGAGCCTCACGAACGCGCCGAGGCCCACAACCTGATCGGCACCGCCTGGCTTCGCGAATACAGCGAAGGGCCGCCCGATCCTGCCAAACTGCGCGCAGCCGAGCAGGAGTTTCGCCAGGCAGTGGCCTTCGATCCCGTTTTCGACTCCGCCTACTTCAACTTGGCCACTGCGCTGTCGCAACTCGGCCTCGACGCCGACGCCGCCTTCAGGGAATCGGTCGACGCCGCTAGCAAGAATCCCGCGTCCGCTGTGGGTCTCCCATTTCAACGCCAGGGGACCGCGCCCCTGTTCACGGCAAGCGATCGCGAGGGGAAAACGATCCCATTGCGCGCACAGCAAGGCCGTTTCGTACTCCTCGATTTTTGGGCCACGTGGTGCGGCCCTTGCATCCACGCCCTTCCCATCGTCAGGCAGCTCGCAACCTATTTTTCGCCGGATGACTTCGTCCTGCTTAGCATTGACGAGGACTACGACAATCGCGGAGCGTGGGAGAGTTTCGTCTCCGAGCGCACGATGACCTGGGCCCAAATCTGGGACGCCGACTCCGACGTCTATTACAGTTTCGGCTTCGCCCCGCGCCCTCAGATGGTCATCCCGCGATACGTGCTCGTCGACCCGCAGGGCTTCGTGCTCCACGTCTACACGGGAACCGACCGAATCGGCGTGATGGCCGGGCAAATCGTTAGAACCGTCTACGCCACCCGGCCACCCCGCCCGCCAGTCAAGTGAATCGTCTCTAACGTGGAAACGCGGCCGCTGTGCCTCGCGTGGCGAATTTTTCCGCCCAGCGCACCCGTCCCGTCACCTGCATGGCTACGAAAAGGCTCAGGATCGCGCCAATCGTGATCGCCAGCCCCGTGAATCCCTCGAAGAAGAACGCATACGAGAAGAGAATCAGGTACACGAACTGCGCCAGTCCCGCCTCCACCGCGGCGAAGCGCATTCCCACCACCAGCCGCAGATAGCTCACCACCAAGAATACGGATACGCAGGAGCAGATCAGGAACGCCAGGTGAATCGAGATATGGTCCACAAGGTAAGCCATCAGCAGGTGAAACGAGAAGAACGCGCACGCGAGGAAGAAATAGTTCATCGGATGCAGCTCGATGCCCCGAATTGTCGTGATTGTGAAAAGCACGAAGAAGAAAAACAGCAGTGAAACCGGCGCGAAGTAGCTGATGCGCCCCGTCAGCGGTCCCGGTTGCAGTTTTTCCGGCATCGCAACACCGATCGTGTATCCCGAGACCAGGTTCTTGTAATTCCACACCAGCTCCCAGCCGTTGGGCACAGGCCGTTCCTGCGTCGGTGAGAGAGTATTCTCCGGAAAATCGAAGCCTTTGAAATCCGTCGCGACGCGCAGCTCGAAGTCCTTCACCTGGTTCACGCCGTTGCCGAAATTGTACTTCCAGCTCTCGAGCCCCTGCGAGCGGTACGCCACGTCCAGCGCCGCGGTTTGGTGCGGCTGTACTCTCACTGTGCCGTATGCGTCCGTGCTCGCACTGGAGAGCGCCAACGGCGCGCCGTTCACGCTCATGCTGACGCCATCGTAGATGGCCTGCTCGGCCGGGAGGTGCAGCGTGAACGTCACGTCGCGCGGCACATCTTCCGTGTTCTGGAATTCGTAGCTCCCCGCGAACTGAACCCCATACGTGCTGTACCAGAGGAGTCCCTTTCGCCGGTAATCGAGGTGCAGATCGACGTTAACCCGGCTCTTCTCGAGCGGAAGCTGGCAAACCGATTGGGTCTGAACCGTTCGCGTGATTTGCTTTCCGTCTTCCGTGGTTGTTTCTTGCTTGGGCGTGCTTAGGACGTATGTGGCCGTCGGCGGCGCTTGTGCCTGCGGCGCTCCCCAGGTTGAGGCCACACGCCCTCTCAATTCCGAATTCAGCGAGTAGGTGCGGTAGAAGACGGTGCTTCCCAGAATGGCCCAGGCTCCGGTAGTACAAAGAAAAATAAAGCCAATAGCGGCAATGCGTTTGAACATGACAGCTCCCTTTGCTGGGAGGCCCCAGCGATTCCGCCGCAAGGCAATCCTATAAAAAGGTCTTCCTTATGTCAAGTACTTTGCATTACAGAGTATTCCCCGGAAGCTACCCCCTCGCGCCTCTGCCAACAACCCCCTCGCGCTTAGCGCCCCCTCCCGCGGCCCGTTCCGCTGGGAGTCCCCCGCGTCCCATTTGCGGCTGCCCGCGTAAATCCTCTATAATTTAGGTGTTAGCAAGAAACGGTGTGCATGACGGCCCCGAGGCCGTCCGAGTTTCCCTCGATATGATCGACCTGGCTGAGAAAATCAAGAAAAAGCTCAAGGACGAAATCGCCGCCCTCGAGCACGAGCTTCACGACGAGCTCCCCAAGGAAATCAAGGTGGCTCGCGCCCACGGCGACCTTTCGGAGAACGCCGAGTACAAGTACGCCAAGGAGCGCCAGGCCTACGTTTCGGCCCGTCTCGGCCAGCTTCACCAGCGTATGGCCGACATTTCCTTGATGAACCTGAACAATCTCCCCAAGGACCGCGCGGCCTACGGCTCCAGAATTGTGGTTCTGGATGTTGCCAAGGACGCCGAAATCGAGTACAAGCTCGTCACAGTCGAGGAAGCGGACGCCGCCAAGGGACTCATTTCCACCAGTTCGCCCATTGGCCGCGCCCTACTCGGCAAGAGGGTCGGCGATGAAGTCACGGTTGCTACGCCGGCCGGCAAGAAAGAATACGAAGTCATTAAGCTGTTGACGATTTACGACGAGGACTGACGGAGTAATGCCCGTTCCATGTTGACGCGGACCATTGGCCGCTACCTCTCCTGGCCCATCGGTCGCCTCGCGTCGCTCTTGTCCGCGACGCGCATTCCCCCCAATGTCATCACTTGGTCCGCCCTGATCCTCAATCTCTGGGCCTGCATCCTTTTCGCCGCGGGACGATTTGCTGCTGCCGGCGGTCTCATGATTCTCGCCGGCCTATGTGATCTGCTGGATGGCCCGGTTGCCCGCAAGCAGAATCGCGTTTCCCGCTTTGGCGGCTTCCTGGAATCCATCCTCGACCGCTATTCCGATCTCATCCTCTTCCTCGGTCTTCTGGTTTACTACGTCAGCGTGAACCGTTTCCCATACGCTATCCTCGCGGGGGTTGCGATGGCGGGCGCGGTAATGGTTAGCTACGCCAAGGCGCGCGCTGAATCTCTCGTGCCCGCTTCCGAAGTCGGCTTCTGGGAGCGTCCCGAGCGGTTTGTTCTGATGATTGTCGGCGCGCTCTCGAATCAGATGGAACTGGCTCTCTGGATTCTGGCCATCGGACCCAACATCACCGTGATCCATCGCATCTTCCACACCTGGCAGCAGACGGAAGGCAAGCGCGAAACGCAGCATGCCGCTGATCCGCCTCCCGCGGTTCCATCCGCCACCCTCCAGCAAAGACAGCGCGAGGCGCGCGAGCAACATCGTCCGATTCTCACCCGCTCCGCGGGCCGGGGACGCTGACATGCCCAAGCTTCTCGGCATCGTCGGCACGCTCGTCATCTGTGCGGGATTGGATCTCCTCTGGCAGTGCCGCCATGAAATCCGTTTTTGGATCGCGGCCTACCTCAAGGTCTTCCGTGCCATGCTCCGCCAGGAGGAGCCCGAGCGCGTTTTTCCCGCGAAGGAAGCCGCCGAGAAGCGCCAGGGCGCCGTCCGCTTTCTTTTGGGGATGGGCCTCACGTTTTTTCTTGGCCCGATTCTCATTGTTCTTGGCCTGACTCTGATGTTCTACACCAATCTCTGATTTCTATCCGGGACCTTGAAACCCTCCCTCATCGTTCACGGCGGCGCCTGGAGCATCCCCGACGAATCCGTCGAGGCTTGCCGCAGCGGCATCCATCGTGCTCTCGAAGTCGGCTGGAAGATTCTTTCTTCCGGCGGCCCGGCGATTGACGCCGTCGAGCGTTCCATCATCGCTCTCGAAGACGATCTCGCCTTCGATGCTGGAATCGGCTCGCACCTCAACCGTGATGGCCGCGTCCAGCTCGACGCCATTCTCATGGATGGTTCCACCTTGAAAGCAGGCGCCGTCGCTGCTGTCGAGCGCATCCGCAATCCCATCTCGCTCGCGCGCTGCGTTCTCGAAAAGAGCCAGCACATGATGCTCGTCGGCTCGGGCGCGGAGCAGTTTGCCTCCGAGAACGGCGTCCCGCTCGTCGATCCTGCCGAGCTCATCACCGAAGGAGAGCGCTCCGCCTGGCGCCGCTGCCTCGAAGATTCGCACGCCGCCGAGCATCACCTCAGCCACGAGCACGGCACCGTCGGCGCTGTTGCTGTCGATTCGCACGGCAACCTTTTCGCCGGCACCTCCACAGGCGGAACCTGCTGCAAGTATCCGGGCCGCGTCGGCGATTCTCCCCTTATCGGTTGCGGCTGTTACGCCGACACGGAATGGGGCGGCGTCTCCTGCACCGGCCACGGTGAAGGCATCATGAAGATCGTCATGGCCAAGATGGCCGTCGATCTTCTCGCTGTGCCGGCGGACGACCCCTATGCGATCAAGCCCAAACCTGAGGGCTCTCAGGCCGAACGCAATCACGCCCAATTCGTGGCAGACGCCTGCGTCCGTAAGCTCTCCCACCGCACTCACACCACCGGCGGCCTCATCCTTCTCGATCGTGAAGGCAATCCTGCCGCGTCCTTCAGCACTCCCCGGATGGCTCACGGCTTCGTGGAACGCGACGGCTCCTTCCGCATCGCTCCATAGCCTCGCTTGGTCGTTCCTACCCCCTGAGAGCCAACTTGAATATTTTATTTTTTCTCTTGCACTCGTCCCTCGATTGGATAAGAATCCTCCCAGCAACTCAATTTCTCTCTTACGGGCCCGCGCAACGCCATTTTCCTCCTTTACGACGTTCCGCGCGGGCCTTCCTATTTTCGGGGCCCTCGCATCCCCTAGTAGCTTTCGCGCATCCGATTCCCCTAAACCAATCTCTTTGGGAGGAAACTTCAATGGCTCTTCGCGATGGACTGCTCGCTCAGTTTGACCACGAAATGATCGGTACCCGCAAGACTCTCGAGCGCGTGCCCGAAGGCAAGCCCGACTGGGCGCCTCATCCGAAATCGATGAAGATGAGCCGCCTTGCCGGCCACCTCGCCGAGCTTCCCGGCTGGCCCGTCGAGACCATCGGCCGCGATTCCCTCGAAGTCGGCCCCGGCTCGGGCTTCCAGCCGCTCGTGATGACCTCCCGCGCGCAGCTTCTCGCGGCCTTCGACAAGAACGTCGCAGCCGGCCGCGCAGCCATCGCCGGTGCCAGCGATGAAACCCTCCTCGGTCCCTGGACTCTCGTCGCCGGCGGCAAGCCCGTTTTCACGCTTCCGCGCATCGCCGTTCTAGGCTCCTTCGTTCTCAGCCACATCATTCATCATCGTGCGCAGCTCGGCGTCTACCTCCGCATGAACGACGTACCTGTGCCGTCCATCTACGGCCCCTCGGCCGACGAAGGCAACATGTAGCGAGTGGCTGTAACTCAGTCTTCAGCTCTGCCGCAAATCGCTAGATAAAGAGGTCCTTCAGCCCAGGCGCGTTTGAGGTTTTTTTTGTGGCCCACGGCGTAAGCCGTGGGAAAGGGATCCTTGCAGGAGGCTCAGAGCCCCTTCAGGGGCGACAGAATCGTCTCTTTACTCAGACTCTTCAAAGGTGGGGCCTTTCGTAGCGCTTCGAATCCCATGTGCAAGAGGCGCCTTAGAGGATTTGCGGTGTGAGGCTGGCTATCGCTGAGATGCCTTGCCCGTCGCCACGCGCGCGTTGAAGTCCGTTGACGCCTTGCGCGGAATCGTCACCGCCTTCCACGCGCCGGCTTCCGCGGCAAAATGCTTCGCCAGGTACACGATTTGTCCAACGTGGTAGCTATAGTGCGCGATCTGCCTGTTAATCGCCTGCGTCACTGAGTGCGGCTCCGTCCGAATCTTCACCGTCCGCGCGAGATCCTCATCCTTTAGCGGACCGAGCGCGCCGAACACGCAATCCCAGCCCCGCTCCCACATCTCCATCATTTCCGCCCGCGTTTTCGGCGCCGCTTCGAACTCCATGTCCCGGTTGCGGTCCGGCTTCTCGCCGTCGCTCGTCAGGAAATCCGTCCATCGCGACCGCATGTTCCCGGCCATGTGCTTCACGATGACCGCGATCGAATTCGACTCTCCATCCATCGCCGCGAACAGCCCATCGTCCGGACACTGTTCTATTGCCCGTTCCGCCAGCTTCTTATAGTGACGGAACAGATCCGCCGAGTCCTTCACGTACGACGTCGTGAATTCGTGCGCCATGACCGCCTGCCTTTACTTGCTCTCCGATACCTCGCTCGACCCGAACAGCGGCGAGTCCTTCGGAAACTCCTCGCCCCAGATGTAATGACTGAACCAGTCCAGATTCGATTGCAACAGCGCCCGCTGCGACTTTGGTTTGTTCACGCCGTGCCCGAATCCCATGTAGAAGATCAGCCTCGACGGCACGCCCTCATCCTGCAATCCCCGATACAGTTCATAGCTGTCCGGCACGGGCACGCGCTTGTCGTTGCTCCCCTGCTGGATCAGCGTCGGCGTCTTCGCTTCCTTGATCGTCGTGATTGGCGACGTCTTCGCGTAAATCTCCGGATCGTCCCACGGCGTCGCCTTCAGGTACTGCCGCGTGAACGGCGTGATGTCCGTGTTCACGTAGTACGTCATCCAGTCGCTGATTCCTGCGCCCACGGAAATCGCCTTGAACCGGTCCGTGTGCGTCGTCAGGAACGCCGAAATATATCCTCCCTCCGACCATCCCATCGACGCCATCCGGCTCGTGTCCACCATTCCTTTCGCGATCAGCGAATCCACTCCGCTCATCACGTCCCACATATCTCCCACGCCCAGGTTCCGCACGTTCAACGCGCGGAACGCCGCGCCGTATCCCGCGCTCCCGCGATAGTTCGGCTCCAGCACCAGCGCGCCCTTCGCCAGGAAAATCGGGATCGGGTACGCGTACGACCGCGCCACCAGCGTCGGCTGCGAAATTCCTGTCGGCCCTCCGTGGATCGCCACCAGCAGCGGATACTTCTTCGACGGGTCGTAGTCGCTCGGCTTATACAGCGTCCCTTCGATTTCCGCTCCGTCCTTGCTCTTCCACGACACCACTTCGCCGCGCCCCAGGTTCCAGTCCTTCACCTGCGCCGTCATGTCCGTCAGTTTGCGCGGCGCGAAGTCCGCCACGCTCGAGACGTACACCTCGTTCAGGCTGTCCGCGCCGTCCGCCGTGAACGCCATCGTCTTGAAATCCTTCGTGAACGAAACTCCGCCCAGATAGAACTGGTCCGGCTGCGTGATCCTCCGAATGTCATCCGTCTGCGGATCGAGCCGGAACAAATGCGCGTTCGTCCGCTGCAGCGCGTCGAAATAAATTCCATCCGGCCCCCAGTCAATCAGACCCGCGTCCTCGTCGAATTTCCCTGTCATGTCGCGAACGTCCGCCGGGGTCGTTGCCGGCTTCGCCAGCACCGCATCCACGTCCACCGTCGCGATGTGCCGGTTCGCATAAAAAAAGTACGGCTGCGCCAGCGACGTCCCGAACGCAATTTGTTTCCCGTCCGGCGAAAACACAGGCCCGCCGTCCGGTCCCGGCAGCGCTACGATCTTCTTCACTTCATTCTTCTTCGTCAGGTCCAGCAGATAAATGTCCTCATCGCCGAAAAACGCCAGCAGCGGATTCTTCGTCGCGCTGAACGCAATCCGCGTCGAATCCGGCGACCACGCAAACGAACTCACGTTCAGCGATAAATCCGTCGTCAGTTGTTTCGCCTCGACAGGCAGAAAATCCTTCGTCGCCGCGCTCACGTCCACCAGCCACAGCTGGCTCTGCTGGTAATCCTTCTCGAAGACGCCGTAGTCGCTGTACTTCTCCTTCCGGTCTTTGCTCGCCTTCGTCTCCGGCGGGTTCGCCGAAAACACGATCGATTTCGAGTCCTTCGACCACTCGAAGTCCCCCACATCCGTCTCCGACTTCGTCAGTTGCCACGCCTCGCCACCCTCCGGCGAAATCAACCATATCTGCGTGTCCGCCGGCTTCCCGCCTCCGCCGCCGGACTCTCCCTCCTTCGCATCTTTCTTCTCGTCCTTCTTCGATTCTTTTTTCTCTTCCTTCTTTTCTTCCTTTTTCTCCACCGCCAGCGGCTCGATCGCGCTCGCTTCTCTCTGCGTCGTAAACGCCAGCCATTTCCCGTCCGGCGACCATTCCGCCCCGCCCGGCCCATGCTTCCCGCGCGTCAGTTGAAAATTCGCGCCCGTCGCCAAGTTCACCAGCCACAGTTGCCCGGCGAACTCGTTGTCCTTCCAGTTCGTCTCGTTCATCCGGTACACCACGTATCGCCCGTCCGGCGAAATCATCGGCGACCCTACGCCTTTCAGGCTCAGTGACTCATCGACCGTCGGCGTATGCTTCGCCTGCCCGCTCGCAACGCCCGCCGCGAGCGCCACCGCGATCGCCGCGGCCACCACCACCGACAGCACTCCCGCATAATTTCGGTATCGCCTCATATCAATTCCTCCCCGACGTGAAACGAAATCGCCTCCAGAATCGTTCCGTTCTCGCGCCTTCGGCTCATCCGCTCAGCCCTTCGCGCAAGTAAACGGAGGTTCCATTGACGCCGCGCTGCCCAAGGCGTACTACCATTAGTAAGTGACCAAGTCCATCGACATTCGCCGCTACACCCAGCGGAACCGTGCCCCGCGGGATTCCGACCCCGACCCATCCGAAGTGGTCCCATTCGGCCTCTACGGTGCCGGGGTCTTCACGGCGCACCCGGTGGGACTCGTCGTCGCGTTGGGACTCATCTTCATGGGTCTCGCTGTTCTTCCCGAAGTCCGCCTATTCTTCCTGTGCGCCCTGCCGGTGGGCGCCGTCTTCGGCTTCTTCCTATGGCTTCGTCATCGTTAGCCACTCGCCGTCGCAATTCCCGGAGGACGAACCAATGAGCCTCCTCAGTTGGTCGATCCTGCTCGCGCAGCTTGTCACTCCACAATCCGCAGTCGCTCCCTTGAAGCGGATCCAGGCGAAGACGCCGGTTGAACTTGTGGCAACTCACAGCTCCGTCGGAATCGCTGGCCAGTATGCGAACCCGTCGAGAGAACTGCGCAAGCTCATTGGCGCCGGACTGTCCGGTGATGACCTCTATATCTTTCCGGACAAGACCTACATCTACTGCCAATGGTCCGATATCTCCCCGTACGCGATAACCGATAAGGGTGCGTGGACCTTTTCTGGTGGCGTTCTTGAGTTGAACTCGGATTCCGACATAACTTGGAATACGCGGCTAGACCGCCATTTCCTCGCGGTGCGCCGCCTTTCCTTCTCCAAAGAGATACTTCTCTTGGGGATCGAAACGGATCTCCCGTTTTTCGAGGACGAAGCAGGGAGCGACCCCCAAGTATCGCTTCTGATTGCCGGAAAACAGCGCGATGCCACGATAAGCCCAGCGGCGGCAGCCAAGCTGAAGGCCAAGTTGATCCGTGAATACTGGCGCCCCGCCCTCAGTCAGAGAAAGCCCTAAGTTGCCGCAAGGCTCCTCCCTCAGTGTCCGCAACTCGCCTCGATGAACGCGTCCACATCCTTGTGCAGCTTCGCGTGCGCCTTCTCGTCGACATACGGCATGTGCCCCGCCTCGATGTACGTGTAACTCACGTTCTTCCGCACCGAAGGCTCGAGCCCCAGATGGCTCATCGTATATTCCACCGCGTGAAACGGCGTGTTCGCGTCGTAATATCCCATCACGAACAGCACCTTCAGGTAGCTCTGCTGCGTCATCGCCGCGCGCAGCGTCTCCGCGATGTTCGTATAGCCTTCCTGGTCCCACGGCCACACGCGCGCGCTGATCGCGTAATATCCGTCGCCGTCCCACTTCAAATCCCGCCGGATGTAATCCTGAAACGTCGCCACCCACGTCCCTTCGTACGACGCTTCGCTCGGATCGTACTGCGTGCCCTCGCCCGCCGCGTCCGAATCGATGCCCTCGAACCGCGAATCCAGTTGACCTACGGTCCGCCGCTTGTCGCGCTCCAATTCCTTCGCCCACCGGTCTTCCTGAATACGCAGATTGCTTCGCTTGATGTACTCCGCTGAAAGCCCTGTAAGATGCGCCAAATCGTTCGCGACTTTGTCCCGCTCCGCATCGGAGAGCGCGTCCCCCTTCAGCAGCGCTTCCGCGTACTCGCCGTCCGCAAACTCCCGCGCCTTCTGCGCCACTTCCTCCACCGTCAGGTTCTGCAGATCCGGCGCCAGCCGGTGGTGGTACCACGCCGTCGTCGTGTACGTCGGCAGATAGAACATCGTCGGCATGTCGTTCGTCGGGCTCTCGTCGATCGTCGACGTAATGATGTACGTCGACACCATCACGATCCCGTTCAGATAGATCTGATGCCGGTGCTGCAGCACTCCCGACAGCTCCGCCGACCGCGTCGTCCCGTAGCTCTCGCCAATCAGGAACTTCGGCGAATTCCATCGTTCGTTTCGCGTGATGTATTGGTAGATGAAATCCGCGAAATAATTCGCATCTTCCCGGAGCCCGTGAAACTGCTTTTCATCCTGCCCCTTCACCGGCCGGCTGTTTCCCGTGGAAATCGCATCGACAAACACCAAGTCTGTCGCGTCCAGGAACGAATCCTCGTTGTCCGTCACCGCGTATGGCGCCGGCATTCCGTGCCCGTCTGGCGACACTACCGGCCGCTTCGGCCCGAATCCCATGTGCACGAAGAGCGACGCCGATCCTGGCCCCCCGTTGTAGCTGAACGCCACCGGCCGCTTCGCCTCGTCCGTCACGCCATCCTTCACGTACGCCACGTAGAAAAATGTCGCCTTCGCGTCGCCCGCGTCGTCCTTGATCGCGTACGTCCCGATCGTCGCCGTGTAATTGATCGTCTGCCCGCCGATCTTCGCGGAGTGGTGCGTCACGAACGTCTTCTCCGCCGGCGCCGCCGGCTTCTCCTCTTTGTCTTTCGCGCCTTCCGCCGCCTTCACCTGTGACTGCTGCGGCGAATCGCCTGCCTGCTGCGCTCGCGCCGAAAATGCCGCGATTGTCGCCGCGAAAATGAGCGCGACCGCCCAAATCCATGCGAGCCCATGCCGACCTTCGTGCCGAACGTCACGCTTCATCTGTCGCTCCCTCCGCTTCATTTGGGATCTTGTAGCTCAGGTCTTTAGACCTGAGGCTTTTGTCTTTGGGTGGAAGCCCCGGACTTCAGTCCGGGGAGGGTGGCCTTCAGGCCGCCCGAAAGCGAAGCCAGGAACTGATCCGGGCTTTAGCCCTGGGATGTTTTCCGGCACCGCTGTGCACGATGTAGCGGCCGACGACTACCCCGATGGTTCGGCATGTCGCGGCGCCGCCCCAGCGCCGTGCCCGCCGCCGTATCGAGCGCCTGAGTGTACTCCCATCGCTCCATTTCGCGCACCCCTCTCCCGCCAAGACCGAGGCACGCGCCCGGGTGGCGGCTTCGAGATCACCATTCGTTTGCCTCCGCCAATGTGGAGTGCGGTAGCTTGCTACCGCTTTGCTGTCCGTCCGGCACAAAGGGAACCGTCATTCGCCGAAGCTTGCTTCGGCGCCGTGCTTCTCTTCCAAATTTCAATTTCAAATTTGAAATTCGCTCTTGCCTCTGTTTCTCCGCGAACTCTGCGGTGAGAATTCGCTTTGGGTTGGTCTTTGTCTTCCGCTTTATCAGTGTCCATCTGTATCTGTCCGCCGCAAGGCAGTTCCAGCCGTCGTAGGCGGGTTCATCTGTGCCTGCCGCAGGCAGGGCTCCAAAGGGTTCTTGCGTCTCCTTTGAAATTTGAAATGGCTTTGTTGATTTCCTCACGCAAAGGCGTCGCTGCCCATTTTCTCGGCACGACCTGTGAACTTTGTCATCCCGAGCGGAGCGTCCCGACGCTTTTTCCCGCGAAAATCGCGTCTTTTCGATTTTCGCGTCGGGACGCGCAGTCGAGGGATCTCTCTTCCAGCCTCTCGAAAACCGAGGATCTCAAACAGAGCCATTTGAAATTTCAAATTTGAAATTCGCTCTTGCCTCTGTTTCTCTGCGTCTCTGCGGCTTGCTCTTGAAGCTGCCTTTCCATCAGTGTTTATCCGTGTTCATCTGTGGTTCCAAAGACTTTGTCCTCGAACTTTCTTGCAACCATTTCCCTCCGTCCCCCCTCTATACGCTTCGAAGGGATCCCATCCATCTCCTGGAGGCCGCGCCTCATGCGCAACTCTCTCCTCATCCTTCTTTGCATCCTCGCGATGCCTTCCGTCTCGTTCGCGCGCCGAACCAAAGCCTCATCCTCCTGGGAAAATCTCAACACCCTCGACATCGGCGAACGTATTCACATCGTCGACACGGCCCACAGGTCCTACAACGGCACGCTCGCGCTCGTCACGCCCGCCACCATCACCGTCCGCCTCAAGGGCGGCGACCAAAGCATCGACCGCCCCAACGTTCTCCGCGTCAGCGTCCGTGGACACTGGGTTCGTCATGCCGTCATTGGTGCAGCCATCGGTGCGGGAGCCGGAGCCGTCATCGGCGTCGCAGGTACCAACGGCTCTTGCACTTCTGGTTGTATCGGAGGTGTTACGCGAGGCAGCGTCATCGGTGCCGCTACAGGAGTCGGCGCTGTCATCGGCGCCATCATCGGCGCCCTCGTCCATTCTCACCGCACCGTCTACCACTCCCCGCTCTACTAATTCCGAGCGAAGCGGCGGGTGTCCAAATTTTCCTTTCGCGGCATCGCATCGACGCACGAGGCCTGTCATCCCGAGCGCAGCGCCCGACGCTTCTTCCCCGAAAATTGCGCTCTTTCGATTTTCGCGTCGGGACGCGAAGAGAGGGATCTGCTGTTTCCTGTTTCTACTGAATTTGCGACAACGGAATGATCAGACTGCCCACCTCTGCCGTGGTTGTGTCCTCGACTAGAATCCGCAACGTCGTCGTCCCCGCTCGCGGCTGCACAAATTGGTGAAACGGAAAGCCCTTCGTCAAATACTCCGCATATTCCTTGCCGGTCAGCCGAAACTGAATCCTGCTCGCCGACTGCGCCAGCACCTTCCCCGTTTCATCCTGCTCGATGGTAATCACGTTGGCCGCGCCCTTCCGTATCCCCGCATTCTCGGCCAGTTGCAGCTTCCCGATCTCGATCGACCCGAAAATGCTCAAGCAGTGCGCCAGCGGCTTCTCCACCCGGTCGATCCTCACTTGCACCGGAATCGTCGACGATTCAATCGGGCTCCGCACCGCCGCCAGCACGTTGCTTCGGTTCTGGTCTTGCGTCGCCGGAGTGTCCGCAAACGCAAAATATCCCCGCGGATACCGCAGCGTCACTCCCGAACGCTTCACTTCGATCTTCAGCTGATGGAATTTTCCGTCCAGCGAATCCTGCCCGATGTAAAACCCCAGCGTGTACGTCAGCTCCGAATCTTCCACCGCCTGCCGAATTGCCCCCGTCAGGTCATTCGTATTCACGAACGCTCTTCCGCCCGTGTCATCGGCGATGTCTTCCATCGCCCCTATTCCGATCGGCTGCGGAGACATCGCCGGCGGTCCTCCGCGGGTTCCGAACACGTACTTCATATCGTCAGCTGCCCTCTCACCTGAATCGTCAGGAGATCGTGGAAGCAAGCCGCGTGCATCGACCGGATACACGCTGATATTCGCCGGGCTCAGTATGCTTGCCAGCGAGTGTCCGGAGAAGGGAAGGTTCGCGGTCAGCCACAGCAAATTCTTTCGCCCGGGAATGCCGTTCACGTGAGCCGCAATCGCCCTCAGCGCGGCCGCTGTCGTTTCGGCGCGAAACTGATTGCTGATCGCCGCCATGGCTTGACTGTCCTCGTCGATCTTCTCGCTCAGGTCCTCCGCGTTGGGTAAATGGACGTCGCCCGGCTCAGCAACCTCGCGTTGGGTCTGCGACCGCGCGTCGTACTTGCTCACCACCGCCATCAGCTCATCCTCGTTGCACGTGAAGTCGCAAAGCACGTGCAGCCGCTGCCTGAGGCCGTAGATGGCGATCCGATCGTTCGGATCGCGGTGTTTCAGAAACTCGATCAAATGCTGCTTCGCGTTTGCCAGCGCATGGGCTTCTAGCCAGTAGGGTGTGTCCTCGTAGGGAACAGGCGCGCCCGTCAGCGTGTTCAGATTATCGAGCAGCACGATCGTCACGCTTCGTGCCTGCTCCACTCCGCGCTGCGGCACGTCGGAAAACGTGTTCCGCGCTGCCGCACTCGTGCTAGCTGCCGGCGCGTGACTCGCGGCCGCGCTCGCCTCCATCGAGAAGAAGCTGATGTCTCTGCCCTTGCCTCGATCCAGCACTACAAAATCACTCTTCGTCAGATTCGTCACCGGACCGTTCTTATCCCGGGCGATGATCCCTATCTTGACCAACCTCGTGGAAACTCGAATTCGCGGAATCTGCGGAGTTTTTCCCGGCGGTACGGCAATCGCAGGCACAGCTACAGCGAAGAACGCAAGCGCCTCGAGGATTCGGAGCTTCGATCTGCCCTCGATGGTTTTCATACCGTCGCTCGCCTCGCCGCCCTTGCTCCCCGCTCTACTGAATTTGCGACAAGGGAATGATCAGGCTTCCCACCTCTGCCGTGGTTGTGTCCTCAACTAGAATCCGCAACGTCGTCGCCCCCGCTCGCGGCTGCACAAATTGGTGAAACGGGAAGCCCTTCGTCAAATACTCCGCATATTCCTTGCCCGACAGCCGGAATCGAATCATGCTCGCCGACTGCGCCAGCACCTTCCCCGTTTCATCCTGCTCGATGGTAATCACGTTGGCCGCGCCCTTCCGTATCCCAGCATTCTCGGCCAGTTGCAGCTTGTCGATCTCGATCGACCCGAAAATGCTCAAGCAGTGCGCCAGCGGCTTCTCCACTCGGTCGATCCTCACCTGCACCGGAATCCTCGACGATTCAATCGGGCTCCGCACTGCCGCCAGCACGTTGCTTCGGTTCTGATCTTGCGTCGCCGGAGTGTCCGCAAACGCAAAGTATCCCCGCGGATACCGCAGCGTCACTCCCGCGCGCTTCACCTCGATCTTCAGCTGATGGAATTTCCCGTCCAGCGAATCCTGCTCGATGTAGAACCCCAGCGTGTACGTCAGCTCCGAATCTTCCACCGCCTGCCGAATCGCCCCCGTCAGGTCGTTCGTATTCAAAAACGCCCTTCCTCCTGTCTCATCCGCCAGCTTCTGCATCACGTCGTTGCCGACAGGCTCGATGGACTGCGCTGGTGCTGCCGTGCCGTTCCTCGCCGCTTGATTGAAGTCCATCACGTCCCCGCCCGATTGGAAGGGTTGGCGCGGCAACAGGCCGCGAACGTCGATCGGATAAGCTGCAATCCCTGCCGGAACCAAGATGCGCTCCATTACGGTAACCGAGAACGGGAGGTTCGCTGTGAGCCACACCAGATTCTTGCGCCCCGGAACGTTGGCCACGTGCGCGGCAATGGATTCCAACGCCGCCATGGTTTCGCCGGCGCGCCCCTGATTGGCCACCGCTGCGTCTTCTCTGGCCGCCGCATTATCGAATGGTTCAGCCTGCACTATCGGGCTGTGCATCAAAGCAGGCTCCGCGATCTCCCGGTTGGTTTTAGGAGTGACATCGTACTTCTTGAGGATCGCCAGCAGTCGCACGCGATCGCTGGTGAAGTCGCACACCACATGCAGCGAATGCCCCAAACCATAGATAGCCACTCGATCGCTGGGCCGCATTTGCCCCACGAATTCGACCAAATGCGTCTTCGCATTCTGCAGGGCGAGATCCTCCATCCAGTAGGGAGTGCTCTCGAAGGGACCCGACCGCGCTGTCCCGTAAAGCGTATTCAGGTTGTCGAGCAGCACGATTGTGACGCTGCTCGGAGCGGAATGGCCGTACTGCGGCAGGTCGGAGAAGTTGTTTCCAGGCAGTGGCCGTTCCGTTGCGGATGACGATAGAGTTTCTCGCGATTCCACCGAAAGGAGGCTGATGTCTCGCTGCCTTCCTCGGTCGAGGACGACGAAATCGCTCTTCGTCAAATTCGGAGCCGGCCCGTCTTTATTGTGGGCTGTAACCCCGATCTGCACCAATCGGGTCGAGACTCTGATTCGCGGTATCTGCGGAGTTCTTGCCGCCGGCACTGCAATCGCAGGCACAGCTACAGCGAAGAACGCAAGCGCGGTAAGGACCCGAGATCCGGATAGCCCCGCTACGGTTCTCATGCCCTGGATCCTCGCCCGAATTAGATTCCTGTCAGGCCCCTTCGTCAACTCATAAGACCCGCCGCACCAGCCGCCGGTTACACCAATCGCCTCTGCCAATGTGGAGTGCGGTAGCTTGCTACCGCTTTCGCGGCAACCGGTCGTTCGAGGAAATCTCCTTCCGACGGAGCTTGCTCCGTCGGCCTCCGCCTGCCGCCTTCTGTTTCTTCCGGTCGGCGACGCCCCTTTCATCCTGGAGTCCCGCGTCCTAATTTGTTGAGGATGTTCTGCGGCGCTGGGTCCTGCCTTTGGACCCAGCAGGGTCCCAAGGGTTTTGGATTTCCTTTGAAATTTCAAATGGCTTTGTTGATTTTCTCACGCAAAGGCGCACTGCTGCCCATTTTCTCGGCACGACCTGGGAACTTTGTCATCCCGAGCGGAGCGTCCCGACGCTTTTTCCCGCGAAAATCGCGTCTTTTCGATTTTCGCGTCGGGACGCGCAGTCGAGGGATCTCTCTTCCAGCCTCTCGAAAACCGAGGA
>DATJWH010000013.1:0-3489 GCA_035501415.1 Candidatus Limnocylindrales bacterium | reverse complement strand
GGACGAGGGTCCGAACACAGGAGGCATGGGAGCCTATT
The DNA here is from genome assembly GCA_035501415.1 of Candidatus Limnocylindrales bacterium. GTDB lineage: Bacteria > Acidobacteriota > Terriglobia > Acidiferrales > UBA7541 > Palsa-295. Next base: position 3,451 of record DATJWH010000013.1, on the reverse strand, counting down.
CGACGGACGACCTCATGCCTCCCGACCTCGAGAAGAAGATCGTTGAGACAATCGTGCAGCCCACGCTCGCGGGTCTTCGAAAAGAGGCGATGCCGTACCGCGGGTTTCTCTATTTTGGATTGATGCTTACTGCCGAGGGCCCGAAGGTTCTGGAATTCAATTGCCGGCTCGGCGATCCCGAAACACAGGCCATCGTCTTGCGAGCCGATTTTGATTTGGCGCAAGCCTGCATGGCGGCAGCGCATGGCGATCTCAAGGGCGCGGCTGCCAAATGGGCGCCTGCCGCGAGCGTGTGCGTCGTGATGGCGTCAAAAGGATACCCAGGGAAGCCGGAGGTTGGGCAGGAAATCACGGGGCTTGACGAGAATGAAGGCTCTGCGTCGCCGGCTACGGTATTCCACGCTGGGACGCGAAGAGAAGGCACTAAATACTACACGAGTGGTGGTCGCGTACTTAGCGCTGTTGTGGCCGGTAAAGCGCTGGCTGACTGCCGCCGCATTGTATACGACATATGTAGCTGTATCGGGTTTGAGGGTCGCCAATTCCGAAGGGACATAGCTGCGGGTGGAGATCAGAAGTCCCGGGCTGCTGCCGAGGTGTCGAATGGCTGAAGTCGCGAATCTATTTCTCTGTCTTGTGCACCGCTTTCCGATGGAGGAAGTCGAGGAGGCGGAGGCTGTTCAGAATAAAGGGTTCAGAGGCTGTATCCATGGTCGGGCAGATAGCAAGAGGCAAGTATCGATCATGGACGCAGAAACGCTTGGCAAGTTGGGCATCCCAGCGGGAGCCGTGAAGGAGAACATCACGCTCCGTGGATTGGACTTTCGGGCACTGAGCGGCGGGCAGCGGCTTCGAATTGGCGGCAGCTTGCTGGAAATTACCGAGCCCTGCCATCCTTGCGCGAGGATGGACGGGATCCGCGAAGGACTTCAGCAGGAGCTGCGCGGCCAGCGCGGCTGGCTCTGCCGCGTGCTTGAAGGCGGAACCATCCGGCGAGGCGACCAGGTGGAGATATTGGAAATGGTGGCGGGAGAAGGCGCGAGACAGGAGAAATAGCGTGACGACTAGCGATAACCCTGGGCGAGCGGTGGTCGGAATTCTAATGGGATCGGACACGGACCTTTCGGTGATGAGCGAAGCGGGCAAGTCGCTCGAGAGATTCGGCATCGGCTATGAGATGGAAGTTGTATCGGCTCATCGGACGCCCGCGCGCGCTCACGAGTACGCGACCTCCGCGGCCGGTCGCGGGATAAAGGTCCTCATCGTCGGCGCGGGGGCTGCGGCGCATCTGGCTGGCGTGATCGCGGCGAATACGACTCTACCTGTGATTGGCGTGCCTTTAGCGACAAGCGCTCTGAATGGCCTCGACGCGCTGCTGGCGACCGTCCAGATGCCGGGTGGAATTCCGGTGGCTACGATGGCGATTGACAAGGCGGGAGCCGTCAATGCTGCGATTTTTGCCGCGGAGATCCTCGGATTGTCAGATGCCGAGCTCGCGCGACGCCTCGTCACACACAAGAAGGACTTGGTTCGCGGTGTGGAAGAAAAAAACGCGCGCCTTCAAGAGCAACTGAAAGAGAGAAAATAGATCGGCCCGTTCATCCCGTCCGGCTGCAAGAAAATCCCGCAGAATCTGGCTATTGAACTAGTTCCCGCCTGGTTTGAGGAGCGTTGGAGCGCCCGACGGTCGCTCTTTCTGTTGCAAAGCGGGTTTTGGCTCATTGGGTGGCGGCAGGATCCACGCGAACGGCGACTTGAAGCCGATCACAGCCATCGTTTGACGAGCATTCGGCGGCGCGATCGCATTGAGCGCCGCGCGTAAGAACTGGGTCGCATCCGCGGTCGCTATTTTGTTGCTGATGCCAGTCAGGAGCATCGAGGCAACGGAGGCCATCACCGGGTCGGAGCTGGAAAGCTTCTCCAGGCGAGGATCTTTCTGGCGGAGCAGCTCGAGCAGGGTTGGAGTGGTGACGCCGGGCGGATAGTCAAATTCGATCAGGGTGCGCGGCTGCTCCTTTTCGGGAGGCCAATCCTGGAGAAAGCGCGGCCTGGGCACTCGAGTTTCCCAGAAGTCGCCGCGCTGGGGAAATTGCTCGATGGAATAGTCAACGTGCCACACTTCCGGGCCGTAGCCGGCCTCGAAGTCCGCAACGACGAGCTGGACGAGCGGTTCGCCCTCCGGAAGGTCCATTTTCGCATGGAGATTCTTCACGATTTCGTTCAAGCGGTCGCCCAGGCCCTCTCCAATGAATTCGATGTCCGTGGCTTCGTTGCCTTCCACGCCTGCCTGCAACCTTGGCCCCGTCGGTTTCACGTGCCCGCGAACACGTGGAAGGTCGTGATCGAGCCGGGCCAATTGCACGTTGGAAGACGGCGAAAACCAATCGACCGCTCCCAGAATCACGCCCGCGCGTTGTTCGGAAAGCACGACGGGCGTGGGAGGATGCGTTTGCGCTTCGAAGGGATTCTCGATGGTGGCTATCAGGATGGCGTCCTTCACAACGGCGAGAACGACGCGGCCAGCCGCGAGATTTGCGACGACTTCCTCGGTGGTCTGCTCCGAGGGATTCTGCGCATTGACGCCAGATTCTGCGCAGAGGGAGATAGCAAGTGAGACGCTTGCAAGAAAAAGGCCTACGAGGAGCCTACGAACCGGTGAGGGGGATGCACGAAGGATCCGAAGGGGCACGGAACGTCAGTCTCCCGAGACGGCGTTGATTTCCTTGCGAGCGATGGCTTGCACGGCCGTGACGGCGATGACTTTGGTGATGTCGTCGGAACTGCAACCGCGCGACAAGTCGTTTGCGGGACGCGCCAGGCCCTGGAGGATTGGCCCCAGAGCTTCGGCCCCGGCCAGGCGTTCCACGAGTTTGTAGGCGATGTTGCCGGAGTCAAGATCCGGGAAGATCAGGACGTTGGCACGGCCCGCAACGAGCGAGCCGGGCGCCTTGCTCGCGCCGATAGCGGAAACGAGGGCTGCATCGGCTTGAAGTTCGCCGTCGATGGCCAGGCCGGGTTGGCGGGCTTTCACAATTTGCAGGGCTTCGCGAATCTTCTCAATGCGCGCATGAGAGGCGGAACCCTTGGTGGAGAACGAAAGAAAAGCGACGCGGGGTTCGGTCTCGAGGAACGCGCGGGCATTTTCGGCCGTTGCGAGCGCAATCTCGGCGAGCTCCGGCGCCGTGGGATCGGGAACGACGGCACAATCCGCGAAAAGGAGCGCACCCTTTTCGCCAAACTCAGGACGGCTGCGGTCCGGTGCAACCATAAGAAAGAAACTGGAGACCAGGCGGGCATCCGGAGCGAGGCCGATGGAGTGAAGGGCCGCGCGGACCGTATCCGAAGTGGAGTTCGCTGCGCCACCGACGGTTGCATCCGCATCGCCCGCAGCCACGCTAAGCGCCGCAAAATAAAGCGGCTTGCGCGCGAATTCATGGGCCTCTTCATGACT
>DATJWH010000012.1:0-2101 GCA_035501415.1 Candidatus Limnocylindrales bacterium | reverse complement strand
CCGCCACCGACCCGCTCTACATCCTCTACACCTCCGGCACCACCGGGAAGGCCAAAGGCGTGGTGCGCGACAACGGCGGCCACGCTGTGGCGCTTAAGTGGACGATGAAGAACGTCTATGGCGTGGAGCCCGGCGACGTTTTTTGGACCGCTTCCGACGTTGGCTGGGTCGTGGGACACTCCTACATTGTTTACGGGCCGCTGCTCCACGGAAACACCTCGATTCTTTACGAAGGCAAACCCGTTGGCACGCCCGATGCCGGCGCTTTCTGGCGGGTGATATCCCAGCACAAGGCGAAAACCCTCTTCACTGCTCCCACCGCCTTCCGCGCCATAAAAAAGGAAGACCCCTCGCTCGAGCTCAAGCAAAAATACGATCTCTCGCATTTCGAGACGCTTTTCCTTGCCGGCGAGCGCTGCGATCCGGATACGCTTGAGTGGGCGCGAAAAAATCTCCACGTTCCAGTGATCGACCATTGGTGGCAGACCGAAACGGGCTGGGCCATCTGCGCCAACTGCATGGGTATCGAACAGCTGCCGGTGAAGCCCGGCTCGCCGACCAAGCCCGTTCCTGGCATGGACGTGCGCGTTCTCGATGCGAATGGCCAGGAAACGAAGCGCGGCGACGCCGGGGCTCTCGTCATCAAGCTTCCGCTCCCGCCCGGAACGTTTCCGACTCTGTGGAACAACGACCAGGGCTTCCTGGATTCCTACCTCACGGCTTTTCCCGGTTATTACAAGACCGCCGATGCCGGCTACATGGACGAGGACGGCTACGTCTTCGTGATGTCGCGAACCGACGACATCATCAATGTGGCCGGTCACCGGCTTTCGACTGGCGGTATCGAGGAGGTCCTCTCCGCTCATCCGGACGTTGCTGAATGCGCCGTGTTTGGCGTGAATGACGAGTTGAAGGGGCAGGTTCCATTTGGGCTGCTCGTTCTGAAGAGCGGCGTGGCGCGCGATCTGAAGGCGATTGCGGCAGAAGCGGTGCAGATGGTTCGCGACAACATCGGGCCAGTGGCATCCTTCAAGACCGCCATCGTCGTTCAGCGGCTTCCCAAGACCCGCTCCGGCAAGATTCTTCGCGGCACGATGCAGAAAATTGCGAATGGCGATATGTATGTGACGCCTGCCACGATTGACGACCCGGCCATCCTCCGCGAAATCGAGGCGGCCCTGGCCGAGGCCGGCTACGCCCACAAGCACAGCTGAACTCCAGCCGTTGTCGAGAGTCCACGACGGGGAAGGTGCGAGTTCGTGGTCGAGATAGTCGAGCTGGTCGAGCTTGCCGAGCGCGACGGATGCCGGGACGGGCTGAAGCCCGTCTTACCGACACTGCGGAAATGCAGCCGGAGGCTTACGGCTGGCGGCCGCGGGCGCCACTGAGCCAGAGCGGCCACATGATCTGGTCCTTCATCGCGCTTTCGAGGCCGGTGTCTTTCAGGAGCTGCTCGACTTCGGCTCGCGACTGGCGCGGGCCAATGCGCTCGCTGCGGTCGGCGATCGCGTAGGCGGTGACGGCGGCGATGGCCACGTGCTTTTTCAGCTCGGCGATGTCCACTTTGTCAAACGTGTCGGAAAACGCGTGGTAGTTGAGCATGTAGTTGGCGGGCTCTTGATTGGCGACGAGAGTCGGAACGCCTTCCAGCAGAAAATCGAGATTGTCGGTGCCTGATTCGGCGTCGAGGGTGAAGTCTTTCACGCCCAGGGATGCGACGGGGTCGAGCGCTTCGCGCACGGTGGCGAGCGTGTCCTTGCGCCCGCCGAGCGAATAGCCGGTGACAGCGCCAATTCCCGAGTCGAAAATCACGGCGGCGGTCATGCGGTCGAGCTCACCGCGATGTTTTCGCGCGTAGGCCCACGAGCCCAGCATTCCCTGTTCTTCTCCGGTGAACAGAACGAAGCGAATCGAGCGGCGCGGAATCGAGCCGGAAGATTTGATCACGCGAGCTGCGTCAATCACCAGCGCCGCGTTGCAGCCATTGTCAAGCGCGCCGGTGCCCAGCTCCCAGGAATCGAGGTGCGCGCCGAGAATCAGGAATTCATCGGGCTTCTCGCGGCCGCGAATTTCGGCCACCACATTTTCCGATTCCACCGGC
>DATJWH010000011.1:0-151114 GCA_035501415.1 Candidatus Limnocylindrales bacterium | reverse complement strand
AATATCCTCAATCGGCATCGCAAACGGCTTGTCCACGTCCCGCTGCGGCAGCGGCACGTTCTTGTCCACCGCTTCCATCAAATCCAAAATCGACTTCTCCCACTTCGCATCCCCCTCGAGCGCCTTCAGCGCCGACCCGCGAATCACCGGCACCGTGTCACCTGGAAACTGGTAGCTCTTCAGCAGGTCTCGCACTTCCAGTTCGACCAGTTCTAGCAGTTCCGGATCCTCCACCACGTCGCACTTGTTCAGGAACACCACGATGTACGGCACGCCCACCTGACGCGCCAGCAGAATGTGCTCCCGCGTTTGCGGCATCGGACCGTCCGTCGCCGCCACCACCAGGATCGCGCCGTCCATCTGCGCCGCGCCCGTGATCATGTTCTTGATGTAGTCCGCGTGCCCCGGGCAGTCGATGTGCGCGTAATGACGGTTCGCCGTCTCGTACTCCACGTGCGCCACCGCGATCGTGATTCCGCGCTCCCGCTCTTCCGGTGCGTTGTCGATCGAATCGAATGCCCGGAATTGCACCTTCGGGTTGTTCTTGCTGAGCACCTTCGTGATTGCCGCCGTCAACGTCGTCTTCCCGTGGTCGATGTGCCCGATCGTCCCCACGTTCACGTGCGGCTTGCTCCGCTCGAATTTCTCCTTCGCCATGTCTGTCGGCTCCTCTGGTTCAGCCTATTCTTAGCCCTTCGGGCTGTTGCCGTTCGACTTGCCAATGATCCCTTCCGCCAGGTTCGGCGGCACCTGCTGGTAATGCGAAAAGTGCATCGTAAAGCTGCCGCGTCCCTGCGTCCGGCTGCGGATTTCCGTTGCGTAGCCGAACATCTCCGCCAGCGGCACTTGAACGTTGATGATTTCGCTTCCCGCGCGCGATTCACGTCCTTGAAGCTGGCCGCGCCGCGAATTCAGGTCCGCGATCACCGTTCCCATATATTCTTCCGGCACCACCACCTCGACGCGCATGATGGGCTCGAGCAGCTTGGGGCTCGCCCGGTGGCACGCTTCCTTGAACGCCATCGAGCCCGCGATCTTGAACGCCATTTCCGAGCTGTCGACCTCGTGATAGCTGCCGTCCTCGAGAACCACGGCAATGTCTGCCATTTCGTAGCCCGCCAGGACGCCCGTATCCATCGCTTCGCTCACGCCGTCTTCAATCGGCGGAATGAATTCCTTTGGAATCGATCCGCCGATGATCTTGTCGATGAACAGCAGCCGGTGTTCCTTGTCGAAGTGCCATTTGCCGCCCTTGCCGACAATCTGCTTGGCAAGGGCGTCGAGCTCATCCGTCGACATGTCGTGCATGTCGTCGTGGTTCGCATTGGGCAGCGGATGCACACTCAACTTCGCGTGGCCGTACTGCCCGCGACCGCCCGTCTGGCGAATGTACTTGCCTTCCGCTGTCGCCGCCTTCGTGATCGTCTCGCGATATGCCACCTGCGGCCTGCCCACATTTGCCTGCACGCTGAATTCGCGCATCATGCGGTCAACGATGATTTCAAGGTGCAGCTCGCCCATGCCCGAAATCAGCGTCTGGCCCGTGTCGTGGTCCGTGTGGACGCGGAACGTGGGATCTTCCTGCGCGAGCTTCCCGAGCGCCGTGCCCATTTTTTCCTGGTCGGCCTTCGTTTTCGGCTCGATCGCCACGGAGATCACCGGGGCAGGAAATTCGATGGATTCGAGAACGATCGGCTTTTCCTCATCACACAGGGTGTCGCCGGTGGTGACGTTCTTCAAGCCGACGCAGGCCGCGATGTCGCCCGCTTCGATCGATTCGATTTCCTCGCGCTTGTTCGCGTGCATTCGCAGCAAGCGCCCGATGCGCTCGCGCGTCTTGCGCGACGAGTTGTACACGGATTGCCCCGTCTTCAGCACGCCCGAATAGACCCGGATGTACGTCAAGTGGCCGACGTATGGATCGGTCATGATCTTGAAGGCCAGCGCGGCAAACGGCTGATCGTCGCCCGCGCGGCGAAGCTCCGGCTCCGATCCATCGGGCGTCATTCCCTCGACGGGCGGAACGTCCATAGGCGACGGCAGATAGTCCACCACTGCATCGAGCAACGGCTGAATGCCCTTGTTCTTGAACGCCGCGCCTGCCACCACCGGTACCAGCTTCAGCGCGATGGTCGACCGGCGAATCGACGCGCGCAGCTCTTCCGGCGTCAGCGCGTGCTGATCGAGCCACTTCGCCAGAATCGCGTCGTCATGTTCGGCGATGTACTCCACCACCTTGTCGCGATGTTCCTTATAGAACTCCGGCGTCAGCTTCGACGCCATCACCGCCGTCTCGAGGTCCGGCCGGCTCTTCAGATAGGCCGCGTCCCAAAGTTTCTCGAGTGGCAGCACTTCGTATTCCGCGCCCAGCGTCTCGTCCTTCCAGATGATGGCGCGCTCGTCGATGAAATCCACGATTCCCAGGAAATTGTCTTCTCGGCCGATGGGATACTGGAGGGGAACGGGGTGGGCTGAAAGCCGCTGGCGCATCGAGCGAATCGAATGGTCGAAATCGGCGCCGATGCGATCCATCTTGTTGATGAACGCAATGCGCGGGACGCGATACTTGTCCGCCTGCCGCCACACCGTTTCCGACTGCGGCTGCACGCCCGCCACCGCGTCAAACACCGCCACCGCGCCGTCCAGCACCCGCAGCGACCGCTCCACTTCCACCGTAAAATCCACGTGGCCCGGCGTATCAATGATATTGATGCGGTAGGTCTTGCCGAACCGCTTCCACGAGGCCGTCGTCGCCGCGGACGTAATCGTAATTCCCCGCTCGCGCTCCTGCTCCATCCAGTCCATCGTGGCCGTGCCTTCGTGGACTTCGCCGATCTTGTAGGTCACACCCGTATAGAAAAGGATCCGCTCAGTGCACGTCGTCTTGCCTGCGTCGATGTGCGCCATGATCCCGATGTTGCGGGTCTGATCGAGTTGTACCTGTCGCGCCATGTCCGAAATTCGCTTGTGCTTCCCGGCCTACCAGCGGTAGTGCGCGAAAGCCTTGTTGGCTTCCGCCATGCGGTGCACGTCCTCCTTCTTCTTCACCGCTCCGCCGCGTCCGTTCGCGGCATCGATAATCTCTTCTGTCAGCTTCTCCGTCATCGACTTCCCGCCCCGCGTCCGCGCGTACAGCACCAACCAGTGGATGGCTAGCGATTGCTTCCGGAACGGGTTCACTTCCACCGGCACCTGGTAGTTCGCGCCGCCCACGCGTCGCGTCTTCACTTCCAGCACCGGCTTGCAGTTTTCCACGGCCTTCTTGAACAGTTTGAACGCGTCGTCGTTCGTCTTCTTCGCCACCTGATCCATCGCCTTATAGAAGATGGACTGGGCCGTCGCGCGCTTCCCGTCGTACATCATGCTCGAAATGAACTTTTGCACCAGGTCGCTGCCGTAGACCGGATCCCCCGGAATCTTGCGGCGCAGCACCCATCCTTTACGCGGCATCTCTGTCGTCTCCTACTTCTGTGCGGCTTTCGGCCGCTTGGCTCCGTACTTCGAGCGCCCTTGCTTTCGGTTCTCCACTCCCGCGGCGTCCAGCGTCCCGCGGATGATGTGATAGCGCACGCCGGGCAGGTCCTTCACGCGGCCTCCGCGCACCAGCACGATCGAGTGCTCCTGCAAATTGTGCCCAATGCCCGGAATGTACGTCGTCACTTCGGCGCTGTTCGTCAACCGCGCGCGCGCCACTTTTCTCAGCGCTGAGTTCGGCTTCTTCGGCGTCTGCGTGTACACGCGAACGCACACGCCGCGCTTCTCTGGACATCCTTCGAGTGCGGGCGATTTCGTCTTCGTCCGGATTTTTTCCCGGCCCGATCGCACCAATTGCGCAAACGTCGGCACGCTTACCCCCCAAATCTCGCAAAACTCTTTTGCAAACCTTGTTGCGTTGTCGCGGCCTTTCGCGCAAGGCCACTCTACCCGCGCATGAGTCTGCGGGTGAATGAACAGAAAAGGTCGCCAAACCCGAAGGAACTGCCAGGTACTCCGCGCTGACGCTTCACCCCGAGGTGAACTGCATCTGCAAAATGCGGAGAGGCTTACGCGGCTTTGCGGGGCTGGCGCCCCATTTCGGCCGCTCTCCCCTTCCCGTTCCGTCCTTCTTTGTTCCGGGGCTGGGAGACTTCCCTTTCACCACCAGGCCAAATGGCCTCAAGACAACCGCGCAAGTATAGGGAAAACAACAATTCGTGTCAACTCGTTTCCCCTGTGGAAAACAGAGAAAACGAAGGGCTTCCGGGCGCGCTCCCCATCCGGCGCCCACGTTCTCTGAATCCTTATTCCCTGCGAGACCTTCCTGATCTTAGATGCGTCTACCCCCTGTCGGGACGCCTGTCGCCTGATCACCCTTGGACACCTCGTACTGGAACCGCGAAGATCACGTTAAGTCATTTATATTCAGGTACTTAGGAGAGGAGGGTCCGGGCGCTCACACGCGAACCCGAAGCTTCCGGTTCGTTTGCCGCGGCTCCCACCCTTTCTGCTCCAAGGGGCTTCCAAATTAGTCAACCCGGCCCCCGCAATTCCTTGGTACAAGCCTAGAACCCGCATAGACTGGCTGCTGAAAATTTCAACAGGGAGCACGGATGTCTCGTAGCGGGACGATTCTTTGCTTGTGCCTTTTAGCTCTGCCGCTGGCTGCCCAATCGCAATCCGCTCCGCAAGCCGCTCCGAAATCCGCTCCCGCTTCAAAGGCCTCATCCGCCGACTTTTCGCGCGAGCCCCAAATCATCGAAAAGTATGACACCACCGTGCGCTTCGAAAACGACGGCACTGGCGAGCGCACTGTCTCTGCCCAAATCAAAGTCCAAGATGACGCTGCCGCGCAAAAGCTCTCCGAATTCTCCGTGGGCTATATCCCTGCGCATGACAAAGTCGAAATCGTCTCCGTCTCCGTTCATCGCGCTGACGGTTCAACCGCCACCGCCCCTTCAAGTGCCTTCAAGGAGACACCCGCAGCCACCGATTTCCCCGGCTACGCCGCTTACAAGCAGATCAGCATTTCCGCTCCCGCAATGCGCGCAGGCGACACACTCGAGTACAAAATCGTCACGCACGTCACGACGCCATTTGCACCTCGCGAATTCTGGTTCCAGCACACGTTTCTCCGCAAGGCAGTCGTCTTCGATGAACGCCTCGAACTCAACCTGCCCGCCGGCCGCCACTTCGCGCTGAAGTCTCCCGGCCTCTCCGTCATCGCCGGAAAGGAAGAACGCTCGACTCCCGCCCCCGACAGCGGCTTCACATTTTCGCGCAGCGACGAAAATGGCCGCGTGATTCTCCGCTGGAAGCATTCAAACCTCACACCGCCTCCGTCGGACGATCAGCAGCAAGCCGAGCCATACATCCCGCCCGATGTGCAGCTCTCGACCTTCGCGTCCTGGACCGAGGTCGCGCGTTGGTACGCCGGCCTCGAGCGCGACCGCACGCAGCCGACTCCCGAAATTCGTGCCAAGGTCGCCTCGCTCATCGAAGGCCGCGCGACGAATCTCGAAAAGACTCGCGCTATCTACGATTACGCCGCGAAAAACGTCCGCTACGTGAACATTTCATTCGACTCCGCCGATTTTCAATCGCGTCCCGCCGGCGAAATTTTCAACACGCGCTACGGCGACTCGAACGACATCTGCGCTCTTCTCACCGCCATGCTCGACGCCGCCGGAATCCGTTCGGAAGCCGCTTTCGTTGCGGTTTCTCGCAAACTTGACTCTGCCGTTCCGTCGCCCGAGCAGTTCGGCCACGTCGTCTCCGTCGTGCCTAACTCCCCTAACGCCATCTGGATGGACGCCACTTCCGATGTCGCGCCCTTTCGTTTCCTCGCTGCGCCTCTGCGCGGCAAGCCCGCGCTCATCGTTGCGCAGGACGGCGCTGCAAGAATCGCCTCCACGCCCGCCGATCCTCCCTTCCCCTCCACGCAGCGCGTCGAAATCACCGCCAGCGTCAGCCCGCTCGGCAAACTCACCGGCGCGGTTCACTATTCTCTTCGCGGCGATACCGAATTCGTCCTTCGCACCGCGTTTCAGCGTGCGCAATCCAGTCAGCGCAACCAGCTCGCGCAGACCATCCTCAATCTCGACGGCCTCCACGGTGACGTGCTCAGCGTCAAGACAAGCGACCCGCTCGACACCGCAAAGCCCTTTGAGCTCACCGTCGAATTTTCGCAGCCAGCCTTTTTCGATTGGTCGAGCAAGACTTCTCGCGCAGCTTTCCCGCTTCTCACCATAGGCATGCCTGACCCGCCCACCGCGAAAGGCGCACCCATCGAGCTTGGCAGTTCGCTCGACGTCAGCACCCGCCTCTCGCTCCATTTTCCGCCTGGCTTCACCGTGCAAACGCCCGTCGGCGTGGGCGTCTCGCGCGACTATGCCGAATTCAAGTCGAGCTACCATTTCGAAGACGGTTCTCTCACCGCTGATCGCTCCCTGAATTTCGAGATGCGCGCCGTCCCCGCCGCGCGCATCGCCGACTATCTCGCTTTCACGCAAGCCGTGGAGTCCGACGAAAACCAGCCGCTCTCCATCGAAAACACCGCGTCTGGCGCCCCCACGATTCCCGCCGATGCCACCGCCGCCGAAATCTTCGAAGCCGGCTCCGCCGCTCTGGAGGCCGGCAACACGCGCTCCGCGATTCCGCTTCTCCAGCGCGTCACTGAGCTCGCGCCGAAGCACAAGCAGGCCTGGAACGACCTCGGTATCGCCTACATGCGCCTCAGCAACTTCGAGGATGCCGTCGCCGCCTTTCGCAAGCAGCTCGTCGCGAATCCATCTGACGAGCACGCCAACAACTATCTCGGCATCGCGCTCGATCGTTTGAATCGCCCTGACGATGCCGCCGCCGCGTTCCGCAATCAAGTTGCCCTGAATCCGCTCGATCCCGTGGCCCACGCGGCGCTCGGCACCATTCTTCTCGAGCAGCATCGCGATTCCGATGCCGTTCCCGAACTCGAAAAGGCCGTGATCCTCGCGCCCGATAACGCCAATCTCGAAGTCAGCCTCGGCCGCGCCTATCTCAACACCAGCGAAAAAGAAAAAGCCCTGTCCGCCTTCGACAAGGCCATTGCTCTCGCGCCTACGCCCGATGTCTTCAACGACGTCGCCTACGATCTCGCCGACCGCGGAGTCGAGCTCGATCGCGCGCGGCACTACGCTGAATCCGCCATCGCCGCCACGGAAACCAAGCTCGAGGCCGTCACGCCCGCCCACATCGCTGCAAGTGATCTCACTCGCGTCTCCGACCTCGCATCTTACTGGGACACTCTGGGATGGATCGACTTTCACAGTGGCGATCTCCTGGCCGCCGAACGCTACCTCCAATCCGCCTGGCTCCTCGACCAGAATCCGGAAGTCGCCGCCCACCTAGCGCAGCTCTACGAAAAATCTGGCGACAAAGACCGCGCCATCCGCGAATACGCGCTCGCGCTGGCTGCTCCGCATCCCTTCGCGGAAGCCCGCGCGCGCCTCATGCTTCTCCTCGGCGGCAACACGCAGATCGACGATCTCGTCCGCAAAGCCGCTCCGGATCTTGAAAAGCAGCGCACGTTAGCGGTGCCCGCGCGGCCAGCAGAAAATCTTTCTGCTGATTTTGTGATTATTTTCTCGCCGGAGGGAAAAGAGGGTCGCACCACGCGGGTCGACGCCATAAAATTTCTGAACGATAGCGAGGCGCTCCGCGCCTTCATCGACCGGATCCGCTCGCTCGACTACGGCTCGATGTTTCCGGCCGCCTCGCGCGCAAAGCTCATTCGGCGCGGCACCTTGGTTTGCTCCGCCTCGAGCGCCGCTTGCACCATCGACCTCATTCCCGCTGAAGACGCCCTGCGCTGACCTTTCTCCACGCGGCGCACTGCCTAACAGCTCACGCCTACCGCCGCAAATCCTTCAGAATCTCCCGCGCCGCGTTCGCGCCTGACGCCCCGGTCACTCCGTTGCCCGGATGCGTCCCGTTGCTGCACAAATACAATCCTCGCACCGGCGTACGATACCTCGACCAACCCAATTGCGGCCGCATCGTGAAAAGCTGGTCGAGCGCCAGTTCTCCGTGGAAGGGATGCCCGCCCGTCAACCCGTACTCATCCTCGAGGTCCTTCGGCGTCAGCAGTTGCGTCTCCACCACGTGCGCCAGCAAATCCGGCGCGTGCGCCGAAAGCGCGCCAAGAATCGTATGCCCCACAGCCTCGCGATCGATCCCCGTCCATTCGCCCTTCTTCAGCTTATACGGCGCGAACTGCATGCAGATCGACATCACGTGCTTCCCCGCCGGCGCCAGCGACGGATCGAGCAGCGTCGGAATCATCACATCCAGATACGGCTCCTCCGAAAACTCGCCGTACTTCGAATGATCGAACGCCCGCTCCAGATAATCGATTCCCGAACCGATGTGAATTCGTCCGGCCAGCGCGCTCGTTCCATCCGCCGCGTCCTTCAGCGCCGTGAACGTCGGCAGCGCATCCAGCGCCAGGTTTAGCTTCACCATCGTTCCGGCGCTGCGATAATTCTGCATCTTCACCACGAAGCTCGGCGGCAGATGCACCGGATCGAGCAGTTTCAGGAACGTCCTTCGCGGGTCCGCTCCCGAAATCACCATCTTCGCGGCTATCTCTTCTCCGCTTTCGAGCGCCACTCCCGTCGTCGCGCCGTCCTTCACCAGAATCTGCGCGACGCTCGCGCCGGTGCGGATCTCCGCGCCCGCTTGCTTCGCTGCGCTCGCCATCGCCGCCGTCAAGCCGCCCATTCCGCCCTTCGGCGTCGCCGAATTCCCTACTGGATAAGGATCCGCAGCCGCCCTCAGCAACAGCAGCGCCGTCGACCCTGCCGACCATGGCCCCATCGCCGCGCCGAAAATTCCGCGTGCCGCCACCACCGCCCGCAGCAAATCCGTCTCGAAGAACTCCGCGACGAAATCCGCCACCGCCATCGGCCCCCATCGCAGCAGCCGCATCATTTCCTGCTTGCCGAGCCCGCGGAATTTCCGCCCCAGCTTCATCAGCTTCCACAAATCGTCGCTCGACGGCTTCTCGATCTCCGGTGGCGTCATTTCCAGCAGCGGCTCGATGATCCCCGCCGCGCGCGCCAGCGCTTCCTGCAGCTCGACGTATCCCGCTGCGTCCTTCGCCGAAAATTGTCGGATCTCCTCCGACGATTTCTTCGCGTCGGTGTACAGCGTCAGAGCACGCCCATCCGCCATCGGCGCGAAAATCCGCACCGGCGATTCCAGCTTTTGCAGTCCGTGCTTCCCGAGCTGCATGTCCTGCACGATCTGCGGCAGCGGCGGCCCGCCCGCATGCGCCAGTGTCGAGCACCGGAATCCCGGATGAAACTCCTCCGTCACTGCCGCGCCGCCCACCATCGCGCGCCGCTCCAGCACCAGCGGCTTTAGCCCCTTTTGCGCGAGGTAGAACGCCGTCACCAGGGCGTTATGCCCTCCGCCAATCACGATCGCGTCGTATGTCTTCATTTCAAATTTCAAGCTTCAAATTGGCTCAGGGTCTGGCTTCGAACCTGCCGAAATCGCAAAGGTCACCGGACCGATTTCAAATTTCCAGTTTCAAATTTCAATCCTCTTCAGTACTTCCCCTTATCCTTCAGGATCTCCAGCGCCGCCAATCTCCCCGGCGCTCCCATGATTCCCCCGCCCGGATGCGTCGCCGACCCGCACATATATAAATGTTTCACTGGCGTGCGATACCGCGCCCATCCCGCCACCGGCCGCAGAAAGAAAAGCTGCTCCAGCGACAGTTCCCCCTGAAAAATATTCCCTTCGCTCAAACCCGTCGTCCGCTCGATGTCGAGCGGCGTCATCACCTGCCGCCCGATGATGATCTTCTTCAGATTCGGCGCGTGCTCCGCAATCGTGTCCACCACCGTGTCGCCGAACGCTTCTTTCTGTTCGTCCCACGTCCCGCTCGCCAGCTTGTACGGCGCGTACTGCACGAAGCACGAAAGGATGTGCTTTCCCGGCGGCGCCACCGACGGATCCGTCAGGGTCGGAATCACCATGTCGATGTACGGGCGCCGCGAAAATTCGCCATACTTCGCCTGGTCGTACGCGCGCTCCATATATTCCATCGACGGCGAAATCGAAACCGCCCCGCGCAGGTGCCTTCCCGCTCCCGGCAGGCACTTGAATTCCGGCAGCCCGTCCAGCGCCAAATTCACCTTCCCCGACGACCCCCGGTACTTGTACCGCCGTACTTCCTCGACAAAATCTTCCGGCAGCTCGCGTGGCTCCATGAATTTCGTGAACGTCAGCCGCGGGTCCACGCTCGAAGCCACAATCTCGCCGTAAATTTCTTCGCCACTTTCGAGCGCCACTCCTTGCGCCACAGCGTTCTTCACGATGATTCGCGACACCGGCGCTTCCATGCGAATCTCCGCGCCCGCCTCGCGCGCCGCGCTGCCGATTGCGTTCGAAATCGCGCCCGTCCCGCCGCGGCTGAATCCCCACGACCGGAATGCCCCGTCGATCTCCCCCATGTAATGGTGCAGCAGCACATAAGCCGTTCCCGGCGACCGTATCCCCAAAAATGTCCCGATGATTCCAGACGCCGACATCGTCGCCTTCAGCACGTCCGTCTCGAACCACTGGTCTAGAAAATCGGCCGCGCTCATCGTCATCAACTGCACCAGGTTGTACTTGTCTTCCGCTGGCAGCACTTGAAACCGCTTCCCCAAAAACGCCAGCTTCTTCAAATCGCGCGGGTCCAGCGACGTCGGGTCCGGCGGAATCATTCCCAGAATCGGCTTCACGAACCGGCACATCTGCACCATCGCCTTGCCGAACTCCTCGTATGCCTCCGCGTCCACCTTCGAGTGCCGTTCGAGTTCCCGCCGTGTCTTCCCGTGGTCGTTCACGCGCCACAGGTAGTCGCCGCTCGGCATCGGCGTGAACGTCCCGTCGAGCGGCAGAATTTCCAGCCCATGCCTCGGCAAGTCGAGATCGCGAATGATTTCAGGACGCAGCAGCGAAACCACGTAGGAGAAAACCGAAAATTTGAATCCGGGGATGATCTCTTCCGTCACCGCGGCGCCGCCCAGCACGTATCGCCGCTCCAAGACCACCACTTTCTTTCCCGCGCGCGCGAGATACGCCGCCGTCACCAGGCCGTTGTGCCCGCCGCCAATCACAATCGCGTCGTATTTCTTCGCCATTCGCTTTGTGGCTCGCGCCCCCAGGCGCGACATTTGCTTCGAGGAGTCTAGGGTTCAGCCCTGGCTGCCTTTCAAATCTCAAACACCCGCACGCTCCCGACACCGTGTAGTGGCAGCGCAAGCCGTGCCCGCCGCGACTCAGACGGCACTTCCCTCCGCTTCCTTTCAAATCTCCAATTTGTAATTTGAAATGGCTTTGTTGATTTCCTCGCGCAAAGGCGCGCCGCTGCCCATTTTCTCGCCACGACCTCTGAACTTTGTCATCCCGAGCGGAGCGTCCCGACGCTTTTCCCCGCGAAAATCGCGTCTTTTCGATTTTCGCGTCGGGACGCGCAGTCGAGGGATCTCTCTTCCAGCCTCTCGAAGGCCGAGGATCTCAACAGAGCCATTTGAAATCCGAAGCCGTCGCATTCTACAGGGCGCGACGGAAGCCCACAAGCGCCACAGCGCATCACGGCGCAAGCGTCGCCCCGCACCCATTGGTGCTCTCGCCCATTTATTCCTTGCTGTCGCCTGAAAGTCGCGCAGCCTGCACGAGCAGGTAGTTTCGCTCCGGCAGATTGGCCGTTTTGCCCGCTGCCAGTCGATAATGCCGGATGGCTGTTTCCCGGTCTCCCGCCAGTTCCAGCAGATGAGCGCGAACCGCATCCATGCGGTAATGTCCTGCAACGCGCTCATCCTTCATCAGTGCGTCCAGCAGCCGTAGACCCTTCGCCGCGCCGTGCACCATCGCTGCCGCCACCGCATGATTCAGCATCACCATCGGGTTGTCCGACATCCGCCTCAGCACCTCATACAGCGCCAGAATCTGCGGCCAGTCCGTGTCCTCCGCGCGCGTCGCCTCGTCGTGAACCGCCGCAATCGCCGCCTGCAATTGGTACGGCCCCACGGCTCCCTTGGGCAGCGCAGCTGACACCAGCGCGATTCCCTCCGCGATCTCCTGCGCGTCCCACAAGGTCCGGTCCTGCTTCGTAAGCGGAATCAATTCGTCCTCGGCGCCCGTCCGAGCCAGCCGCCGCGCATCCGTCAGCAGCATCAGCGCGAGCAGCCCCGCAATTTCAGGATCGTCCGGCTGCAACCTGTAGAGAATCCGCGTCAACCGGATAGCCTCGCTCGATAGATCGGCCCGCCGCAGTCGCGGACCCGCGCTGCTCGTATAGCCCTCATTGAAAATCAGGTACAGCACGTGCAGCACCGCGCTCAGTCGCTTCGCGCGCTCTTCGTTCGTCGGCAATTGAAACGGGATGCCCGAACCCTTGATGGTTTGCTTCGCGCGGCTGATTCGTTGCGCCATCGTCGCTTCCGGCACCAGAAACGCGTGCGCGATTTCCGCCGTATTCAGGCCGCCCACCGCTCGCAGTGTCAACGCAATCGCGGACGCCGGCGTCAGCGCGGGATGGCAGCACATGAAGAGCAGCACGAGCGTGTCGTCTTCCTCCGCTGACGTCTCCGCGGTTCCCGCCTCCGGCGCGTTCCCCAACTCCATCGCCAGCGCCTCGTTTTCGCGCCGCCGCCGCGCCACTTCGCTCCGGATCTGGTCCGTCATCCGTCGAAACGCAACCTGCGTCAGCCACGCCCGCGGATTCTCCGGCATGCCCTCGCGCGGCCATTGCGTGGCCGCCGCAATCGACGCCTCCTGCACCGCGTCCTCCGCCGCCGCGAAGTCGTGGAATCTTCGCGTCACGATTCCCACTACTTGCGGCGTCAGTTCGCGCAGCACTCGCTCGATTGCCTTCTCCGGTGATTGTTCCGCCGCCGTCATATCGCATCCCTAATATCACAGCCGGAGGCCGCCGCGCCTCCCGACCCGCCCCGTCCACATCCCCGCCGACAGGCCTTTCCCTACGCGCAAGTCTGCCCCTCACTAAGTAGTCGTAGCCGCCTCGTCCCTTTCGACCTCTCCCGGCCAAGAATCCGCCATCCCAAAATCCAGCCCCGCCATGTCGATTTCGGGCCCCGGGAATCGACATACCAGTGGAGGCGCAAAACATGGCAAGCCAAGCGATGGTCGTCGACGTGAGTCAGGACTGGGCAAGCGCCTGCGACGTGCAGGAGCGGTTCATGTGGCACCCTGCGGCCACGCTCGACGCCCTCCAATACAGCGCCCGCTGCCGTCAGGTCCGCGCTCTCGGCGGTGACTGCTACGATTTTCTCCCGCTCCCGCAGAACCGCCTCGCGCTCGCCATCGGCGACGCCTCCGGCAAGGGCCTCGCCGCCGCGCTCATGATATCGAATGTTCAGTCGTCGCTGCGCACCGCCGCTTCATTCGCCTCAAACGAAGCCGCCGCCGTCCTCGGCGCCGTCAAGCGCCAGGTTTACGCCAGCTTGCCCGCCGAGTCCTACGCCACCCTTTTCTATGGCGTCTTCGACGGCTCCACGCGCACCCTCCGCTACGTCAACGGCGGCCATAATCCGCCGATCCTGATTCGGCCCGACGCCTCCGTCGCCTTCCTCGAAGTCGGCGGCCTGCCGGTTGGCGTTTTCCCCGATTCGAAGTATGAGCAAGCCTCCATTCAGTTGCACCCGGGCGATCTCGTCGTTGCCTACACCGACGGCGTCACCGAAGCCGTGAACGCCGCCGGCGAACAATGGGGAGCCGCCGGCGTTCGCAAGACCGCCGTGGATAACCGCAGCAAGGCCCCGGCCGAAATCGTCGACGCCATCTTTCAGTCTCTCGATTCCTTCTCGCGCGACCGCCAGACCGACGACGCCACCGTCGCGGTCCTCCGCGTCTCTCTGGTGCGCGCTTGATTTTTCTTTCTCCATCAGTGTTTATCTGTGTTCATCTGTGGTTCCAAAAGGTTTTGCCTTTCTCTTCCCCGCCTCTATAATCCGCCATTCGTTTCAGGAGGCCCGCCATCAAACTCTCTGTCTTCTGCGGTGTCAGTGTCGACGGCTTTCTCGCTCGCACGAACGACACCTTCGACTTCCTGAGCGCGGGTGAGCACGTCCCTCATGGATACGACGAATTTATCTCCGGCATCGACGTTGTCGTGATGGGCCGCAGAACCTTCGATGTTGTCTTGAAACTCGCGCCGCTGCCGCTCTACGGCAAAAGATCCCTGATCGTCCTCAGCAACCGCCCGCTCGAATTTCCGCCCGTCAAAGACGGCGCGCCCGAGCGCATGTCCGGCGAACCCGCCGAAATCGTCCGGCAGCTCGAGTCACGCGGCCTCAAGTCCGCCTACATCGATGGCGGCATCACCATCCAAAAATCTCTCGCCGCCGGACTCATCAACCGGCTCATCGTCACGCGCGTTCCAGTCCTGATCGGCGCCGGCATCCCGCTATTCGGCCCCGTGCCGCATGACGTCACTCTCCACCACGTCGCCACCCGCACCTACGACGGCGGCCTCGTCCAAAGCGAATACGAAATTCACCCCGCCACGCCCCGCGGCGCTTGAAAGAAGCCTCATTACGTCTCTTTTCGCACTCCTCACGTCATCCCACGGCCGTCTTGCCTTTGCCTTCCTTTGAAATCTGAAATTTCAAATCTGAAATCGCTTTTTGCCTCAGACGTAGCGGCGCCTGCCCGCCGTACGCGGGCCTGCCTGCCGGTCGGCAGGGCAGGCAGGGTCCCAAAAGGTTTTGCCTCTCCCTTTTCTCTTTCAGGTTTCCATCTTTCTTCGTGCCCTCTGTGTCTCTGCGGTGCGCGCTTGATCTTTCTTTCCCCATCAGTGTTTATCTGTGTTCATCTGTGGTTCCAAAAGGCTTTTGCCTTTCTCCTCGCACCCCTATAATTCCGCCAAATGCCCCTCGTCGTCTTTCTCCGCGGCGTCAACGTCGGCGGCCACCGCACCTTTCGCCCCAGCCTGCTCGCCCGCGAACTCAACGCCCACGACGTCATCAACATCGGCGCCGCCGGCACCTTCATCGTCCGCAAGCCCGGCTCCAAAACCAAATTCCGCGCCGCGTTGCTCCGCAAGTTGCCATTCGTAGCCGAAATCGTCATCTGCGACGGACGCGACCTTCTCCGCCTGGCAAAGAAAAATCCCTTTGGACCTAAGCCATCCCCTCCCGGCATCGTTCGCTTCGTCAGCATCCTCTCGAAAGCCGGAGCGCTCCGCGCCGCCCTCCCCGTCTCATTTCCCCCCGACGGCCCCTGGCTCGTCCGCGTCCTCTCCTCCAAAAACCAATTCGTCTTCGGCATGTACCGCCGCCACATGAAGACCATCGGCTACCTCGGCCGCATCGACAAACTCTTCGGCGCCCCCGCCACCACCCGCAACTGGAACACAATCCTCGCCATCGCCCGCGTCCTCCGATTCCCGCAGGACACACCCGCACCTCGCCGCCCACTCGAAGGTCGTCTGCTCTGATCGCGTTACAGCTTCTTGCATTCGGCTTTGGCTTGCTGAAGTAGCAGGAACTTCGAAGTGGGCACCTTACCTGCATCGCACACCCCAACTCTGCTAACTCCCCTTGTCTCAACAAGCTGGACGGTCAGACACAAAACATCTACGGGTCAGTTCCGAGCCATTGTGTCGCGAGGCCCTAGGTACCAGTCTTGGGCTCCTCGAGCCAACCGGATTTGCGAAAAGCAATTCCGCGAACGTTCGCCGGCCCGAGCAATTCGTGAATTCCGGAGGCTTACATGAACAGGAAAGTCTTGTCGTGGGCAATCTGGGCTACTGCGGCACTCGTGCTGGTAATCGTTCTCGGCGCGTCGGCTCAAGATTGGCCGCGCACGCACTTCCATGGGGTGATCAACGACTTCCCAGTATCCGCCAACCCCACAGCCGGTCCGTGGGAACTTCGCGGCCCGTGGTCCTTGGACCTACAACCGCACGGACGGGCAGACTTTTCGGCGTCCCTAACGATGGAGTTTTCCGATTTAGCAGCCGCCTCTGGGGCCGGCACCGACTCCCGCCATCAGCACACGCACCACGTCACGATGAAGGGTGCGACGCTAATTCTGAACCCGCCTCAAACCGATTGCCCCAGTGGCATCACTCCCTACCCTACCTACACCTGGGTTCTGGAGGTGAACGGAATGGCCGAAGTGACCGGAAATGGAGGATCTCCTTTTACCGGGCCCGTGCCATTGCAGGTCTGTCTCGGCGGTGGCCCAAACCTGGAGATTTCGAACATCACACTTGTCTTTACAGCTCTTGCGACCGGCCCTTCACAGGCAACCAATCACTTCGGAGCTCAGCCGATCCATGGGGTCGTCCGCCTTCCCAAGGAACCTGCATGGGGTGACAAAGACCGCGAGTAGAGTGCTCCGCTCCGCGGCCAAGGAAAACTAAGGGCGCAGCACTCAGCACTCTGGGACGCGGCGTGCATCTCGCGCGTCCGCTGAGGACGACCCCGACCGGGGTCGCCACGCGGCGGGCCCGTTGCGCCCTCAAAGGAGGGCAGACCCATGCAACTGATACGGTGCAAGACCTTCGTTGGCACGCTGCTGCTGATGGCGGTGCCGCTGGCTTTCTCAGCCTGCGGAGCGAATGGCGGTAACAACGGAGGCACCGGCGGCGGCGGAGGCAGCTTTGTCCCTCAAGCCGCCACTCACTTCAGCTTAACCGCTCCAGCCACGGTTTCCCCAAGCTCGTTTTTCAATGTCAACGTGCTCGCTCTCGACGCCTCCAACAACACAGTCGCCGGTTACTCAGGAATCGTCCACTTCACCAGCACTGACCCCCATGCCGTTGTCCCAGGCAACACTTCTCTGACCAACGGAGCGGGAACCTTTTTGGCAACGCTCGCGACTCTCGGCAACCAGACGATCACTGCCACCGACACCGTCACGGCCAGCATCACAGGCGCTTCCAACTCGATTGATGTCGAGACCAATTCCAACCTGCACGGATTCCAGCCCACCGGGAATATGGGAGTAGATCGAGTGGCGCACACCGCCACCTTGCTCCAAAGCGGCAAGGTGCTCATTACTGGCGGATACAACGCCAACGAAGTTCTCCCAACAGCGCAGATATACGATCCTGGCACCGGCGCCTTCACTCCCACCGGAAACATGACCACCCCGCGCTTCGCGCACACTGCCACCTTGCTCCAAAATGGAAAGGTCCTCATTGCAGGTGGATCTCCCGGTTTGGGTGATCTCTCCGGCGGGGACAACTCGGACGATCTCTCGACGGCGGAGCTGTTTGATCCCGCCACCGGAACTTTCACTGCCACTGGCGCAATGAACGAACCGCACTCGGAGCATGCCGCCGCGCTGCTCGCCAACGGCAAAGTGCTGGTGGTGGGTGGATCCCCGGGCAATGTAGCGGAGCTCTACGATCCCGCAACCGGAACTTTCACACCCACCACGGGCCAACTCATAGTAGGAGGTCGATGGGGATGCACTGCGACCTTGCTGAACGACGGAACAGTGCTGATTGCCGGAGGCCGCGATGACGAAGACGTCTGGGACGGCTACCCGCTCAACGATGCCGAACTGTTCGATCCCGCCACTGGAAACTTCACCGCTACCGGCGCAATGAACCAATTCAGGTACAACCACACCGCCACCCTGCTCAATAACGGCAAGGTGTTGGTGACCGGAGGATTCAATGGATCTCCAGTCCCGGACGCCGAGCTTTTCGATCCAGCGGCAGGCTCTTTTTCAGGGACTGGCAATATGGGCACGCCACGCGCTGACCACACCGCCACCTTGCTCAATGACGGCACCGTGCTTGTGGCCGGAGGATTCTCCTATACTCCGCCCGGCAGCTTCTCGAGCGCCGAAGTATTCGATCCTGCAACCAACAAGTTCGCACCCACGGGCCCTATGGGAGCCCCGCGCTTCGGTCACACCGCCACATTGTTGAACAGCGGCCTTGTGCTCGTCACAGGAGGACAATCGAGTATCACCATCCCTGAGGCCTTTACCGATTCCGCCGACCTTTACAACTAGCGCGGCCGGCGCCAAGATGCGACCTTGCCGGTCCAATTTCGCGCTGCCGCCGCGGAATTTGTCATTCCGACCGAAGTGCCGCGTTCTTGTTCCTTCTCGCGCGCACCGCGGGCGCGGGACGCAGCGGAGGAATCCTCTCTTCTGCTCTTGGCGCTCTATTTTCGATTCTCTAGAGGACGCCTCTGAGGCGCAGGATTCAGGCAGAGCCGACCCCGCTATTCGCTCCTCAGGCTTTTCTTGCCTTGGAAATTCTCCCGAATCAATTGCCGTACGACCTTGATGTCTTCCGGGCTGGAAATGCATCGCTTCGGAACATAGACCGCGGTGCTGGCCGTTGGCATCAGGAGAAAAAGCGTCGAAGTCTCGTTGATGCGATAGAAAACCGACCATCTGTAATCGGCGCGAGCATCCTCCGACTCCAGGTGCATGCCCTCGCTGCTAAAGGACAGGGAGCGAGAACGCCAGATCGCCGGATACTTTCGGATCATGATTTGCACGCTCAGCCACGGCAAGAGAAATACGACGAATACTGCGAAGCCGGCCAGCCACACCGCTTTTTCACCGGCTCCCGCGTCTCCCCAGAGCGATCCAGACCCGGGACCGTACAATATGATGAAGGCAAACACAACGAGGGCCCAGCGAATCACGCTCGGCCACGAATACGCAAACGGCTGATAGACGTCCGACCGCCGCAGCGCGCACTGAACGTTCACAATTGGTCCGCCCTGCACCATCGCCTCAGAGGTAGTAGCCGAGTCCAGAAAAGATCGTCTTCACCGCTCCGCCTTGCACCCTGACCACTTCAAACCAGTGGTCCTCGTAAGCATCCCCCTCCAGAAGAATCTCCTCGTGCCCATCGCCTTCCACATCAGCAAGGTCCACGAGCGACCATGTGGTTACATCCGGCACGTCCGCGTCGGTCGTCTTGAAGGGGACCTTCCGGATCAGCGTGACGTTTCCCTTCTCATTGATCGCAACGATCACTTCGCAAAGATCCAACTTGCTGTCGGCGACTCTGGAGTAATCCGCCGACGCGATCACCAATCCTGAACGCCCCGATTTCCAAACCGTATAGAGAGTCTGACCATTGGCCTTGGCAAGCAGGCCAATGCGCTGCATTTCCTGCGTTAGGATTTTGCGAACATCCTGAGGAGGCTGACTTTCCTGATCGCACCGCCTTACGCCCGTGTCCTCATTCCACTGGCACTGGTAAGCCGCCAGCACCTCCACGCCCGTTTGTGGTCTTTTCGGCCCCTTCATCTCGCATCCATTGTCCGGCCCGTTGCCTGCGGGAGAGTTACCGCAATAATGGCGCTTCACAAATGCTTCGATTTTTCGGCATTGAGGCGTCACACAGGGAGGACGGTTCGCATCCTGGTCATCTTGGGCCACCGCGAGCGACGCCAGGACGCAAAATGCCAGCAGCCCCACCACAACTCGGCATAAACTCAACCCGATTCTCATTCGTTCGCTCCGTCAAGTTTGAACCTGACGCCGCGGTCTTTGGCGCGGCATCCCGATTCAATCCGGGCTTGCATTCGCCATTCTACCCGCCGCCTTCACATCCCCAGTCCCCCGAGTACGCCCGAATATCGTCCCGGTTAACTGTCCGCTCGGTCATCTGAACTCCTCGCACAACGCTTCCCTCCGCGCGCGTTTGCGCTCTGTGTATCCGTGAGCCTCGGAAGGTAGCCTTGCCTTTTAGGGGGTCGGAGCCCGCCTGTCGGCAGACACGGCTTCAACTCCAACATAGAGTCCCTGCGCGAAGCGCGTACCTTGCTGCCGCAGGCCGTCGCGCAGGACGCAGGTCCGCAGCGACATCGGTCCCCTCTCCGGAGTCGGAGGTACGTACGATGCCGCACTTCGATGGCCCCCGTTGATTCTTCCCCAAACTTTTTTCGTCTTTTTTCAATTTTCCTCGATTCCTGATCACAAACCACAATTTCGTAACCCCAATTTTTCCAGTCGCTTGCAGACTTGGAGCACACGTGTCAAGTTGCCACGCATGATAAAATAGTGTTAGTAGGAAAAGATGAAGGATTAAGGCACAAATCGGATGCTCCGGCGACCTTCTCCTCCGATACGCCGGAAGCTCCCCGCCCAATTTCTAATCTATACACTGAAGATTAGAAATCGCCGCAAACCTCGCCGAATCAGCCACTTACATTTTTCTAATCTATACAAGTCCCGGGCCTTTTTTTGTCGGATTACGCCCCCAGTTCCTCTCCCTCTGCGTCCTCTGCGCCTCTGCGGTGGACTCAACCCCTCGCTTCCCTGCCATCTCCGTCCTTCTCTGGCCGGTCCTTTGCCCCTTCGGCCCCCGACTCAGAAGCCCAAGGCGAAACCGGAGCGAACTTTAATCTACGGTAACGGGATTAAATTCTCCCGTAAGTTATTGAAAACAAAGGACCGGCGCCATGCTTAATCTACGGTTGCCGGGGCTGCTCGCTTCCGGAAGGGGCCGCCGCTCCGCCTTGCATCCCTGCCTCCTTGCCTCCTGCCTCTCTTATCTGGCCACTAGCCACTCGTCACTACTCGCCCTTATAATCCGCCGCGAGGCGTGCGCCTTCATCCCGCGCGCCGAGGAGCCATCGTGCCGATAGGAACAGCGGTCCACGACAGAACATCGAAACTGTGCGAGAGCCTGAGCTACCGCGAATGGTCGGGCTACTACGCCGTCAGCGTCTACGAGACGCATCACGAGCACGAATACAACGCGATTCGCAACGCGGCCGCGCTGATCGACGTGACGCCGCTCTACAAATATCTAGTGAGCGGGCCGGACGCGACGAAGCTCGTCAACCGCGTGATCACCCGCGACATCAACAAGGTCGCCGTCGGCCAGGTGATCTACTGCTGCTGGTGCGACGAACAGGGCAAGGTCATCGACGACGGCACCATCTCCCGCCTCGGCGAAAATCTCTACCGCTGGACCGCCGCCGATCCCAGCATGCGCTGGTTCCGCCAGAACGCGCTCGGCCTCGACGTGCAAATCGAAGACATCTCCGACAAGGTCGCCGCCCTGGCCCTCCAGGGCCCCACTTCCGGTCGCCTCCTGATGCGCGCCGCCGAAGCCGACATCGCCAACCTCAAATATTTCCGCGTCACGCGCGGAAAAATCGCCGGCGTCGAAGTCGACATTTCCCGCACGGGCTACACCGGCGACCTGGGCTACGAAATCTGGATTCCCTGGAACGAAGCGCCGCGCGTTTGGGACGCGCTCTTCGAGCACGGCCGCCAGTTCGACCTTCACGCCGCGGGAATGCTCGCGCTCGACGTGGCGCGCATCGAGGCCGGCCTGATCCTGATCGAAGTCGATTACTTCAGCAGCAAGAAAGCGCTCATCGACGCACAAAAATATTCGCCGTACGAAATCGGCCTCGGCCGCCTGGTCGATCTGAAAAAAGAGCACTTTATCGGCCGCGCGGCCCTTGAACAGGAAAATCGCCGCGGCCCGAAGCGCCTTCTGATGGGGCTCGAAATCAATTGGGACGATATCGAGCGGCTCTATGAAGAGGCGGGACTCGCGCCGCAGGTGGCGAGCACCGCGTCGCGCGCCGCTGTGCCGGTGTATCGCGGAGGATTGCAAATCGGCAAAGCCACTTCCACCACGTGGTCGCCCACGCTGAAGAAAATGATCGCGCTCGCGACCCTGGATCGGGGGCACGCCGCGCTCGGCACGGAATTGCAGATGGAGTTGACAGTCGAAGCCACGCGCCACAAAGTGCGCGCCATCGTCCGCGAGCTCCCCTTCTTCAATCCGCCGCGCAAGACGGCCACGCCGGTTGGGTAGGACACGGTGAAACCAGAACTGCTATTTGCCAATCGCGATCGTGCCATCTGTCGCGATCACGTAAATCCTCTTCTTCGTGCCGATGTACTCAGGAATCAGTGGGTGACGGTTGAGAACGTAAAAGACGTCGGTATCCTCGGGAACGTCGCTGAGTACGTGCGTGTGATATCCGCTCGCAAGCGTCTTGACCCCTTGGGGCTTCGGATTGAACTGCAAGAGCGACTTGTGCAGTTGCCTTTGCTCCACAATCGTCAGTCCATCGGCGCTGATGAGATAGCGGGCATCCGCTCCATAGTAGTAGACGTCGTTGCTCGTTTGACCAGGCACGAAGTAGACGTATATCTGACCGTCGTCAGCGGGAAGGACGTAAACGTTGTAGGGAACGCCTGCGCCCTGGAAATTCGCCAGGGCAGCTTCAATAGCCCGGGCAGCAAAGAGATAAAAGCCCTTGTCCTCTCTCGGTGGATCGAGTTTCGTCACAACGAACTGGTCGGGGCGCGCACCCTGGCTGGCCTCGTAAGCGATCTGGAAACGGTCGCGAGCACTATTCAAGTGGCCGTATTCCACGACCCAGCCAGTGTCCGTTTTTCGCCCAATGTAACGTCCAACGCTCGCCTTGTCCGGATTCAACGCTTGCACAGCGTCCGTAGAATGCCAGGCGGCGACGTCATATTCAGCCAGCAGACGTCCTCTTGCGGTGATGGCGTCGAGTTCAGCCTTCGAGGCAGAGGACTTCTGCGCAGCGCAAGGGTGGACAAAGAGCAAGAAAAGGGCCAGCGCAAACAGGCGATTCGGCTTGGGACGCTTCGGCACAGCAGGCGTGCTGATTATACTCGCGACAGATGCCTGCGAAGTCACGGAATTATTCGCAGGGGAAGCGGGAGATGCCGTCACTCCGAGCGCAGCGCTTCGACGGGATCGACCGTTGCCGCGCGGCGCGATGGCACGTAGCTCGCGAGCACGGCCGTCAGAATTAATCCGACGCTCACGGCGGCGTAGGTGAACGGGTCGCTCGGCTTCACGTGGAAAAGGAGGGACGACATCAAGCGCATCGCAGCAAACGCGACGACGAGCCCGGCGGCCACTCCGGCGCACGCGAGCCACAGGCCCTGCTTAATGAACATTCCAGTCAGCTCGCCCGTCTGTGCGCCGAGCGCGATGCGGATTCCGATTTCACGCGTGCGCTGCGAAACGGAATATGCGATCACGCCGTACAGCCCGACGATGCCGAGCAGCAACGCCATCGTTCCGGCGATGCCGAGCATCACGAGCGTGAACGACGTGCGCGCCATCGACCGCGTGTAGTAGTAGTCGAGCGTGCGTACGTTCGCCACTGGCAGGTTCGCATCCACGGACCAGACAGCATCGCGAAGCTCCTTCATGAAATTTTCGGAGCCGGTTCGCGGGCTGCGGACGGCGAACGCGAGGCCGCGCTCGACTTCGACGGGCTCGCTCTCGAAGTTGTTCATGTAGATGGGCCAGTATGCGGTCCCGGTGGCGGGCTCGCTGACGCCATCGTCGTGGACGTCGCCGACGACGCCGATGATTTCGCGCCAGTCGTCCTTGGTGCTGACGCGGATGCGCTTGCCGATCGCGCTTTGTGGATCGTGCCAGTATTCACGCGCGAAATTCTCGGAGATCAGCGCGATCGGCGCGCGGTTGTAGGTTTCGGTCCAGGTGAGGTTGCGGCCGGCTATGATCGGGATTCCGACCGTCGAAAAGTATTCAGGCGTCACGAACTTGAAGCGGCGCAGCGCGGGAATTTCGCCGTCGGCGTAGGCGCGGTCCTGAGCGAAGACGGGATCATTCCACGAATTACCGTCCATGGGAACCGAAGTGGAGGCGCCGACCGAAGCGACGCCGGGAATCGCGGCGATTTTGTCGCGGATCGCCTGCTCCATGCGGACCACGGCTTCCGGCTCTTTCGCTTCCGTGTCGGGAATCGAAATGCGGAACGTCTGAATCTCGGCGGGATTCGCGAAGCCAGCGTTGACGTGGGTCATCGCGCGAAACGTGCGAATCATGAGCCCGGAACAGATGAGCAGCACGAAAGCGAGGCCCACTTGCACCACCACGAGCGTGTTGCGCGCTCGATGCCGCTCGCGGCTCTGACTCAGAGTGCGCCCACCTTCGCGAAGACCCATCGTGGCGCGCGCGCCGGCGTACTTGAAGACGGGAATCATGCCGAAGAGCAGCCCAGCGAAAAGCGAAATCGCGAGCGTGAAAAGCAGCACGGGAAGATCGATGCCGATCTCGCCGATTCGCGGAAGCCCGACGGGCGCCATCGCGATCAGAAGACGCAAAGCACCGTACGCAAGCGCGAGCCCGAGCACGCTGCCAAGAAGGCCGATGACGAGACTCTCGAACAGGAGTTCCGCGGCGATGCGGCCGCGGCTTGCGCCGAGCGCCCGCCGAATCGCCAGTTCCTGCTGGCGGCCCTCGGCGCGAACGAGCAGCAGGTTCGCAACGTTGGCGCAGGCGATGAGCAAAACCATGCCGATGCTGCCCATCAGGACCCAGAGCAACTTGCCAACGTCGCCGACCACGTCTCGCTTCAGCGGGCGAACATTTGGCGCGATATTTGCGTGCTTGAAAAGATCGAGACTGAATCCCGGCGGCGCCGGAAAGCTGCTGAAGACGATCGGAATCATGCGCGCCACGTCAGAATTGGCCTGCTCCAGAGTCATTCCGGATTTGAGGCGCGCGAGGCCTTCGTAGCTGAAGTTGCCGAGATGAACTTTGTTGCGGTCGAACCGGAAGGGGAGAATGAGAGGCGGCTCCTCCCAATCGAGAAAATGAAATTTCTGCGGCATGACTCCGATGATCTGATGGGACGTGCCGTCGATCGTCATGTTGCGGCCGATGACCGATGGATCCGAGCCGAATTTACGGCGCCAGTAACCGTAGGTGAGCATCACGGTGTCCGGGCTTCCCGGCGTGTCGTCGGCGTGATTGAACCAGCGGCCCAGCATCGGAGGGACGCCCAGAGTGGGAAGCACTGTGTCCGTGACGTGCAGGACGCGGACCTGTTCCGGTTCCGCGACGCCGGTTACGGTGACGGAACTGCCGTTGTAGATTCCGACGCCTTCAAAGGCGCGGCTCTGTTCGCGAAAAATGAAATAATCCGAGGGGGAGAGATTCAGGTCCGGAAGATTGATTCCCGGAGCGGAAAGCCAGACGCCAACGAGTTCGTTCGGATGCGGATACGGCAGGGGCTTGAGGAGAACGCTTTCGAGAACGGAAAAAATCGCGGTGTTCGCGCCAATGCCGACCGCCAGCGTGATGAGCGTGATGGCCGTAAAGACCGGGGCGCGGCCGAGCCTGCGCAGCACTTGCTTAAGCTGATCGCCGAGCGTTCCCATGAATTCGCCTCCGCAAACGTCAGTCTGAGAACCTCGGCGCCCCTTCTCCGAGCTTCGAAAGCAAGATACGTTCGCGCAGCGAAGGAAGTTCCCTAACTTTATGGGCGGCGCTGCAAGATGCGAAGCCGGCGCGGCGGCTTGAGTGGGCGTTCCGGGCGGGCAATCTCTGTTACCTTTATAAGGAGTCTTCAGGGGGAACGGATGTCGCGGTTTAGCTGCAGGAACCTGCCATTCATTTGCATCGGTTTTCTGTTCGGACTTTTCGTGGCAACTCCGGCGCAGGCGCAAACGCCGCCGGGAATGATCCGTCTTTCGGTGGACGCGTCGCACGCGCCGCAAAAAATCCTTCACGTCCACGAGGAAATTCCAGCGCAAGCGGGACCGCTGACACTCTATTACCCGGAATGGATTCCGGGCGAGCATATGCCCGACGGTCCCATTATCGACGTAGCGGGGATGACATTCACGGCGGCGGGAAAGACGATCCCGTGGCGGCGCGACCTGGTGGATATGTTCGCGATTCACCTGGACCTGCCGCAGGGCGCGGATTCGCTGGCCGCGGATTTCGATTTTCTGCTGTCGGCGCCTGCGTCGGGATTTTCAGCCGGGGCTTCCGCAACGGCTTCTCTCGACGTCTTGAGCTGGAATCAGGTGCTGTTCTATCCCAAGGGCTACGCGGCGAGGGACCTGGTCTTCTCACCGAGTTTGAAAATTCCCTCCGGCTGGGATTTCGGGACGGCGCTTCCTGGTGCGAAGCGCACAAACGACACAATCGAGTTTTCGCCGGTGCCGCTGAACACGTTGGTCGACTCGCCGGTGCTCGCAGGCCGCTATTTCCGCAAGATCGAGCTGACGCCGGGCGAAAATCCGCCGCACGAAATGGATATCGCCGCGGACAGCCAGGCTGCGCTGGCGATGAGCCCTGAAATGGAAATGCACTTCAAGCAGCTCGTCGCGGAGACAGGGGCGCTGTTCGGAGTCCGGCACTATCGCGATTATCATTTTCTTCTGACGCTGAGCGACGACGTGGCGCACTTCGGGCTCGAGCACCACGAATCGAGCGACGACCGCACGTCGGAACGCAGCCTGATCGACGATGACGACGAGATTGCCTTCGCGGGACTCTTGCCGCACGAATTCGTGCATTCGTGGAACGGGAAGTACCGGCGTCCGGCGGGACTTGCGACGCCCGACTACCAGCAGCCGATGAAGGACGATCTGCTGTGGGTCTATGAAGGATTGACGGAGTACCTGGGCAACGTGCTGACGGCGCGAAGCGGCCTGCTGAGCGACGATCAGGCGCGCGAGGCGCTGGCCTATCTTGCCGCCACCTACGAACATCGCCCCGGGCGTGATTGGCGTCCGCTGCAGGACACGGCCGACGCGGCGCCGATTCTTTACGACGCGGGATACGAGTGGTCGAACTGGAGGCGCGGCACCGACTTCTACGAGGAAGGCGAGCTGCTGTGGATGGACGTGGATGAAACGATCCGGCGGCTGACGAACGATCAGAAATCGATGAACGATTTCTGCAAGAGCTTCTACGCCGGGCCTGCGAACGAGCCCGCATTGAAAACGTACACATTCGAAGACGTCGTGGCGGCGCTCAACGCGGTGGTGCCGTACGACTGGACCGGCTTTCTGCGGTCGCATCTCGATTCAGTGCCGCCGAGCACGCCGCTCGAAGCGGTGGACAACGGCGGCTGGAAGCTGGTCTACAACGAGGAACCAAACTCGATGGAGAGCAACGAGGAAACGGTGGAGCGAGCGATCAACTTGAATTTTTCGGTCGGCATGGTCCTGCGCGAGGATGGAATCGTGGCGGACGTGATTCACGATGGACCGGCGTACAAAGCAGGGATCGGGCCGGGAATGAAGGTGGTCGCGGTGGAGGGACAGCAATTTTCGCCGGAAGCAGTGCGAAATGCAGTGGACGTGGCGAAAGGCGACACGACCCCGATTCGGCTGCTGGTGGCAAACGGCGCGCAGTATCAGACCTACGCGATCGATTATCACGGCGGGCTGAAGTATCCGCATATCGAACGCGACAACAACCGGCCCGACTACTTGAGCGAAATCTTTCACGGGCTGACCCCGGAGCTGAGTCCCGCGGCTCAAAATCCGGGCAATTAAGGGCACGGGGGCGATGACTCGAAGGTTGACGCCCACGATGGAGAAGCGGGAGGCGATGGCAACGTGAGAATCACTCTGCACGCGATTTTCGGCGCGCTCTTTTTTCTGGCGGGTGTGGTGGCACTGATCCATCCGAACTTCATCATGACGGGCCACCGGACGGAAGCCACAATGGAAGGGCGGACAACGATCACCGTCACGCATAAGGTGATTTCCGTTCCTCGCGTGGCGAGCGGCACGGAAGTGGTTCTGGGAATCGCGTTGATGTTCTTTGGGTCGCGAAAGCCGCGCGTGAGTTAGCGGGCACGCTCCGGAGAGAAGACCATGCAGAAGCGCACGAGCGACTCATGGATGACGGCCGACGATTACGGCCGCGCACTTCCCTTCTTCACGGTCAACCTTCTCGTGTCGGACCTGGCGAAATCGATCGGGTTCTACACGCAGGTGATCGGCGCGAAGCTGGTCTACTCCGATCCGGATTTTGCGGCATTGCGGGTGAAGGACCTGGAGTTCATGCTGCACGCGGACCACGCATACGATCACCATCCCTGGCATGCGCGGCTGACGAGCGGAGAGCGGCGCGGGTTGGGCGCGGAGCTGCGGCTCTTCCAGACGGATCCCGATGCGCTCGAAGCGCGCGCCCGGCAGCACGGAGCTACCATCGTGCAGCCGAGCAAGGACATGCCGCACGGATGGCGCGACGTGATCGTGGCCGACCCGGACGGCTACACGTGGGCGGTGGGAAAGGCGACGGCGCCGGGCGGCCACTGAGTCCGCACAGCGCTTGCTTTTTTCAACGCTCCGTTGAGTTATTCAACGACTTCACGCCGGTTTGGAGCGAGGCGGGCGGCAGCCGAACGCCGTATCTCCCCTGTTTTCATGATGATAGACAGCGCTTTTTCTGCAAGCGTGTGCTGGCAGCCTGAGTGCATATCACTACCGCGAAGTTCAGCAATAATGAGAGGAGAAACAAAATGGCGACGAAGACAGCGAGCAAGAAAACCAGCAAGAGGACCCGGAGTCTGAAGAGCGCGAAGAAACTGGAGAGCGCCAAGCCGCTCAGCACTCCCGTTCTCTACCAGGCATGCTGCAGCGGAAAGCACTACGCCTCGGTCTCGCTTTCGTAGCGCGCGGATGATTTCGGCGAAAGCGGACAACGAGGAGAGGAGAAAAGAAATGGCGACCAAGAAAGTCAGCAAGCGAACCCGGAATTTGAAGAGCGCGAAGCAACTCGAAAGCACAAAGCCCCTAGCTACCGTGACCGGCCAGCACTTCGCGAATATCAAGATCACGCCCAGAAAATCGGGAGGAACCGTACTCTACTAAGGCACGCTGCTTTGCCCCAGCCCTCGTTTTAAGCGGACCCCGGACTCCCCCACGGTTCCGGGGTCTGCTCCCCACCGACTGAATACCTTGGAAAACAAAGTTGAAAATGCCATCATCTCGCGTTCGCGCAACTGGGCGCGGAGGAATCAAGACGCGGAGGTGATCAGGATGCGACCGAGAATGCGGACGGCAGCGGCGGTGGCGGTGTTCGCAGCTCTGGCTCTGGCGCCCGGGGCTGGCGCACAGAATCCGGAGCGCCATCCGATCGAGTTCAAGGACCTGATCGCGATGCATCGCGTGAGCGATCCGCAGATTTCACCGGACGGAAAATGGATCGCCTACTCGGTGTCGACGCCGGACTTGGAAGCGAACCATTCGGTTACGAACATCTGGATCGTCGCTGCGACGGGAGGCGAATCGAGGCAACTGACGCGAGGCGGAAGCGACGAGCGGCCGCGATGGTCGCCGGATGGGATGAAGCTGGCGTTTCTTTCGTCGCGCGGAGGCGCGCAGCAGGTGTACGCGATCGCGCTCGAGGGCGGTGAAGCAACCAAGGTGACGTCGCTCTCAACCGGGGCGGACAACGAGCTGTGGTCACCGGACGGGAAATGGATCGCGTTCATTTCGAGCGTGTATCCCGATTGCAAAGACGACGCGTGCAACTCGAAGCGCGATGAGGAAACCGAAAAGAGCAAGGTGAAGGCGCACATCTACGAAAAGCTGCTCTACCGGCACTGGACGACGTGGTGGGACGGCAAGCGCAGCCATCTGTTCGTCGTGGGCGCGGCGGGCGGAACGGCGCACGACCTGACTCCTGGAGCGGATTATGACGTGCCGCCGTTCAATTTGGGCGAACCCGAAGCGATTGCGTTCTCTCCTGACAGCCAGGAGCTGTGCTTCACGGCGAATACGGACAAGGACGAGGCGCTGAGCACGAACGGCGACCTTTTCACGGTGCCCGTTTCCGGCGCGAGCGAACCGAAGCGAATCACTACAAATCCGGCGGATGACTGGGGCCCGCAATATTCGCCTGACGGGAAATGGATCGCGTACCGCGCGCAAAAGCAACCAGGCTATGAGAGCGATCGCTGGCGGCTGATGCGTTACGACAGGAAGAATGGCGAGAGCGAAGCGTTGACGGAAAAGTTCGACGCCAACGTGGAGGGCTTTGCGTGGTCGCCCGACAGCAAGAAGATTTACTTCCTGACGGAGGAGAAGGCACACATTCCGGTGTACGAGATTGCGGCGTCGGGAGGCAAGCCGAAGGAAGTGATCGCGGACGGAACGAACGACGGAATTGAAGCGAGCAGCGACGGGCATACGCTGATTTTCACGCGCACGAGTCTGACGATGCCGGCGGAGGTGTTCGCGGCGAATTCGGACGGCAGCGATCCGCGGCAGATCACGCATCAGAATGCAGCGTTGCTGGCACAGCTCGATATGCCTGCGGTCGAGCCATTCTGGTTCGCGGGAGCGGGTGGAACACAGGTGGAAGGGTTGCTGCTGCGTCCGCCGAATTTCGATGCATCGAAGAAGTATCCGCTCCTTGTGCTGATCCATGGGGGACCGCAGGGCGAATGGGACGACGCGTGGGGCTACCGGTGGAATCCGCAGGTGATGGCCGCGCCGGGATATGCGGTGCTGATGATCAACCCGCGCGGGTCGTTCGGATACGGATCGCAGTTCACCGAGGAGATCAGCAAGGATTGGGGAGGCAAAGTCTACACGGACCTGATGAATGGAGTGGATGCGGCGATTGCGAAGTATACATTCATCGACGGAGCGCGCACGGCGGCCGCGGGCGGATCGTACGGCGGCTACATGATCGATTGGATCGCGACGCATACGGGGCGGTTCAAGTGCTTGATCAGCCACGCGGGACCGTATGACGCGACATCAATGTACGCGACCGAGGAGTTGTGGTTTCAGGAGTGGGAATTCGGCGGGCCGCCATGGTCAGGCGCGGAGGCGTACAAGAAGTGGTCGCCGAGCGAATTTGCCGAAGCGCTTGGGAAGTACAAGACGCCTACGCTGGTGATCGGCGGCGAACTGGATTTCCGCGTGCCGTACACGGAGGATCTGGAATTTTTCAGCGCGCTGCAACGGCAGGGCGTGCCGTCAAAGTTGGTGATATTCCCCGACGAAGGGCATTGGGTGCTGAAGCCGCAGAACAGCGAGCTGTGGTACAAGACGTTTCTCGGCTGGCTCGCGCAATATCTGAAATAGGCGGCGCGCCGAGAAAAATAAAAGGGCGGGAACAATTCCCCGCCCTTGTGGCCTGCCTCAATCATTCTTGTTGTGCGGACTGCGAGGCCGTCAATTAGCCGCCAACGACCCTCGCCGCCTGCATGGTTCCGCCGAAGTCGATCTCCGTCACGCGATTCGCGTTGAGGAGCACTTCCGTCTGGTTCGGCTTCTCTTTCAGTTGAACCCAGTGGCACGGCACTTCAGCAACTGTTCTGTCCGTGCTTGAGTCGATTACCTTGATGCGCGTCCCGTCATTCTTGACTTCGAGCTTGTAATCGCCCGGCTTGAGTTGGGTGGTGCCGATTGTGGCCGGCTGGGTGACCGTCAGTTGCGCTGTGTCGCTGTGGGCCCAGGCCGGAACCGCCAGTACGAAAAGGACGGCAAGTGCGATCCAATAGTGTCTTGCGTGAATCTGCATCGTTGTCTCTCTCCTATGAGGCTGAATGAAGTCCCCCGAGGAAAAACGAGCAGGCCTGCCGAGTTCCTGTGGGTGAGTGGCGCCGCCATACTCCGCGTTTGCTTACCTGCGAACAGCGCCCTCACTTATTCGGATGCAGAAACACGGCGCAAGGTTTCAGCAAATACTGTGTGGCCGCACGGCGCATCGTGCGGAAACTACGATGGCGCGGTCGACGCAGGAGGAGCTTCCGGCATCTCGCGCAACGGGCGCGATTGACATTCGTACCGCGCGGTGCGATTGTTGCGCCATTCTAATTCCCTCGGGAGGCTTGGATGCAGCCAACGAGGCGACTCTGTCTCTGTGCATCGCTCGCGGCGGCAACGCTTCTGTGCGCGGGCCAGCGGACGTTTGCAGAAGCTCTGACGATTACCAGTTCCCCGCCCGGCGCGACCGTCGAAATCGACGGCATCGCGGCCGGCGAAACGCCTTATCGCGTCGAATACCCCGGCGGCTACTTCCACAAAACGCACACCGTCTTCAGCACGCGTCTCGAGCACGCGATTATTCTGCGCGTCTCGAAGGAAGGCTATTTGCCGCAGCAGATGACCATCACGAGCGGCCCGTACGAATGGATCGGCCTCACCGGGAAGCGGCACGGGACGTATTTCCTCCTGAAGTCAGCGCACTTCGACGTGCGCCTCGAGGCGATTCATGAGGCCGAGACGGATGCGCTTGCGCCGGGTGCGCGCGCCGGTCCGCTGCGCGTACGATCGGAGGGAAGAGATTCCTCGGTGAGCGGTGGCGCGAGTATGGCGCGCGTGAAGATTGCGTCCGAGCCTTCCGGCGCGGACATTTACGTCGATGGAAAATTCGTGGGGCAGACGCCATCAACGATCCACCTGTCGACAGGCGAGCACCGGATTGAAGTGAAGTGCGACGGCAGGGCCATCTGGCAGCGCGACCTGGAAGTGCTGAAGGAGAGCGATTTGACGCTCCACGCTGTGCTGGAGGCGAAACAGCATTGACGCGCGCCTGCTGCGGGATGCAAGGCGCTCCTCCCAGCCGCGGGCGCGGGGCTATTCCTCGTACCAGCGAAAGCCCGCGCGCTGTTCGCTCTCTGCCTGCCTGAGCAGCGCGAGAGTCCGGCCGCGGCGGAAATTTGCGAGGCCGACGAGCAGGACGTTGAGCAGCGCAATCGGCGCAACGTAGGACGCCCCGAACGAAGGCGTCTCCACCGAAGCAAGAAAGCACTCGTCCGCAAAACGCGCAATCGGCGAGACGAACGTGTCCGTAATGCCGACGCAGTAAGCGCCGCGCGCAGCAGCCTGCTGCATGCCCTCAACTGTGAGCCGCAGGCCCCGGCGGAAGCTGATGGCAAACACGAGGTCGCCGCGCGAAAGATTGCGCGAGACGTGGGCCACGCGGCCGGGCGTTGTGGCCGTCAGCACCGTAAGGCCAAGCACCGTGAGGTGATATTGCAGGTATTCGACGAGCGTTGACGCGAGGTCGCCGCCGATCAGCAGAATGCGTTTCGCGCCATAGATGCGGCGCGCGAGCGCCTCGACGCGCCTGTATTCGAGCGTGTTGCGCAGCGCCTGCAGATTGCGCCCTTCCTGATCGAGTGACTCTCGCGCGTGCGCGGGAATGCTGAAATCCTTCGAAGACGCGGCGCGCATCTGGTCTAGCGACGTGGCGTGAGCTATCGAGACCTCGTGCAGGAAGCGCTGGAATTCGCGGTAACCCGAAAAGCCCATTCCGCGAACCACGCGGACGATCGTGGCCGGATCGGATTTCAGCCGCTTCGCCAGGCTGCGCACGCTTAGCAGCACGAATTCGCGCGGGCTTTCGATCACCGGGCGAATGATTTCCTGGCGTTTGTGGCTAAGGTTGCCGACCAGCTCTGCGAAAGTTGTCCGCGGCGGTATGCGAGGCCGCCCTGATTTCCCAGGCATCGCGCGAGAGCATCCAACAGCGAGCATGCGATGTCAAGCGCGCGCGTTAAAATAATGATTGATTAACGGTTCTATACTTCGGTGGCGCTTCCAGGCGCGCGGCCCAGTTTTCTGGCCGCCGCGGCGAGCGCCTGCTTCATGTAGCTTTCAAATTCGGCCACCCGGAAGATCTTGAAACAGACGGCGAGCAGAGGGATGCCGACGGCCGTCACAATCACCAGCATTGCAAGTGCGCCAAATGGACGCTGCCACGCGATATACTGGCGCACCCAATTCCCCAAGGCGTAGCACGTTCCGCCGGCAATGATAGATGCCGCGCTCACTTTCAGGAAGAACATGCCGATGTTGGACGCCTCGCGATTTTTCGTGCGCCGGTTCAGCAGCACGAAGAGAACCGCCGTGTAGAGCACGATTCCGATCGAGCTCGCGAGCGCCAGCCCGCGATACTGCGCATGGCGCACGAGCACCCAGTAGAGCGGAATGTTGAGGCCAGTCATCACCGTGCCGACGACGGCCGGCGTGATGGTGTCGCGCGTCGCATAGAAGCCGCGCGCGAGAATATATTGCGCGCCCCAGCCGAACATTCCGATCGAGAAGAGCGCCAGGGCGATTCCCGTCGCCGTCAAGTCGTATCCGCGGAGCCGCGTATGCGCGAAGGCGAGCCGCACGAGCGGCTGATTTTCCGCGATCGTCAGCGCTGAAATCGGAACCAGCAGAAAAATCGTGCCCTTCAGCGTCGAATTCAGGATGCGATTCAGGTCGTCGAACTTTTTTTCAGAGTAGAGCTGCGCGAGGATCGGGAACGAAGCCACGCCGATTGCCTGCCCCACCAGTCCCAGTGGCACGCGCATCAGCGTCTTGCCATAGCTCAGCCACGTGATCGAGGCTGCTTCGAGATACGAACCGAAGATGCGGATGATCCAGTCGTCGGCGAACGAGAGAG
Organism: Candidatus Limnocylindrales bacterium; assembly: GCA_035501415.1. Classification (GTDB taxonomy): domain Bacteria; phylum Acidobacteriota; class Terriglobia; order Acidiferrales; family UBA7541; genus Palsa-295. The sequence continues at coordinate 116,952 of DATJWH010000011.1, read as the reverse complement.
AGACGGCCAGCATGATGGGCACAGAAAGCTTCAGGAACAGCCAGAATCCCGGGTGCTTCACGTTCAGGTTCGGCGAAAAGCGCGCTCCCGCGCGGCTCGCACCGTAAATCTGCAGCAGGAAATTGCCTGCGAACGCGCCCGCCAGCACTCCTACCGAAAATCCCGTGATCCCGATTCGCGACGAAAGCAGCATACCTCCCGCGATGATTCCGATGTTGTAGACGAGCGGCGCGAGCGACGGCACGATGAATTGGCCTTTCGCATATTGCACCGCGCTGAGGATGCTGCCTTCGTAGAAACAGATCTGGGCGGGCAGCATCAGGCGTGTGAGAAAGACGACACGCGCGCGCTCCGCCGGCCCGAACCCGGGAGCAATCAGCGTTACCAGGTGCTGAGCGAAGACCTCGCCCACCAGGACGAGTCCAGTGAGCACGAATCCCATCACCGTTATCACGGTAGAAAAGACGCGCCAGCCCTCCTCTTCGCGATTTTCCGCAACGTACTTCGCGAAAACCGGAATGAAGGTGACGCTCAGCGAGCCGCCCGCGACGAGATAGTTGAGAAAATCGGGAAGAGTGAACGCGGCGTAGTAGGCGTCGGTAACGGAGCCCGGGCCGATCTGGTGCGCGACGGCCCATTCGCGAAAAAATCCGAGGACGCGGCTGAGCAGCACGCTCGTCGTCACAATCGCCGTGGCCACCGCGATGCGGCGATGCATGGATGCCGTCGTCACGACGAGAATGGTAGATGGTTTGGCTGCGACGGGCCAGAGCGTTCGCGGGCAGCGTTTCTAATTCGCGGGGCGGACGGCTAACGCGCCGGCGTATCTGAAGGAGCCGCACGCAGATATTGGGACGGCCAGGGAACGCGAAACCCGAGTTCTCGCGCGGTCTGAAGCGGCCAATAAGGATGCCGCAGAAGCTCTCGCGCGAGCACCACCATGTCCGCTTCGTTGCGGTCCAGAATCTGGTCCGCAAGTTCCGCGGTGTCGATCAGGCCGACAGCCGCGGTGAGAATGCCCGTCACGTCGCGAATCTGCTTGGCGAACGGCACCTGGAAGCCGGGGTGCGCGGGAATGGCAACTCCCGGACGGATTCCGCCCGATGAGCAATCGATCACGTCAACGCCGAGCGGGCCGAGTTGGCCCGCCAGTTCGATCGACTGATCGATGTCCCATCCGTCCTTGACCCAATCGGTCGCCGAGATACGCACGAACAGCGGATTCCTCTCCGGCCAGACGCGCCGCACCGCCGAGACTATTTCGCGCAGGAAGCGCGTGCGGTTTTCCAGAGTGCCGCCGTAGCCGTCCGTGCGCAAATTCGTCAGCGGCGAGAGAAACTCGTGGATCAGATAGCCGTGCGCTGAGTGGATCTCGAGAACCTGGAAGCCCGCGTCGAGAGCCCGGCGCGCGGCTGCCGCGAAGGCTTCTACCGCTGCGCGAATTCCCGCTTCGTCGAGAGCCGTCGGAACATTGTGTCCGTCGCCGAACGGGATCGCGCCCGGCGCCACCGGCTTCCACCCGCCCTTCGCCACCGGCAGCGGCTGGCCGCCTTCCCAAGGACGCGTCGTGCTGGCTTTCCGGCCCGCGTGCGCGATTTGGATTCCGGAAACCGCGCCTTGTGAGTGGATGAACTTCGTGATTCGCGCGAGAAATTCGATGTGATCGTCTTTCCAGATTCCGAGATCCTGCGGCGAGATCCGCCCCTCGGGTGTGACGGCGGTTGCCTCCGTGAAAACGAGGGCCGCGCCTCCCACCGCGCGGCTTCCTAAATGCACCAGGTGCCAATCATTGGCGAAGCCATCCGTGCTGGAGTACTGGCACATCGGGGATACAACTATGCGGTTCGCGAGCGTCACGCCTCGAATGGGAAGTTCATCGAACATCTGCACGGGAGAATCCTCGCTCTCTTGAATGGGGTGCCGATCCCGCTCTAAATGCTGATTCCGGCGTGGAATTGTAGCGAACTAATCGCCGCGATGGTGGGACTTCACGTGAAAGTGGTCCGCGACCGGGTCGACGAGTCGCAGGACGTGCTCCTGCGCCTGGGGATCGAACCTGTACAGCAAGGTCGCGTCCGCCGCGCGGTCGTCGCCCAGCAGTTCGATTTCCGGATTATCGATCACCACGTCGCCGTTGTTCTTGATGCGCAGCTCGCTTCCAACCTGCAGGACAATCTTCGTCTCGTTCTCCTTGCTCTCCTTCGCTTTCATCACTCCTCCTCGCCGCAATGATTTCCCGTCAAGGCGGGCTCTCACCTGACTATGATGAGGGAGGCAACGGAAAAGTAGCAGAAACTACCGGCTGGACTTCTTTGGCTTCGAGACGGGCGAAGGTCCCAGCGTCCAGGCAGGCGGATCGCTCGCGGGAAACGACTCGCGCGAGGCTTCCTCGACGATGTCGACTTCCTCGCGCGCGGGAGAGGACGCGACTGGGATGGCCTGTGCTTTCTTGGGCGCGGGAGCGGAGGCATGCGATGGGCGCGTCATGAGGACCCTCTCTCCAAGGTCTAGCACCATGGCGGGACGCGTACAAGTGGGGAAAGACGGTACGCGAGCAACAATGAAGATGCATCGAAGCGCCCGCGGCGGCTCGCAGCGCGAGCGTTTCGACTCGGAGATCAGAAGTTGTAGACGACGCCAACTGAAACCTTCGGGCTTACCTGGTACGTGTTGAAGAAGAACGTGCCGATCGCATCGCCCTCGATTCGATAGGCAATTTTGCGCCGCCGCGTCAGGATGTCGACTCCGCCGCCGACCTCATACGCGAATGAGCCCGTGCTGCCGTACACCGTCTGCGGCGTGAAGCTGCAACCGCCTGCGAGAGCGTGGACCCACCCTTCGAGATTTCCTGGGAAGGCGCGGCGCATTCGCAAGCCCCCGCCGCCGAACACAAAATGCGCAGTCGAACCGGAAAGCGAACCGAAGGTCGCGTCGACTTCCCCTTCGGGCGCGACCCAATCCTTGAACCAATAGGCGACGGACGCGTTCGCGCCATTGCCGTTTACACTCGACCCCGGCACTTCGTAGAAACGCGTGAACGTGTAACCGACCGAGACTTGCCATTCGTAAATGGGGAATACGCCCGAAACGCCCTGCGGCGGCGGCTCGGCCGGAGCCGGGTCAGCACCAAAAGGATTGGGACCGAAGTTCGCGGCTGCGAAGGATGGGAGAGCAGGCAGTGCTGCGGGCTCTGCCTCTTCGGCGGGTATCGTCGGCACGGCCGGCAAGGCCGTCTCCGCTTCAAACGAAGTGGCTTCGCGCGGCATATTCTGCATAGCCGTCTGTGCCCCGAGATTGGCGGCACACGCAAAAACGGCGGCGCACAAGAGCGCGGCATATCTCATGGCGATTCTCCCCGGATGCCCCTGCCCAAGAGGGGTGTCTTACCATTTCAACCCGCGCCGCCGCGGGCTGTCCATGTGGAATTAGAGGAGATGTGCCGAATGGAGACAGCACCCTGCTAACTCTATGGCATTGCTAGGCTTAGTCGCCAACAAGCACTGAGAACTCGAACCCGTCGGAGATTCGCAGCGTCGTGGAAGCAAACCCAGTCCGCCCTGATTGCATGGAATCGACGAAGGGCTGCAGGGTCCGCCGGAACGTGAAGATGTTGTCCGCCAGCACGACAGTCCCGCGCCTGAGCTTCGGCCTGAGCACATCGAGCACCTGCAGGTACATCGCCTTCCAACCGTCGAGCAAAACCAGATCCACGGGCGCGGCGACCGACTGAAACGTCTGCCGCGCGTCTCCGGGCAGGGTTCGCGCAAAGCTGGAGAGGCCGGCCTCCTCGATGTTGCTCGTTGCCTGAGCGAGTTTTGCCGGTTCGAGCTCCGATCCGATTACTTCGCCGCCGTTCTCGCGCGCCGCGGCGGCCAGATAGATCGTCGAGATTCCGAAGGAGGAGCCGAATTCGACGATCCGCTTGGCCTGAATCGCCCGCGCCATCAAGTAGAGCATCGCTCCCTGCTCCCGGGAAATGGGGATGTAGAGGTCGTGAAAGAAGCTGTGCTCGAATTTCTCGTCGTAGAGTTTTCTTCGCGCAGCCGCCAGGGCGAGCAGCGGGATCCGCCGCGCGATTTTCCATTTATCAGCGCCGGCCTCGCGATGCAGCCGGTCCAGAACAGCTTCAACGCGCGCGTCGCGAAACGGCAGATTGCCTACGCTCATGGGAAACTCCCCGTTGAGAATGAACGCTAACGTAGCACACAGAGCGCGCCGGCGTGCGGGGTCTGCGAGACACCGCGCCGGTGCACCTGACCTTATGTTTCTCCTTCGTATCACTCGCTCGCGCATTGTTCGCAGTTCCGCCAGTAGTAATTATAGAATCGCAATACCTTCTTCTCTCGAGGAGTCGAGCCCATGAGAATCGCATTGTGCGCTTGCCTGATGCTGGCTGCCGCTTCGTTAGCGTTGGCGCGCCAGTTCGATTCAAAGACGGGCGCCGACGAAAACCACATTCTCGCCTTCGAGAACGCGCTTAACGGGGCGCAGCGCGACAAGGACACGAAAGTCCTCCAGGAGCTCCTGGCGGACGCGTTTGTCTACACCAACACCGACGGAAACTTCTTCAACAAAGCCGAGTTTCTCAAGGACGTCTCGAGTCCTGGCGTTCATCTGGAGCAGATCACAACCGAATCCACGACGGTTCATTCGTTTGGGAATGTCGCCATCGTAACCGGGATCGAACGCGAAAAGGGCACGCTCGCTGGAAAGTCCTTTACGCGGCGCTCGCGCTTCACCGACATCTGGATGAGCCAGAATGGCGTCTGGCAATGCGTCGCGGCGCAGTCCACTCTCATCGCACGTCAGTAATTGCGGCGGTTCATATCTCCTTGCCTTGCCGGTCTCTCCGGGCGTACCATCGCGCTTCATTTTTCTTCAGGAGACTTCAGGCAATGAAGCCCATCGTTCGCATCGTCTCTGTTGTTGCGCTTTTCTGCGTTGCGCTCGCCGTCGCGGCCGGAACTTTCGGCGCGCCGGCACACTCGGCTCATCAGTCGCAGCCACAGAAATTCACCATCCAGCAGGTCCTGAGCGCTCCCTTCCCCACCGAGCTCATTGCGGCTCCCGCGAAAAATCGCTTCGCCTGGGTGTTCAATGCCGAAGGCAAGCGTAATGTTTGGATTGCCGAACCTTCCGGCTCGGCCGGCGCTTATTCCACCAAGCAGCTGACGAACTACTCCCAGGATGATGGCCAGGACGTCGGCGATCTGGCGTGGGCGCCCGACGCGGAGTCGATTGCTTACGTCCACGGCGGAGATCTCGAATTCACGCACGCCAGCTACCCGAACCCGTCGCGGATTGCCGCCGGCGTCGAACAGGATGTCTGGGTCGTTTCCGTGAACGGAGGAGAACCGAAGAAGATTGGCGAAGGATATTCGCCGGCCGTTTCACCCAAGGGTGACGTCGTGGCGTACGTCTTCAAGGACCAACTCTGGCTCGCGAAAATGGACGGCACCGACAAGCCGGAGCAATTGATTCATGAAGAGGGTGAGAACAGCTCCCCCGTCTGGTCGCCGGACGGACAGTACATCGCCTTCGAGAGTTCGCGCGGAGATCACAGCTTCATCGGCATCTATTCGGTCGCCGCAAAGACGGTAAGTTATCTCGACCCGAGCACCGACCGCGACATGGAGCCGGCTTGGTCGCCCGACAGCTCGCGAGTGGCATTCCTCAGAATCGCCACGTCGAGGGGCGTGGCCTTCGAACCGAAGCGCGAGGGTCCGCCGTGGTCGATTCGCGTCGCCGACGTCGCCAGCGGAAAAGGCCGCGGCGTATGGACAGCCGCCACAGGCGAAGGCAGCGTCTTTCACGAGATGGTCGCGACGAACCAAATTCTCTGGGGTGACGGCAACCGCCTCGTGTTTCCGTGGGAACGCGATGGGTGGACTCATCTCTATTCCGTTTCCGTCGATGGCGGGACGGCCACCCTGATGACGCCGGGCGAGTTTGAAGTGGAATATGTGTCTCTCAGCGCGGACCGCAAGTTCGTCGTTTACTCGTCGAATCAGAACGACATCGACCGGCGGCACGTTTGGCGCGTGGCTGTCGATTCGGCGCGTCCTGAGCCGCTCACGTCCGGCACCGGAATTGAGACGGCGCCCGTAGCGAGCAGCGACGGCCACACGGTTGCTGTCCTGCGTTCCGACGCGCACATGCCGATGCGCCCTGCGATCCTTGCCCACGGCAGTGAGATTCGCGATCTTGCCTCCGACCAGATCCCCCGCGATTTTCCGGCGGATCAGCTCGTCACCCCGCAGCAGGTGATGATTTCGGCCGCGGACGGCATGCAAATTCACGGCCAGCTCTTTCTTCCGCCGAATGCCAATGACGGCTCGAAGCACCCGGCCGCGATCTTCTTTCACGGAGGTTCGCGGCGCGAGATGCTGCTCGGCTGGCACTACATGATGTACTACAGCAACGCCTACGGGCTGAATCAGTACCTCGCGAGCCGCGGCTATGTGGTCCTCTCCGTGAACTACCGCAGCGGAATCGGCTACGGGTTGAATTTCCGCGAGGCGTTGAACTACGGCGCGGCGGGCGCGAGCGAATTCAACGACGTGCTCGGCGCCGGGCTCTTCCTGCGCGGGCGTTCGGATGTGGACCCGCACCGTATCGGGCTTTGGGGCGGCAGCTACGGCGGCTACTTGACGGCGCTGGGGCTTGCGCGCGCATCCGATCTGTTCGCGGCCGGCGTGGACATGCACGGCGTGCACGACTGGAACGTCGAGATTCGCAACTGGAACGGCTCGTACGATCCTTCAGCACACTCGGATGCCGCGCGACTGGCGTGGGAGTCGTCTCCAATGGCGGCGGTGTCCACGTGGCGGTCGCCCGTCCTGCTGATCCAGGGCGACGACGACCGCAACGTGCAGTTCTCCCAGATGGTAGAAATGGCCGATGCGCTGCGGAAACAGGGAGTGGAGTACAAGGAGCTCGTGTTTCCGAACGAAATTCACGATTTCCTGATGCACAAGACCTGGGTCGCGGCGTATTCGGCGGCGTTCGAGTTCTTCCAGGACCACATCGGAAACGGCGCGAAAACCGCGGAACACTAATCGCGCTTCGCGACCTCGATGGATCAGAAACTCTAGAAAACCTGGATGTGAAAAGGCGCCGTAGCGCGCATTTTCGTACGATTAGAAGATAGTCTTCTTCTTTATCATCAACAAGTTACGGAAAATGCCAATCTTCGGCCGGAAGATTAGAAGTGGGCGAAACAGCCTCGCGGCCCGCTGCGCTCGGACTTCGAACTTCGCTGTCCCGGGTTCTGGGCTGGCGACCATCTGACCGCTCGTACAGTATTGATCATGGCACAGGCGGGGGATTTTTCCGGCCGCCGAAAGCGGAAGCCTAGGATACTTGCTTGGACCGTTACTCTGTGTTTATATCCGCGCCGGATCTTTGAAATCTCGGCTTGGGAGGGCATATGGCGGAAACCGACCTGCGTCCCATGACCCTTGGCGAACTCCTGGATCGCACCTTCACGCTGTACCGGAACAATTTCCTGCTGTTCGCGGGCATTATCGCCCTGCCGCTGCTTGCCTACATGGGAGTCAGCATCGGCTTCACGGTTTGGACCTCGGGGATGACGACCACGCGGGGCAATCCGGCGCTCAATCCGGCTTATATCGGCGGCGTCTTCCTTGGACTGTTCGTCGGCTTTGCAATCTACATGGTCATGATCGAAATGGCGCACGCCGCGACGGTGTTCGCGGTCTCCGACCTCTACCTCGGGAGGACACCCACCGTAAGACAGTCATTCGCGCGGCTGAAGGGAAGAATTCTTCGTCTCCTCGGAGTCGCGATCCTCTGCGGCCTGATCGTCGGCGCCGGCTTTATCGCGCTGTTCATACCTGGAATCATCCTCGCGTGCCGGCTGGCGGTCGCGGTTCCCGTCACCATGCTGGAGGACGAATACCCCGCCGCCGCCATTTCGCGCAGCATGGAGCTGACCAAGGGATTCGCCATGCAGGTTTTCCTGATCGGCCTGCTCATCTGGGTGATTTCGTTCGGCGTGAGCATGTTGTTCCAATCTCCATTCTTTTTCCTCATCGCCATGCAGAAAAACGGGTTGCTGCCGTTGGGAATGCAGATCCTTCAGCACCTGTGCACGTTCCTCGCCGCGGTACTGGTGGGCCCGATCGGAACGATTGCGTTCGCGCTGATGTATTACAATCTGCGCGTGCGAAAGGAAGCGTTCGATCTGCAACACTTGATGACGTCGCTCGGCCCGAGTTCCGGGCCGGTGGTGGCTCCGGGCGCGTCGCCCGTGGCCTGAAACAGTGCGCATCGCCAGAGCATCGACTCCAGCGCGCGGGCTTCTTCTCGTCTATATGCTGTGCGTGGTTGCGCCAGGCAGCGCGATTGCCCAAGCGCCGGGACAAGCAGCGCCGAGTTCTTCAGATTCGAACTTCGGTCCAAGCCTCGATCTGCCATCTTACGAAGCACAACTTGACGCCTGGTCGCAAGCCGTTGCGAAAGCGAAGCACGATCCGAAGGAAATCGCCCGGCTGCGAAGGTCCATTCCCGAAGAACTGGACGTGAAGGACCGCGGCGCGGAAGTCCATGCTTCCACGTCGTGGCTGGGGACATCGCTCTCGAACCTCGAAAGAAATCCCAAGGAAGCGGATCAAACGGCGCGACGGATCGAACGCCGCCTGGAAGCGATGCGGCAAGCGGCGCAGTTGGCCGGCGCGCCTCGCTCCGAGCCTTCGACAGCCGATGCGCGGCCTCAACTCGACAAGATATTCCAGCGCCGCGAATTCCGCGGACTGAGCGGCCCCACCGAATGGCAGCTCCTGATGCAGCGCATCAGCCGGTGGATCGAAGAGCAAATCTACAGGTTGCTGAGGCATCTGCACATCAACGCCAAGGCCGGGAATTTTGCCGCATGGGTTGTCATCGGAATCGCATTCGCGGTACTGCTCTACTGGATCATCAGACGCCTGATCGTCCTTTCGAAGGCTGCGGGGCTGGACGACACGCCGGAGCAGACGCCCGCCATCAGCTCGCGCGAATGGCTGAACGAAGCGCTTGCCGCCGCCGAGCGACGTGATTATCGCGAAGCGATTCACTGCTCGTACTGGGCGTCGATTACGCGGCTGGAGGATTCCGGAATTCTGGCGCGCGAGCGGTCACGGACGCCGCGCGAATCGCTGCGTCAACTGGACGCGAATCCCAACGAGCAAAAGCCGTTGCGGGAATTGACCCGCCGTTTCGAACTCGTCTGGTACGGATACCGGCCGGCTTCGGCCGATGACTGGGCTGGCGCGAGAACACAACTGGAGCAAATCGGATGCCTCAAGGCCTCGACCGCGGCGACCGCAAGCTCCTGATCGGCGCAGCAGTCCTGCTGGTGATTCTGGTAGTGACCTCGACCGTGGTAACTCCCCCGGAAGAGGGCGAGCAGTCGTGGTTTCCATCCACGTACTCGCAGGACTGGGATGGCGCGGAGGCGGCATACCTGCTGCTCGAGGATCTGGGCTATCACGTCGAGCGCTGGGAGCAATCGCCCACGGAGATCACGAGCGATCCCGCGAACACGGTGCTCGTGTTGGCGAATCCCACGGAAGCTCCTTCCCAGGAAGAGCGCGGCACGGTCAGCGAGTTCGTGGAGGCCGGAGGGCGAATTCTGGCAACTGGACCGAGTGCCGAATGGCTCCTCCCGCAGGTGAACCGGCCGGCGAAGCCGAAAGAGGAAGGAAAGGATGCAAAAAAGGATTCAGATTCGGACTCCGATCACGAATCCACGGAAACGGAAGCGCCTGTCTTCGAAGAGCCTTATCAATTCGCCCAAACGGAGAAATTCAAGCCGCTGGCTCTCTCTCCGATCATGCGCGGCGCGCCGGAAATCTCGATGCCCGCGCCTACGGACTGGCAGCCCGACCTGCCGGGCCAGGTAACTGTCTACGGCAACCAGCACACCGCCGCCGTGATTACCTATCGTGTCGGCAAGGGCGAAGTGATCTGGTGGGCCGCGCCCACGCCACTGACCAACGGCGCCATCCGCGACGCTTCGAACCTGCAGCTCTTTCTGAATTCAGTAGCGCCCACTCCGAAGGTGCACATTCTGTGGGACGAATATTTTCACGGGGCGCACGGCTCGCTCTGGTTCTATTTCAGGCGGAGCCCGCTCGTCTGGGGCATGGCGCAGTTCGGTCTCGTCTTCCTCGCGATTCTGCTGACATACTCGCGTCGCCAGGGACCGGTGCGAGCGCCGGCCACCGTCTCGCGCCTTTCGCCCATCGAATTCGTCGAGACGCTCGGAGATCTTTATTACACGGCGCATGCCGACGCCACAGCCGTTCAAGTGGCCTATCATCGGCTGCGGTTTTTGCTTGCGCGGCAGCTCGGAATCGCCGTGAATACGCCCGCCGCTGATCTGGCGCGAAGCGCGGCGGCGCAATTGGGCTGGGACGAACAGCCCCTTTCAGAAACGTTGACGGCGGCGGAGCGCCTGCAGTACACGAGCCAGGCCGACCGCGAGCCTCTGGAACTGGTGCAGAAGCTTTTCGACTATACAGCGCGACTCGATCCGCGGCGGCGGCACGATGAGCGGGAAGCCGCGCAGCAGGCACAACCGAGTTTGTGAGGGAGGCAGGAGGAATGAGCAACGCAAGCGACTTGGCAGCACACGTTCGAACAGAACTCGGAAAGGCGATCGTCGGCCAGAAGGACGCGGTCGATCAACTTCTGCTCGTGCTGCTCGTCGGCGGACACGCGTTGGTGGAAGGCGTGCCGGGGTTGGCGAAAACGCTCGCCGTGAAAGCGCTGGCGCACATCTTCCAGATGAAGTTCCAGCGCGTGCAGTGCACGCCGGACCTGATGCCTGCCGACGTCCTCGGTGCGAACGTGTTCAACATGGCCACTAGCTCGTTCACGCTGCATCGCGGGCCGATTTTCACCGACTTGCTCCTGGTCGACGAAATCAACCGCACGCCACCGCGCACGCAGTCGGCCCTTCTAGAAGCAATGGAAGAGCGCCAGGTGACGATTGACGGCACGAGCCACTCGCTTTCGCAATTCTTCGCAGTTTTTGCCACGCAGAACCCGATCGAATTCGAAGGGACGTATCCGCTGCCGGAAGCGCAGCTCGACCGCTTCCTGGTGAAGATTCGGATGGGCTATCCGGACGCCGCGCAGGAAGCGCAGGTGCTGCAAAATTTTCAGAATGGATTCGATCCGCGGGAACTCGACCGCGTCGGCATCGTTTCCCTGCCGCCGCAAACGCTGCAGGCCGCGCGAGAGGAAGTGGGCCGCGTCCGCGTGGAACCGGCTCTCTTCGAGTACATCGTTGCGCTGTCGGCGCGAACGCGAAACGCGCCCGCGGTGAGCCTGGGCGCCAGTCCGCGCGCGGCAATCAGCTTGATGTTGGTGGCAAAAGCAGTCGCCGCAACGGAGGGACGCGATTTCCTGATTCCCGACGATGTGAAAACGGCCGCGGCCCCCGTGCTGCGCCACAGACTCGTCATCAAGCCGGAAGCGGACCTCGAAGGCGTGACTTCGGAGCAAGTGATCCGAGAAGTGGTGAATTCCGTCCCAGTCCCGAAATGACTTCGCCGCAGAATCTCGTTCCGCCATCGGTTGCCTCGCAGGGAAGAGCCGCGCGGCGGCTTCCCTTCGCGTTCGGGCGCCGTTTTTTCCTGCTCGTGCTGATCGGGCTGGTGTGGCTCGGTCCCGCGTGGAGAGACGCGCGCTTCCTTTACATGATGGCGCTGTGGGACGTGCTGATGGTGGCGATCTGGGTCTGGGATCTCACGCAGATTCCGAAGCCTGAACAACTCCACGTTCGCCGAATCTGGATGGCCTCGGTGCAACTTGGAGTGGAATCGAAGGTCACGCTGGAGATGCGGAACTCCAGCAAGACGGCGATCAGCGGAACCGTTATCGACGACGTTCCAACGTCGCTGCGAAGGGAGATTCCAGAGACGCCGATAGAAGCAGGACCGAAGGGCAGCGGCGCCGCGACGTATGCGATTCGTCCGGGCCAACGCGGGGACGCGAAACTGGGCGATGTAGCGCTGCGCTACGAATCGGGATGGCACATTGCGGAGCGGTGGGCTCGATTTGCAACCAGCCAGACCGTGCGCGTCTATCCGAACCTCGAAGAATCGAAGCGCGAAACCATTCACCTGATTCGCAGCCGTCAAATTTCGCAGGAAAAGCGCCATCACCACCTGCACGGCCAGGGACGAGAGTTCGACAGCCTCCGCGAATACCGCGAAGGCGACGAATGGCGCGACGTTTGCTGGACGGCCACCGCGCGGCGCGGAAAGCTGATCAGCAAGACGTACCAAGTGGAGCGCAGCCAGACGGTCTGGCTCGTGCTGGACACAGGCCGGCTGCTGCGTGCGCGAACGCAGGGATTGAGCAAGCTGGACTTCGCGGTGAATGCGGCGCTTTCGCTGGCTCAAGTGGCATTGTACTCGGGAGACCGCGTGGCGATGCTGGCATACGGACGCCGCGTGCGATTGCGGTTGCCGGCGGCACGCGGCGCCAGCCACGTTCGCGCGATGCTGGACGCGCTGGCGCAGCTCAACGGCGAGGAATTCGAAGCGGATCATCTGCGCGCGGCGGAAACCCTGCTGCTCTACCAGAAGCGGCGCAGCCTGGTCGTCTGGCTCACGGACCTGAGTGAGACCGCGACAACTCCGGAAGTGGTCGAGGGCGCCATGAAGCTGGCGCACCGGCACCTGATGCTGTTCACCGTGATCGGCCAGCCCGACCTGCGCGAGATGCTCGAAGAGCGGCCCGCGACGGAGCGCGAGATGTTTCGCTATACGGCAGCGCAGGAAGTGGTTCACCGTCGCGACGTGCTGCTGCGAACGCTGCGGCAGCAAGGAGCGCTGACGCTCGAAGTAGATCCCGGCAAGCTTTCGTCGGGCGTCGTGAACCAGTATTTGCTGGCGAAGGAGCGCAGCCTTATCTAGCGGTTTGCCGTTGCGGTGAGCGCAGCACCGGTGGCGGATTTAGGCGTCCGCTTCGTGAGATACAGGACCAGCATCGTGAAGAGAGCAGCCGCCAGAGTGAATTTCACGGCGGGATGAAGCGGTGACGGCGATATGAATCCCTCGATGGTTCCGGCGACGACGAGCATTGGAATGATGCCCACGACGAGGCGCACGCTGCGGGCTCCGGCGCGAACCAGCGAGACGCGGCGCGGCAGCGTTCCCGGAAACAGCAGCCCCCGCGCGATTCCGAATCCTGCGCCACCGGCAATGAAAATCGCGGGCAGTTCGAGGACGCCGTGGCCCGCGACGAAACTCCAAAGTGGCAGCAGCATGCCCTCGCGCCAACACGCTGCGTTGACGACGCCGAAGAGCAGCCCGTTCAGGATCATCATCCACGCGGTACCGATGCCGGCCGTGATGCCCAGCGCGAACGTCGTAAGCGAGACGGAAAGATTGTTCGTCATGATGCCGCTGGAGGCCAGCGGCTTGATGGTGACGATTGAATCCGTCCACATTTTGTGGTGCTCGATCGTATCGATCATCTGCGGCCCGAGAAAGTAGCGCGTGAAGATGGGATCGGCCATCCCGATCAGGAAAGCGCCCACGGCCGCGGCAAAGAAAAGAGTGAACGCCAAGAAGGTGTCTGGAAACGTTTCGCGGAAAATCGCGGGGTACGTATCGCGAAAGAAAATCCAGATTCCCTTGGCCTTGGCTTTGCGGCCCATATAGATCAAATTGTGCGCGCGGCCGAGAAGGCGATTGAGGTAAAAGGAGAGCTGGCCGCCCGTGGGGTCTTCGCGGACGGTGGAAAGGTCAGACGCGGTCTGCCGGTACAATAGCGCCAGTTCCTGAATCTCGGCAGGGCTAAGGGCCGAGACGCCGCCCCGCCCGCTGGAATCCACCAGCTGCTCGAGGCGGGTCCAGTGGCCGCGCCGCTTTTCAAGCCAGCGATTGGAGATCAAAGTATGTCCTCTTTCGACAAGCTTACCATCGAGACGCCGGAACAAACGTCGCTCGATTTTCCGCTTGCCGGAATAGGCAGCAGGTTCCTGGCGATGGCCGCGGATACGGCGATCCAGACCGTGACGGCGGGCCTGATCGTGATCGTAATCGCATTCGCAACGCCCGGATTTGCGTGGATCGGCAAAATGGCGCCGCAGTGGGCCATCGCATTCGTAGTCCTCGCGATTTACTTCATCTATGCGGGATACTTCGCATTTTTCGAGGCGATCTGGAACGGGCAGACGCCGGGCAAGCGCTATGCGAAGCTGCGCGTGATGAAGGACGATGGGCGGCCGATCGGAGTCTACGACGCGATCGCGCGAAACCTGATGCGCGCGGTCGACTCGCTGCCATTTGCCTATGGCGTGGGCGTCGTTAGCATCGCGCTGAGCAAGAACAGCAAGCGCCTGGGAGATTTTGTCGCGGGAACGGTCGTCGTGCACGAAAAAACGCTGGAGGGCGCGCGACCCTTCCTCGAGACGAAGCACGATGAAGCGGCGCCCGTGTACGACACGACCTCCCTCACGCCGGATGAGCTGCGCCTGATCGAGACTTTCTTCAGCCGGCGCGACAGCCTGGAGCCCGCGATCCGGACCTCGATGGCCGCGCAGATCGCGAATCGCGTCGGCGGCAAATTGCAGGTACGCGTGATGGGATGGCCGCAGACCGAGCGATTCCTCGAAACTGTATTCGAGCAGTACCGGTCCACGGGGCGATTCGGGCGCAGCGGGCAGCACTGAGGCCAAGGCGGAGCGACTGAGCGGACTGGGCTCCGATGAGCAGCCGAGCCCGCGGCGGAAAAAAGTGGCGCGCCCGGAGGGAGTCGAACCCCCGACCCTCTGCTTAGAAGGCAGACGCTCTATCCAACTGAGCTACGGGCGCGCAGCACTCCCTGATTCTAAACCATTAATCCTATTGCAGCGCATGGCGCAATTCGCCTGCGTTGCATTCTCCGCGCAACCTGCTTGCGCACGCGACTCCGACTTCACTTTTGCTCGGCGAGTGAATCTCGACTACGAGCCCGCCCGGGCGTTGCACCATGGCGGCTCATGCCGCCTTTTCTCCGCGTCCTGCGGCATAATGTCCCCGCAAGGCTCCAGCATGCGACTGCCGCGCGAAGAACAAATTCTCCATTCCCGTTTTGCGGAGACTCACATGAAGTTCACATTTCGATTCGCCATTATCCTGGCCGCGGCCGCCACAATCTTCCCGGCGCGCAGCTTCGCTCAGCTCAATCTCTTCTCACCGGAGCAGCGCATCGCCTTCACGCCCGATTGGCACGGCGACCGCTTCCCGGATGGCCGCCCGAGAGTTCCCGACGACGTTCTCGCTCGCCTGAGAACCGCCACCGCCGATCAGGCTTGGGACGTCCTCGGCGACGCCGGCTTCCGCAATCAGTTCGAGGACAATTGGAAGGTCATCAATCCGGGCGAACGCCTCGTCGGCCGCGTCGTCACTGCGGTCTTCATGCCGCGGCGCCCCGACGTCGATTCCGTGATCAAGGCCAACGGCAAAAAAGAGGGCCGCATCGGCGACGAAAACTCCTGGATTATTGACATCCTGAAGCCGGGCGACGTTCTCGTCGTCGACCTCTTCGGCAAAATCGAAGACGGCACCATCGTCGGCGATAATCTCTCCACCGCCATTTTCGCGAAGAGTCACAACGGCCTGATCGTCGACGGTGCCGTTCGCGACGTCACCGGCATCCAGCAAATCCACGGTTTCCAGGTTTACGCGCGCGGCTTCGATCCCTCGGCCCTCGAAAACGTGATGCTGATGGGCATCAACGTTCCCATTCGCATCGGTCGCACCACCGTGATGCCCGGTGACGTCGCTCTCGGCGATCCGGAGGGCGTCACCTTCATTCCCGCCCAGCTCGCCGAAAAAGTTGCCGACGATGCCGAACGCGATCACCTCATCGACGAGTGGGGTCACAGGATGCTTCGCGAAGGAAAGTACACGCCCGGGCAGATTGATTCCCGCTGGACGCCCGAAATGGTTCGCGCCTTCAATGCCTGGGCCGAGCAGAAAGGCTCGAAGATTCGCCTCCCGGAAAAGTGAGGGCTCGCGCTGCTCACGCTGCGTGCGCGCGAAACACCTGCACCAGCCGCTCGCCGATGATCTGGTCTTCGCCCGGCTGCAGCATGAATGAATTCATCTCGAGTCCGATCTCCGTCCGTCCCAGCACGATCGCCGGCTTGCTTTTCCGCAGCGCATCGGAAGCCTCTCGCGGAGTCATCCCGATTCGCCGCGGATCCCAGTTGATCTGCATCGTCGGCACGTGATTCGCGATGTCGGGCACGTAATACGCGGTGCTGACGCCATCCACTTTTGTGATCTGCTTCGCCACCGTGTCCAGCCGCTTCCACCATTCCTGGGTCAACGCGTCGTGGTCTTCTTTCAGGTACACCTCGAGCGCCTTCACCATCCCGACGATCTCTTCCTTCCCCACTTTTTGCCCGCGGCCCAGCGTGTCCTCATACGGACTGTTGTTCAGCAGCGCGTATCCCACCAGTTCCTTTCGCCCGATCAGCAGCCCTGCGCACTGCGGCCCGCGAATCGCCTTGCCGCCGCTGAACGTAATCAGGTCGTAGCCCATGTTGGCGTAGTCCCACAGATGCGATACCGGAGGCGTATCCGCCGCCGCGTCGATCATCGCCGGAATGTTGTACTGCCGCGCGAGCTTCACCCACTCCTCCACTTTGATTCTGCCTGCGGCGTTCGCAAAGTTCGTGAAGTGCATCATCGCCGTCTTCTGGTTCACCGCATTGTGCAACTCTTCGCGCGTCTCAATCTCGATCAGCTTCGCGCCTGTGCCGCGCAGTTGATGATCGAAGGGATTCCGGTGCGATTTCTGGATGATCACTTCGGACTTCAGCCCAGTCAGGTCCGGCAGCTGTTGAATATATTGTTCGTTGTCAGCCGTTAGGATGCCTGCCAGTCCCGATTGCATCGCCCCTGCTGCGCCAGACGTCACCAGCGCCGTGTAGCCATCCGGCAGCTTCAGCATCTCCGCGATCTTTTTTCCCGCCGCCACCTCCAGCTCTGGAATGCTGACGAAGTGCTGCGCCGCCAGCGCCATCGCGGCCTCCACCTCCGGCCGCGGCAGCGAGCCTCCGAGCATCGTCATCGTGCCCTGCCCGTTGATCACAGTCGTCACGCCAAGCTCATCGTAGACGTTGCCCGTCTCGCCGAAGCCGCTAAGCTTGAGTGCGCGCGGGCTCGTCCACGCGAACGCCCTTCCGCCGCTCCCGAGCCACGCCGTGGCCGCTCCGAGGCTCCCCAGAAACGTCCGCCGGTTCCATTTCAATTTCATGGCGCTCTCCTTGTCCTTACTTGCGCGTGATCGCAGCGATGCAATTCACCTCGACCAGCGATTGCCCCGGCAGCGCCGCCACCGCTACGCACGTGCGCGCCGGCCCGCCGTTCGGAAAATACGTCTTGAACACTTTGTTGCAACCGTCGTAGTTGTCGATGTTCGTCAGATAGACCGTCAGTTGCAGGATGCTGTCCATCGTCCCGCCCCCCGCTTCTACCAGTTGCTTCACGCTGTCCATCACCTTCGCCGTATGCGTCTCGATATCCATCGGAAAATCGCCTGGGTTGTGCGAATGCGCGCCCTGCCCCGCGATGTAAATCAGGTTATTGTGCAGAATCAGCGGCGTGATCATCTGCTTCCCTTCGAGCGGCTTCCCCTCGTAATCCAGCTTCTTCACCGCCGACTTCGACATGCTCGCCTCTGCTGGGCGAAACATCCCCGCGATTCCCACGCCGGAAAGCAGCGCGGCGAATTTTGCCCCAAATCCTCGGCGTGTTACCGGTTCCGTGCTCATGATCGAATCTCCTTTTCAGAAGTGCCTGCAAACTCTTTGCAATTCCTCAGGGCAGCGCGAATGAAAAGAGGTCGTTGCCCGCCGCTATCGCCACGTACTGCTTCCCGTCCACCTCGTAGCTCATCGGCGACGCGTGGATGCTCTGCCCCACGTTGAAATGCCAGAGAGGCGCTCCCGTCGCCGCGTCGACGGCTTCGAACGCTTCCGCATCGTCCCCAAAGAAGACAAGCCCTCCCGCCGTGGTCATCACGCCGCCCGATGAATGCCCGTCGCCCGCCTGCGGATAGCGCCACGCCGGCTTGCCTGTCTCTACGTTATACGCGAGCAGGATTTTCTCGCGCGCGTCTCCCGGCGCGTGCCTAACACCCGTCGAATAGAACGTTTCCCCCGGCTTGAATTTCTGTGCTTTCAGTTGGTACGTCGCGCACTCTTCGAGCGCCAGGAAGTAAACAAAATGAGTCTCCGGATTGTACGCGGGCGAATACCAGTTCGTGGCGCCCGAAAACCCGGGACACACCACCGTCCCCTCCGCTGTTGGCTGCACGCCGGTTCGAATCGGCCGTCCGTCCGCATCGATTCCCTTCGCCCAATTCAGTTTCTTCACAAACGGAACTGCCGACAGGAATTTCCCGTTCGTCCGGTCCAGCACGTACAGATATCCGTTGCGATTCGCCTCCACCAACATCTTCCGCGCCGCGCCTTGGTATGCGCCGTCGACCAGCATCGGCGTCTCAGTCGCATCGTAGTCGTACAAATCGTGCGGCGTGAATTGAAAATGCCATTTCAACTTGCCGGTATCCGGATCGATCGCAAGCACGCAGTCCGTATACAAATCATCTCCGGACCGCGGCTCTCCGTCGAAATCGGGAGAGGGATTGCTCGTGCCCCAGTACAGCGTGTTCAACTCCGAATCATACGTGCCCGGCATCCACGTCGTGCCGCCGCCATGCAGGTACATGTCCCCCGGCCAACTCTTGGAACCAGGCTCTCCTGGTCCGGGAATCGTCCACAGCTTCCATGCCGGCTTGCCGGTCTGTGCATCGAATGCAGCCACGAAGCCTCTTACTCCGTCGTCTCCGCCGGAAGTTCCCACCAGCACCAGATCCTTGACGATAAGCGGCGCGCTCGTCGCGCCGTAATTCCTGTTTCCCTCGGCGTACGCCACATCCCAGATCAGGTGCCCCGACCTTGCATCGAGGCAAAGCAGGTGCGCGTTGTCCGTCTCCATGTAAACGCGCGAATGCCACAAGCCCACTCCGCGATTGTGATGCTGTGATGCGTCGTCGATCAGCCCTTCGCTGATAGGCCGCGAGTAATGCCAGATTTCGCGCCCCGTTCGCGCGTCGAGCGCCGCCGCGTCGTTCTGCGCCGTCACGAACATCACGCCGTCCACCACGACGGGCGTCACCTCCATGTCATCCGCATGCTGCGCGTGATACACCCATTGCGCCCGAAGCTGCGCCACATTCGAGCGGTCGATTTCCTTCAACGCCGAATAGCGCCGCCCCGAGTAGTCTCCGTTGTACGAAAGCCAATTCGCTCCCGCCATCGCTCGCAGCGCTTCCGCCTGCACGTCAATCGTCGCGCCCCCGCCGGTCGTCTTTTGCGCTGCGCCTGCGCACAGCAGCGTCGCCATTCCCATCGCTGCGATGGAGAGAGCCCTTTTCATCCGCGGTCCTTATCTCCCCGTGCCCTCGCGCTTCACCTGCGCGTCACCCAACGCTCCGCGATCTCTTCCCTTCTCATCGATCAGCCGCAACGAAATCCTCGCCGCGCGCGCAGGCAATTTCACTCTTGCATCCAGCCGCACGCTGTTCCCTGGATCGACACTCGCCACATCCGCCCCGTTCAGGTTTTTCCCGCCGCCATCATAGAATCGCGCGACCAGCCTTCCCGCGAAAAAGACTCCAAATGTTCCTGTCAGCTCCGCCTCGTCGCCCTTCGCCGTCGCAGTCAGTGGCTCACTCACCACGCCCGCCTCTGTCGCCGTCTTGAAGGTCGCTGCAACCCGCGTAGGAAACCATTCCGTCTTGAATGTGTACTGTTCTCCCGGCGCCAGCTTCACCATCGGGCTATTCAGCTCCGCCTCCATATAAAATGGCGCATCCTCCGCGCTCGCCGTCACGGTCGCCCGTCCCTGCGCGTCCACGCCCGCCGCCGGACCATTCTTATAGAAAATCACCGTCGCCTTACCCGGATACTCCGCGCGTGCATCGAAATGAAACCGCTCCACCACCGCATACTCGCTCGCCCCGTCCACCACCGCCACCCAGCCCCCCGGTGAATCCACCCACACCTCCGCCTGCAAATCCAGCCAGTGCAGCGAAAACATTCCTTCTTTCACCGCAAACGACGGGTCCTCCGCCAGCCCCGACCGCACGTGGTATCCATCGAGGTACGCGCTCTTCGCATTCGCCGGCGTGTACGCCCGGAAATCACGATTGAACTCCGCGGCATTCTTCGCGTCCGCCGTGTCGTACTGCGTCACCGACTGCACCGACCACCGAATCACCCGTGTCGACGCGTTCTTCATCGTCGCGCGAAACGAAATCTCCGGCGAATCGCCGCCAATGCTGATTTCCCGTGTGTACTGCAACCCCGTCCGCGCGTCCGCCGGTCCCGCGAGCCGCACCGTGCACTGCGCGCCCTGCGAAACCACCGTGAACGCATAATCTCCGTCATCCAGCGGATCCGAAATCGGCCCTGGCCAGTGCTGATCATCCTCCGAACCTTCCGGCATCGGCCAGATTTTGTCGCCGCCGTAATTGATCCAGTCGCGCGTCGTCTCCGACGGCGCCACAGATTGCCCGCGATATTTCGGATTCACGAACAGAAAGGCGTGCCCGTTGAACCACATCTGCATCAGCCGCCCGCCAATCTTCGGCACGAACACCAGCTTCAGCCACCGATTCGTCATCTGCTCCGCTTGCCATCCATCAAACTCAATCGCCTCGACGCGACACCCATTCTCCGACTCGGCCGCCCGCGTCTGAATCGCCCCCGCCGCATGCCTCGGGCGCGAGCCACCTCCCGCTCCTGCCGCTATCGCAATCGCAGCAGTGATCGCCGCCAATCTCATTCGCTGGCTCCGCGCTCTCCGCATCGCGTCTTCGCCGCCTCACAACCGCCCAAACTTCTTTACCGCTTCCTCAATCGACTTCAGCTTCTCGATGTACGCGTACATCGAATGCTCCTTGAAATCCATCTCCTGCGCCATGGCAAGCACCTCCGCCGCCTTCGCCCGCGGCACCACCACCACGCCATCCGCATCCGCCGCCACGATATCCCCCGCGTTCACCGGCACTCCGTCGCACATCACCGGCCCGTTCGCCGCCGCAAACCGGTAATGCCCTACGGACGTCGACGGCACGATCCCCACCGCGAACACCGGAAAGCCGATCTTCCGCAGGTACGCAACGTCCCGCACGCCGCCGTCGATCACCGCTCCCGCAAAATCCCTCGCCTGCATCGCGGTTCCCATCAACCCGCCCATGCCCGCGATGTCCGCGCCATCCTCCACCCGCATCACGTACACCGAATTCGCCCCACCCTGATCGATCGCCGCCAGCATGCCGTTCAGCGCGTCCGCGTCCTTGTTCTCTTCCTTCTTCAGTTCCACCGTCACCGCGAAACCCGCAAACTTCGCGGGAAAAATCGGCCGCATGTGGTGCGACATATACATCCGCCGCCCCAGAATCTTCTCCATCGCATCCGAAACCGACGCCACCTCCACGTGCCGGTATCCATCGAGCAGCGCCGCTGCATCCGCGCCGGACCCCGCTGCTGTCGTCGCGGTCCCCTGCGGCGCTTTCGGCGCTCGCGCTGGCCCGAACCCCGCGCTCAGCACCACGGCGAACGCCGCCGCCAATATCCCGATCCTCGCCCACCTCTGCCGAAATGCGCGCACGCCGGCCGCCTGCCTCATGATTCCCTCCTTTTGCTGCTCGCTGGAGGGCACTCTACTCCCTTTCGCCCGCGCCCGGCTACCCTCTCTCATTTTTTATTAAATTTCAATAAAAACCCATGTTGACTCCTACACCGCCTTGGTGTAACTAGATGCTGGGGTGGGATTCGCAGGTCTCGTAACATTCAGAGTTCAATTCGCTGTGGGGCGGAGTGTAACTTCGCCCGGGACACTGGGAACGACGATTCCGTTGGCGAGGGGGAGAATGACGATGCCGGTTCTTCGGAAATCGCTTCTGTCGCTGCTTTTCATTTTCTTGGCTGCGGGCCTGGCCTGGGCGAGCATCACCGGAAGTATCTCCGGGATTGTCTCCGATCCCAGCGGCGCCGTGATTCCGGGCGCCACCATCACCGTCACGAACACGCAGACGGGCCTTCAATCCGTCGTCCAGACCGACGACAAGGGCTTCTACAACTTTCCCGATCTCCCCGTCGGCACCTACAGCCTTCAAGTCGAGCAAAAGGGTTTCAAGGAATTCGTTCAGCAGAACATCGTCGTCGACGCCAATTCCGCCATTCGCGCTGACGTTCACCTCGAAGTCGGCGCCGTCGCCGAACGCGTCACTGTCTCCACGGACGCCGTCACCGTCGAAACCCAGAACACGCAGATGGGCGAAGTCATCACCGGCGAGCGCATGACCGCCGTTCCTCTCAACGGCCGCGACTTCACGGATCTCCTCGCGCTCCAGCCAGGCGTCGTTCCCAACGCCTATTCGAGCCAGGCCCCCGGCCTCGGCGACCGCGTCGTCGGTGGCGACACGCAGGGCGTCAATTCCGGCACGCAATCCATCAACGGCCAGCGCGAAACCGCCAACGGCTTCATGGTCAACGGCGCCAACGTCGAGGAAGGAAAGAACAACGGCACCGCCGTCATTCCCAACCTCGACTCCATCGCCGAGTTCCGCATCATCACCAACAATTTCGACGCCGAGTACGGAAATTACAGCGGCGGCCAGGTCAATGTCGTCACCAAGCAGGGTACCAACACCTTCCACGGCGACCTTTTCGAGTTCAACCGCAACACGGATCTCAACGCCATCAACTACTTCGCTCAGTCCGTCCCGAAATTCATCCAGAACCAGTTCGGTGGCACCTTTGGCGGCCCCATCCACAAGGACAGCACCTTCTTCTTCGTTGACTACCAGGGCAGCCGCCAGCTCTCCGCGCCCACCCAAACCACCACCGTCCCAGATGGCACCTTTGATTCCAACGGCGACTACAATCTTTCCGCGTCTCAATCAAGCGCCGCCGACGGCGCCGGCAATCAGGTCCAGGGCGATTATTGGGCCAACATTCTCTCCAACCGCCTGGGCTATCCTGTCGCCGATGGCGAACCCTACTTCGGCTGCGACGATCCCGCCGATTGCGTCTTCCCCAACGACATCATCCCCCACCAGGCATTTTCCTCCGCCGCAGTGGGGCTGATCCCCTATATTCCCGTCCCCAACGCCTCCAATCCGGCCTTCAACTACTCCGTCTCCACTTTCAGCGAGAAACTTCGCGACGACAAAATCGGCCTTCGCATCGACCAGAACACTCGCTGGGGCATGTTCTCCGCCTACTATCACGGCGATGACGACACCCTGAATAATCCTTTCCCCAACGGCGGCGCCACCGTGGCCAGCCCCAACATCGGCGTCTACAGCGGTCTCGATAAGACGCGCTCGCAGTTATTCATGCTGAGCTTCACCAAGTCCTTCGGCTCCACGGCCGTCAACGAAGCTCGCGTCGGCTACGTTCGCAGCGCCGCCCATCTTTTCTCGCCACAGGGCGGCCTCCAAAATAACGGCACCCCCATCACTCTGGCCGGCCTCGGCTTCACCGTTCCGGGCAGCTCCGGCGGCGTTTTCAACGGCGGAATCGCTCCCGTCGAGCCCGCCCTCGAAGGCGTCCCCAACATCGGCTTCAATCAGTTCTCCATCGGCGTCCCGTCTGACACCACGAAGCAGTTCAACAACATGTACCAGGCCGAAGACAGCTTCACAAAGATCTTCGGCACCCACAGCATCAAATTCGGCGCGCAGTTCCACTACGACCAGATCAACGACCGCAACTTCTACGGCGAAAACGGCAGCTATGGCTTCGACGGCAGCGAGACCGGCCTCGACTTCTCCGACTTCCTCATCGGCGCTCCGTCCTACATGATTCAGGCCACCATTCAGCTTCTCGATACGCGCTCCAAATATTTCGGCGCGTTCGCGCAGGATAGCTGGCGCGTCACTCCGAATCTCACATTCAACTATGGCGTCCGCTGGGAGTTCAGCCAGCCCTGGTACGACACCGGCGGCAAGCTTGAAACCCTCATCCCCGGCGTCCAGTCCGTTCTCTTCCCCGGCGCTCCCACGGGATGGCTCGTTCCCGGCGACCCCGGCGTGCCTTCCACTCTCGCGCCCACCAAGTACAATAATTTCTCGCCGCGCCTCGGCATCGCCTATTCCCCCGGCGCCGATTCCGGCTGGCTCGCCGCCCTCACTGGCGGCCCCGGCAAGACCAGCATCCGCGCCGGCTACGGAATCTTCTACACCGCGATCGAAGACCTCACGCAGTTCCAGGAAATCGGTGACGCGCCTTATGGCCTCTTCTACGTCAGCCCTGTTTCCCCGCTCTTCGAATCGCCCTACATCGATCGCGCGACCGGCAATGACGAGGGGCAGCGCTTCCCGTTCCCCTTCCCTCCGGCCAACGTCAGCGCGACGAATCCCGACACATCATTCAACTGGGCCGGCGTCGAACCTATCATTGGAGCTCTCGCCTACAATCACAACAACGTCCTCCCCTACAGCGAGGACTATGAGCTCTCGATTCAGCGGCAGTTTGGTGCGAACACCGTTGCCAGCATCAGTTACGTCGGCACGCAGAGCCACAAGCTCCTCACTGAACTCGAAGCCAATCCCGGCAACCAGCAGCTTTGCCTCCAGCTCAACGAGGCGCCCTATAATCCCGACCCGGGCAACCAAGTCTGCGGTTCCTTCGGCGAAGGAAATCAGTACACTCTCCCCTTCGGCGTCTCGTTTCCTCCCGCCGCCACTCCGGGGGTCGAGATCACTGGTCCATGCAATGAAAATCCCGTGCTGACCTGCAACGTCGTCAACACCACCTACACCGTGATTCCGCCGCAGAACGGCCAGTTCGTCTTCGGCAACGATCCCTACGAAATCACAGCCGCGCAATCCTCATTCAATTCCCTGCAGGCCAGCATTCGCCACAATAGCGGCTGGGCCAGCTTCCTTTTCGGCTACACCTATAGCCATTGCATCGACGATGCTTCCGGCCTCCAGGAAGGCGTGAACCCGTTCGATCCCAAGCAGAGCCTCGCCCTCTGTGTCTTCGACGTCACCCACAATTTCACCAGCAGCTATGAGTTCAAGCTACCCTTCGACCGCCTCTTCCACCTCACCTCTGGAATCGGCGAAAAACTCACCTCGGGATGGTCCATCTCCGGCATCACCACGTTTGCCACCGGCCTTCCTGTCAATCTTCGCCAGAACGATGATCTCTCGCTCACCGGCACGCAAAACACGGAAGCGCCCATCGACGTTCCCGAAGTCTCTGCCGGCAAAGTTCTCAACAACACGAATCCGCGCTCCGGCCTGCCTTACTTCAACTCCTTCGATCCGGCCAACGGCGGCATCTTCTCGCCCGAGCCGCTGGGCCAGATTGGAAATTCGCCGCGCCGCTTCTTCCATGGTCCGGGCCTCAACAATTGGGACCTCGCTCTCACCTGGAACATCAAATTCACCGAGTCGAAGACTCTCGAACTGCGCGGTGAGGCCTTCAACGCCTTCAATCACGCCCAGTTCTATAATCCGGATGGCACGATTGACGACGGCTATCCCGACGACGGCGGCACCTTTGGACTCATCACCGGCGCCCGTGCCCCGCGTATCATGCAGCTCGGGCTCAAGTTCCACTTCTAGAGGCCTGCGGAAGAACGCCCGCCGTTTAGGGGGTCGGAGCTTCAGCTCCGACGTAAAGGCTGCATGTCATCAGGGGTTTTAACCCCTGAGGCACGCGGTTTGTGAGTGAGGGGTAGAAGCGCCGGAGGCGCGACCGCACTTAGCCGGGCACGATGCGCAGCGAAGTGCCGGGTAAGTCGTCCGCCCGAAGCGCGTTCCCTGCTGCCGCAGGCCGTCGCGTCGGACGCGGGCCGGGAGCGGCCATTTCGTGGCGTGGCTCCTCCGCCGCTCGGATTTCTGGAGGTTAGTTTGGCGGGTGGCGCTGCGTTGATTCACGGCAGGGTTTTGATGTTGCGGGTGCCCCATCCTTTGCGTCTTTTGCAAAGGATGGGCATGTTTCCCCAGCGTCGTGAGATGAACGTCCTTCGCTCTCGAGGTTCGCCGCATCGCCCGAGGAAGGTTCTGTAGCGCTCTCCGCGACTGCGGCCGATGGTTTGCGTCAGGCCACGGCTTCAGCCGCAGCGCCTCGCCGCCTTTGGGTGACGGGGCGATAGCGCCTTAGGCGCGACACAATGTGGCCCACGGCGTAAGCCGTGGGGACGGAATCCTTAACGTGAGGCTCAGAGCCCCTTCAGGGGCGGCACAATCGAGCGCCGCTCGAATTTTGGAGACGCAGTTTGCCTCTGCTTCTAACCACGAAACGCGTCACGATTGCCGTCCGCCTCTTTTTCATTTTCCCCTTTTCCATTTTCGCGCGTAGCGCTGACTCGATTCATGGCAGGATTTTGATGTTACGGGTGCCGCATCCTTCGCCGGTTTTGCGAAGGGTGCGCTTTCTCCCATTTTCCCTTTTCCATTTTCCCTTCTCCCCTCCTGGCCGCCTTCGCCATGCGATTGCCGCCCCCTCGCGTCTTCTCCCATTTTCTATTTTCTCTTTTCCATTTTCCCCAATCCTCGCCCTCGTGCTAGCCGCAAACACCATCGGCGCTGCCCAGGTCCGCCAACCGCCCGCCTCCGCCTCCTCCGGCCGCAAAATCTTCGCCACCACTTGCGCCTCCTGCCACGGCCTCGACGCTCGCGGCGGCGAGCGCGCTCCCAACATTCTCGTTCGCCCCGAAGTCCGCAATATGACCGACGCCGACATCTCCCGCGTCATCCGCGCAGGCACTCCTTCGCAGCGCATGCCCGCCTTCGGCGGCACACTCGATCCCGCCGCTATTCGCGACGTAGCCTCCTATCTCCACATGCTTCTCCACGGTGGCGCTCGCCCCGTTCGCGTTCCCGGTGATCCCGTGGCTGGCAAATCCCTTTTCTTCGGCAAGGCCGCCTGCTCCGAATGCCACATGGTCGCCGGCGCCGGAGGGTTTCTGGGCGCCGACCTCTCCGCCTATGCCGCCTCCCACGGAATCGACGAAATCCGCGACGCCATCACCAAGCCCGATTCCGATTCCGTGCGGCGCCAGAAGACCGCCACCGTCGTCACGCGTGACGGCGCGCAATTCACCGGCATCGTTCGCAATGAGGACAATTTCTCCCTGCAACTCCAAACGCCCGACGGCGCCTTTCATCTCCTCGCCAAATCAGATCTCGCGCGCCTCGATGATTCACCGCAATCCCTGATGCCCGCGGACTATGCCCAGCGCCTTTCCCCGCAGCAAATGAACGACATCCTCAGCTTCCTGATGCGCGCCGCCGAAACCAACGCCAAATCCCAGCCTCACCCGGCCAAAGGCTCCCAAGAAGAATGAACCCCTTCCACAAAAGCAGCTGGTTCGGACGCAGTCTCGGTTTTGATCCTGTAGCTCAGGTCTTCAGACCTGAGGCTTTTCGCTCGTTCAGTCCCGTCAGGGACGTCATAATCTGTAGCCCGGCACGGGAGTGCCGGGTTGCAAAGCGAATAAATGTCGTTGAGTCACTTCAGGGACGGCACAAGACGCGTTATCGTGCGATGTTTATAGGGAATCCACGGAGGCATCCTTGAATCGCGTGACCCGCACTAAGCTCTGGCTCGCTTCCGTCTGCGTCGCGTTCGCCGCCCTCTTCACCTCCGTCGTCGCTGCTCAGCAGCCCCAGCGCAAGTTCTCTCTCGACGCCGCCTCCCCCGATTTCTGGAAGCTCGTGCCCCGCGACGCCAAGCTCGAAACGCTCGCCTCCGGATTCGGCTTCACGGAAGGTCCCGTCTGGGATCCCTCCGGCTTCGTCTACGTCAGCGACGAAACTCTCAACAAAATCTTTCGCGTCTATCCCGATGGCCGCAAGCAAAGCCTCATCGACCTCGGCGATCCCGATGGCAACACCTTCGATTCCCAAAATCGCCTCATCGATTGCGCCAGCGTCCTCCGCGCCATCATCCGGCTCACGCCCGACGGCAAATACACCATCCTCGCCGACCGCTACCAAGGAATGAAATTCAATAGCCCCAACGACGTCGTCGTCGGGCCCGACGGTGCCCTCTATTTCACCGATCCGACTCTGGATTTGCCCAGCGGCGAAAAGCAGGAGACTCCGTTTCAGGGCGTTTATCGCCTCGACGAGAAGGGCGAAGTCCGCCTCCTGATCAAAGAACTGTCCGAGCCAAATGGCCTCGCCTTTTCGCCC
This sequence comes from Candidatus Limnocylindrales bacterium, assembly GCA_035501415.1. Classification (GTDB taxonomy): domain Bacteria; phylum Acidobacteriota; class Terriglobia; order Acidiferrales; family UBA7541; genus Palsa-295. The sequence goes on along the minus strand of DATJWH010000011.1, from coordinate 88,707 downwards.
GACGGCCGGAAGTTCTATGTCGACGACAGCCAGCAGCGGAATATCCGCGTCTACGACTTCGCCGCCGGCGCTATTTCCACCGGCCGCATCTTCGGCGAGGAGCCCGGCGGCGAGCATGACGGCGTCCCCGACGGCATGAAGCTCGACCGCGCCGGAAATATCTTCGTCACTGGCCCCAGTGGAATCTGGGTCTGGGATGCCTCTGGCCGCCACCTCGGGACCATTGCCATGCCCGAGCAGCCTGCCAACCTCACGTGGGGCGACAAGGACTACCGGACGCTGTACATCACCGCAACCACGTCCGTTTACCGCCTCAAGACCTCAACTCAAGGCTTCTTGGGCTACCTCTCGCACTGAACATAGGTTGGCATCCGTCAACTCACCAGCCAGCCACGGTTGGTTTTGCCGTGTCCCGGGGTTCAGTCCGCCGCGAACGCGCGGACGTTCGCCACGCCCGCGTATGTGGCCCACGGCGTAAAGCCGCGGGAAAGCGATCCTTGCCACAGGATCACAGACCCTTCATCGGCGACAAAGTCATTTAGCCATCCGACAGCGCGCACCGCACGCTGGGCGCCACCCAGCCCGCGTACCGGGCAGAAGAACGTAGCCCGCGGCGTAAGCCGCGGGTGCGCGGCGTCTTTATGCCGCCAGCCCGTGTAACGGGCGACAGAAACTGGCGCGACTGCGACCTTGTCGTACTCTCAAACTCTTTCAACTTTCTTCGGTTTCTACTCACGATTCGCGATTTCGTAAATCCAATTCTTCCTGTGTCTTGCAGGCCTGAAACACGCTTGTCAAGTTGCCACGCATGATAAAATACCAGTAGTAGGAAGAATGAGAGATTAAGGCACAAAACGAATGCTCCGGCGAACACCTCTTCTAACCCGCCGGAAGCTCTCCATCCGAAGCTCTAATCGCAACAGTTCATTATTAGAATTTCTTCTAAGCTATAGAAAACAAAGGACCTCCCATTTTCTAATCGCAACAAAATTGCCTCTGGCTCTGTTCCTGATGCTCGCCTCCCCTCTCGCAGGCCAAACCATCCGTGTCGACGCCACTCCCAGCCACGCCGCCAATACCTTCCGTCCCCTCGAAGCCCTGGGCTCCACGGTCGACCGCATCCCCAGCAACTCCACGGACACCTTCTTCCGTCCCGACCAGATCAAGCAAATCCTCGAAGCGGGCTGGGGCGCCATCAGCTACCGCCAGAACACCGACCTCTTCGTCCAGGCCTGGCACTGGAACCCCAAGGGAACGTGGAGCGACCCGAGCGGCAAGGGCTACTTCGTGGGCGACGCAACGCCCACCGAAATGATTCGCCACTCATACGGCTATTCCCTCCCCCATCGCGGCTTCACGCGCAACAATGGAACCGAGTTCGACGGCTATTCGCGCCTCGACGACGGCGACGCCACGAGCTACTGGAAATCGAATCCCTACCTCGCCGAAATGTTCACCCATGAGGCCGACTCCCAGCATCCGCAATGGGTCGTTGTCGACCTTGGCGCCAAACACGAAATCAGCGCCATCCGCATCGCATGGGCCGCTCCCTACGCCACGAACTACGAAGTCCAATATTGGACCGGCGACGACGCGATGGACGAGCAGGCCTCCGGCAAATGGCACACCTTCAAATTCGGCAAAATCGAAAACGGCAAAGGTGGCGCCGTCACCTTGGGAAGCCGCGGCGCGGCTGCATCCACCCGCTTCCTCCGCGTCCTGATGACGCGCTCCTCGAACACTTGCGACACGCACGGCTCATCCGATCGCCGCAACTGCGTCGGCTACGCCATCAAGGAAATTTACGTCGGCACTCTTAGCCCCGAGGGAAAATTCACGGACCTGATGCATCACTCGCCCGATCAAAAGCAAACCCTCACCTACTGCTCTTCGGTCGATCCCTGGCACCAGGCCTCGGACCTCTACGTCGCGCCCGACCGCATGGAATCCGGCGACCAGCCCGGCCTCGACCTCTTCTTCACCAGCGGCATCACGCGCGGCCTCCCGGCAATCATTCCCATCGCCATGCTCTACGACACGCCGGAAGATGCTGCCGCCGAAATCGCCTACGTCGAAAAGCGCGGCTACCCCATTCGCTATATCGAAATGGGCGAAGAGCCCGACGGCCAGTACGCCACGCCGGAAGACGACGCCGCCCTCTACCTCCAGTTCGCCGCGGCCCTCCATAAAGTCGACCCGAAATTAAAACTCGGCGGCCCGGTCTTTGAAGGAGTCGACGAGGACATCCAGTCCTGGGCTGACGCGCATGGCAAGACTTCCTGGTTCGGCCGCTTCCTCGATTACCTCCGCTCTCACGGCCGAATCTCCGACCTCGCCTTCATGTCCTTCGAGCACTATCCCTATGACGGCTGCCAGACGCCCTGGAAAAATCTCTACCAAGAGCCGCACCTCCTCACCCACATCATGGACGTTTGGCGCAGCGATGGCCTTCCGCCCTCCGTCCCCCTCCTCGACACCGAAACGAACGCCCACGGCGGTGAAGCCGCCGTCGACATTTTCGGCGCGCTTTGGCTGGGCGACACCTTCGCGGCTTTTCTCACCGCGGGCGGCGAAGCCACCTTCTACTACCACGACCTGCCCTACTCGCCGCCGCATCCCGCCTGCGCAAACAGTTGGGGCACCTACCACATGTTCATGGTGGACAAAAACTATGAGATTCGCTCGCGCACCTCGCAGTTTTACGCCGCCCAGTTGCTCACGCAGCAATGGTCCGAACCGGGAGACGAAAAACACGAGGTATTCAGGGCGGCAAGCGATATCAAGGACGACGCCGGAAACATCCTCGTCACCGCCTACGCGGTGAAGCGGCCGGACGGCCAGTGGGCGCTTCTTCTGATAAACAAAGACCGCGACCGTGCGCACACGGTTCGCGTGATCTTTCACGACGCGGATGCAGGTGCGGATCTTTCCTTCGCCGGAAAAACCGCCCTCATTTCATTCGGCAAGGCGCAATACCAGTGGCACGCGGATCGCAAGCAGGGATATGCCGACCCGAACCTTCCACCCGTCGAATCCACCGTGGACTCCGCACCAGGCACGTTGTATACACTGCCCGCGGCGTCGATCAACGTGCTTCGCGGAAGGCTTGCGGAAAAATCGGCGCGGACCGATCGAAAAGGACTGTGACGGATGCGCAGAAAGGCAAAAAGCCCGGCTGTCACGCTGCGCGACGTCGCGCAGGCCAGCGGCGTTTCCACCGCCACCGTCTCCATCGTCCTGAATAACGCGCCCCTCGCGCGCTACATTCCTTCCTCCACCAAGGACCGCGTCCATCACGCCGCAAAGAAACTCGGCTACCGCCCGCGCCGCGCCGAGGCGTCGCCCAGCGCTAAGCGAAATCATACCGTCGGCGTGATGGTTTTCGACATCACTGATCCCTTCTGCACGCTCATCCTTCGCGGAATCGAAAATTCTCTCTACCAGGCCTCCTATCTTCCCTTCTTCACCGACGCGCACAATCAGCGCACGCGCTTTGAGCGCTACCTCGAAATGTTCCTCGGCCGTCCCATCGAGGGCCTGATCATCGTCGCGAACTGGCTCTTCGTTGATATCGATCTCCTCGCCGATCTTCAAAAGCGGAACATCCCTTCAGTCCTCATCGGCAACGAGCTGAAGGTCGGCTCCATCAGCTCCGTTATGGTCGACAACGAAGCCGGCTCGCACCTCGCCATGGAACACATCCACTCCCTCGGCCACCGCAAAATCGCTTTCATTCGCGGTCCGAAAACCCTCGCGGACAGCGCGCCGCGCTGGAAGGGCGTCCGCTCGTTTGCGCGCTCGGTCGGCCTCGAAATCGATCCCGCCCTCGTCGTGGACTTGCCCGACTCGCTCGACCCCAACTCCGGCTTCGAGGGCGGCTTCAAACTCACCGAAGAATTGCTGAAACGTCGCAAGCGCTTCACAGCGCTCTTTGCGTTCGACGACATGACCGCTCTCGGCGTGATTCGCGGCCTCGCGCGCGCTGGATTGAAAGTGCCCGACGATTGCTCCGTCGTAGGCTTCGACGATGTCTTCCCCGCCGGCCTCTCGATGCCCGCCCTCACCACCGTGCGCCAGCCCAAGGAAGCCCTCGGCACCGCCGCGGTCGAAATTGTGATGGAGAGCATCAACGCCGCGCGCGAAGAGCGCGAATCCGCCGCCGTTCACCGCAAGCTCGCGCCTGAACTCGTCGTCCGCGAATCCACTCGCGCACTCGCCTCCTCCTAATCCGCGATGACAACTTCACGGTTGACTCTCACGCGGACGCAGCAACGCCGTTCAACTGGCCGTCTCTTCCTTGAAGGCATATATTGGAATAGAGCGGCCGTTTGTTGCGCCAGCCGGGCCGCCAATCGCGTTTCGGGATCCTCGCTTGATGGTGGAACGAAATTCAAATGCGCGGCGCCGCGTTGTGATCGAGCGCGTCCGGCCCGAAATCAATTGCGGCCGGTTCGCGATCAAGCGTGTTGTCGGCGAGAGCGTCACCGTCGAAGCAGACGTCTTCGCCGACGGACACGACCAGCTCGCCTGCCGCGTCCTTTACTGGCAGGAGGGCGACTCGCAGCCGCAGTCCTCCGCGATGCAGCCCCTCGAGAACGACCGCTGGGTCGGCGAGTTTCGCGTGTCGAAGGTCGGGCGCTATCTCTACACCATCGAAGGCTGGGTCGATCGGTTCAAGACCTGGCGCGGCGACCTGCTGAAGCGAATCGCGGCCGCCCAGGATCTCCGCGTCGAATTCATGATCGGCGCGGAGATTATCGAGCACGCCGCCGAGCACGCACCCGCCTCCGAACGCAACGCGCTTCGCGAGTGGGCGCGCCGCCTTCGCGAGAACGCAAATTCCGAAGCCGCCAAGTCGATCGCGCTCGAAGAGGAGCTGCTTCCCACCATCCAGCGCTATCCCGAACCGCATCTCGTGAGCCGCTACGAAAAGGAATTGGCGCTCGTAGTCGATCCGCCGAACGCGCAGTTCTCCGCGTGGTACGAAGTCTTCCCGCGCTCCTGCTCGCCCGAAGGTGGACGCCACGGCACGTTCGCCGATTGCGAGGCATGGCTTCCCTACATCGCCGGAATGGGTTTCGACGTCGTTTACCTTCCGCCTGTCCATCCCATCGGCCACACGTTCCGCAAAGGGAAAAATAATTCAGTCACTGCGCAACCGGACGATGTCGGCAGCCCCTGGGCAATCGGTTCCGAAGAGGGCGGCCATAAATCCATTCATCCGCAGCTTGGCACGCTTCAGGATTTCCGCCGCTTCGTCGCGCGAGCCAAAGAGCATGGCTTGCGCGTCGCGCTCGACATCGCGTTCCAATGCTCTCCCGATCATCCCTACACGCGCGAGCATCCCGAATGGTTCCGCAAGCGGCCCGACGGCACCATTCAGTACGCCGAGAATCCACCCAAAAAGTATCAGGACATCTACCCGATCAATTTCGAGACTTCCGATCCCGAGGGCCTGTGGAACGAACTGCGGAGCGTGGTCCAATTCTGGATCGATCAGGGAGTTCAGGTCTTTCGCGTCGACAATCCTCACACGAAGGCGTTTGCCTTCTGGGAGTGGCTCATCTCCGGCGTCAAGCAGCGCTACCCCGAGACGATTTTCCTCGCCGAGGCTTTCACCCGGCCGCACGTGATGCAGTGGCTCGCGAAGCTCGGTTTCTCACAGTCCTACACGTACTTCACTTGGCGCAACACGAAGCAGGAACTCACGGACTACTTTAAGGAGCTGACGCAAACGGAAGTGCGCGAATACCTTCGTCCGAATCTCTGGCCCGCAACGCCCGACATTCTCTCCGAAGTTTTGCAGGTCGGAGGGCGCCCGGCGTTCATGGTGCGTCTCGTTTTGGCCGCCATGCTCGGCGCAAGCTACGGAATTTACGGGCCCGCCTTCGAACTGTGCGAGAACGTCCCGTTCGCATCCGGCTCGGAAGAATACATGAACTCCGAGAAGTACGAACTCAAGCACCGCGATCTCGAGGCGCCGTGGAGTCTCAGGGATTTCATCGCGCGAGTGAACGCAATCAGGAAAGAGAACCCCGCGCTGCACGCGAACAACACACTGCGTTTTCACGATACCGATAATCCCGTGCTGCTGTGCTTCAGCAAGACGACCGAAGACATGGCCAATACGATCGTCGTGGTCGTCAATCTCGATTCGTTTCACAGACAGACGGGCTGGGTCCACCTCGATCTCGAATCCCTGGGAGTCGACCCGAATCACGCCTTCCAGGCCCACGACCTGCTCGGTGGCGGCCAATACCTCTGGCAGGGGCCGCGCAACTACGTGGAATTGATTCCCGGAACTCTGCCTGCCCACGTCCTGCGCATCCGCAGATGGATTCGCACGGAGCGGGATTTCGACTATTACCTCTAGGTTCGCGCCGCTGCGTAACTGCGCGGCCGAATTTTTTCGTTCTGCGAGTACCGGGAACGCGTTGTGAGGCGTTAGGATAATTGTGATGGCCAAGCGGCACGCCAGCGCGACCGATCCTCTGTGGTACAAGGACGCAATTATTTATGAGCTGCACGTGCGCGCATTCAAGGATAGCAATAGCGACGGCATAGGCGATTTTCCCGGCCTGCTCGAAAAACTCGATTATCTTCAGGACCTCGGCGTCACCTGCCTTTGGCTTCTGCCCTTCTTTCCCTCGCCGCTCAAGGACGATGGCTACGACATCTCGGATTACCTCAACGTCCATCCGATGTACGGCACGCTTCAGGACTTCCAGAATGTCCTGAACGCAGCGCACGACCGCGGCTTGCAGGTGATCATCGAGCTGGTCATCAACCACACATCCGATCAGCATCCGTGGTTTCAGGCGGCGCGCCTGGCACCCGCCGGATCACCCGAGCGCGACTTCTACGTGTGGAGCGACACCAACCAGAAATACCGCGATGCGCGCATCATTTTCACCGACACGGAAAAATCCAACTGGACCTGGGATCCCGCGGCGAAGGCCTACTACTGGCATCGCTTCTTCTCGCATCAGCCCGACCTGAATTACGACAGCCCCCGTGTGATCGAGGAAGTCCTGAAGGTGATGCGTTTCTGGCTGGACATGGGCGTGGACGGCCTGCGCGTCGATGCGGTTCCCTACCTGGTGGAGCGCGAAGGAACGATTTGCGAAAACCTTCCGGAGACGCACGCGGTCATCAAAATTCTTCGGCACGAAATCGATACGAATTATCCCGGCCGCATGCTTCTGGCCGAAGCCAACCAGTGGCCCACCGACGTGCGGCCTTACTTCGGCGACGGCGACGAATTTCACATGGCGTTTCATTTCCCGCTGATGCCGCGCATCTACATGGCGCTGCGCCAGGAGGACCGCCTGCCGATTACGGACATCATCGCGCAGACGCCGAGCATTCCCGACACTTGCCAGTGGGCGCTCTTTCTGCGCAATCACGACGAGCTGACGCTCGAGATGGTGACGAACGACGAGCGCGACTACATGTATCTGGCCTACAGCGCCGACCCGCGCATGCGATTGAACCTGGGAATCCGCCGGCGCCTGGCTCCGCTGGTCGATAATAACCGCCGCCGCATCGAGCTGCTGATCAGCCTCCTCTTTTCATTTCCCGGCGCGCCGATCCTTTATTACGGCGACGAAATCGGCATGGGCGACAACATCTATCTTGGCGACCGCAACGGCGTGCGAACTCCCATGCAATGGAATGGCGACCGGAACGCGGGCTTTTCGAACGCTTCGCCGGCTCGGCTCTACAGCCCCGTGATCATGGACCCGGTCTGGGGCTACCAGGCCATCAACGTGGAGGCGCAGCAGAGCGATCCCTCGTCGCTGCTCACTTGGATGCGCAACATGATCGCGCTTCGAAAACTTTTCCGAGTGTTCGGGCGCGGCAGCATCGAATTTCTCGATTCCGCGAATCGCAAAGTTCTCGCCTACCTTCGCACCGAAGGAGACGACCACGTTCTCTGCGTCGCCAATCTTTCCCGTTTCGCGCAGCCGGTGGACCTCGACCTTTCGAAAATGGAAGGCATGCTGCCGATCGAAATGCTCGGATACGTCGAATTTCCGGCCATCACGCAGCAGCCCTACCGCGTCACGCTGGCGCCGTACGGATTCCTCTGGCTGGAGCTCCACGCCAAGCCGGAAATGGCCTCGGTCTCGGCGGACCAGACCGAGCATTCGCCGCTGATCCTCGCCGACGACTGGAGAAGCATCCTCGAAGGATCCGAACGGCGATCCTTCGAACTGATTTATCTGCTCGAATACCTGCCGAAGCAGCGGTGGTTCGCCGCGAAGTCCCGCCAAATCAAGGCGACGCGCGTCCTCGATTGGGCGGTGCTCGAGACGTGGAAATCGGCGCTGGCCATCGTCGAGGTTCAATACGCCGCTGGACCGTCCGACGTGTATCTGCTGCCGCTCGGGGCCACTCTGGATGAGCAGGCCGCGGAGGAACTGCGCCACTCGAATCCGAACTCCATCATCGCGCCGATTTTCGTGCGCGGAGTTTCGGGCCTTCTTCACGATGCGCTCTTTGATGACAGCACGTGCCAGGCCGTGCTCTCGCTCATCGAAAGCGGGAAGGAAATTCAAACGCGCAACGGAACGATCCGCGGCGTCCCGGGTGCGGCTTTGCGGCCGATCCTGGACGCGAGCGAGCTTCCCCTGCAAGTCCGGCGTACATCCGCCGAGCAAAGCAATACCTCGATCTTGTATGGCGACCGCCTCATCCTGAAGCTTTTCCGGCGACTCGAAGAAGGCGTGAATCCGGACTGCGAAATCGGCAAGTACCTCACGGAGAAGGCGGGTTTCGACCGCATTCCCCCGTTCGCCGGCTCGATCGAATACGCTCCCACGGGCAACGGCAGCGCGATGACTCTCGCGATGCTGCAGGGCCTGGTCGTCAACGAAGGCGATGGCTGGAAGTGGACAATCGAGGAACTGGATCGCTATTACGAGATGTCCTCGCCTCAACCTTTCCCGCAGGACTCCGGCGAGCCCGCGGATATCTTCGAACTTGTCGATCGGCCGCTCTCCCAATTGGCGCGGGACCACGTTGGCATCTATCTGGACGCCGCCGCGACTCTTGGGCGCCGCACCGCCGAGATGCACCTCGCGCTGGCATCCCCCACCGACAATCCCGCATTCGCGCCCGAGCCGCTGGCCGGAAAAGATTTGGAAACGCTGGTCGCGGAAGTCCGCCAGAATGCGTCGACGGCTTTTGAGGTCCTGCGCGAGCGCGTGCCGCACCTCGCCGACGAAGTCATCGAAACAGCGGCGTCCGTTCTGACGCGCCGGAAGAGAATCCTCGACAAAATGGAAATGACCGGAAACGCATCGGCGATTCGAGCGCAGAAGACGCGCATTCATGGCGACTATCATCTGGGCCAGCTGCTCCGCGTGAAGACAGATTTCGTCATACTCGATTTCGAAGGCGAGCCGTCGAGGTCGCTCGACTACCGGCGCTCGAAACAGAGTCCGCTGAAGGATGTCGCGGGAATGATTCGCTCGTTCAGCTACGCCGCGTACGCAAGCTTGATCAATTACGTCGCCCGGCATCCGGATGCCTATGCGAAACTCGAGCCTTGGGCGAAATTGTGGGAGCGCTCCGTTTCGGCGGAATTTCTGCGCGCTTACTGGCAAACGTGCGAGGCTGCGGAATTCGTACCGCCCGCCGCGAGCGACCGGCGCTGGCTCCTCGAGATTTTTCTGCTCGACAAAGTGCTGTACGAACTGCTCTACGAGTTGAACAGCCGCCCGGCCTGGGTTCGAATCCCGCTGATCGGCATCAGCTCCTTGCAATCTTGACCCGGGGAACTCACGCTGTTGGCGGCACGCCGCACGCAAGCGAGTGCGGCTGGCGGCTCTGAAACATCATTCTTGCGCATGAGGTTTCTATCTTGGCAGTCGACGCTGTTCCGCAACCAGCCCGGCAAAATGTCGAAGAGATTCAGAGCGCCGACCTTGTTGTCGGCATTCTGGCCGAGCTGGATCAGCCCTCGATCGCCGGCGTGTGCGATTCCCTTCGAGCGCTCCCGGGAACTCCGCGCGCGATGGTTTTGTACCATCGCGCCGCTCCGCATTCGGAACCGGCCACTGCCGAGCAGCCGGCCACGCCTGAAGGCGATTCCGTATCGCTGATCCCATTGCAACTGCAGGACCCCGGCGCGCCGGGACCGATTGCGAGCATCGTCGCGGCGTACGAATCCGTTTTTCGCACGGCCGACCGGCTCGGTGCGCGGGGCTGCTGCGTCATCGCCTCGCGCCTCGAACGCGCCGATCCGCAGTGGGTTCAGCGTCTCAGTGGGCCGCTTCTCGACGGCTCCCTCGATTTCATCGCGCCGTGCTACACCCGGCATAAATTCGAAGGCCTGCTGAACAACAGCATCGTCTACCCGCTTTCGCGAAGCCTCTACGGCCGCCGCATTCAAAATCCGATGGGGCCGGACCTCGGGATTTCGCAACGCTTCCTTCAGAGGCTGCTGGCCAATCAGGAGGGCAAGCCGGCCGGCGGCCTTCATCTCCTTGCATCGGTCGCTCCGCTGGCCTGCTGCGAGAATTTCCAGGTCGCTCAGCTTTATCTGGGCTCGCGAACCTATCCGCCGGTCGACTGGACGAGTGTCAGCTCCCTGCTTGCCGAGATTCTCGGGCCCGTCTTTCTCACGGTCGAGCGAAACGCCGCGTGCTGGCAGAAGACGCGAAATTCCATGCAGGTGAAGGCTCTCAACAATCCTCCGCCGCCGGAGCAAACTGCGGCGACCGTGGAATTGGATCGCCTATTGAGTTCGTTTCAGCAAGGCACGCGCGACCTGCAGGAAATCTGGGGCCTTGTGCTGCCGCCGGCCAGTCTGCTCGAGATCCGCAAGATTTCGCGCCTCGCTCCCGAGCAGTTTCTTTTCCCGGATTCGCTGTGGAGCCGCATCGTTTACGACTTTGCGCTGGCGCATCGTCTCCGAACCATCAACCGCGATCATCTGCTTCGCTCGCTCACTCCGCTCTATCTCGGATGGATTGCTTCCTATTCGCGCGAGTTCGAGACGAGTGGGACGGTCGCAGTTGAAAAGCAGCTTGAGCGCCTTTCGCTCGCCTACGAGGCCGAAAAGCCGTATCTGGTCTCGCGCTGGCGTTGGCCGGACCGCTTCAACCCTTAGCCCGTTACAAGGAGGGATCTATGTGGCAGCAAGTGAGGCAGGCATTGAATCAATCGGCGCAGGGATTCATCACGAGGCTCGCCAGCCTTCTGCCCGGCGTTGTCGCCCTCATCCTGGCTCTGTTGATTTCCCTCATCCTCGCGTGGATTGTTGCGGCCATACTGCGCCGGTTGCTCGTAGGCATGCGCTTTGACGAACGCCTGTCGCACTGGGGCCTCACGTCGATTTCCGAATGGTCGCCGCGGAAGAGCCCTTCTCTGCTGGTTTCCACGATCGTGGCGTGCGCGATCATTCTGGCTGGATTGCTGATCGGAATCGCGGCGTTCGACTCCGAAATGACGTCTTCGCTCGTGCGGAGCGTGGTCGGGTATGTGCCCAACATCATCGGCGCGATTTTCGTCCTGCTCGTCGGAACTGTGGTGGCCCGCTTTCTCTCGCGCAGCGTGCTGATTGGAGCGGTCAATCTGAATCTTGAGTATGCGCGCTTGCTCAGCGTCGGCACGCGGTGGCTGGTCATGGTGCTGACCGTGGCGATGGCCTTGGAACACTTGAAGATCGCCGTCGGAATCGTCGAGCTGGCTTTCGGGATTCTTTTCGGCGGAATTGTATTTGCTTTGGCGCTCGCCGTCGGGCTCGGATCGAAGGAGCTGGTCAGCAAGTCGTTGGAGCGCGACTCGAAGAAGGCATCGCCGGAAACCGTGGACGAGCCCTTTAGGCATCTGTAGCGTAGAACGCGGAAAGGGCCGTCCGCTTCAGGCCTTTGCCATCGGTTCCCCTCGCTCCGGCGCGCGACGCTTGTGATTCATGTGCCCCGCGCGTTGATGCGCCGGCCCGCGCCCCGTGTGCAGGCTGAGGATCGTGTTCACCAGGCCCACGTGCGAAAATGCCTGCGGGAAATTTCCCGCAAACGCTTTTTCGCCCACGTGGTACTCCTCCGCCAGCAGCCCAACGTCATTTCGCAGGCTCAGCACGCGCTGCAGCAGCCGCTCCGCCTTCTCGAATTCGCCCAGCAGCACATATACGTCGGCCAGCCAGCAGCTGCACGCCAGAAACGCCCCTTCGCCTTGATTCAGTCCATCCTCCACGCGTTTTGTGTCGTAGCGCAGCACGAGCCCGTTGCGAATCAGCTTCTCTTCGATCTGCCTCACGGTGCCTTTCACTCGCGGATCGGACGCCGGCAGAAAGCCCACCAGCGGAATCTGCAGCAGGCTCGCGTCCACTTCCTTCGAGCCATAGTGCTGAACGAATGTTCCCAGCTCCGCGTTGAAGCCCGACCGGCAGACTTCCTCGTGAATCTCCTCCCGCACCGCGCGCCACTGATCCACCGGCCCGTCGAGCTTGAATTGCTCGCACGTCTTGACCGCGCGGTCGAACGCCACCCACGCCATCACTTTTGAGTGAGTGAAATGCTGCGGCCTGCCGCGCACCTCCCAGATGCCGTGATCGGGTTTGCGCCAGATTTTGCCGAGGTGCGCAAGCAGCTCGCGCTGAAGATCGAACGCGGCTTCCGCCTTGTTCTTCCGGTGAGCGCCCGCCTGATGCAATACGTCGCCAATCTCTCCGTAGACGTCAAGCTGCAATTGCCGCGCGGCTGCGTTGCCGATTCGCACCGGCGACGCACCCTTATAGCCGGAAAGCCATGGCGCCTCCAACTCCACGATTTGCCGTTCCGCCGCCACGCCATACATGATTTGCAATTGATCGGGTGTGCCGGCCACCGCGCGCACCAGCCAACTCCTCCACCTCTTGGCTTCGCCGTGATAGCCCGCGTGCATCAGGGCCAGCAGCGTGAATGTCGCGTCGCGCAGCCAGCAGAACCGGTAATCCCAGTTGCGGCTGCCGCCCGGCTGCTCCGGCAGAGACGTGGTCGGCGCCGCCAGAATCCCTCCCGTCGGTTCGTACGTCAGCGCCTTCAACGTGATCAGCGACCGCTCCACCGCATCCGCGGCGGGCCCGCTGTACTTGCAGCGCGAAATCCATTTCCGCCACCATTGCTCCGTGCGCCGCAGCTCCGACGCGAAGTTCATCCCCTTCGGTGGGCGCCCGAACGACGGCGCGTACGCCAGCCCAAAGCACATCGGATGTCCCGCTTCCACCGTGAACTCGCTGACCGTCGTCATCCCTTCGCCGCGCGTCGGAACCGCCGTCCGCAGCGCCAGCAGATTCGGCCCGGCAATCGCCACCAGCCGTCCGTCATCCTGGCGCGTCACCCACGGGATCGACCTGCCGTAATCAAACCGCACCACCAAATCCATTCGCATCGCCACTTTGCCGCGATCGCCGCGCACCATGCGAATGATCTCGTTGTGCCCGCGCCGAATCGGCATGAAGTCGATCAACGTCGCCGTTCCGCTCGCCGTTTCGAAGCGCGTCTCCAGAATCAGCGTTTTCTCGCGGTAGCAGCGGCTCACGCGCGCCTTCTCCTTCGGCGTGATTTGCCAGCGGCCGTTCTCCGCGCTCCCCAAAATCGCCGCAAAGCATGCACCGGAATCGAACCTCGGCAAGCACAGCCAATCGATCGAGCCGTCCTTCCCGACGAGCGCCGCCGTTTCACAATTTCCGATCAGGGCGTAATCTTCAATCGCGCAGGGCATATTTCCATTGTAAATCCAGTTCGCGAATCGAAGCCTGCGGATTCGATCGATTCCGCGCACCCCGCCCTCGAAAGCCGTTATAATTGATTAGAGCGAATCGCTCCGCGCGGTCGTTCGTTTTTGCGGAAGGTTCGTGATCGTTTCTTCTCGAGAGGTCATGGAGTCCCTGGAAATTCGCGATTCCTGCCCCTTACTCTCTTAGGTCGTCGCCATGGAATCTTTGGGAGCAGTTCTGCTTCCCGATCATCGTTGTCGCTTTGTCGCGTGGGCTCCCGCGGTCCCCCACCTGTCTCTCGTCGTCGGCCTCGACCGCAAGCAAGTCGTCCCCATGAATTTCCACTGTGGATTTCACACCGCTGAAATCGACGCTCCCGCCGGAACCCGCTACCTCTTCCGCTTCCCCGACGGCCGCGAGCTTCCCGATCCCGCGTCGCGCTTCCAGCCGGACGGCATCCACGCCGCTTCCGAAGTTGTCGACACGCGCGCGTTTCGCTGGACTGACTCCGCCTTCAAGGGCCACGCCCTCCGCGACCTCATCATTTACGAGCTGCATGTCGGCACTTTCACCGCGGACGGCACGTTCGCCGGCGCCATCTCCCGCCTCGATGCTCTCGTCGATCTCGGCATCACCGCCGTCGAGCTCATGCCTGTCGCTCAGTTTCCCGGGCGCCGCAACTGGGGCTACGACGGCGCCTATCCCTTCGCCGTTCAAAATTCATACGGCGGCCCCGCCGGCCTTCAGCAGTTCGTTGACGCCGCTCACGCCCGCGGCCTCTCCGTCGTCCTCGATGTTGTCTACAACCATCTCGGCCCCGAGGGCAATTATCTCGGCGCCTTCGGTCCATTTTTCACGGATCGCTATCACACGCCGTGGGGACAGGCCGTCAATTTCGACGAGGCCGATAGCGATCCGGTCCGCAATTTCTTCGTTCAGAACGCGCTCTATTGGCTCGAGGAATTTCACATCGACGCGCTCCGCCTCGACGCCGTTCACGGCATCTTCGATTTCAGCGCGCACCACATCCTCGCCGAAATCGCCGAGCGCGTCTCGACTCTCTCCGCGCGCCTGCAGCGCCCGCTCCACGTCATCGCCGAAAGCGACCTCAACGATTCCCGCCTCCTGCACTCGCCCGATCGCGGCGGCTATGCGCTCGACGCGCAGTGGACCGACGACTTTCACCACTCGCTCCACACTCTTCTCACTCACGAAACCGCCGGCTACTATCAGGATTTCGGCTCCCTCGAGGATCTCTGCGTCGTCTTCCGCGAAGGTTGGCGCTACTCCGGCCAGCATTCGCGCTACCGTCGCCGCGTCCACGGCAATTCGCCTGCCGGAATCCCCAACGAGCGCTTCGTCGTCTTCAGCCAGAATCACGATCAAGTTGGCAATCGCGCCCTCGGTGACCGCCTCGCTCAAATCACCGACTTCGAAAGCATCAAGCTCGCCGCTGGCGTCACCCTGCTCGCGCCTTTCGTCCCTCTGCTCTTCATGGGGGAGGAATACGGCGAGACGCGCCCTTTCCTCTACTTCACCAGCCACACCGATCCCGCCCTCGCTGACGCCGTTCGCCGCGGACGCCGCGCCGAGTTTGCCGCCTTCGGCTGGACCGGTGAAATCCCCGATCCGCAGGACGAAGCCACCTTCCGCCGCTGCATTCTCGATTACGAGCAGCGTCACCGCGAACCCCATGCAACCATCTGGGCGCTCTACAAGCGGCTCATCTCGCTGCGAAAAAAGTTTGCGCTCGCCGGGCAAAAGCCCGACGTCCGCTGCGACGCCGCTCACCACACCCTCACTCTCTCCTATCGCTCCGCGGTCTCCTCCCTCGCCGCCGTTTTCTACTTCGGAGACGAGCCCGCACGCATTTCGTTGCAGCCCGGCATCGGCGAGTGTTCGCTGATCCTCAACTCCTCCGAATTCAGCGCGACGAATGCGCTCGCCCGCCCCGCGTCGGTTGCACTCGATAACTTCCCATTCGAGCGCCGTTCGTTTCTCGTGTTCGCGTCGAATAGCGAGGCGGCAGAATGAACTACGTCTGTATCCACGGCCATTTCTATCAGCCGCCGCGGGAGAATCCCTCCCTAGAAGCCATCGAGCTGCAGGACTCCGCGTACCCGTATCACGATTGGAACGAGCGCATCACCGCCGAGTGCTACGCCCCCAACGCCACCGCCCGCCTTCTCGATGAGCAGCAGCGCATCGTCGAGATCGTCAACAACTACTCCCGGATCAGCTTCAATTTCGGCCCCACTCTTCTCGTTTGGATGGAGCAGAACGCGCGCCGCGTCCTCGAAGCGATTCAGCGCGCCGACCAGCTCAGCCGCGAGCGTTACGGCGGGCACGGCTCCGCAATCGCGCAGGGCTACAACCACATGATTCTTCCCCTCGCTCATCCTCGCGATAAGGAAACGCAGGTCATCTGGGGCATTCGCGATTTCGTCGCGCGCTTCGGACGCCAGCCGGAAGGCATGTGGCTGCCGGAAACCGCCGTCGATACCGCGACGCTCGAAGTCCTCGCGAATCACGGCATCCGCTTCACGATTCTCGCTCCCTCGCAGGCCAAGCGCGTTCGCCGCAATAACGGCCGCACCTGGAAGGACGTTTCCGGCGCTCGTATCGATCCCAGCCGCGCCTATCAGGTCCGCCTGCCATCGAAGAAAACCATCTCAGTCTTCTTCTACGACGGTCCCATCTCGCAGGCGGTCGCGTTCGAAGGCTTGCTCGACGATGGAAATCGCTTCGCGGAACGCCTGCTCGGCGGATTTTCCACCGAGCGGACGTGGCCGCAGCTCTCCCACATCGCCACCGATGGCGAGAGCTATGGCCATCATCACCGCCATGGTGAAATGGCTCTCGCCTATGCGCTTCACCGCATTGAAACCGGCGGCGAGGCTCAGCTCAGCAATTACGGACACTTCCTCGAACTTTATCCGCCGGATCATTGGGTCGAGATCATCGACAACAGTTCCTGGAGCTGCGTCCATGGCGTCGAGCGATGGAAATCGAATTGTGGCTGCAATTCCGGCGGTCATCCTGAATGGAACCAGGAGTGGCGCGCTCCTCTTCGCGCTTCTCTCGATTGGCTGCGCGATTCGCTCGCCGGCGCTTTCGAGGAGCGCTCCGCGGGTCTGCTCAAGGATCCATGGGCTGCACGCAACGGCTATATCAGCGTGGTCCTCGACCGATCCGGCGCGAGTCTCGACGCCTTCTTCAAGGAACACGCCACAAGCGATTTGAATCACGAAGAGCGCGTCCGCGCGCTGAAGCTGCTCGAAATGCAGCGCAACGCGATGCTGATGTACACCAGTTGCGGCTGGTTCTTCGACGAGCTTTCCGGCCTCGAAACCGTTCAGGTGATTCAGTATGCGGGGCGCGCGATTCAGCTTGCTCGCGAGATCACCGGAGCCGATCTCGAGTCGCAATTCGCCGAACGGCTCCGCGAAGCGAAGAGCAATATCGCCGAACATCGCGACGGCGAGGAAATCTACAAGAAGTGGGTCACGCCCTCCGTCGTCACCATGGAAAAGGTCGCGGGCCACTATGCCGTCAGCTCGCTCTTCGAAAATTACGGCGAGAAGACCAAAATCTATTGCTACACCGTCGACCGCCAGGAATACAGCGTTGAAGCCGAAGGCCGGGTTCGGCTCGCAATCGGCCGCGCACTCGTTAAATCCAACATCACCACCGAGGAGGACACTCTCAGCTTCGGCGTCCTGCATCTCGGCGATCACAACATTACGGGCGGCGTCCGCCGCTTCGAGGATGAGTCTCGTTTTCAGGAACTGGGGCAGAAGGTCGGCGCCGCTTTTCCGCGCGCGGACATCGCCGAGGTAATTCGCATCCTCGACGAGCAGTTCAAGAGCACATTTTCGCTCGGCTCTCTCTTCCGCGATGAGCAGCGCCACATCGTCAACCTGATTTTGCAGGACATGCTCGGCTCCATCTCTGCCTCGTTTCGCGGCATCTACGAAAATCAGGCGGCCCTCATGCGTTTTCTCAGCGCCCTCGGTATTCCCGTGCCCGGCGCTCTTCTCTCCGTCGCGGGCATTGCGCTCAATAGCCAGTTGATCCAGGCCCTGGAGCGCCCTGATCTGGACGCCGCATCCGTCGACAGCCTCCTCCGCGAAGCGCGCACGACTCGCGTCACGCTCGACGCCACCACTCTCGAATACGCCATGCGCAAACGCCTCGAGGCGCAGGCCGCCGTCTTCGCCGAACATCCCGAGAGCCTCGACGCCCTCAAGCGCCTTCACTCCATGCTCGACATCGCCGTCGCGCTGCCGAGCCCCGTCACTCTCTGGGAGGTTCAGAATCTCTGCTTCGCGCCTCTCACGCGCGCCGATCTTCCGCGTCTCGATCCTGCCGCCAATCCTGGCGACGCATCTCTTCGCGAAGAATGGACTCGCGAGCTCAACGCCGTCCGCGAGCGCCTCCGCATTCGAGGACCCAGCTCATGACCTCGCGTCCGCTCGCCACCTATCGCCTCCAGTTCAGCTCGAACTTCGGCTTTCGCGACGCCATCGGCATCCTCGACTACCTTCGCGGCCTCGGCATCTCCCACGTTTACGCCTCGCCGATTCTCACCAGTCGTCGCGGCAGCGGCCACGGCTACGACGTCACCGATCCCACGCGCATCGATCCCGATCTCGGCGGCGAGGAAACCTTCATCGCCTTTCGCGAAGCCCTCGACGCCCGCGGCATGGGCCTGCTCCTCGACATCGTCCCCAACCACATGGCCGCCAGCAGCGAAAATCACTGGTGGATGGACGTCCTCGAATTCGGCCCCGAATCTCCCTTCGCGTCCTATTTCGACGTCAACTGGCGTCCCCCCTCGCGCGATCTCGAAAACAAGATTCTTCTCCCATTTCTCGACAAGCCTTTCGGCGAAGCACTCGATGCCGGCGAGTTTCAAATCGAATTCGACGACGGTTCCTTCCGCCTCCGCTTCGGCGAGCAGATCTTCCCCATCGCGCCGGAATCCTATGCCTCGATCCTGCGCTACGCCGAAGTCGATTTGCGCGACGCCGTCGAAAGCGATTCTCCCGCCGCTCACGAATGGCGCGGCATCGCCGCCGCCGCCGAGGCCCTTGCTTCCGATCGCACCCCCGGCGCGCAGGCCGCCGCGGAGCGCCGCACGAAATTCGACCGCGTCCGCGAACGCCTCCGCCAGTTGCTGGCCGCCTCCCCGGAAATTGCTGCGTTTCTCGAAGCCGCGCTTCGCTCTGTCAACGGTGTCGCCGGCGATCCTCGCAGCTTCTTCGGCCTCGAGCGCATTCTCGCTGCCCAGCACTATCGTCTCGCCTTCTGGCAAACCGCCAGCGACGCCATCAACTATCGCCGTTTCTTCTCGATCACTGACCTCGTCGGCGTGCGCGTGGAAGATCCCTCCGTCTTCGCGGCCACCCACGAACCCATCATCCGCCTCGCCTTCGATCCGCATTCCACCGGCCTTCGCATCGACCACATCGACGGCCTCCGCGATCCCCGCGGCTACCTGAACCGCCTTCGCGAACTTCTTGCCCAGCGCGACCCGGACCACGCCGCCGGCTACCTCGTCGTCGAAAAAATTCTCGAGCGCCACGAATCGCTCCCCTCCGATTGGCCCATCGACGGCACCACTGGCTATGATTACCTCAATTTCGCCAATCGCCTCCTCGTCGATGAGCGTCGTATCGCGACCCTGGTTGACTTCTATTCACGCTGGACCGGCGCCCAGTCCAATTTCGACGACATCGTCTACCAGAAGAAGCGGTTCGTCATGCGCGTGCTGCTCGCCGTCGAAATGCGCGCTCTTGGACGCGCCCTCGCCGAACTTGCATCCGACGACCGCTACGCCCGCGAATTCGATCCCGCCGCCCTCACCGACGCTCTCATCGAAGTCACCGCCTGCCTCGGCGTCTACCGCACCTACATTCAGACTCTCGACGTTCCCGAGGCCGACCGTAAAGCGTTGTCCGGCGCCATCGCCGCTGCTCGCGTTCGCGGCCCTTCGGTCCCTTCTGTTTGCTTCGATTTTCTGTCCGACGTGCTTCTCCTCGCCGCTCCCCAGCATGTTCGCCCGGACCAGCGCGAAGCGCGCCTCGCCTTCGTCACGCGCTGGCAGCAATTCACCGGCTCCATCATGGCCAAGGGCTTCGAGGATACGGCGCTATACGTCTACTTCCCTCTCGCCTCGCTCAATGAAGTTGGCGGCGACCCGCGCGGCATCGATTGCGACCCTCTTTCCTTCCATGCTTTCGTCGCCCAGCGCCAGGCTGCCTGGCCTCACAGCATGAACGCCACCACCACCCACGACACGAAGCGCTCCGAAGACACGCGTGCGCGCATCGCCGTCCTTTCCGAAATTCCCGAAGATTGGGAGCGCGCCATGCGCGAATGGTCCGCCAGCAATGAGCGCCACGTCGCGCGCGTCGACGGCCGCCACGTTCCCGACCGCAACGAAGAATATCTTTTCTATCAGACGCTCATCGGCACGTGGCCTCTCGCTGAAGCCGATTGGCCCTCGCTCGTCCCGCGTCTCCAGGATTACCTCGTCAAAGCAACGCGCGAGGCCAAGGTCCACACTCGCTGGTCGCGACCCAATCCCCCGCACGAAGCCGCTCTCCGCGATTTCGTTGCGGCCGTTCTCGATCGCCGCGAAAATTCCGCATTCTGCGTCGCCTTTGACGCCTTCCAGCAGCGCACTGCACTCTATGGAATGTTGAATGGGCTTGCCCAGACCGTGCTCCGCGTCGCCTGTCCCGGCGTGCCGGACTGCTATCAGGGCTCAGAACTCTGGGATTTTCGCCTCGTCGATCCCGATAATCGTGGCCCTATCGATTTCTCAGCGCGCGTCGCCGCTCTCGATTCTCTTCTCGGCGCGCCCGATCGCGATTGCGCCCGCCACGCTCAGGCGCTTCTCGCATCCTGGCCCGATGGCCGCGTGAAACTCCACGTCCTCGCTCGCGTCTTGAATGCTCGCCGCCGCAACGCGGACCTTTTCTCCGTTGGCGGCTATCATCCGCTTGAGCTCCATGGCGAGCATCGCGAACGCGCCATCGCTTTCGCGCGTTCCCACGAATTCAGCTGGGCCGTTGTTGCATTTCCGCGATGTGTCGCGAGCGTGGCGGCTCCTGTCATCGGCGAAGGCCGCCGCAAGTTCTGGCAGGATACGGCGCTCACGCTGCCGCCCAACGCGCCGTCGAACTGGATCAACGCCCTCGCCGGCAGAGATGCCGCCGCAATCTCTTCGGTCAACGGCCGCCTGTCTCTCGGCGACGCCTTCGACGCGTTCCCCGTCGCTCTCCTTCTCCCCGCCTAGACAGGCCGCACCGAACACGTGGAGCTTGTCATCCGACCGAAGTCCCGCGTCTTCGTTTCTTCCCGCGTGCAGCGCGGTCGCGGGACGCAGCGGAGGCCTGCCTGCCGCAGGCGGGGATCTCTCTTCTCTTTGCAGCTGCCTCTAGCGTCGTGGTTCCCAAAAAATCTCCAAACTTTTTTCATTTTTCTTCAATTTCCCTCGGTTCCTGACCACAAACCACAATTTCGTAACTCCAATCCTTCCTGTGGTTTGCAGGCTTGGAGCACACGTGTCAAGTTGCCACGCATGATAAAATAGTGTCAGTAGGAAAATGAGAGACTAGAGGACACAAATCGGATGCTCCGGCGACCCTCTCCTCCCAACCGCCGGGCGCTTTCCACCAAAATTCTAATCTATACACCGAAGATTAGAAATCGCCGCAACCCACGCCGAATCAGCCACTTACATTTTTCTAATCTATACAAAACCCGGGCCTTTTTTTTCTCATCCAGTCTTCGTACTTCCTTGCTCTCTATGCCACCGGCTGCGCCTGCGCCCCCGGCCGGTACCCGCGGCTCCCAAAGTAAAACACATACGCGTAGCACACCAGCGGCACCACAAAGGCCGCCCGGATCGAGCTCAAGTCGGAGATATACCCCATGATCGCCGGGCAAATCGCGCCTCCGATGATCGACATAACCAGCAGCGAGGATCCCAGCTTCGTGTACGGCCCCAGGTTCTTCAGGCTCAGCGCAAAGATCGTCGGGAACATGATCGAGTGGAAGAAGCCGATCAGCACCACGGCCCAGATCGGCGCCGACCCCGTCGTCGTCACCGCCACCACCGTGCACGCGAACGCCGCCCCCGCGAAAAGCGCCAACAGCTTCGGCGGCGCAATTTTCTTCATCATTCCCGACCCCGCGAAGCGGCCCACCATGAATCCCACCAGATGCCACTTCAAAAAGTCCGCCGCGCTCCTCTCGGGAGTCCCCGGCGCTGCGTGCTGCACGAAGCGAATCACGAAGCTCGTCACTCCCACTTGCGCGCCCACATAAAAAAATTGAGCCACTACGCCCTTCACCAGATGCGGATACCGCAAAATATGCCGCAGCTCCTGCTTCGCGGGCTCCGAACCCTCGGCCGCCTGCTCGGCGTGCCCGCGAATTTCCGGCAGCTTCGAAAAATAAATCAGCGCCGCCACCAGCAGAAACAGTCCGGTGATCGCGAGATACGGCCCCCGCACGCGCGCCGCTTCCGAAGCCGAATACGCCCGCCACTGCTCGGTGCTCATCGCCGCCAGCGCCGCGCTCGAATATTCCACGCCCGAAAGAATGAATGTCCGCCCGATGATCGGCGTCACCACCGCGCCCACTGCGTTGAACGATTGCGCCAGATTCAGCCGCAGCTCCGACGTTTCAGGCGGACCGAGAATCGTCACATAGGGATTGGCGGCAACTTCCAAGACGCTTTGCCCGCACGCCATGATGAAAAGCGCTGCAAGAAAAAAGACGTAGAGCCGCACCGTCGAGGCGGGAATGAAGAGGAACGCGCCGAACGCGCACGTCAGCAGCCCGACCAGAATTCCCTTCTTGTACCCGATTCGCTCCATCAGCCGCCCGGCCGGAAACGCGGCCAGAAAGTACGCGCCGAAAAACGCAGACTGGATGAGCGACGACTGAAAATCCGTCAGCCGGAACGCTTTCTTGAACTGCGGAATCAGAATGTCGTTCAGGTTGACGCCCAGCGCCCAGAGGAAGAAAAGGCTGGTGACGAGAACCAGCGGCACCACATATTGCCGTTCGGTAAGGGGCGACGATCGTTTGGCCATGAGTCTCCGCGGGTGCGCCGTGCGCTACGTGAGAGCGCGATCCAGATGCACGTAACCGCCGTCGACATAAACATGCTGGCCCGTCGTATGTTCCGACTGGGCGGAAATCAGGAACACCGTCATCGCCGCGATTTCCTCGCCTTTCGTCATTCGCTTCTCGAAGGGAATCTTCGTGAGAATCGTGTTCAGCTTTTCCTGCGGATTCGGAAATGTCTTCAGCCACGATTCGTAGAGCGGCGTCATCACCTCGGCGGGCACCACGTTGTTCACGCGGATGCCGTACGGCAGCAGCTCCGCCGCCCACTCGCGCGTCAACGCGAAAATTCCGCCCTTCGACGCGGCGTAGCCGGACGTCCCGCCCTGCCCCGTCACGGCCACCTTCGAACTTATGTTGACGATGCTTCCCCGGCTCCGCTTCAGGTACGGCAGGGCGTAATGCGCCATCGCGTAGTAATGCACCAGATTGCTTTTCACAGACGCCACAAACCGCTCCGGGTCGCCGCGCTCCAATCCCACTCCATCGTTCCGCCCGGCGTTGTTCACCAACGCGTCGATATGGCCGAACGTCCGTATCGTTTCCTCCACCGCCTTCGCGCAATTCGCCGGCTCAGCCAGCTCCGCCTCGATGAAATGGCTCATCGCGCCGCCGCGATGAAGCTCCGATTGCAATCGCTCGGCCGCCTCTGCTCCGCGCCCCACAATCACCGGGATCGCGCCCTCTTCGCCGCATGCGCGCGCGATCGACGCGCCAATCCCCTTCGCGCCGCCCGTGACGATCACCACTTTGTCTTTAAGTTGCAGGTCCATGACGAGGAGTCCTTAAACCATAAAATCGCGCCGCATTCAAACCGAAGATTTTTTCCTGCTCGGCCGCTGAGAGACGGCAAACGTAGCCCGCGATCAAATCCTTCACCTGCCGGTACGTCCCCGCCAACAGGCACACGGGCCAATCGGAGCCGAACATGAGCCGGTCTGCGCCAAACGCTTCGAACGCCACGTCCAGGCACGGCTTGCAATCGTCCGGCCGCCAGGAGCGCCAGTCCGCTTCCGTAATCAGTCCCGAGAGTTTGCAGAATACGTTCGGTTGCGCCGCGATGGCGCGCATCCCCTTCGCCCAGGCCCCGAGATTCTTCTCGCGAATCGGCGGCTTTGCCAGATGGTCGACCACAAATCGCTGCTCGGGAAATTTGGCGACGAATTCGCACGCCGCCGGAAGGTGCTTCGGATAAATCAAAATGTCGTACGTGAATCCAAACCGCCGAAGAAGCGAGATGCCGCGGCAGAAATCCTCGCTCAGCAAAAAACGGTCGTCCGGCTCCGCCTGGACCACGTGCCGCACTCCGCGAAACTTCGCAAATCGAGAAAAGAATTCCAACCGCCCGGCCGCGTCCGGTTGCCGCAGGTCCACCCATCCGACGACACCGAGAATTTCCGGATGCTGGTCCGCCAGTTCGAGCAGGAATCGCGTCTCATTCTCGGAATGCGCGGCCTGCACCGCGACGCTGCCGCCGATGCCGTTCTCCCGAAGCTCCGGCATCAGTTCCTCCGGCAGAAAATCACGCTTCAGGACGGCCATCTCGTCCGTGATCCACGCGTCCCGCCGCGGATCGTATTTCCAGAAATGTTGGTGGGAATCGATTCTCAAGGCATGTCAGCCATGAAGATTCGTGAAGCCCCCATCGATCGGGTAATCGACGCCAGTAATGAAGGCTGCCTGATCCGAGCACAGAAAAAGCGCGAAATCCGCCACTTCGGAGGGCTGCGCCATGCGGCCGATGGGCTGCGCCTGCGAGAGCTTCTCGAACATTTCCCGCTCGTGCCCGGGATAATTCTTCCGCAGATAGTCGTCCACGAACGGCGTGTGCACGCGCGCCGGCGAAATGCAATTGCAGCGGATTTTGTAGGCCAGATAGTCTCGCGCCACCGAATAGGTCATCGCAATCACCGCGCCCTTGCTCATCGAATACGCGAAGCGGTCCGCGAGCCCTGCCGAGCCCGCAATCGACGCCATGTTCAGGATCACGCCGCCATGCGCCTTCATCCGCTCGGCGCACGCGAGCATGCAGTTGTACATGCCCTTCACGTTCACGCGGAAGATGCGGTCGAAATCGCTCTCCGCCGTTTTTTCGAGCGAGCCGATCTGCGAGATGCCTGCGTTGTTCACCAGGATCTGGATTGGTCCTTCGCGCGCGATTTCGTCGAACGCGGCCTTGGCCTGCTGCTGATCCGAAATGTCGCACGCAATGGCCTTCGCGCGGCCCTGCTTTGCCGCGACCTCGCGCGCCACCTCTTCTCCCGCGCCGCGATTTACATCCAGAATAAAAACTGCCGCGCCCTGCTCCGCGAACCGGTTCGCGATCGC
Organism: Candidatus Limnocylindrales bacterium; assembly: GCA_035501415.1. Classification (GTDB taxonomy): domain Bacteria; phylum Acidobacteriota; class Terriglobia; order Acidiferrales; family UBA7541; genus Palsa-295. The sequence goes on along the minus strand of DATJWH010000011.1, from coordinate 63,524 downwards.
CCGTCCGATGCCGCTTCCGCCGCCGGTAACCACGGCGGTCTTGCCGTCGAGTCGAAAAGGAGCCGCGCCGTTTGAACTCACAGCGAAACTCCGCGCTTCCACGGGATGAAATCGTCCTGGCCCAGCAGCTCGGCCTTGGTCTTCGCCTCGCCGCTCGCGACCTTGATCACGAATTCGAGAATCGCTTCGCCCATCTGCTCGATCGTGGATTCTCCACGAACGACCGCGCCGGTATCGACATCGATGATGTCGTTCATCCGCGCTGCGAGCTCCGAATTCGTGGCGAGCTTCACCACCGGCGCAATCGCATTGCCCGTCGGCGTGCCCAGCCCCGTCGTGAACAGCACCACGTTCGCGCCAGCTCCAACTTGCGCCGAAACGCACTCCACGTCGCTGCCGGGCGTGCATTGAAGATTCAATCCGGGCGTCGACGAATACTCCGGATAATCGAGCACAGCTGTGACCGGCGACGTGCCGCCTTTCTTCGCTGCGCCGGCCGATTTCATCGCGTCCGTGATCAATCCATCGCGAATGTTTCCCGGCGAGGGGTTCATGTCGAATCCGGAATGAACGGCTTTCGCGCGGGCCGCATAATCGCGCATCAACTCAATGAAGCGGTTGCCTACTTCCTTATTCGTGCTGCGGTCGATCAATTCCTGCTCGACGCCGCAAAGCTCCGGAAACTCGGAAAGAATTCCCCGCCCTCCCAGCGCTGCAACCAAATCCGCCGTGTGGCCGATCGCCGGATTCGCGGAGATGCCCGAAAATCCATCGGAGCCGCCGCACTTCAATCCCAGCGTGAGATGCGAGAGCGGCGCCGGCTCGCGCCGCGCCTTCTCCGCCTCGATCAGCCCGAGAAACGTTTCGCGCACCGCCGCGGACAGCATGTCGAATTCAGTCCCCGCGCGCTGCTGCTCGAAAATCAGCAGCGGTTTGGCAAGATGCGGGTCGCGCTTCCGAATCTCCTCGCGCAGGATGGCGATCTGCGAATGCTGGCATCCAAGGCTCAGCACCGTGGCGCCCGCGACGTTGGGATGGTGGATGTAGCCCGCGATCAAGCCGCACAGGTTGCGTGCATCCTCGCGCGTGCAGCCGCAGCCGCCTTCATGCATCAGAAACTTGATTCCGTCGATGTGCTCGAAGATGTGCGACCGCGGCGCGCCGCCCGCCGGCGCCGATTGCTTTTGGTCGCGGATTTCGTCCGCGCGCCCCTCGCGATAGAGCCGCGCCAACTCCGCCACCTGGCTCCGGTACACCTGCGGCCGCGCGAAGCCGAGCTCCTCCTCGAACGCCTGCTTCAGCACGGCGATGTTGCGGTTCTCGCAGAAGACGAGCGGGACAACCAGCCAGTGATTGCGCGTGCCCACCTGCCCATCCGGGCGCTTGAATCCCTGAAATGTGCGCGAGGCCCAGCGCGAGACGTCCGGCGCCTGCCAGCGATACTCTCGCGCCTTGTCGCGAAACGCGCTGCTTTCATGATGCAGATTCCGCGTCGTGATGGCTTCGCCGCGCCGCACCGACTCCATGGTCTTGCCGACGAGCACGCCGTACATGATCACTTCGGCGCCGGCGCCCAGGTCCTTTGTGGCGAACTTGTGCTTCGCCGGAACGTCGGAAGCAAGTTCGAACGTGGCGCCGTCGAAAGCGACCGTTTCGCCCCGCTTCAAATCCACGAGCGCGATCAGCACATTGTCGCGTGCATCGAGTTTCAGGGCCTTGCTTCGCATTTCGTCGCCGCCTCAGCCAGGCTTCTTCACGCGCATCGTCGAAGTCAAGGGCGTCTCGCGATTCAGCGCAGCCGCATTTCGAATCAGTTGACGCAAATTCGTATCGCGCAACTGCTCCTTCTCCTTCACCTTCACATGGCGCAAATTCTTGCCCGTGCCTTCGAGCAGCTTGCCAGGATCAGCAAGCGATGTGCCGCGCGTGAAGCCGAACGTGATGTGATTCTTTCCGGCCATCAGCAGGCAGAACGGGCCGTGAAAATCGAATACCGGGATGCCCCAGGGATTGACGTCCTCGCGGGATTGCGGCACAGCCTTCTTCACAAGCGACCGCAGGCCGTTGGCGACCTGCTTCAGCACGGGATTTCGCCTCTCCAGATAGCGGTCGATGACAACCGCGGGACTCTTGCCCCGCGGCTGCTTCGCAGCGACTTTCTTCCCATTCGGCATCGTTTCCCCTTTTCGGTGCGCCAGGATACTACGCGCGCCTGACCGCCGGAACCGCGCGGACGCAATTCTACAATGCTTCGGGTCGGCGCTGAACGCTTCGAATCTCAAGCAATCGCGCCCCGGCAAAGCGTCACCGTGGTAGGATTCACCCGGCCGAATCAACGACCACACGGAAGAAATCTGCACGTCGAGAGGCAATCATGAAGAAAGCTGCACTGGTTCTTTCTCTGCTTGTCGTCGCGGGACTGTGCCGCGCGCAGGAGTCGAAACCGTTGCTGCTGCAAAGCCCGACGCTGAGCAAGACTCAAATCGCGTTCGCGTACGGCGGCGACATCTGGGAAGTCGATCGCAACGGCGGCGATGCGCGGCGGGTCGTGACCGGCACGGGCCTCGAAAGCGGCCCTGTCTTCTCGCCGGACGGATCGATGATCGCCTACACGGGAGACTACGACGGAAACCAGGACGTGTACGTCGTCTCCGCTTCAGGAGGCGAGCCGCACCGCTTGACCTATCATCCCGGCACCGACGTCGCCATCGGCTGGACTCCTGACGGCAAGAATGTTCTCTTCCGCTCGACGCGCGACGGCTATTCGCGCTTCGAGAAGCTTTTCACGGTTTCAGTGAACGGCGGATTGCCCGCGGAGCTGCCTCTGCCAATGGGCGTCGAAGCATCGTACTCGGCGGATGGATCTCACCTCGCCTACGTGCCGCTGTGGAATCGCCGCCTTGGCGCCGGAGACAACTACATCTCGATCCGGCACTATCGCGGAGGCATGACCTCGCCCATCTGGATCGCCGACCTTTCGGATTCCAACATCGTAAAGTTGCCGCGCGACAATTCCAACGACTTCAATCCGATGTGGGTGGGAGACACGATCTATTTCATTTCGGACCGCGAGGGCAGCTTTGCGCTTTTCGCCTATGACACGAAAACCAAGGCCGTGCGCGAAGTGGTGAAGAACGAAAGTTTTGATTTCAAGTCGGCGTCAGCTGGCCCGGGAGGAATCGTCTACGAACAGCTTGGCTCGCTGCATCTGTACGATCCCGCCACGGGAAGCGCGCACCGAATCGAAGTCCACATCGCGGCTGACATGCCGCAAGTTCTCCCGCACTTCGAAAAGGTGGGCGATCACATTGCGAACGCGCAGATTTCGCCGACCGGGCAGCGGGCGGTGTTCGAGGCGCACGGCGAGATTCTGACCGTGCCAGCGGAAAAAGGCGACATTCGCAATCTCACGCACAGCCCCGGGGCGGCAGACCGCGATCCGGCGTGGTCCCCCGACGGAAAATCGATCGCGTACTTTTCCGATGAGTCGGGCGAATACGCGCTCTACATCACTCCGCAAGAAGGACTCGCGAAACCGCGAAAAATCGACCTGGGAGAGCCGCCGTCGTATTTCTACACACCGACGTGGTCGCCCGACAGCAAGAAGATCGCCTACAGCGACAAGCGCCTGAACCTCTGGTACGTCGACCTCGATCATCCAACGCCGGTGAAGGTGGACACCGACCGGTTCGATTCGCCGCTTCACGAGTTTGACGTGATGTGGTCGCCCGACAGCGCGTGGCTGACCTACACGATGCAGCTTCAAAACCATCTGCGAGCCGTCTTTGTGTATTCGCTCGACGACAAGAAGGCGACGCAAGTAACCGACGGCATGAGCGACGCGATGTATCCCAATTTCGACAAGGACGGAAAATATCTGTACTTCACGGCGAGCACGAATACGGGTCTCTCAACCGGCTGGCTCGACATGACCAGCATCGACCATCCCGTGACGCGCGCGGTGTATGTCGCGGTGCTGCGCAAGGACTTGCCGTCGCCGATCGCGCCCGAAAGCGATGACGAGAAGGCGGCCGAGTCGAAGGACAAGAAGCCGGATCAAGCGGCGGACCAGAACAAAGGCAAGGATGAGGAAAAGAAGGAGAAGGAAAAGGAGCCGCCGAAGGTCACCATCGATTTCGAAGGTCTCGGCCAGCGGATTCTGGCGCTGCCGATTGCCGAGCACAATTATTACGGCATGTTCGCCGGCAAGGAAGGAATCCTCTATCTCGCAGAGGGACCAGAGGTCACCCCGCAGGGTCCGCCACACGCCGCGATCCAGCGCTTCGATTTGAAGACGCGCAAGACGGAGAAGATCGCGGACGGCGTGGAGAATTTTGCGATTTCGGCGAACGGCGAAAAGATGCTGTATGAGCAGGGCCATAAATGGTCCATCGCTCCGGCGGACAAATCGCTGAAGCCGGGCGAAGGCCAGCTGAAGACGGAAGACATGGAAGTGCGCGTCGATCCGCGGGCCGAGTGGAACCAGATGTACCGCGAAGTGTGGCGCATCGAGCGCGACTTCTTCTACGATCCGCATTTCCACGGCTTGAACTTGAAGGCGGCGGAAGCGGCCTACGAACCATTCCTTGCGGGGATCACGAGCCGCGCCGATCTGGATTATCTGTTCGGCGACATGCTCGGCAACCTGAACGTGCTGCACATGTTCGTGGGAGGCGGCACGCAGCCGGATCTGAAGAAAGTGAAGGTGGGGCTGCTGGGCGCCGATTACTCGATCGAAAACGGGCGCTACCGCTTCACGCATATTTACAGCGGCGAGAACTGGAACCCGCAGCTTCACGCGCCGCTGACGCAGCCGGGCGTGAACGTGAAGGAAGGCGAATATCTGCTCGAAGTGAACGGGCGCGAGCTGCATGCGTCCGACAACGTCTACAGCTTCTTCCAGGAGACGGCCGGGCAGCAGATAGTGCTGAAGGTGGGGCCAAACGCGGACGGCAGCGGATCACGCGATGTGACGGTGGTTCCCGTCGAGAGCGAAACCGCACTGCGGAATCTCGACTGGATTGAGGGCAACCGGCGCAAAGTGGACAAGCTGAGCGGCGGGAAGCTTGCGTATGTCTACCTGCCCAACACAGCGGGCGCGGGCTACACGAATTTCAATCGCTACTATTTCGCCCAGGTGGGGAAGGAAGGAGCGGTGCTCGATGAGCGGTTCAACGGCGGCGGCGACCTGGCTGACTACATCATCGATTACCTGCGCAGGCCGGTGATGAGCTTCGTGCAAACGCGCGAGGGCGAAACGTATTCGGAGCCGCAGGAAGCGATCTACGGCCCGAAGACGATGATCATCAATGAATTCGCGGGATCGGGCGGCGACGCGATGCCGTGGTACTTCCGCAAGGCGGGTATTGGGCCGCTGGTCGGGATGCGGACTTGGGGCGGGCTGGTCGGCATCGGGAATTATCCTCAACTGATCGATGGCGGCAACGTCACCGCGCCGCGATGGGCCATCTACGGCACGCAGGGCGAATGGGAAGTGGAGAACCATGGAATCGCGCCAGATGTGGAGGTCGAGCTCGATCCGAAGCTGGTTCGCGAGGGGCACGATCCGCAACTGGAGAAGGCGGTGGAGGTAATGCTTGAATCGCTGAAGGAGCATCCGCTGCCGACGTACAAGCGGCCGGCATATCCGGTGTATCACCCGAAGTTCTAGGCTGGCGGGGGCAAGCGCGAGCTTCGCGATGAGGCGCTTCGAGGCCGCCGATCGCGGCCGTGGATGCGGTGGATCAAGAAGCTTTCCACGCGACGAACGCAGCGCCCATGAGCGGGCATTCTTCGTTCAAGATCACCTTGATCGGAATCTTAGCGAGGAAGTCTTCGAGCTTTTCCTTGTGTCGCACGGCGGCGGCGAAGCGGCCGTCCTTCAATTTCGCGAGGACTTTGACGGCGATGCCGCCCGCGATGAAAATGCCGCCGCGGGCCAGCGTACGCAGCGCGAAATTTCCGGCTTCGGCGCCGTAGATATCCAGCCAGAGTTCCAGTGTGGCGACGCACACGGGACATTCCCCGGCGAGCGCCCTGCGCGTGATTTCAGGGGCGGGATCCGTGGTGGGATCGAAGCCCGGGTGCTTGTCGTAGGGGCTGAGAAATTCGTGGATGCTCTGAAATCCGCGGCCGGAGAGGATGATCTCCGAACTCACGAAGTCGTTGCGCTTTTTGAGGAACTTCCAGAGATTGGCCTGCTGGTCGGTGCTGGGCGAAAAATCGGCGTGACCGGCCTCGGTGGCGACCGGGATATGCTCCTTGCCGTTCCAGAAGAGGATGCCCTCGCCGAGTCCAGTGCCAGCGGCGATGACGACCTGCGTCGCATCAGGCGCGGGGACGCCGGGGTAAATTGTCTCGAGATCGGCCGGTTCGAGGACGCGGATCCCATACGCGGTGGCTTCGAGGTCGTTCAGCAGACGCACGTGCGGCAGGCCGAGAAATTTCGCCATGACGCTGCCGTCGACAACCCACGGTAGATTCGTCGCATGCACCGTGTTGTTGACGACGGGGCCAGCGATGCCGAACGAGGCAGCAGTGACTTTCGCGCCGTTCTGGCTGAGGAAATCCTTCGCGATGTCGTGCAGGCCGGAATATTCGTGGCTCGTGTAGCGCTTGTACGTGACCTGGACCAGCTTGCCGTTCTTTACGTCGAACAGCCCGAGGTTCGTCTTGGTCCCGCCCAAGTCGCCCGCCAGAATCATCGATTCCTCCGCACGTAGTTTAGCGCGTTCTCAAACCGGAATTGCTCCGCGAGCCGCTCAGATCGCCCTCCAACGGCGGCTGTCCGTACCTGTCAAATCGTCCGCAGCGCGCGGCCCGTCGCTGCCGGCAGGATAATTCGGGAAAGGCGGCGCGGACGCCGTGCGCCAGGCTTCAAGAATCGGATCGATGAGCTGCCATGCGGCCTCGACGCCGTCAGCGCGATCGAAGAGCGTCGCGTCACCGCGTATGCAATCGTTGAGCAGAGTTGCGTAAGCGTCGCGTGACTCGCCACCGAACGTTTGGCGATAGCCAAAATCCATCGTCACAGGACTAATTTGCATCTGCGCGCCGGGCGCTTTGGCGCCGAACGAAAGAGAGATGCCTTCGTCTGGCTGGATATTCAGAACCAAAGAGTTCGGGTTCGAATTCTGGCCGGCGAAAACCATGTGGGGGGCCTGCTTGAACTGAATGGCGATCTCGGTGTGCGGCTTGGCGAGCCGCTTGCCGGTGCGCAGATAGAATGGGACGCCGTTCCAGCGCCAGTTGTCGACGTAGAGTTTGAGGGCGACGTATGTTTCGGTGGCGGAGTCGGGTTTGACGCCAGGTTCCTGGCGATAGCCGGGCACCGGCTTTCCGTCGATCCTTCCAGGGCCGTACTGGCCGCGCACGACCGACTTCCAGATGCTCTCGTTTGTGAACGGGCGAATCGATTGCAGGACTTTGATTTTCTCGTTTCGGACGGCCGTGGCGCCGAAGGTCGCGGGAGCCTCGATCGCCACGAGAGACGTGAGTTGAAGCATGTGGCTCTGGACCATGTCGCGCAAGGCACCGGCCGATTCGTAGAATGCCGCGCGGGCTTCGACGCCGAGGGATTCGCCCGCAGTGATCTGGACGGAGTCGATGTAGTTGCGATTCCAGAGCGGCTCGAAGATGCCGTTGCCGAAGCGGAAGACGAGCAGGTTCTGCACAGTCTCCTTGCCGAGGTAGTGATCGATGCGGTAAACCTGCGATTCGTCGAAGACGTCCAGGACCTTGGCATTCAATTCGCGGCACGACGCCAAATCGTGCCCGAAAGGTTTCTCGATAATCACGCGCGTCCAAGACTTTTCGCTCGAGGGCTTGTTCAGGCCGGCTTTGCCGAGCTGCTCGATGATCCCGGTGTACACGCTCGGAGGAACTGCAAGGTAGAAAAGGCGGTTGCCGCCAAGGCGTCCTTCGCGGTCGAGTTCACCGAGGCGCTGGGCGAGCCGCTGGTAGGCTTGCGGGTCGTCGTAATTGCCGCTGAAGTAGACGAGCTGCTTCTCGAAATCCTGCTGCGTGTATCCGCTGACGGAATGGGCGTCCTTGGGAAGGAATTCGCTCGCGTGCTCCCGGAAGGCATCGTCGTTCATCTCGGTGCGTGCGAAGCCGAGGAGGCGGAAACGCGGAGCCAGGCATGCGTGGCGGGCAAGGTCGTACAAAGCGGGCAGAAGCTTCCTGCGCGCCAGGTCGCCGGAGGCGCCAAACATAACGATGACGCAAGGATCCGACGGCATTTCGCAGTAGTAAGCATCGTGGTGGGAAGCGGCGGCAGTAGCTGCAGATTGTGTGTTCACGTTCGGTCTCCGGAGTTCGACGCCTGCGGGCCGGATGCAGATCTGGCGTTCGGTCGAGGCTTGCGCGTCCCGCAAGAGCCTATCATAGATGCCACTCCATAAAGATGCTTCGGCGCGAGGCCCGGCTTCATGCGACGCGCGCTCCCGTGTGGAATTTCGCGCGCGCTTGCAGTATCTTGGAATCGCATACCGGAGACATTCATGGCCGACGAGAAGTGCTCAGACGCTCCGCAACAAGCCGCTCCGCCCGCGCCGGGACAGAACGTGCGCATGGTGAAGTGCGTGAAATTCGGCAAGGAAATGCCGGGGCTGGACCGCATTCCGTGGAAGGGCGAACTGGGGAAGCGGGTCTTCGAGAACGTGTCGAAGGAAGCCTGGAAGATGTGGCTCGAGCACTCGAAGATGGTCATGAACGAATTCCGGCTGAATCCCCTCGACCCGAATTCGCAGAAGATCATGGAAGAACAGATGGAGCAGTTTTTCTTCGGCGAAGGCGCGAAGCTCCCCGAAGGCTACGTTCCCCCCAAGACGAAGGGCTAGCGGCCCATCCATCGGCAGCGAAGAGGCGGCGCGTGGACGCGAGCGCGCCACGGAGAAACTTCGTTTTGCGCGGGTCATGTGGCTAGCTTTCGCGTCAACGGATGTTCTACGGAAAGCCGCGGTGAGAAATTGAATCGCATGGCAGCGTGGGCGCTGCGAAGGGCCTGCTCGACTTCATCTGGCGATGTGGCACGGGCGAAGATGAAGCCGAGGTAACTCGAGCCTTCGGGCCAAGCCGCGACGTAATCGCGAAGGCGCGCGGTGATGCGAATTTCGGTGACGCCCGGCACGTTCTCCGCAGCGTCAATCCCATCGACACTGTCGAAGATTCCGCTGCGCGGCACGGGAATCATCATGACGCCGGAGGCGTCGGTTTCTCGTTTCGCGATGCTTTCCGTCATGCCGAGCGCGTGGCGCAGAAGCAGCTCTTCGAGCGACATCTTATTCGCACCGAAGCGCAGCGCCCGCGAACACAACCCGCCGATGGGGCGAGGCGCGATTTCCAGCGGCCACACGCCCGATTCATTGAGCCGAAATTCGGCGTGAAGCGGGCCAGTGACGAGGCCCAGAGCGGCGACGCATTCTTCCGAGCACTCTTCGATGGCGCGCTGTGTCGCCACAGGCAGCCGCGACGGGGTGACGTAAATCGTTTCCTCAAAGTATGGGCCGTCGAGTGGATCAGGCTTATCGAAAATCGCGAGGACGCGGAGCCGGCCATTTTCGAGGAGGCCTTCGAGGGCAACTTCCCTTCCAGGAATGTAGGCCTCGACGAGCAATTGATCGAGACCCGGTTCGCGCAAGACCTGAATTTCGGGCGATTCGAGGAGAGCGAGAATCCGGTCGACAGCGCTGTGGAATTCCGAGGCGTCGTTCGCACGAATCACGCCCTGGCTGGCGGCAAGGACGGTGGGCTTGACGACGCAGGGGAATTTGACCCGAGGCAAGACCCGCGAGATTTTGTCGCTTGCGTTGAATGAAAAGAAATCCGGGACGCGGACACCTGCTTTCGACAGCGCTGCGCGCTGGAGGGCCTTATTACGGCAGGCTGCGACGGCAACGGGGGGATTACCGGTGATTCCGAGGGTTTCGGCGGCAAAGGCGGCGGTCAAGGTCGGCCGGTCGCCCAACGCGAGAATGGCGTCGGGCGGAGTGGCCTTGGTCTGGCGAACGATCTCGTCGGCGGCCTCGCGGGGTTTTTCGAAATGGAGCGCGAGGGCGCGGTCGCCCCAGGGGTCATCGAGCTTGTGGCAGCGGTCGGTTCCGAAGAGGACTTCGACACCCAGGGTTTCGGCGGCGTCGGCGAAGCCGCGCGTCTGGTAGCCAAGCTTGCTTGCAAGTATAAGCAGGCGTTTGCGGGTGCTCGCCGTCCGGCCCGTATTTGACCTTTCCTGCGTCACGCTCTTCGCTCGATCCGTTCTTCGGCTGTCTCTAATGCGCCCCCGTGCAACCGTATATTAACGAGGGCTCCGGCCGTTTGTTTTCAACAACTTAGCCCAATTTTTAATCCCCGTACCGTAGATTAAGCTTTGCCTGACTTTCGCTGCCGGGTTCCCTTCCAGTGCTGCCTCAACCGCGCCCATTGCAGAACCCTCCCATCTTAGTTCATAGCACAGAATCGCCGAGCGGTAGATCCCGCGAACAAAATGCTTACAATACCGAGCAAGATTCGGGGGCGCGATTCGCCCGGTCAGACGAAAGTGTCAGCCTGCTTGAGGTTCTTCCGGGCCTGGACGATGGGAACCAACTGGTCCCCGGTGGGCTCGGCTCAACAGTACCAAGGCTCATTCAGGTAAGGGATGGTGGCCCGAGAGGCGAGCACGGGCAGGGTAGGGCGCGGCGGTTGCTCGGCGCGGCCGACGGCCTGGCAGGCGGCCTGCTCGATGAGCTCGAAGATGCGGGCGCGCGGGCGGTTCATTTTCTCGCCGGAGTGGACCACTTCCTGCAAGCGTTCGCAGAGGGCGTCGACGCGCGGATCGTCATGGCGCCAGGGATGGACGAGGGCGGCATCGTCAAACGGGCCGACGAGGCTGCGGACCTCGGGCAAGTCGAGGAGGCGCGAGCCCGCGGGGATGAGGAGACGAATGGCGAATTGAATGGGCGCGACATTTTCGATGAGACCGCGCTCGCGGATGACTTCGAGCAGGTCGTAGAAGCCAGCGAGGGTGGTCCACGGAGTGAAGGCAACGAAGGTGGGAGCGAGCGTGAGGCCGACTTCGTGGAAGAGGTCGACGACACGGAGAAAGTCGGCCCGGGTGTGATTCTTGGCGAGGCGGTCGAGGATGGCGTCGTCGACGGATTCGACGGCGCTGGTAACGAAGAGGCAGCCGGTGTCGCGAAGCTTTGGGAGCGCGTCGCGATGCTGGAGAAGGTGCTCGACTTTGATGGTAACGTCGTAAGTCAGGCGCGGAAACTCGCGATGGAGCGCTTCGACAAGCGGAATGGCGTGGCCGGGGCCATTGAAGAAATCGGGGTCGCCAAAGGTGATGTGCTGCGCGCCGGAGGCGACCTGACGGCGAATATCCTCGAGGACGACGTCGCGATCGACGATGCGGAATGTGCCGTTGTAGACGGGAACGATCGGGCAGTGGCGGCAAAGATGTTTGCAGCCGCGGCTGGCTTCCGTGTAGCCAACGGTGCGGGATTCGCCCTTGGGCGTGATCAGACGCGCATATTTTTCGAGGGGTGGGAGGCCAGCGCGGTCGGGGACGCGAAAATGCTGGCGAGCGAGGGAAATTGAAGCAGGCTTGGCTTCAGGGGCTAAAGCCCCACCCGATTGAGTGCCGGTTACGTGGGAGCTAAAGCTCCCACCTCCTGAAAACCGAACTTTGCCGTCCGCTGGGTCGAGGCTTGCGGCCAGATTTGTTAGCCCTTCCTCGAATTCGCCACCGAGAATGGTACCGACGCCCAAACGGCGCAGATACACTTCGTTCACGGGAGCATAGAGGCCGTAGAAGCAAAGATGCGCGCGGGGATTCATTTCGCGAATTGCGGGAAGGAGCGCCACGGCAAGGCGAGTAGCCGTGTGCATGGGAACGTAGAAGGCGACCAAATCCGCCAAGCGGACGGCTTCGTCAGGGAGCGGCTCGCGCGAAACATCGGCGCAGGTGACAGCCATGCCGCACTCTCGCAGCCATGCGGCAGGTGATGCCAAACCGAAGGGCTGGCGGCCAAGTTCATAGGTCGAGATCAATACGACGTTCATGCGCGAGGCTCACATTGACGATAACAGCGTGACAGCCCTGGAACCAAGGCCTGTGCGGAGGGCGGTCGTCGATTATCATGGAATGGAGGCTCTTGTTTGGAAGCGATGACCGGGAACAACAGAGGTACGGCCCGATACGAAGCGGTGATACTGGATTATGGCGCGGTGCTTTGTCACGGGCCGCTGCCGCATGAGATTGAGCGGATGGCGCGCATCTTCGGCGTAGCGGCGGCACAATTTCCGGCGCTGTACGCCCATGAACGCGGCAGCTACGACCGGGGCGACCTGACGACGACGGAATACTGGGAGAGCGTGGCGCGCAAGGCGAGTGTAGAGCTGACGCCGGAAACGATCGAGCAACTGCGGCGCTGGGACATGGAGATGTGGAGCCGAGTGAACCAGCCAATGAAGGAATGGCTGGCGGGCCTGCGCGGGGCCGGATTCCAGACGGCGCTGCTTTCGAATATGCAGCACGACATGATCGAACACGTGCGGGCGAGTTTTGCGTGGCTCGGTGATTTCGATCACCAAATCTTTTCCGCCGAAGTGCGCTGCATCAAGCCGGACGAGGCGATTTACCGCCGATGCCTGGAGCAGCTTGGCGTGGACGCGCCTTCCGCGATCTTCGTAGACGACCGCGAGGAGAACGTAGCAGCGGCGCGGCGGCTGGGCATCGCGGCGTTTCAGTTCAGCTCTGTGCCGCAACTCCGCCGCGACCTCGAATCCACGGGCTTCCCTCATCTGCCTTAGCTATCTCGGAGAAGCCTAGTATTCATTGCTGCCTGCTGACGGATTCTTGCGGTTGGCCGTAAGATGAGGGCCATGACGGTGCTGACCAAAGCAGTCGTCTTCTGCGTCGGAATTTCGTTTCTTCTCGCTCAAACCACCGTGGAGAGCCGGGGCCCTCTGACGCGCCAATACCGTGATGGCGAAAAACTTGCTTACCTGATGAAGGGCGTTAACGAATCGTGGCGCTACGAGGTTGAAGCCGATGGTGTGGTCAAGGAGGACGCGGACGGAACCTTTTTCGAAGAGTATCGCTGGGTAAATTTCGTTTCCAACGGGAAGAGGATAAAGCTGCCGGGCGCAACCGAGGATTTTCGGCAACAAGTATCGCTCGATCCGAACCGCCCTCCTCGTATGCCGGACCTGAGCCGGGTCGATCGCAAGCTTATCGGGCCGATCACCGACTTCCTGACGTTTTATGTCGACCTGTGGCTGGCCAACAAAACAGGGCAGCTCGTTCACACCGGAGATCATTTCTATTTCAAGCGCGGCACACCTAATTCATGGGCAGACGGCAATCGCGTGATCCTTGGGGAAAGCTCGATCGATTTCGACTTCACTCTTACGAGCATCAACCAATCCGATAAGACGGCGACGTTGCTGGTGCGTCACGTGCCTCCCCAAAAGCCCGAAATCAAGCTTCCGGCAGAGTGGATGCGCGCGCCGGTAGCCAACACTCCCAACAATCACGTGGAAGTCGACAAAACTGAGAACGGCCACTATCGCGCGGCGGTGGGCAAAGAAACCTTTGATGTCGAACTCAAGGTGAGTCTCGACGACGGGAAGATTTTGTCCGGCACGATGACCAATCCAGTGACACTGATCGAGCGCGAGTGCGAGGACGCCGCACTTACCAGGTGCGGTGGAGCGAAACCGCACAACATCCTGAGGCGAGTCGAGATCGCCTTAATCCGGTAATCATCGTGTCGAGGCTCGTCGCAAGTACGCGAAGTACCGTCCGCTTGATATACTAGGATTGTTCCTGGCCCATTAGAGGAGAATGGTTCCCGCATGAGCTCATCCTCCAAGAACTCCTTTTCGGCACGATCGACACTGCGCGCAGGCGGCGATTCATTCGCAATTTACCGGCTGGATGCAGTGGAGCGCGGCGGCGCGGGGAATGTTTCGCGGCTGCCATTTTCGCTGAAGGTGCTGCTCGAGAATCTGCTGAGGCACGAGGACGACCGGTTCGTGCACGCGGCGGACATTCGCGCGCTGGCGTCGTGGGATCCGTCGGCGGCGGCGGGAGCGGAGAAGGAAATTTCGTTCATGCCGGCGCGCGTGCTGCTGCAGGATTTCACGGGCGTGCCGGCGGTAGTGGATCTGGCGGCGATGCGCGACGCGATGCGGCATCTGGGCGGCGACCCGAAGAAGATCAATCCGCTGCTGCCGGCGGAACTGGTGATCGACCACTCGGTGCAGGTGGACAAGTTCGGCGCGCCGAATGTGTTCGCGTTCAACGCAGAGCTGGAAATGCAGCGAAACATCGAGCGGTACGCGTTCTTGCGATGGGGGCAGAAGGGATTCCAAAATTTCAAGGTGGTGCCGCCGGACACTGGGATTTGCCATCAGGTGAACCTGGAGTATCTGGCGCGGGTGGTGTTCAGCGAGAAGCAGAACGGCGAGATGACGGCGTTTCCGGATTCGCTGGTGGGGACGGATTCGCACACGACGATGGTCAACGGGCTGGGCGTGTTTGGCTGGGGCGTGGGCGGAATCGAAGCCGAGGCGGCGATGCTGGGGCAGCCGCTCTCGATGCTGATCCCGGCAGTGGTGGGATTCAAGCTGCATGGGCGGTTGGCGGAAGGCTCGACGGCGACGGACCTGGTGCTGACCGTGACGCAGATGCTGCGCAAGAAGGGAGTGGTGGGGAAATTTGTGGAGTTTTACGGCACGGGACTTTCAAGCCTGACGCTGCCGGACCGCGCGACGATTGCGAACATGGCGCCGGAGTACGGCGCGACGATGGGCTTCTTCCCGGTGGATTCGGAAACGCTGGCTTACCTGCGGTTCACGGGGCGGAACGAGGATCGCGTAAAGCTGGTGGAGGCGTACACGAAGGAGCAGGGGCTGTTCCGCACGGACGCGACGGCCGATCCGGTTTTCTCGGACCGGCTGGAGCTGGACCTCTCAACCGTGGTGCCGACGATGGCGGGACCGAAGCGGCCGCAGGACAGCGTGCCGCTGACGCAGGCGAAGGCGGCGTTCCAGAAATCGCTCGAAGCGCAGCCGAAGCATGTGAGCGTGCAGAATAATGGGGACAGGTTCGATTTGGGCGATGGGAGCGTGGTGATTGCGGCGATCACGAGCTGCACGAACACGTCGAATCCGTCGCTGATGCTGGGCGCGGGATTGCTGGCGAAGAAGGCGGTGGAGCGCGGGCTCGAGACGAAGCCGTGGGTGAAGACGAGCTTCGCACCGGGCTCGAAGGTGGTGACGGACTATATCGAGAAGGCGGGACTGTGGCCGTACCTGGAATCGCTGCGTTTTCACCTGGTGGGATATGGATGCACGACGTGCATCGGCAACAGCGGGCCGCTGCCGGAGGCGATTGGAAAAGCGATCAAGGAAAACAACCTGGTGGCGGTTTCGGTGCTGAGCGGAAACCGGAACTTTGAGGGGCGAATCAACGCGCTGTGCAGGGCGAATTACCTGGCGTCGCCGCCGCTGGTGGTGGCGTACGCGCTGGCCGGGCGGATGGACGTGGACATCGTCAACGAACCGCTGGGCAAGGACAAGTCGGGCCAGCCGGTGTATCTGCGAGACATCTGGCCGACGCCGCAGGAAGTGGAAACGACGATGCGGAGCTCGGTTTCGAGCGACATGTTCCGCAAGGAATATGCGGACGTGTTTACGGGCGATGCGCAGTGGCGAGCGCTGCCGATTCCCGAGGGCGATCTCTACAGCTGGGATGGGAAGTCGACGTACATCAAGAATCCGCCGTATTTCGAGGCGATGCCGCGGACGCCTGGGGCGCTTTCGGACTTGCGGGGGCTGAGGCCAATCGCGGTGCTGGGCGACAGCGTCACGACCGACCACATTTCGCCGGCGGGGTCCATTCCTCCGGATTCTCCCGCAGGCAAATACCTGATCGCACACGGCGTACAGCCGAAGGATTTCAATTCCTACGGCGCACGGCGCGGGAATCATGAAGTGATGATGCGCGGGACGTTTGCGAACATCCGGCTGCGCAACCAGCTTGCGCCCGGCACAGAAGGCGGGTGGACAACGCATCAGCCGAGCGGCGAGAAGATGACGATCTACGATGCGGCGATGAAGTATCGCGACGAGCACGTGCCGCTGATCGTGATTGCGGGAAAGGAATACGGGTCGGGATCGTCGCGCGACTGGGCCGCGAAGGGGACGATCCTGCTCGGGATTCGCGCGGTGCTCGCGGAGAGCTTCGAGCGCATCCATCGAAGCAACCTGGTGGGCATGGGCGTGCTGCCGCTGGAGTTCAATGAGGGCGAGAATTTGAAGACGCTCGGCTTGACGGGACATGAGATGTTCGACATCGAAGGCCTCGCGGAGAAATTCGAGCCGCGCAAGAAGATGAAGGTGCGCGCACGGAGCGCCGACGGGAAGGAAACCACGTTCACGGCGACGGCGCGCGTTGATACTCCTTTTGAAGTGGCGTACTACCAGAACGGGGGGATCCTGCATTACGTGCTGCGGCAGATGGTGGAATAGGCGAAGCGGCGTCTCCTTCGAGTTTCGCCTGCCGCCGAATGCTGCGCCAAAATTCGCTGGACATTCGCTTTCCTGACTCGTAACACAGTGGAAATACCGCTTGACGCCTGTTTTCCCGGGCGGCAATATGACCGGCACGCTAAGCGGCTCGCACACAAGTCCGACCGGGGAGTTGCCGGAGGATTGAAAGCGGCCGCGGGGTGGTGCTGGAATTCTTGGGACCCAGGATCCTTCGTAGGGGCGCCATGCTACCCGGTCACATGGTCGTTCGCAGGATTCTGCTGGGGTGTTTGCTGCCAGCGGCGTTCGCGGTTTCGGCGGCAGCACAGCAAAGCCCCGTTCCCTCCCGTATCACCCGCCCAATCGATGAAACGAATCTGGTGGTCCTCAAGGGCAACGTGCATCCCCTGGCACGTCCACAGTACGACCGCGGCCCGGCACCGCCCGATCTCCCGCTGGACCGCATGCTGTTGGTGCTGACGCGCAGCGCAGAACAGGAGATCGCGCTCGATACGCTGCTGGATCAACAGCAGGAAAAGGCGACGCCGAACTACCACCAATGGATGACGCCGGAGCAATTCGGGCAGCAGTTCGGTCCTTCGGACCAGGACATTCAAGCGGTGACAGCGTGGCTGACTTCGCATGGCTTCCAAGTGAGCCGCGTTGCGAAGGGGCGCATCGCCATCGAGTTTTCCGGCACGGCCGGACAGCTCAAGAGCACCTTTCACACGGAAATGCACAGGTATGCTGTGCAGGGCGAGGAACATTGGGCGAATTCAAGCGACCCGCAGATTCCCGCCGCGCTGGCGTCCGTGGTTGGCGGCATCGAATCGCTGAACAATTTTCCGCGACGTCCGATGAACCAGATGGTGGGAAGTTTCCGCCGTGAGAAGGCGACGGGCAAGATCACGCCCCTGCAAACCCAATTCACTTTTCCAATTCCCTGTTCGACAACCAACGGTTCCGAGCCATTCTGTATCTTCGCGCTGGGTCCCTGGGATCTGGCGACGATCTACAACGTCCCGTCCCTAACGACCGCCGGCAACAATGGCACAGGTCAGTCCATCGCGATTGTCGCTGAGACTGACATCGATCCGCAGGACTTTAACGACTTTCACACTCTGTTCGGGCTTCCAGCCTCGACACTAAACGTGATCCACGACGGGTCCGATCCGGGTATTGTCGACGACGAAGGGGAGGCGGATATCGACACGCAGTGGTCGAGCGCTGTCGCCCCCGGCGCTACAGTCGATTTCGTGGTGGATGAATCGACCGAGACCACATTTGGAGTCGATCTTTCGGCTGAGTACATCGTCGACAATAACCTCGCATCGGTAATGAGCGAGAGTTATGGCGAATGTGAGCTTGGCTTGGGAACGGCTGGGAATCAGTTCTTCAATCAACTCTGGCAGCAAGCCTCTGCCCAAGGAATCACGGTGTTCGTATCGTCGGGCGACCAGGGCTCGGCGGTCTGCGACGGCGGGCAACCGTACGCGCAGTTTGGCCTGGCGGCCAACGGCTTTGCCTCTACGCCTTACAACATCTCCGTCGGGGGAACCGACTTCAACGACGTCAACAGCTTCGACTTGTACTGGACCGTGTCAGGCAACTCGTCGAACCAATCGTCCGCTCTGAAGTACATCCCCGAGGTGACGTGGAACGACTCGTGCACCAACTCGGAAGTCTTCTCGTTCTTCGGCGACACAACCGCCGAGCAGGTCTGCAACAATGCGTCCGCAATCTATAATTACGGACTGCTTAACACAACTGCAGGCAGCGGAGGCGCCAGCAACTGCACGATTTCCACGGGACAACTCCTGAGCACCTGCTCCGGCGGGTATACGAAGCCTTCCTGGCAACGAGGCACGGGCGTTCCGGCCGATGGCAAGCGGGACGTACCCGATGTTGCACTTTTCGCGAGCAACGGATTCAACGACACCTTCTACGTTGTCTGCGAGCGGGACAAGACGTTCAATACGTGCGACCTGAACTCGCCTTACCAGGATTTCGCCGGCTACGGAGGCACTTCGGTAGCCTCGCCTGCGTTCGCGGGAATCATGGCACTGATCAACCAGAGATATGGCCGACAGGGCAACGCGAACTACGTCTTGTACGGTCTCGCCGGCCAGTCGGGCAAGACGTGCACGTCCGCGCCGAGCCCGGCGGCCTCTTGCGTTTTCTACGATATTCCGACGGGTTCCACGATTGCCGTGCCTTGTCTTAAGGGCAGCAAGAACTGCAGCGTCACAAATCAGGCCGATACCTACGGCGTCTTATCGGGATACAGCACGACGACTGGATATGACTTGGCAACGGGCCTCGGGACGGTCAACGTGGCAAACCTGGTAAGCCAATGGCCGCAAGGCTCATTTCAGGGAAGCTCGACGACGATTGTGTCACTTTCGCCGGCGAGTCTGACGCACGGGACTTCGGTCAACGTGACGATCAACGTGAAAGCGCAGAGTGGGGCCAGCGTGCCGACTGGGGCCGTGTCACTGATTGCGAATACCGGCGCGGGCGCGCAGCAGGATGCGGGCACCTTCTCATTGACCAGCAGCACTTGCTCGGGTTCGCCATGCGCCGTCGCAATGGGCACCACGAATATTTTGCCGGGCGGCACCTCTTACAACGTCATTGCGCACTATCCGGGCGACAGCACCTTCGGCGCAAGCGATTCCGCACCGCAGCAGGTGACCGTGAATCCCGAGGCGAGTAAAACACGGGTCGAGATCGTGACATTCGATTCCAACACCGGCCAGATAACGAGTGGTAACGCCGCGACGTTTGCTTACGGCTCACCATATCTCTCGCGCGTCAACGTCGACAGCATCTCCGGTTCAGCGTGCTCTCAAAACGGCCACGGAGCCCAGGGCTGCCCCACCGGCACCATTACCCTTACTGACAATGGAAATGCTTTGGGACCAGGGACGTTTGACCTGAACAGTCAGGGATACGCTGAATATCAGACCATCCAACTGGCGGGTGGCTTGCATACCCTCGCTGCCAGCTACGGCGGCGATGCCAGCTACAGCGGGAGCTCCGGGAGCGATGTGGTTACGGTCACTCCGGCTGCCACGACTACTACGATCCTTAGCCCTGCGCCGCCGCAGGGTTCCGCCCCGCAGGAGACTATCGGAGCACCTTTGTACGTTTATGCCCAAACGTCATCTGGCAGCTCGGGAGCGGCCCCTGGCGGCACATATACAGTCTTCGACGGGGCGACTCAGATTTCCGGCACTGCTTCCGTGAATGGCACGGCCGGTTCGGCATCGAGTGGGGCGTCCTTAAGCGGAAGCGTCCAGATCGCGATTGCAGCACCGTCCGGGACGCACACGCTCACCGTTCACTACACGGGTGACACAAATTACGCTAGCTCCGTGTCCTCTCCGCTCACCGTGTATGCCGTTTATCCCACTGCGACTAACGCAACGGCAACGCCAAACAACGTCGTCTTGGGCGGCACCGTGACACTCACCGCTACTATCAGCACCGGTAATCCCGCCAGCAACGCGTTGCTCAAGCCGACGGGTAGTATTTCTTTTAGTTCGGACTTCACTCCCATCACGGGCCCTATTACAACGACGACGGGCCAAGACTCCGGCGGGAACTGGGTACTGCAAGCGACCGTAACGACGATCCCACAGGCCAGCGAAACCATTACTGTGGTCTATCCGGGTGACTCGAATTATGCATCGTCCTACGTCTACACTCACGTCACGGTGAACATTCCCGATTTTAGTATTTCCGCAACTCCTACGTCTCTCGTCATCACTGCCGGCCAGACCGCTACGACCGTCTTGACCGTCACACCGACAACAAACAACACCAGCACGGTTGCTCTGAGCTGCAATGGGCTCGTGCTCTTCGGTGAGACATGCAGCATCTCGCCGTCATCCATAACCCTCAGCAACGGTGCGCCCGCCACAGCAACCCTTTCAATCGCAACTCTTGCGCCCTCCACCGTCCTAACCGCCGTGACTATACCCACCCAAACGCCCAGGTTGCGTCCGGTTCAGGATGCTCGCTACGCTTGGTGGGCTTTGAGCGCTGTCGCAGGTCTTGCCTCGTTGATGTTGTTTGCGCCGCCAAACAGGAGGCGATTCCTCCAGCCCGCTGTGGGACTAGGGCTTCTCTCTGTGCTGATCTTCGCGATTAGTTGTGGGGGTGGCGCTAGCGGAAGTGGCGGAGGGGGAGGAGGAGGTGGTGGTGGTGGTGGACAGAACAACCCCGTCCCCACGGTGACGACTCTATCCGCTTCGAGCACGAAGCTCGGGCCTGGGTCGAGCGCAACTCTCATCGCGACGGTTACGTCGTCAGCACAGTCGATCACGGGGATCGTGCAGTTTGACGTTAACAATGCTGCTTACTTCGGCAGCGCAAACATAAGCGGCGGCACAGCTCAATCGCTGATCACTAATCCAAGTCCCTATGGTCCGGGTACATACGCCATTTCGGCACTGTACTCTGGCGATCCCAACAATTTAGGTTCGCAGAGCGGCAATCTCGACATCACGGTCACGGGAAACGCAACTCAAGCTGTGTTTGCTGAAACGAGCACGCTCGTTCGCGCCGTTAACGTGAGCGTGACCCTCCAGTAACCTCAGCAACGGAAGCGACGGGGTCGAGCGGGACGAGTCGTCTTTGCAAACGAAAACTACGCGGGCGACGTCCTCACGCTGACGCGGTTGATGTGCCGGCAGCGCTGAGTTATTCTGTGCCCGTTGAGACGATCAGGTGCGCGCGCTCAAATGGACGGGCATTTCGCTGGCGATTGTTCTCGCCATTGCCGTCGGCGTGGGCTGCTACTTCATGGGAGGGCCGCGCGACCTCTACGGCTTCCTGCGCTATGCGCTGCCGCAGTGGCATCGCGGCAACCTGCATGTGGGGGAGGCGCCGCCCGACATTCGCCTGATTTCGCTCGACGGCCAATCGAACTTCTATCTTCACGATCGCCTCGGAGCGCGTCCTCTGGTGCTGGTTTTCGGCAGCTACACTTGACCGCCGTTCCGCCGCCAGATCGGGGATCTGGTGAAGATGTACAACGACTACAAAGACCGGGCCGACTTCCTCGCCGTCTACATCCGCGAAGCGCATCCGCTGGATGAATGGGAAATGAAGAAGAATCTCGACGAGAACGTCTGCTACCCGCAGCCGAAAACGCTGGCGCAGCGAATCGCCATTGCGAACGATTTCACGCAGCGGTTCCATTTTCCGCTGCCGCTCGGAATCGATGGGATGACCGATCTGGCCGACCACATCTACGGCGGCTGGCCCGAACGGCTCTACGTGATCGACTCAGGGAAAATCGTCTACCAGGGCGGGCTGGGCCCTTTCAACTATCATCCGGAGGAAGTGCGGGCGTGGCTCGCGAAGCGCTTCCCCGAAACTCACGCTGCCGATTGACGGTCCGCCGCCGACAACACACCCCGAAACCCAAGCGCCACCATGCTCGCGTCGCTGATACCGCAGATTCCCAAGGGAACGGAACTCACCGCGCTTCTCGTCGTCGTGTGCTTTTCGGCGGGACTCAACGTCTACGCGACCGTGGGCATGCTCGGAATCCTGTCGCGGACGGGAGCCTTGACGCTGCCGCCTGCGGTGCGGCCCGTCGAAGACTGGTATGTCATCGCGATCTGCATCGTGCTTTTCGCTATCGAATTCATCGGAGACAAGATTCCGCTCTTCGACCTGCTGTGGAACGCCTTGCACACATTCGTGCGGATTCCCGTAGCGGCGCTTCTTACGTACGGCGCAACAGCACAATTGCCCCAAGGAGAGCGGCTGCTGGCAAGCTTGCTGGGGGCCCTGATTGCATTCGCGGCGCACAGCGGAAAAATCACCGCCCGGGCAGCGGTGACGCACTCGCCAGAACCCTTTTCGAACGCCGCACTGAGCCTAGGGGAAGATTTTGCAGTGGTGCTGCTGACGTGGCTTGCAACGCGGCACCCCTACGCATCCGCCGCGATTGTCGGGGTGATGCTCGTGCTCATCGTCATTATGGCGCGGTACGTCCTTGGGGCCTTGCGCGACCTTTTCGCGGATTCGCGCCGCGCAATCGACGGCCAGCGGGACTGATTCGCAGCGACGGCGCCTGCCTCGCGTGACAGCTACTGATTCTTTTTCTTCTTCAGCAGTCCGCCGAGAATGCCGGAGGCCGCACTTGCCGCGTTTTTCGGCGAGCTGACGGCACCTTTGGCCATGCCAGTGAGATCGGGCTCGAAAATCGGGCTCGACGTGGTTCCCGTGATCTTGAACGGAATGCCGTTTTTCGCTCCGCCGCTCGCGATCTGCGAGAAGGCCGAGGTCATCACGCCGGTCGCGCTGCTCGCGTTGCCCAGCTTCGCATTCATTTTGCAATCGAGCTGACCGGTCGGGCCAATGTTGCCGTCGCCGGTAATCGACCCAATCGACGGCACAACCAGATTCAAATCCTGCAGATGCGTGCCGGTCGCGTCAACGCGCACATTCGTGCTGAGCGTCTGAATTTCCGTGTCCGATCCGCCCGCGCTCTTCATTCCCGCAAACGAAGCCAGCGCGCCCAGCTTGCCCAGAAGATTGAAGCCCGCGAGCTTTGCGTTCGCGAGATGCACGGGACCCGTGATGACGAGCTTATCGACCGGTCCGTTGATCGCGAGCGTGGTATCCAGCGTGCCGGTCTGCAGCGATGCGCCCGACGGCAAGTTCACGCCAACCGCCGGCAGCACGCCTTCCAGATCCGGCACCGGCATGGCTTTGCCTTCGAGCTTCATTTGCAGCGAGGTGGCTGCGCCAGTCATATCGTACGTGCCAGCGAGAGTCGCGAGCGCTTTGCCGATATGGACATTTCCCTGCGTCACTGCGCCCGTCTCGCGCTTCAGGTCGTAGCTGGTGGCGTAGTCGATGTTCACAGGAACTTTGGACGGCGATCCTGCGGGAACGAGCTTGATGTTGCTGGCTTTCACGGTGCCCTTCGAGGTCGCGGTTTGGCCGTCTGAATTGACGTCGCCGTTGAAGTCGATGGAGCCACCCAACCCCGAAGAAGCGTCGATGAATCCGGTGGAAGCGAGATCGAGATTCTCGACGGCCACGGTGGCGGTCATCGGAGTGAGCGAAGCATCACTGGGATTCACCGGCCCGGCCTTTCCGGTGAGCTTTATGCTGCCGCCACCTGGAGTTTTCGCGGTGAGCTCAAACGGGAATTGAGTTGTGTAGGACAAATCGGACGCTTCGAGGTCAACGCCCTGGTAATGCTTGGTCTTTCCGGGCGCGCCGGCCGTGCCAACGGTTAGCGTGCCGTTCGAGATCGTCAGTTTCTGAACAGAGAAATTTGCGGCGCCTGCGCTGGAGCTTGTCGGCGTCGATTTGCCCGCATTGGCGCCAAGGCTCGAGAAATTCCATTTGCCCGCCGGAGAGCGCAGCAGCGTGACCTGCGGGTCGGAGAGGGTGAAGGAGCTGACTTCGAGCCGCTGGGAGAAGATCAGCGGCAGAAGAGCGACGCCGACAGTCAATTGTTTGGCGCTGAGGAAAGGCGACTGGCTAAAGGCGGGATCGTCCCCGATGGAGACGTCGTCAACGGTGATGCCGCCGGAGAAGACCGAGAGATTGATGTTTCCGATGGCAACTTTGCGGCCCAGCGCGTTCGTCAGATCGGTCTCAAGCACCGGCTTGAACTTGTTCACGTTGATGAACATGGGCAGCGCGAGCGCCACGATGATCAGCACGACGACGACGATGCCGACAGCGATCAGAATTTTCTTGGCCATGAAGAACCTCCGAAGTGTGTGTCTCGAGCGGGACCGGCCTGAGATGCGGAGACAACACCTTATGATACTCGCGATTCGAGCCGGGCAATCCCTGATTTGTGGGCGTAGCGGGGATTCGCAGCGCCGGCAGGCTCAGGCGTTCGCGCGAAATCGCCGAGCGAGCTCGCGGATTTCGGCGTTCTCGATCACGCGGTGACGCAGATTCTCACGCGTGGCTTCGAGCATCGCGAGGCCTAAGTCCTCGCCTGCGATATACATCGATCGAAACGGCTTCAGGAGGCGGAGGACTGGCCGAAGCGTCGCGTACACCCTCGGGATGGTCGCGGAAGGTGCGGCGTCGATGAATGCCGGACGCCAGCAAACGGCGCCCACGAGTTGCATCAATTCGTTTTCGGTTTCGCCCTTTACCTTCGACCAGAAAGTGCGGCTCTCCGCGCGGGTTCCTGCGCCGCTGATGTAGTGGAACGCAGCACCGGGACTTTCGGCTTTCACCGCGTTTGCGGCTGCGATTGGATAGTCGCGCGAAATCTTCATGAAGTCTTCCCGGCTGACTTGCGTCACAGAGGTGCCCAGACAGAAAAGACAGGCGTCGACGCCGCGAAAGACATCCTTCACGGCATCGTAATCGGCAAAATTCGCTTGGATGAATTCGTGGAGCTTCGCGTGCGTTCGCCCGAGCGGCCGGCGCACGATCGCGCGCAATTCGTCCACTGCGGGAGCGTTGACGCACGCTTCGAAGACCGCGCCACCAGCCGTCCCGCTCGCGCCAAACAGGAGTATTTTCATGCGACCTTTCTGCTCCTTCGCGTTTCGAGGCGGATTTTGCCGCTCAGCCGGCGTCTTCGGCCGCGACGACTACAGGTGCAGCCTTCTTCGCGCGCATCGTTGTAATCACGACGACACTGGCCAGCACACACGCCGTGCCGAGAATGGTTCGCGCGCCGAGCGTTTCGCCGCCCAAGAAATATCCCAGCAAGACGGCGACCACCGGATTCACGTATGCGTAGGTGCCGACACGCGTCGGCGATTCGTGATGAATCAACCACGTATAGGCAGTGAATCCGATGATCGAGCCGGCAACGATAAGGTACGCGAGCGCGAGCCAAGCGCTGCGCGAGACGCTCGACGCGTGAAAGCCACGGAATTCGCCGAAAAACGCGGCCGTCAGCGTTAGCCATACACCGCCGGCCAACATCTGTGCGCCCGAACTCATTACCTTCGACTTGGGCAGGTTGAGCTTTTTCGTCAGGACGGAGGCGATCGACCAACTGATGCTGGCGACGATCAACGCCGCGGCACCCCGGCGGTCGATCGGCGCGCTGCCAAAATCGAGCGAGCGGCTCATCAGCACGGCGACTCCGCAAATTCCAATGAGTAGCGCGACGATTAGGCGGAGCGTCAAGCGCTGAGTTCCCAGGAAGAAAATCTCGGAGAGCGCCATGAACACCGGGATTGTTGCCAGCATCACGGCCGCGAGCCCTGAGGGTACGCGCTGCTCAGACCAGAAGAGCAAGCCGTAGTCGAGTGCGAACATGAAAACGGCGAGCAGCGATGCCGATAGCCACTGCCGCGCGGTAGGCAAGCGTTCACCGCGAACGACGACCCAGCCGCAGAGGACAGCTCCGGCAATCAGGAAGCGGATCGCAGCCAGCAGGAAGGGCGGAACCTCGCGCACTCCGATACGAATCGCGAGAAAAGTGGAGCCCCAAACCAAATAAATGATGGCGAATGCCAGGAGGACTTTCCACGTGGGGCGATGACTTTCGGCTGGCATATGGGCTCTCTCGACAATCTACCAGTTCCGCCGCCCGCGCGCTCGCAGTTGCGTTCCGCCAAGGTCGGCGGCGATGGTCCACTTTGGATGCGAAAGCAGGCGTCAAGGATAGGAGCGCCAACACAAAAAAAAGACGGCCCGCTTTCGCGGGCCGCCTTTCGCAATCTAGAAGCTAAACGACTAGAGGCTTGTGACGTTCGCTGCCTGCAGGCCCTTGGGGCCGCGGGTCACTTCGAATTCAACAGCCTGGCCTTCGTTCAGCGACTTGTAGCCTTCCGCCTGGATGGCGGAAAAGTGGACGAAAACGTCTTCGCCCGACTCGCGCTGAATGAAACCATAACCCTTGCTGGCATTGAACCACTTCACGGTTCCTTGTTCTTTCACTTCTTTGTATCTCTCTTCTTTTTTAAGCTATTTGCAGCTCTCCGACCGCCTCCAGCCGTAGCACAAAAAAAGCCGCGAGCGTTACTCGCAGCCTTTTCCATCGAATCTAAAGGTGTTACAAGAGCGACAAACGCAAGTGGAAAGTAGCACGTTCGCGGCCCTATTTCAAGCAAATTTTCTGAGCCTCGCCGACGCACATGTGCTACCGGAGGCTCGCCTGCTTGGGCTCTCCAGGGGCATTCCCGCGGAGCCGCTTACGGATGCCGTCTACGAGCCGTGCGACTCGAATCGTTGCGGCAGCCGCGCGCGGATCAGCGATCCGACCTGATTCCAGACATTGGGGTCGCACTCGATTTCGATGTGTGGCTTCTCGAAAAACGAGGCGAACCAAGGATAGCCCTGGCAGACAGCAGGGGCAGTCTTGTAGGAGAGGTGAAAATTGCCGAGGATCTGCGTTCGCGCGGCGTCTTCCGCACGGATGTGCTCGCGGCCGTGCAGCAGCCCGTCTGTCTGATAGAAATTCACCGCTTGCTCGACATTCGAGGGAATCACGGAGTCGTTCTCGCCGGGCTTTTGGACGCTGTCGACCTGGATGGTCAGCAGCACGGGAATATTGGCCTTCTGGAGCCGCCGGGCGAGCGCCACGGTCTCCGAGGCGCCCCAGCTGTGGCCGTAAATAATGATTCGAGCGGCGCTCTTCTCGTCCGGTGAGAGCTGGCCGTCGCCATTGGTGTCGAGCAGGCGCAATACTTCGTCAAAGGCGGTATCGCCACGGTGATTCTCGAATACCTGCACGTGAACACCCGAGACGTATTCTGCTCGTAGCATTGCCCCCAGCTCGACTTCGCTGTGAACCACGTCGTCGTGCTTGATGAAGCCGCCCACAAAGCCGATGACAATTGCAGGAGGGGTTCGCGTGGGCGCGACTTTGTCGGCGGGACGAGGGACCGAAGCAGGGCCGGATGAAACCAAAATCAACGAAAGCAGAAACGGCAAAAAACGCATTTTTTCGGGCTTCCAGTGCGAATACTAGCAAAAAGTGGAGCGGTGGCGAGAGTGTTAAATTTCGCGAGGGAATTGCGGGTCGAGCCTAGTCCGAGGCCGCCGAGATTGGCACCTTCTCCGTCTTCTCAACCGTCCAGCCGGCAGCCCAATCGCGGGAGACGGCACTCTGGCGCGAGATGAATTCGCTTCGCGTGTCGCGGTCCAGGAGCTGCAGGACCTTCACCTTGAGCTGGGCGAAGACGGTGCGGGCGTCCGCGGCGGCATCCACGACCTCGAAATTGTATTCGGCACTCAGGCGATCAAATTCGGCAAGCAGCGCGGCCTGGTAGCTGCAGAAGCTATCGTACATGTTCTGGCCGGGGTGCAGGTCCATCCCCGATTCCCAGTAGTCAAAGCCGCGCGAGAAGACCACGCGGGGGACCAACTGGTCTATGCCGAGCCGCATATAGAAAACGGCGTCCGGCTTGAGCGCGACCCTAAAGATGTTGCGAATCCACGCGCCGTCCATGCCGCGGACGATGGCGCGCGCCATCAGAGAATAGATATAGCGGTCGGTGAGGACGATGAAGCCGGCCCGGAGTGCCGGAACTATCTCATTTTCGAGCCTGTCAACGAAGTCCGTCGCATAGAAGAGGCTCTGCGTCACGCGCCCCAGGTTGTTGCCTTCCTTCGCCCGGCGAATTCCCTCCCCCGCAAGCGGGGAGCGCGTCATTCCCGTGTCGAGCACGGCGTGGCCCAACTCCTCGAGCCACGGCTTCAGCAGGTTGATTTGCGTCGTGCGGCCCGCGCCGTCCGTTCCTTCGATGACGATGAGCTTGCCCGAAAGATTCGGCAGCGTCATTCCGGGCAATTGCTTGCCGTAAGTATGTCTCATGACCTCACCCTCAGATGCTTTGCGTCCTCGAGATGGCTTCGAACCAGGTGGCGAACATGGGCCTGCTGCGCTTCTACCGGCAGTGTGGCGTCGATCACGGTGAGGCTGAACTCGGGGATCATCTTCTCGTATTCCTCGATGATTCGGCCCTGAAACAGGCGGAAGCTCTCCTCGGCGTCGTCGCTTAGCTCCAGGTCGAGGCCGGCTTCGTAGTACTTGAAGCCGTCGCGCGCGCCTACGAGCCGCGAAATCGCCGTCTCGAGCGGCACGCGGAAATAGAAGGCAACCGTCGGTTTCGCCGCAAAGCCGTAGAGGCTGCGCACCCATTCGCGGTCCATTCCGCGGGCAACGTCCCGCGCGAACGCTGTGTACGCGTAGCGGTCGCAAAGAACGATGGCCCCGGCCTTCAGGAGGGGCAGGATGCTCCTCTCCGTGCGGTCGGCGAAATCCGTTGCATGAATCAAGGAGAAAGTCGCTGGGGTCAGCATCTTTTTCTTCTTACCATGCTTCGTCGTGTCCTTGACCAACGGCGACGAGTTCCACTCGCTGAACACCACGCCGTAACCCTTCGCCTCGAGCCATTTGTGAAGCAGGCTAAGTTGCGTGGACTTGCCGGAGCCGTCGATTCCCTCGACGATAAAGAGCCGCCCGGGATATTCGTGCGAGGTCTGCGTCCGCTGCGCGGCAGGCGCTTTCAGGGGAAAGAAAACCTCGAAAGGTCCGATCCGCACTCCTGGATTGGCGTCCATCATCTCCTCGCTTGGGGGGTCAGAACCGTCCCCTTGGCGCCATCTATTTGACCGGATGAGACCCTGCATTTTGTAGAGTTTGCAGAGATTAATTCGAAGCGGTGTATCGAAATGAGAACGACGGAGTACTAGAACCCCGGGGTTTTGGACGTTTTCCACAGGGCTCGACCATTTCAGACTGGACGCAGTCCTCGCGCAACGATATGATTCACCTTCTTCACGAAAACCAAATCATCCCAGCTGCACGAGGTTTCTTATGATGTCCGAAGCGAAGATCGAGCACTACCGCGGAGTACTCTGCGGATATTGCCGGCAGCCTATTCCCCTGCCCGGAATCGTCGACCAGATTGCGGCAAACGAACGCGAATCCGGAATTCCGGCGCGTAGCTTCCATCTGCGATGCCGGGTGTGCGAGCGGGAAAAACCCTACCGGACGCGCGATATCGCGGAGTTCGAAGGCGCGCCACGGCCCCGGTTCTCCGCGGAGCGAGCCTTCCGGCTCGTTCATTCCCAGGCAAAGGTCGCCAAGGCAGCAAACGGCTAGGATCCACTCGGCGGGCACCCTAGCCCCTCTGCTTTTTGGGATGACCGTGTAGCTGCTCACCCTTTTCAAGTTCACACCGCTGACTGCTTGCAAGGGCGTCCGGGCTCGAGGCCCATGGTATATTGCCCACACGCGCGCGATCGAGCGGCCCTTGGCGAGCAAATCCGACTCCAGCATCACAGGCGCTGTCCGCGAACCCGCACCCCGCAGTGCCGAGTCGCGCCCTGCTGTCCTCCCCGAGGCATGGAACTTCACCCGCGAGCGGTGGGCTAGAATTCTGGCGGTCTCCGTTGTTCTGCTCATTCCTTGCTACTGGCATCGCGAGATCGAAGCTGACGATCTCGGCAGCCACCTTTACAACGCGTGGCTGGTTCAGCTGATCCATCGAGGCCAAGTTCACGGGCTCTGGATTGATCATCGCTGGAACAACGTCCTGTTCGATTACCTACTCAGCGGATTCGGAGACCTCTTCGGGCTCCATGTGGGCGAAAAGATCGCAGTGTCGCTCGCGGTGCTGATCTTCTTCTGGGGAATGTTCGCGCTGGTTTCCGGCGCGGCGGAACGCGCTGCGTGGTATCTGGTTCCCTGCTTCGCGCTCTTCACTTACGGCTGGACATTCAGCATGGGGCTCTTCAATTACTATCTGGCGATCGGACTTTCCTTCTTCGCAATCGCCATCATATGGAGGGGAAAGCACAGCGAATGGCTGGCCGCCGCCGCTATCGTTCCGCTTGTCATCCTGGCGCATCCTCTCGGCTTCTTTTGGTTGCTCGGCGCGGCGGTCTATGTGGTGGCAGCTGAGCGGATATCACCTCGCTACCATTTTCTGCTCCTCCTTGCGGCATTGGCCGGTCTCTTTGGAGTGCACGAATTGCTGTGGCACCACTATGTGGTCGAGGCGCAGGAGGACCCCTTCTACTTGTACTCTGGAGCGGATCAGCTGTATCTCTTCGGCGAGCGATACCGAATTGTGGAGTCCGCCCTACTGGCTTTTGCCGTGGCGGTTGTGGCGGTCGATGCAATCCAACAGCGACACCAGAGGCGCTTCTGGAAGGGCTATTTCATTCCGCTTCAAATGTACGCGCTCGCGCTTGCAGCCGTTCCCCTGCTGCCGAATGGAATTCGGATCCCGAACCATATCGGCGCGCTGGCTCTCCTGACGGAGCGGCTAACGTCCGTGTCGGCCGTGCTTCTATGTTGCGTTCTTGGGGGCGCAAAGCCGCACAAATGGCATCTTGCCGCGTCGATGGCCATCGCGGCGGTCTTTTTTTCATTCATGTACCAGGACACCGGAACGCTGAACAAAATGGAGGAGTCGATCGTCAAGCTCGTACGCACGCTGCCGCCCAATCAGCGCGTAATGGGGACGATTCTACCGCCCGACGAATCGCGCGTTTCGATACAGCACATGCTCGATCGAGCCTGCATCGGCTACTGCTTCAGTTACGGCAACTACGAACCTGGCTGCAAAATGTTTCGCGTGCGGGCCGTGGCTGGAAATCCTTATGTGCTTAGCGACTATCTCCTGGCAGTTCAAACTGAAACGGGCGAGTACGTTGTGAAGCCGGACGACTTGCCAGCCTACCAGGTCTACCAATGCAGTGATGAGACCTGGACGGCGCTTTGCATTCATCCCCTGAAGGCCGGCGAGCGAAACAACGCAGTCGTCGATCTCGGCGAGGATGATGACGACAAATAGCTATGGCAGAAGACCGAACACAGCAACTCCTGTTGGAGTGCCGACGTAAACTTTGCCGTTGGCGATCA
Source organism: Candidatus Limnocylindrales bacterium (assembly GCA_035501415.1). Lineage (GTDB taxonomy): Bacteria > Acidobacteriota > Terriglobia > Acidiferrales > UBA7541 > Palsa-295. The sequence continues at coordinate 32,167 of DATJWH010000011.1, read as the reverse complement.
TCGGCGTTACAAATTTGTTGTCCGTGAGCTGATCGCGCCCGTTCGTCTGGCTGCTGTCGTAGAGTTTGTTCGCGAGGTTCGTGGTGTCGTAGGCTTGAAGAGCGCCTCCCCCGCTGTTCTGGACGACCCACACGATGCCGTTCGATGTGCCGTTAGCGGAAATGCTCGGAGTCGCGCCCGGATATGGATACGTGATGGAACTCTTCGACGACGGGCTGGTCGCCAATTTTGCTTTGGAGACAGGAAATGCCTTCAGGTTGTCACTAACGCCCGCATAGTAGACCGTCCCGTTGAAATATGCCGGCATCGACCAGGCTCCCCCGCCGACGGCGCCGTCGAGCTCCTGATAGATCGCATTGTCGTTACTCGGATTGAATTTGCCCATCGAATCCCGATTCACTACGTAAATGTTGGCGTCTTTTCCCGCTCCGACGGCTAGATGCACCGTGTTCCCCGAGCCATCCTTTACGTCGGGCAGGACGAGCGCCCCACCCGAGCCGAGGTCTTCGTCGGAGTTCGATTCGCTCGTGGTGTTGTGCATGGTGAAGTAGTCGGCGACGCTCAGCGAATTGCCAGCGGTCGACAGCTTCACGAAGGCGTTGCCATAATCGCCGTTCACCGGAAAACCGCTGCCATTCAGCGTGGTGTCGAACGTACCGTTGGCGTCGAGGAAATAGATAAAATTCGACGAGTCCGCGGCAAGGCCCGCGCCTGCCATCCAAATCGAGCCCTCTGAACCATTCGGCGTCACGTTGATGACACTGACTTGCTGCAAAGTGGATTCGCTGTAGCCCATCACCCAGCCGGTATAGGGATTCGCGTCGCAATGCGATGTCCAGCCCATGTAAATCACGCCGTTCAGGAGGAGCAGTCCGGAGCGCTCCGCGTACTGGCCGGGCTGAAACGTCACCGTGCCGCCCGACTTCGGGAAGGAGGCTTGGATGGTCGTCGGGCTGCCGGTCAGTTCAGCTCCATTAGTGACGTCCAGAGCGTGCAGGCGCTGGTGATAGTTGCCGCTCGTGTCCTTTGACATTGCAACGACGAAGATCGTGCCATGTGCACCGGCGTGCAGGTCGATCACCGGAGTCGCAGTGATGCCAATCTCAGGCGTTATCTGGGAGCAGCCATGATCGTCGCTGGTGCTCTCGCCTGAGGGCAGCACGGAGGTTTGCCACAGTTGCGCAAACGTGTCGGCATCGAAGGCATAGACGAGGTCGTGCTCGGTCACTACGAAGACGACGTTGTGCGTCGCGCCTGAAATCATCAATCCGGAAGCGTACAGAGGCTCGGCGTCGACTTTGCCTTGAACGGAGAGGAATCCGACGCGGCCAAATCCGGACGTGTTGACGTTGCTGGTCGTCAGCGCCGTTTCATTCAGATTCTGCGCGGTGCGCCCAATATCATTGTGATAGGTCAGGACGCTTGCAGTCGAACCGCCGCCACCACCGCCGGAACCCGTCACCGTCAGAGTCGCCGCGCGGCTCGTAACCGATCCGGCAGAATTGCTGACGACGACCTTAAACTGCTCGCCCGTGTCGCCCGATGAAGTGGCGGGAGTCGTATAGCTCGCAGCAGTTGCGCCGCTGACATTGGAGCCGTTCTTCTGCCACTGGTATGCCAGGGGCGAAGTGCCTGTCGCGGTTACGGAGAAGGTTGCGGTTTGGCCAGTGGAAACCATCTGATCCGCCGGCTGCGCCGTGATCGTGGGAACAACCGGCGAAGACGAACCCGATCCGCCACCTGTGCAGCTGTATTGCAGCAAACACGCGCCGACCAGCAATAGCAGAAGAACCAGCAGGCGCACTCCGGTCCAGCTCAAGAGTTGTCTCCGGGTACAATTGGTGCCATGGTCTGGCATAGGCGACCCCTTTTTTGCAGTCTACGCCTGACCGGCTGGGAGAATCCGGGCGAATTATTGGCGAAGTAGACCGAAAACGACAACCCCCGTCGGAGTCCCGACGAAGACTTTACCGTTCGCGATCATCGGCGCGATGAATTTATTGTCGGTGAAGCGGTCGCGCAGTCCTGCCTGGTTGCTGTTGTACAGTTCATGCGCGAGATTCGACGCGTCATACGCGTGCAGGACGCCGCTCGCGCCATTTTCGACGGCCCAGACAATCCCGTTCGCGGTGCCGTCCGCAGAGATGCTCGGCGTGGCGCCGGGATAATCGAACCGGGTTGTGCTCTGTGACGACGGCGTTGCCGGAAGCATTGCGTTCGCGATCGGAAATGCCTTCAGCTGGGAAAGATAGGCGCAGTAGTAGACGGTTCCGTTGAAATAGGCCGGGGAGGCAAACTCCGCACCGCGCAGAGAATCCGGCAGCGTCTGGTAGACGGCCGAATCGGAGTTTGGATTGAACTTGCCCATGGAGTCGCGGTCGACCACATAGATCACCTGATCCTTTCCGGCACCCACCGCGAGATGCCGCACCTTGCCGGACGCGTCCTTCAAGTCCGGCAGGAGCATCACGCCGCCCGAGCCGAGGTCTTCGTCTCCATTGGATTCGGCGGCGTTGTTGTGCATCGAAAAGTAGTCGTAGATGCTGAGGTTTCCGCCCGACGCCGCGAGCCTCAAGAACGAATTGCCGAAATCGCCCTCAACAGGAAACCCCCTGGCATTCAGCGATGAATCGAACGTGCCGTTGCCGGTGAGAAGATAGATGTTGCCAGCGTTATCGACAGCGGGCCCGTCGCCGGTCATCCAGATGGCACCCTCGGATCCATTCGGAGTGAAATTAATCGTGCTGACGCGAGCGAGCGTCTCCTGGCTCAGCCCGATCATCCAGCCATTGTACGGCTCGTGATCACAATGCGAAGCCCACGTGGTGTAGATCACGCCCTTTGAAAGGAGAAGTGCTGCTCGATCTTCGTATTGTTTCGGATCGAAGCTTATGCGGCCGTTGGAGCTATTTGGCCCACCCCCTGGAAAGCTCGCGGTGATGAGTTGCGCGGGATGCGTCTCCTCGCCGGTCGTGATGTCCAACGAGTGCAACCGTTGCATGTATTTTCCGCCGGCGTTTTTCGACATCGCGACGACGTACATCGTTCCGTGAGGGCCCGCTTTCAAGTCGATGACCGGCGTTGCCGTGATCCCGATTTCGGGCTCAATTTGTTCGCAGTCGCGCTTGTCGCTAGGCGTTTCACCAGGAGGGATCACGGAGACGCGCCAAAGTTGGTGGAATGAATCGGAGTCGAAGGCGTAGACCAGATCGTGTTCCGTGGCAACGAACAGCACATTGTGCTTCTTGCCGGCGACGGTCATGGCCGAAACATGAAGAGGCTCCGCGTCGACTTTTCCCTGAACTTCGAGGAAAGTGAGTTTGCCGAAGTGAGCCGAGGTGACGTTGGACGGTGTGAGAATCGATTCACTAAGATTCTGGCCGGTGCGCATATTGTCGTTGTGGAACGTCAGGACATTGGCGAGTGCCGGGGGATCAGCAGCCGAGTGTGGATCGGCCGCGCCTGCCGTCCCGGAGGCGAGGGCGGAAACGCCAGGGGCGCTGGTTGGCGCGCTTCTGCTGCAACCGACCATTTGCACCCCGAGAGCGACAGCAGCGGCAAGAACAAGCATCCACTTCTTCATCTTCAGGGGGCGCTCCATCGCAGCGTGGTTCCTCCGATTGGGGTTTAGGATTACCAAGGCGGGTTTGCAGGATGCCTGGGTTGCCCCGCGTTGCACCACTCGTTTGACGCATCAGATTACAAAGTGGAGACAGTAAAGATGCAAGGTTTTTGCTTTAATTTGCCCGCGTGATCCAATGCAGGTGAATGCGGCGAATCGCTGGAATCAGGCCGTCTCCGCGGTCGTGGGTCCTTCTTTGAGGCGAACCGCGACGGGCTTGCGGCGATCGAAGAACCATGCCCACAGCCGCCAAGCAAGCAGAATACCAACCAGGAACGCATACTCGAGCGGCTTGCGAACGTCTGACTTCACCAGCCAGTAGTAATGGATCACGCCGGCGATCGCGCTGAAGTACACAGCGCGATGGAGCAACTGCCATCGCTTCCCGCCCATGCGGCGAATCCATCCGGCCGTTGACGTAACAGCGAGCGGAATCATCAGCACGAATCCCGTGAATCCAACCGTTATGAAAGGACGCTTGGAGATATCGTCCAGGATTCCGTTCCAGTCGAAATAGCGATCGACTCCCAGCCACGTGGAAAAGTGCAGGCAGGCATAGAAAAAGGCGAAGAGGCCCATCATTCGGCGAAAACGGATCAGTTGAGGCAGATGGAGAATCTTGCGCAGCGGCGTGATCGCCAGCGTGATCACAAGGAAGCGGAGAATCCAGTCGCCAGTGGCATGCTCCACAAACTGCACCGGATTCAGCCCCAGATCCTGATGAAATCCACGCCACAAAACGGCGCCGAGCGGAACAAGGCAAAGCAGGAAGACAACGACCTTCGTCCACTTGCTCGTCAGGATTGCGTTGACCAGGCTTTGGATCCTCAAAAGTATTTCCTCAGGTCCATGCCCGCGTACATGCTGGCCACCTGATCTCCGTAGCCATTGAACATTTGTGTGGGAATCGGGCGCGCGAAGAATCCGCCGCCGAGACGATGCTCCGTCTTCTGGCTCCAGCGAGGATGGTCGACGTTTGGATTCACATTCGAATAGAAACCGTACTCGTGCGCATTCTGGATGTTCCACGTCGTGGGCGGCTGCTCCTTGACGAAGCGGATCTTCACCAGCGACTTAATGCTTTTGAAACCGTACTTCCACGGAATCACCATACGCACGGGCGCGCCGTCCTGATTGGGCAGGGTCTCGCCGTACATTCCCACGCACAGAAGGGTTAGGGGATGCATGGCTTCATCGAGCCGCAAGCCCTCCACGTAGGGCAATTCGATTCCCGCCGACGACCCCCAGGGCATCTGCTTCGGATCGTAATAGCTCTCAAAGGCCACAAATTTCGCGCTGGACTTCGGCTGCGCGAGCTTCGCAATTGTGTTGAACGAGTAGCCGACCCACGGAACGACGATCGACCAGCCCTCCACGCACCGATGGCGGTAGATTCGCTCCTCAAGCGGCGCCAGCTTCATAATTTCGTCCATCGAGAACTTGCGCGGCTTCTGCACCTCGCCTTCGACAGAGACGCTCCACGGCGACGTTACGAAATTGCCTGCGTTCTTGGCGGGATCGCCCTTGTCGGTGCCGAATTCGTAGAAATTGTTGTAGTGCGTCACGTCTTTTTCGGAGGTAACGGGCTCCGTGGTGCTGCCCGGCCATTTCACGAGGCCGTCGATCTTGTGGGGAACCGACCCGGTAGGCGGGCTCGCCAGCAAGGAAGGCAGTCGTTTGTAGCCGGCGACGGCACCGGTAGTGACCAGAAGGCCGGCCAGAAAATTTCGCCGACCCATGTATAAGCCCTTGGGGGTGACGTCCTTATACGTCAGGTCTGGCGCCTTTTTGGTGAGCATCGTTCCCTCCACACGATTTTTCTTCGCCTGATAATAATACGCTCGTACGGGCAAATTGGATGTCTACGGCCTCAAAAGGACGCGATTGTTTGAGAGGAGTTATTTCGAGGTTAGCTCGCGCAGCAGTGCCACGCGAACGCGCTCCTGCCGCTCTTCGGTGAGCTTTGCGCTCGAGGACGTCAGGTAGAAAACGTCGATCGCCATCTGCCCTTCCGTTTCGATCAGCGCGATTTCGATGTTGCAGTTTTCGTGGGCAAATGTGGAGCTGATGCGGTGAAGAAGGCCGGGCTGATCCTGCGCGAGAACCTCTATCAGCGTGCTTTGCGCCGAGCATGAGTCGTCGATTTGAACTTGCGGCTCGACCTTTACTTTCGGCGGTGCGTTCTTGTGCGAGCGCAGGCGGTCGCGCAGCATGCGGTTCAGGTCTGCCTTGCCGGTCAGCACGTCGTGAATGCTCGACTTGAAGCGCTCCCATTCGGGAATGTTCAGCTCCAAGGTTCGAAAGCGGTCCGTGAAATAGAAGGTGTCGACCACGATGTCCGCCTGATTCGAAAAGGCGGCGGCCTTCACGATGTTCATTCCCCAGGCGGCCAGGACGCCTGCCATCGTCGCGAAGAGAAGAGGCCGATCGGGAGTCACCAGTGTCAGCTCGTACCAGTGGCGCCCTCGCGAGAGACCAAGCTGCACTGCATCATCACCAAGATGACTCGCCATCTCCATGTGGCCGATGATTTCGCTTGCGGCATGAGTCCGCAGGTAGCGCCGCGGCAGGCCCTCGAGAAAGCCCTCGAGCTTCTTTCCGGCGGCCGGCGCGAGCGTGCGAAGGTGTGCCATCACCTCGTCGTCGACGTTCGCGTGAAAGCGGTCGTCCACCGTGCGAATCAGATAATTCGCGGTGCCAATGTAGAGCTGCCAGATGTTCTCCGCCTTCCACGGAGTGAGCGCCTCGGGATTGACGGCTTTGATGTCGGCGTAGGTCAGGAGGCAAAGCATCTTCAGGTGCTCGGGCGTTTCCACCTTTTCTGAGAACTGCCGCACAGTCATAGGATCGAAGATGTCGCGGCGAAGAGCTGCGCTCATCTCCAGATGGCGTGCAATCAGGAGAGAGACCGTCTCGCGATCCGGCGGGTCGAGATCGAGCCGATCAAAGCATTTCTCGGCGATGGCGCCGCTCGCCTGCACGTGGCTTTCGTTTTTGGTGCCTTTGCCGGTATCGTGCAGCAAGAGCGCCAGGTACAGCAGATCGGGCTGCTCCAGCTCCTCGAGCAGTTCGGCGTAACGTTGGTCCCATTTCGATTGCGACTGGCGCAGCAGGTGCAGATTTTCAATGGCCACGAACGTGTGCTCGTCGACGGTAAATCGATGCGAATAATCGCGCACCACGAGCGAGTCGATTCCGGCAAGTTCTGGAATCATTAGTGTCAGCAATCGCAGAGAATGCATCTCGCGCAGCGCGTCAGCGCCGTGCGGGGCCAGAAGAATTTCCTGAAGGTAATGCCATAGCTCAACGCCGGTCGGCGGCTGCGAAGCAAGCAGGGGCAACGCGAGCTCAATCTGGCGTTCCGCCGCCGAACTCAGCTTCAATCCATGTCGCGCGATGAAGCGGAACGCCCGGAGGATGAGTTCGGGCTCGTGAATGGGGCTCGAATCCTGGAGAAAGACGAGGCCTTCGACGACGGAAAACTCCGTGTTCGAAAGGCGGGAGCGCAGGTGCTGAAACTGGCGGTATAACGACGGCCGCTCCGATGGAACTTCGTCGAGCCAGCGCACGCACACGCGGTGAATGGCGCGCGCATGACCGAAGTAGATGCGCATCCATTCGGCCGGCGTCAGGGAATCGGAGTTTGGCGCTCCGATCCGCCGCGACGCGGCTTCATCCTGCGCCTCCCAGGCAAGGACGTTGTCGTCGCGCGACTGGCGAAAATGCAGGAAGCAACGCGCCGCGATCAGGAATTCCAGCGCCGGTCGAAATTGGGATTGAATCGTCGCCGGCAGAAGACTGGCCCCATCGGGCCACGCGCGCTGCGCTTCGAACCAGGAGATCAACTCGAGCCAGGAGACCAGGTTGTAGTCGCGGAGTCCGCCAGGCCCGTCCTTTACGTTGGGCTCCAGATGGAAAACGGTGTCGCCAAACTTCGAGTATCGCGCGCGGGCGAGATCCGCGAGGCTTTGCCGCATCACCCGCGACTGCCTCACAATAAGCTTCGGAAGCAAAGTCTCGTGCAATCGGGCAAATGTTTCCGGATCGCCCGCCAGATAACGGCAATCCAAGAGCGAAATCGAAAACTCGGCATTGTTGGGATCGAAGTGGTCGCACTCGGCCAGAGTTCGCGTCGCCGGGCTCAACCGCAAACGCAGATCCCACATCTCTTGTGAAAATTGCCCGATGCGATCCTTCAGCTCCCTCTCGGTATCGCTGGTCGCGTGGAGGAACAGCAGGTCGACATCGGAATAGGGGAAAAGCCAGCGCCTGCCGAATCCGCCGAGCGCCACGAGCGCGAAATCCCGCGGGCCCTTTAAGTCGACCGATATCAGATCTTTCCACAGACGCTGTGCAATCGACTCCACCAGCGCGGTGCGGCTCACCAGCGCGTCGCGTCCGTTCCCGTCTGCAAGAAACTTTTCACGGATGCGCAGTGATTCCTGAGTGTAGAGGTCGCGCAACTCACGGCTTAGAGACACGTTCATCGAGGCGCCGTTTCGTCTGTGACGTTCCGCTCAGATTTGGGCGCACTTAGCGGGGCGCCCCGGAAGAAGGAATGGCTAGAGCGCGCTTTCGCCCCGTTCGTCATTCCGAATGCGAATCGCGTCCGCCACCCTGGAGAGAAAAATCTTGCCGTCGCCGATTTTGCCGGTGCGTGCCGCGGAAACAATTGCTTGAACCGCCTTTTCGACCATCTCGTCGGACAGAACCATTTCGATTTTGATCTTGGGGATGAGATCCACCGTATATTCGCGGCCGCGATACACCTCCGTGTGGCCCTTTTGGCGGCCGTGACCGCGCGCCTCGAGCACCGTCATGCCTTCCACCCCGATTTCGTGCAGCGCATCCTTCACGGCGTCGAGCTTCGAAGTCTGAATCACCGCTTCCACTTTAGTCATCGCTGTGTGCCTCGAATCGCCGCTCTCCTAACGAGGTTGCGCGGAACAGTGCAGCCTCAAGCGGGCGTTTCCCAATAATAGCCCTCTTCGCCATGTTGCGAGAGGTCGAGCCCTTGCGCTTCATGCTCTTCGGATACACGGAGGCCGACGACCTTGTCAACCACGAAGAGCAGAACGAGCGTGCCCACGATCGCGAGCACCCATGCGATCGCAATGCCCACGCACTGATTCACCAACTGATGTGCATTACCCTCCAGCAGCCCCGAAGGAAGCACCTTGCCCTTCGTGTCTTTGAAGATCGGATTGATGAGGCTCGACGCGAAAATGCCCGTCAGCAAAGCTCCGATTGTCCCTCCGGCGCCATGCACACCGAACGCGTCGAGCGAATCGTCATATCCGAATCGCGATTTCACCGCAGTGACCATCCAGAAACAGAAGGCGCCCGCGATCAAGCCGATAATCAATGCGGACATCGGCGTCACAAATCCCGCAGCCGGCGTGATGGCCACCAAGCCGGCTACACATCCGGATATAGCGCCGAGGGCGCTGGGCTTGCCGTTGCGCATCCACTCCGCGACGCTCCATCCGATCGCCGCCGCGGCCGCACCGAAGTGCGTCGCTACAAATGCGCTAGTCGCGAGTCCGCCGGAACCAAGCGCGCTTCCGGCGTTGAATCCAAACCAGCCCACCCACAGCAAGCAAGCGCCGATGAAACTCAGAACAACGCTGTGCGGCGGCATGGGCTTCTTTGGGTATCCCACTCTCTTGCCCAAATAGAGAGCGCAGACCAGCGCCGAAACTCCCGAGGTGACATGCACGACGGTTCCGCCTGCGAAATCGAGTGTCGGGAATGCGCCGCCAAGCGACGCGTTCAACAAGCCGCCCTTGCCCCAGACCATGTGCGCCATCGGGTCGTACACGAAAAGCGACCAGAGCGTCAGGAAAAGCAGCATCGCGCTGAATTTCATTCTCTCCGCGAACGCGCCCGTAATCAGCGCGGGCGTGATGATTGCGAACATCAACTGATACACCATGAATGTTTCCGCAGGAATCGTCGCGGCGTAATCACCATCGGGCGCGAGGCCAACACCTCTGAGGAAAAGATTGTGGAATCCGCCGATAAAGCTATGCCCGGAGCCAAACGCGAGGCTGTAACCGACGATCGCCCACACCACCGTGATGATGCCCATCATCGCGAAGCTCTGCATCATCGTTCCGAGCACATTCTTCTTCCGCACGAGTCCGCCGTAAAAGAGCGCGAGACCCGGCCCCGTCATCAACAGCACAAGCGCTGAACTCACCAGCATCCAGGCGTTGTCGGCGGAACTCTTCGCATCCGCGACCTGCAATTCGAGCACAGTTACCCGCGCGTCGTGACTCTCCTGGCTCGGGCTAGGAACTGCCGATGAATCGAGCGCAGGGCTCATTCCCGATGACTGTGCGGGAAGCGCTCGGACCGGAGCGAGGTAAACAAACAGAAGAAGAAGCAACAACCGCGGGATCAGTCTCTTATTCATACTGGCTTTCGATCTCCGTCGGTACTCTCAGACTCAAAAACCGGGTACTTTACATCAGTCGCCCGAACATCCTAATCCAATTTCCCGATGGCGGTTATCACGAATTGTGATGCCGAACGGCTCCGTCCGCGCTCCTTCAGCCAAAGCCTCAAAAGCTCTATGCTCGCGCCCTCATCCGGATGTAGCCTAGTAGACGAGGGCAGTGAAATATGTCTCTTCGGTACGGCAATGCCCTTCCGAATCGGCGCTTTCCGAGGCGATCCCATGTCTGAGACCTTCCAATTGCGCATCAACGGCACGTCCTATTCCGTCGATACCGATCCGCAGACCAGCCTGCTTTCCGTCCTGCGCGATCAGCTCGATCTGACCGGCAGCAAGTACGGCTGCGGCGAGGGCCAATGCGGCGCTTGCACCGTCCTCATCGACGGCAATCCCCGCCATTCTTGCGTGACGCCCGTCAGTTCCGTAGGAAAAAGGCAAATCACCACCATCGAAGGCCTCGAGAAGAACGGCCGCCTCCATCCGGTGCAGGCCGCATTTCTCGACGAAGGCGCGATGCAGTGCGCCTATTGCACCTCGGGGATGATCATGACAGCCGTCGCCATGCTGAAGTCGAATCCGCGGCCGACGCCCGAGGAAGTCTCGCAATACATGCAGGGGAATGTCTGCCGCTGCGGCACTCACCCGCGTATCGTCGCGGCCGTGCTGAAAGCCTCGCGGGAGGAAGCCCGATGAACGAACATCCCTTGCCGCCCGAGACAGCCGCTCCCGAAATCGAAGTGGAACGCTACGAGCTTCGCTCTCCCGCCACCTATCATTTCGTATTGCAGCGCCGCGACTTCTTCAAGCTTCTTGGCGCCGGTCTGCTCGTCGCGTGCTTGCTGAAAGACGCCGTCGCATCTCAGGAATCGGGCCGCGGTCGTCGAAGCGAAGAATCTCTGCCTCGTGAAATCAGCGCCTGGCTTCACATCGGCGATAACGGCATCGTCACGGTTTACACAGGAAAAGTCGAAGTTGGCCAGAACATCCGCACATCGCTCAGCCAGGCCGTCGCGGAAGAACTTCACTTCCCGATCGAAAAGATCGAGCTGGTGATGGGCGATACGAAGCTTACGCCTTACGACATGGGAACGTTCGGCAGCCGCACTACTCCGACGATGAATCTTCACTTGCGCCAGGTTGCGGCGGCTGCACGCGACGTGCTCCTCGGCCTCGCCGCGCAGCAATGGAACACGAAGCCGGAGGCCCTCGTCGCCGCAGACGGCGAGATCAGCGATCCCTCCACCAAACAACACGTTGAATACGCTGCGCTCGTCAAGAATCAGCAGCTCACCGAATTGATTCCCGCCCAGGATCCGCTCGCCCCCGCCACGGACTGGAAAATCGAAGGCCAGCCCATCTCAAAGATCGACGGTCGCGATTTCGTCACGGGCAGGCACAAGTACCCTTCCGATCAAAAACTTACTGGCATGCTCCACGGCAAAGTGCTGCGCGCTCCCTCGTTCGGTGCCACGCTTACATCGCTGGTTCCTCCCGACGCGGCGTCGATGACCGATGTCACCTTCGTTCACGATGGAGACTTCGTCGGCGCGGCCGCGCTCTCGCCCGAAGCTGCATCCCGCGCGCTCGCATCGATTCGCGCCGAATGGAAGCCTGGTCCTGATCAGCCGTCCAGCAAGAACATCTACGACTACCTGAAGACGCATCCCGCGGAGGGCGAACGCGGCGAAACTCCCTTTGAAGTCGGCTCGATCGAAAGCGGTCTCAGCGCAGCCGATCACCGCTTGCATCAGACCTATACCGTCGCGTACATCGCTCACGCTCCACTGGAGCCTCGCGCCGCGCTCGCTCAATGGTCCGCTGACTCGCTCACCGTATGGACCGGAACGCAGCGGCCCTTCGGCGTTCGCAGCGAACTAGCACAAGCTTTTCACATTCCCGAGGAAAACGTCCGCGTCCTGATGCCCGATACGGGTGCTGCATATGGCGGCAAGCACACCGGTGAAGTCGCCGTCGAGGCTGCTCGCCTCGCTCGTGCCGCGAATCGACCCGTCAAGCTCGTCTGGACGCGGGAAGAAGAATTCACCTGGGCTTACTTCCGCCCGGTTGGCGTGATGGACGTCAGCGCCGGCGTCCGCAACGACGGCACACTCACCGCTTGGGAATTCCACAATTACAATTCCGGGGGCTCAGGTATTCGCACCTTCTACGAGGTTCCCAATCAGCGCATTCAGTTTCATGCAACCGATTATCCGCTCCGTCAAGGTTCGTACCGAGCGCTCGCAGCCACCGCCAACCATTTCGCTCGCGAATCGTTCATGGACGAACTCGCTCACGAAGTGAAAATGGATCCCCTCGAATTTCGGCTGAAGAATCTGAAGAACGACCGCCTGCGGGCAGTCTTCGAGGCTGCGGCAAAGAAATTCGGTTGGGGCCGCACGAAGACTCCGGGCCACGGCTTCGGCATGGGCGGAGGATTCGAAAAGGGCGGCAACGTGGCCACATTTGCGGAAGTTAGCGCTGACCCTGCCTCCGGCGATGTGCGCGTGCTGCGTGTCGTCACCGCCTTCGAATGCGGCGCCATCGTGAATCCTGATAATCTTTGCAATCAGATCGAAGGCGGCAACATCATGGGTCTGGGCGGAGCGCTCTTCGAGTCCATCGAATTCGAAAACGGAAAAATTCTGAATCCGCACTTCGCGAAATATCGCGTTCCGCGCTTCAGCGAGATCCCCGCATTCGAAACGGTGCTGCTCGATCGCAAGGACATCCCATCCGCCGGAGCCGGCGAATCGCCGCTGATGGGCATCGCACCGGCCATTGGCAACGCCATCTTCGACGCGGCCGGCGTGCGCCTGCGCTCGATGCCCATGGTCCCAAACGGCCTTCCCAAAGCCTGACTTTCCCCATCCCGGATTTGTCTTGCCGGGGTCCTATCGGCCAGGCCGAGTAAGTCCTTATGGCTCTATAGTTTAGAGCCGTACCTCATCTCGATCTCCCCGCGCCTCGCAACTCTTCCGCTCGCCCCGTGTTTCACCTTCAGAACGGCCTCCGCACCAGCTTAGGGGGCTGACACTTGAAATAGAACGAGAGGAAAACGCTCATGAGAAAACGCGAACTTATTTTGAGTGCGGCGGCCCTAATAGCTCTTTGCGTCCCGTCAGCAAAGGCGCAGTCGCAGCCCAGCACTACGCAAACTGCAACTCCGGATAAGCCGGCCACGGTTGCTCAGCGGAAAGACAATCAGCAGGAGCGAATTTCCCAGGGCATTCAGAGCGGGCAGCTCAACGCCGGCGAGACGAAGAATCTCGAAACCAAGGAAGCAGGCATGAATAAGGAAGAGCACACGATGCGCTCCGAGGACGACGGCCATCTGACCGCCGCCGATCGCGCCAAGCTCAACAACCAGCAGAACAAGCTCTCCAACAAGATTTATGACGACAAGCACAACGCCAACACCGCCCACTATGGCAACAACGAAGTCGGGCAGCGCCGCGAGAATCAGCAGGATCGCATCGCGCAGGGCGTCAAGAGCGGCCAACTTAGGCCCGGTGAAACTGCAAAGCTGGAAAACCAGCAGCAGGGTATCAACCGTGAAGTGAGCGGCATGCGTCAAGCCAACGGTGGCAAGCTGACGAAGGCCGATAAGCGCGCCGTGAATCAGCAACAGAACAAAGCGTCTCGCAACATCTACGCGAAGAAGCACAACGCGCGCGTCCGCTAGTTCCTCCCCCAACACGCAGGAGCCCCGGTCCGTTCATGCCGGGGCTCTTTTCTTTGTGGACCAGGCTGAGCGCGAGGCAACTGCGAGGCAACTCAGTTGTCCGTCAGGAGGCTGCGTAGCCCCGAGGATGCCGTTGCTTCCACTCCCACGCCGACCGGATGATTTCTTCGAGGTCCGCTTCTGGCTTCCACTTCAGAACATTCTTCGCCCTCGTCGGGTCGGCCACTAATCGCGCCGGATCGCCCGGGCGCGGAGCTTCGATTCGCGTCGGAATCGCCCTACCGGTAACCTTCCGCGCCGCTTCGATCACTTCCATTACCGAGTGGCCCTCTCCTGTTCCCAGGTTCATAAAGTCCGACGTGCCGCCACGCCGCAGGTGTTCGAGCGCCAGAATGTGCGCGTCAGCCAAATCGGTCACGTGCACGTAATCGCGAATCGCCGTCCCGTCCGGCGTCGGATAGCAGTTTCCGAAGACGGCGATCTCTTTCTTCTCTCCGGCCGCAGCCGCGAGAATGTTGGGAATCAGGTGCGGCTCCGGATCGTGATCCTCGCCGCACCGCTCCGTCGCTCCGGCCGCGTTGAAATAGCGCAGCGCCACGAACTTCGTTCCGTATGCTCGGTCGTATGCGTTCAATAGCCGCTCCATCAGCAGCTTTGACCAGCCATACGGATTCTCCGGCCACTGAGAATCGCTCTCCAGAATCGGTATGCGCTTGGGCTCGCCGTACGTTGCTGCCGTCGATGAGAAAACGATCCGCCGCATTCCAGCGCGCTCCAGCGTCCCGATGAACTCGATTCCCTGCTGCACGTTGTTCTCGAAATACATCGCGGGCTTCTCGACGGATTCGCCGACATATGTCAGCGCCGCGAAGTGAATGCACGACTCGATTTCGTGCTCGGACATGATTTTCGCAATCAGCGCCTGGTCGCCCACATTCCCCTTGTAAAACGGCACGTCCCGCTCGAGCGCTTCGCGATGTCCGCGCGCCACGTCGTCGAGCACCACTACCTTCTCGCCTCTCTTGCGCAGCAGTTCTACCGTCACGCTGCCGATGTATCCAGCGCCGCCCGTCACGAGTATCGACATGCTCTGCCTTTGCCTCCCCCTTACCGTTCCTGGCTCGCCCGCAGCCTTTCGGCGGCTTGCTCCGCCGTCAAATCGCGCTGCGGGCTTCCCAGCATCTCAAATCCCACCATGAATTTCCGAATCGTCGCCGACCGCAGCAGCGGCGGGTAGTAATGCCCATGCAAGTGCCATTCCGGATGGGCAACTTTGTCCGTAGGGCTCTGATGAAACCCCATCGAATACGGAAACGGCACTCCAAAAAGATTGTCGTAACGCGTTGTGAGCCGCTTCAGCAAGCTTGCCAGCCCCTCGCGCTCCTCACTCGATAAATCGGCCAGCGATCCCACATGCCGCTTTGGCATTACCAGCGTTTCAAAAGGCCACACGGCCCAAAACGGAACTACAGCTAGGAAAAACTCGTTTCCACACACAAGACGTTCGCCCGCCGCTTCCTCCTGCTTGCGGTAGTCGCAGAGCAGACACGTGTTCTTCGCGCGCTGGTGCCCCGCAAAGCCCTCGAGTTCCTTCGCGGGCTCATTCGGCACGCTCGAGGTCGCCCAAATCTGGCAATGCGGATGAGGGTTGCTGCATCCCATCATGGCGCCGCGATTCTCGAAAATCTGCACGTGCCGGATTTCCTTTCGCGCCCCCAGTTCCTGCGACTGGCTCGCCCAAACGTCCACCACTCTGTGTATCGCGGGCACCTCCATCTGCGACAGCGTCAAATCGTGCCGCGGCGAAAAGCACGCCACGCGGCAGATTCCCGATTCCGCCCGCGCCACCAACAGGCCGTCCTCCATCGCGCCATCCAGCGTGTCGATCCGCACCGCCGGAAAATCGTTGTCGAAGACAAGCACATCCTTGTAATCCGGATTCTTAGCGCCGCTGGCCCGCGTGTTTCCCGGACACATGTAGCATTGGGGATCGTACGCGATGCCCGCTTCGCGCTCGGTGTGCTCCACTTGTCCTTGCCACGGCCGCGCTGTCCGGTGCGGCGAGACGAGCACCCATTCGCGAGTCAGTGGATTGAACCTTCGGTGTGCCTGCTCGGTGAGGATCAGTGACGCCATCTGGTCTCTGCGCGGCGGCCTATTCCGCTCTTCTGACGCCGTCGGCCGCGCTGCACACATAAATGTCGGGCTTCAAGCCTGTGCGCTGTTCGTACTCCGCCGGAACGCGCTTCCGAAATTCGTCAATCGCATTCGAGTGTACCAGATTGATGGTGCAGCCTCCGAAGCCCGCGCCCGTCATCCGCGCTCCCTGCACTCCTCGAACCTGGTTTGCCAGCTCGACCAGCAGGTCTAGCTCGGCACAGCTCACTTCGTAGTCATCGCGCAAGCTGCGATGCGATTCCGCCATCGCTTGCCGCAGATCATCCAGCCGGTTATGTTCCAACGCATCCGCCGCTCGTAGGACGCGCTCGTCCTCCGTTATGACGTGGCGACAACGCCTGTACACGTTGTAAGCCACCGAAGCGCGGCACGCGTCCAATTGCGCCATGGTCGCGTCGCGTAGAGCCTTCACCTGTGGAAATCGCTGCGCCAGCACGCGGACGCCCTCTTCGCACTCCGCGCGTCGTGTGTTATACGCGCTTCCCGCAAGCTCGCGCTTCACCATGCTGTTGCACACCACCAGCCGCACGTCATTCGGCAACGGAAGATTGCAAAATTCGAGCGACCGGCAATCGAGCAGCAGCGCCCGGTCTTTCACGCAACACGACGACGCGAGCTGATCCATAATTCCGCACCGCGTCCCCACGAAATCGTTCTCGGCTGCCTGGCAAAGCCTCGCCAACTGGCGGCCTTCGATCTCGAGCCCCGAGTTCGCCAGCAGCGCGAATCCGCTCGCAACCTCCAGCGCAGCCGACGAACTCACGCCCGCGCCAATCGGCACCTCCCCTCGAATCAGCACATTCGCGCCCCGCAGGCGATGTCCCGCTCCCTCCAGCGCCAGCGCGACACCCACCACATAGCTGCTCCAGGCGCGCGTAGGCTTCGGCGGTGCCGCATCCAGGTCGAGGCTGGCCGCTTCCGTAAAATTCTCCGACCGCAGCTCCAGTCGCCGGTCGCTTCGGGGCGCGATGGCCACCCACGTGAAGAGATCGATCGCCGCTGGAAACACGAAGCCATCGTTGTAATCCGTGTGTTCGCCGATCAAATTCACGCGCCCCGGCGCGCGGTACACCGCCGGTTCCCCCCCATAAACCTCGCGAAAACGCGCTTTCAATTCTTCGATGGTTTTCATCTTCCGCTATAACTTCGAGATTGCACCAAGGTGTGCCTCTGTCCTACAAATGCCTGTGCGCGGAGGAGCATCATACATGACCAAGACTGGCCTTTCGATCCTACTTCTGTCGGCTGCCGCCCTTCTTGCCCCTGCCCAGGCGCGCGCGCAGGGCTCCGGCACGGTCGTCTTCTACGAAGATGGCTTCCCCGCCGCCGACTCCGCTTCGCCCTCGCAGACCGACCTGAACGCACTCATTCCCGGCGCTCGCTTCGAGACTGCCGCGCAGCTCCATGATGCTCTTGCCGACGCTTCGGCACATCTCCTCGTGATGCCCTTCGGCTCCGCCTACCCTGAATCCGAATGGGACGATATCTTTGCCTTCCTGCAGCGCGGCGGAGATCTTCTGGTCCTTGGCGGCCGCCCCTTCACTCGCGCCGCATACCACGACGCTTCCGGCTGGCATCTTCGCGCCTACAGCGTCCGCGATTCCCGCGAACTTCTGATCGATCAGTATCAGGAAACGCCCGGCTCCGACGGCCTCGATTTCTCCGTCAACCCGAATGTCCTCGTGCATCTGCCGCGCTTCTCCTGGCAGCGCGCCTTTAGCCCCACTATTCATCTCACCTCATCCGACGTCTACAATCGCGACGGCTCAGCCGGCCGCCTCGATGCCCGCCTCGACGCCCTCGTCTGGGGTTCTCGCGAAGGCCGTCGCATGTCCGCTCCCGCCATCCAGATCGACCACGTCCGCAACCGCTTCGCCGGCGGCCGGTGGACACTGATAGACGCCGACCTCGCGCCCGATTTCTTCGCCTCCGCCGCCGCAAAACAAATCGTACCCGCGCTCGTCTTTGACGCCTTACGCGGCGCCGAAGAATTCGTCGTCGCGCCCACGCTCCCGCTCTACCTTCCCGGCGAGCCCGTCGAAATCAGCGTAAGCTGGAAATCCGCCGCGCCGCCCGAATCCAATCTCACGGCGCGCATCACCATCTCATCCGACCAGTCGCCACAACAGAAGACCACGCAGAATGTCGCGCTTCCGCTCGTTCAACCCGTCGTATTTCCCGCTCCGCGCGCAGGTGGCCTCTACACCATTTCCGCCGAGCTTCTCGAAGGCAGCGAAATTCGCGCGGTCTATCATTCCGGCTTCTGGATTCGCAATCTCGATTATCTGCGCTCGGGTCCGCATCTCACCGTGAATCCGAACTACTTCGAACTCGATGGCCGTCCGCTCGCCGTCGTCGGCACCACCTACATGGCCAGCGACGCTCAGCGCCTCTTCTTCGATCATCCCAATGTCTACGTGTGGGATTCCGATCTCGCCCAAATCAGCTCCGCCGGCCTCAACATGATTCGCACCGGCTGGTGGACAGGCTGGGACAAGTTCTGCGACGAAGAAGGCCGCCCCTACGAACGGACACTCCGCACGCTCGAAGCCTTCCTCATGACCGCCCGCCGCCACGGCCTTCCCATTCAATTCGAATTCTTCGCCTTTCTGCCGGACGTTCTCGGCGGTGAAAATGCCTACCTCGATCCCCAGGCCGTGCGCCGGCAGACGAACCTTGTCTCCTCGGTCGTCAATCGCTTCCACGATGTTCCCTTCGTCGCGTGGGACCTGATCAACGAGCCGAGCTTCTCGCAGCATCTCTGGCAAATGCGCCCGAATGGCGACCGCTTCGAGCTCGCCGCGTGGAATCGCTGGCTTTCCGCCCGCTATCCCGACCGGGAAGCTCTTGCCGACGACTGGGGCCTCCCCGCCGTCTCGCCCACCGACGTTCTTCCCGTCCCCTCGGAACTCGAATTTTCACCGCGCGGAATGTATTCCGGCGTGAATTCCCTGAAGCTTTACGACTTCTTCGAATTTGCGCAAGCCGAATTCACCAACTGGGTGAAAAATCTTCGCACGGCCATTCGCGCCACCGCCTCGCAGCAGCCCATCACCGTAGGCCAGGACGAAGGCGGCTTCGACAACCGCCTCAATCCCGCCTTCTTCAGCTCGCAGGTGGATTTCACCACGAACCATTCCTGGTGGAACAACGACGCGCTCCTGTGGGATTCACTCGTCGCCAAGCAGCCCGGCCTGCCCATGCTGATTCAGGAGACTGGGGTGCAGAACGAACTCGCGCTCACCATGGTCTCGCGCCGCACCGACGACAGCACCGCCAATCTCCTCGAGCGCAAAATCGCCCTGTCCTTCGTCGAGGGTTCCGGCGCGATCCAGTGGCTTTGGAACTCGAACGATTACATGACCTCCGACGGCGAAGTCCCCATCGGCGCTCTCCGCGCCGACCTCACCGAAAAGCCCGAAGCCACCGTTCTCCGCGGCTTTGCCGCCTTTGCTCGCGACGCGCGCGCCAGCCTTCAGGATCCGCAGCCTGCGTCAGTCGCTATTGTCACGTCTCAGGCAGCACAATTCTCCGCCATCAAGGACCTCCAAGTCTCCGCCCAGCGCAATTCCGTGCGCGCGGCCGCCTATGACGACCGCACGCCCGTCTACGTCATTGCTGAAAACCAGATCGCGCATCTCGGCTCACCGAAGCTCGTGATTCTCCCGTCGCCGCAGGCGCTCGAAGAACCCACGTGGCAGGCTCTGCTGGCCTACGTGAAGGCCGGCGGCAATTTGCTGGTCACAGGGCCTGTCGACCGCGACCCGCACTGGCATTTTGTCGATCGCACATCCGCGCTCGGCCTCGACGCGCAGCTCGAGCCGCTTACCGTTCACACCGCGGAAATGAGTTTCAAGGATCACTCGATTCCGCTGTCGTTCGACGCTTTTCCCCAGAGCTGGCTCGAGATTCTGCACTTCAAGGATGGTCAGCAGGTGAAGGATATTCCGCAGGGCAGCGGCCACATCTTCTGGGCGCCCTACCCGGTGGAACTGGCTGAAGGGACCGACGCTGCGGCAGCTCTTTATTCCGCGGTTTTCGATGCTGTAGGAGTGCGGGCGCCGTTCACGCTGAAATCCAAACTCCCCGACGGCGTCCTCATCTATCCGACGATTCTCAAGGATTCGGTGCTTTACTCAATCGTCTCCGAAGCCGATGAGGACTCCGACGTCGACCTCGTCGACGCCACCACAGGATTCGAATTGAAGTTACATCTTCCGGCGCAGCGCGGAGCCGTCGCCGTCGTCGCCAAGTCAGGCGTGATTGCAAAGTACGGTTTCTAGCGCTCTGCCGCTACTTCTCGTGCGGATAGTCCACTCGCACCGAGACGATCTCGTACGGGTGCACCGGCACAGTCACCTGATCGTTCGTCACCGCCAGCGCAGCGCCTTCCGGCTTCTCCATCAGGTTCGTCATCGTCGCAGACGCCGCGCCCTTTGGCACCGAAATCCGCACGTCGCCGCTTTTCCCCGCCCACTCGTAGAAGCGGAAAATCAACCCGTCCGCGTCCTCTGCCTTCTTCACCGCCGTTAGAACCACATTCGGATTGTCCACGCTCACGAACGAATGTTCCGCCGGCCGCTTGCCCTCGTGCGCTTCGAGCTGCATCGATTGCAGCTCGTAGTTGAAGTCGTATCCGTGACGCACCGTCATCGCCTGCTTCCAATCGCCCGCGTGCGGGTACAGCGAGTACAGGAAGCGATGCTCTCCGCGGTCCGCATCCGGGTCCGGCCACGTCGGCGACCGCAGCAGCGAAATTCGCAGCACGTTGCCCTTCGCGTCGTAGCCGTACTTCGATTCGTTGATCAGGCTGAAGCCGTGATTCGCGTCGCCCAAGTCGGCCCAGCGCAGCGCCGGCACCTCGAACTTCGCCTGCTCCACTTTGTTGTTGCGCGTCGTCGGCCTTTCGATCGACCCGTACGGAATCTCGAACGTCGCCTCGTTGCTCGACGCCGCCAGCGGAAACGCCGCCTTCAGCAGCACGTGCGTTTCGTGCCAGTCGAAGTCGTTGGCGACGTCCACTCGATCCAACCCCGCGTATAGCCGAATATCCTGCACGAACTTCGATTTCTGCCACGTTCGCGTCACGCGAATCGACGCGCGCAGCGGGCCGCGATCGACGAGCTCCACCGAGTCCGCCTTGTCCAGGTTCCAGAACACCTTGTCGAAGTCCGCGTCGATGTTCCACGCGTCGTAATCCTTCGGTGTGTCCTTGAACGCGACCAGTTCGTTCCCGCATCCGCCCTTCGCGATCGACTCGAAATTCGTCCGCTTGTCGAAAAGGCTCGTCACGCATCCGCTGTGCGGGTCCACTGTCACGCGGAGGAATTTGTTCTCCAGCGTCAGCCCGCTCGCCTTCAAATCCGACGCCACCTCGCGCTTCTCCGGCACCACGTGCAGAATCTCGTAGCCCATCGACGGCACGTTCTTCGCTTCGATCAGCAGGTCGTAGGTGTTCGTCGCCGCATTGCTCGATAGAATCTGCACCGGCAGCGCGTTGCCCTTCGCGTCGATCACCGCGATTCCGTTCTTCGCCGGCTCGGGCAACTGCACGCTTGCTTCCACGACGTCCGTTCGCTCCCACGCCAGCGGATTCCACACCATCACTGGAACGCCCGGCGCCGCCTTCGTATCGATCTCGCTCGCGATTCGATGGAAGCCTCGGATGCTCGCGTCTCGCGTCGTCCAGCGCACCACGTCGAAATCGCGCTGCGCGTCCTTATAAATCACGCCGATTCCCGATCCCGCCGCCAGGTCGTGGAATTGATTGAATAGCACCTTCTTCCACGCTTCGGTCAACGGTCCGTCCGGATACGATGCTCCATCCACCCACGCCAGCGACGAAATCTTCTCCGCGTTCAGCAGTTGCTCTTCGCCTTCGCGTATGTTTCGCTTGTGCTCGGCCTGCGTTGTGAAAACTCCGCGGTGATATTCAAAGTACAGTTCATCGTCCCATACCGGAAGACTGATCTTCCCCGGCGGCGGTTCCGGCAGCTTCGTATCGCCCGCCGCAAGCGTCTTGTAGTTCCAAACGGGCGCGTCCGCCGTATCCACCTTCGTTTCGACGTCCGAGAAAAATCCCTGCGCCACTCCCCACTTCATGGGCGGCGCCACCATCTGCGGCTGCGTCCAGTGCATGCCGCTGTCGAGCATCGCCCGCGTCGGACCGCCGCCGTGGTCGCCGATTCCGTAGAGGTGCATCATCTCGGTCAGGCCCGGATTCAGTTCCCGCGCCTTCGCCACGTCACTCGAAATCTTCACCGGATCGATCTCGTTCACGTAGTCGTGCGGAAAATACGTCAGCACTCGGCTGCCGTCCGGCGACTGCCACCAGAAAAGCTTCAGCGGCAATTGCGTCGTGTCGTTCCATGCCATCTTTTGCGTGACGAAGTAATCGATCCCCGACCGCTTGTAAATCTGCGGCAGTTGCCAGTTGTATCCGAAGGAATCCGGATTCCACCCGATGCGCGTCGTCACCCCGAACTTATCCTTGAAGTATCGCTGGCCGACCAGCAGTTGCCGCACCAGCGACTCTCCGCACGGGATGTTCAGGTCCGGCTCGACCCACATTCCGCCCACCAGTTCCCATCGCCCCTGCTTCACGCGGTCCAGAATCTGCTTGTACTCGTCCGGATACTTGTCGACGATCCATTCGCTGTAGGCTGCCGCCGACTGCGTGTACGTGTAATCCGGATACTCGTCCATCAGTTGCAGCGCGGTTCCGAAGGTTCGCCGCACCACATCCACCGTTTCCGTCCACGGCCACAGCCACGCCGCGTCGATGTGGGCGTTTCCCGTCAACCGCACCTCTGTCCCCTGGAGTAGCGGCTTCATCGATTCCAGCGCGCTCTGCGCCTTGCGCAGCGAAGAATCGAACTCCTGTTGGTTCGCTTCCCGCAATGCGCTCAAGTCCACATCCAGCACTGCCGCATCGAATTGCTGCTTCACGCTCGGTTCGCTCGCCCACCGGGCGCGCGTCAGCGTCGCGGTCGATTCGATCTCCTGCATCAAGTCCGAGGGATTCGGCCGCGCCTCCGCAAAATCGATCTTCAGCTCCGCGCCGGCGAAGGTCTTCTGGTCGACGGTGTGCAACAGCTTCACGGCCACCAGAATCTTGTCTCCCGGCCGCGCATCATCGAACAGAACGATCGGCTCCAGGTCGTCGCCCATGGCGACCCGCCGCCCGTTGAAATAAATGATCTGCGGCATCGGGCCGTTCGCATACGCGCGGAACTGAAACCAGATTCGCGTTCCCGTCAGATCGTATCCGTTCAGGTTCTTCGGGACTTCGATCCATCGCCGGTACCACACCGCCTCCGTCGACGACTGCGTCCCGCCCCTCACCAGCATCCAGCTCGAATCATCCAGGCTCGGCGTCTCCCCGTGCGGAACGTCTCCCACATGAAATCGCCACTCGTCCGCCGGCAAATGCGTGAAGCTCTGCAAACTTCGCAGCACGTCCGCCACGTCCACCGCTCCCGCCGCCTTTCGCGTGAAGACGCACGGAAGCTGTTGCCCATCGTGCGTAAATGCGCCGTCAATCGTATTTCCATCGGCGGACATCTTTCCCTCGAACGAAAATGGTCCGGCCGCGAACTTTAGCGATGAATTCTCGAATGAGATCGAGCTCAAAGGATTGCCGAAATCGAAGTCGTCCGGCAGGTCGAAGCTGCCCTTCAGCGCGCCACCCTCGGTCGTGATGTGCAACACCAGGTGCCGCTCGACGCCGCTGTCTTTCACCGATCCTTGCCAACTCCCCTCGATCGTCTGCGCTCGAGTGGAAATTGCCAGCGCCAGGCTCGCCACCGCGCACAGCAACGCGATCCTCATCCTCGTCTCCCTTCCCTGTTCACGCTATTGCCCGCCGGGCAAACGCTTCATCGGACGCCGCTGTCTTCTCAAGTGTCGCCGCGAAGAACTTGCTTCGAATCGCGAATTATACGGCAACTCCGCGCTCGCGTCCCTTGCTTTCGGGATTCCGCCTGACACGCCCGCGCTACTTCATGTATAGTGCTTTCGCGTCACCTTCTCGATCATGCGAAACGGGCCGCGTTGCTCGCAAATCTTCGCCGCTTGCCTTTGCCCTTCGATCACCTTTGCCGTTTTTGAGGCGCTCGCCCGCACGCCATGAACTCGGCCCGCTACACGATTGGCGTCGATCTCGGCGGCACGAATCTCCGCATCGCCGCTTATTCGCAATCCCCCGGCATTCTCGACCACGTCAACTTGCCGACTCGTCTTCATGACGGGCGTGATGCCGTTGTCCGCGACATGTGCGGCGCCATCCAGAAACTCATCGCTGAATATTCGCGCCCACTTCTCGTCGGCATCGGCATTGGCTCGCCAGGTCCCATCGAACTTCCCGAAGGCCGCCTGCGCCATCTCCCGAATCTCCCGGGTTGGGACGGCTTTGAACTCCGCGCAACCGTCGAGCGTATTCTCGGCATGTCCGTCATCGTCGAAAACGACGCCAATCTTGCCGCTCTCGCCGAATGCCTTCTCGGCAAAGGCAAGACGCTCGGCCTCGACTCGCTTTGCATGCTCACGCTCGGCACCGGCGTCGGCAACGGCATTATCATTCACGGCAAAATCTGGGACGGCATGAACGGCATGGGAGGCGAAGCCGGCCACGCAACCATCTGGCCGGACGGCCACGTCTGTGGTTGCGGCAGCAACGGTTGTCTCGAACAATATGCCTCCGCCACAGCCATCCGCCGTCTCGCCGAAGAAACCATGGCGCGCACCAACGCGCCCGGCCTCGTCGCCTTGCGCACCATCGATCCCGGCTTCAGCTCGCTCGAAGTCGCCCAGCTCGCGCGCGATGGCGATGCGGAGGCTCAAAGCATTTTCGATCTCGTTGGCCGCTCGCTCGGGATCGGGCTTG
Source organism: Candidatus Limnocylindrales bacterium (assembly GCA_035501415.1). Lineage (GTDB taxonomy): Bacteria > Acidobacteriota > Terriglobia > Acidiferrales > UBA7541 > Palsa-295. The sequence continues at coordinate 7,341 of DATJWH010000011.1, read as the reverse complement.
GTGCGCTAGTCAACACGCTGAACCTCCCGCTTTACGTCGTCGGCGGAGGCGTCGCTCAGGCCTGGGACCTCTTCGCGCCGAAGATGTTCGCCGAGCTGACGCACCGCAGCTACGTCTACCGTCTTACCGATGGCCAGCTCGACGAATTCGGCCATCGCTCTGCCAAGACGTATGTCGAGCCCGCCGCGCTCGGCGCCGAATCCGGAATTCTGGGCGCCTGTCTTCTGCCTTGGGTCACTCTCGAAAGCAGTTCGAAATCTCAGCAGGCCTGACCGTGCTGCCTCTCCTTCACACGCTCGTTTCCCCGGCCGCCGCGGAGGATGCATGACACTCAACTCGAATCTCCTCAAGTCCGCTGTCGTAGGCGCGCTCGGCGGCCTTCTCTTTGGCTTCGACACTGCCGTCATCTCCGGCACCACACATTCGCTCACGGTCGTCTATTCGCTGACGCCCGAAACTCTCGGCGTCACAGTCTTCATGGCCCTCGCGGGCACCGTCATCGGCGCAATGTCCGCTGGCGTCATTGGCCAGAAATTCGGGGCGCGTGAAACGCTTCGTGTGCTCGCCGTCCTGTACGTTGTCTCCGCGCTCGGCTGCGCGTTTGCTTTGAACTGGCCCATGCTTCTCGTCTCCCGCTTCATAGGGGGGCTGGGTATAGGTGGTTCATCGGTTTTAGGCCCTGTTTATATCGCGGAGGTTTCACCCGCCAAGTGGCGCGGCCGCCTCGTCGGCATGTTTCAGATCAACATCGTCATCGGCATCCTTCTCGCCTACTTCTCGAACTACGTCGTGGCCCGCATCGTGGCCGGCCCGTCGGACTGGCGCTGGATGTTCGGGGTCGCTGCCGCTCCCGCGTTGCTTTTCCTTGTTCTCCTCTTCGGCATTCCGCAGAGCCCGCGCTGGCTCGCCACGCAGAATCGCGTCGAGGAAGCCCGCTCGGTCCTTCAATCGATCGGCTCGCCCGATCCTGACGCCGAGCTTCGCGAAATCGTCGCCTCCATCCATCTCGAACGCGCGCAAGCCGCCGAGCCGCTTTTTTCCTGGAAATACCGCTACCCGATTTTCCTTGCGGTCACCATTGGTCTGTTCAATCAGCTCGCGGGAATCAATGCCATCCTCTACTACCTCAATGACATTTTTTCCTTCGCCGGCTTCAGCCGCGTTTCCGGCGATCTTCAGGCCGTCGCCGTCGGCGCCACCAATCTCATTGCCACGCTTCTCGCCATGACCGTCATCGACAAACTCGGCCGCAAGACTCTCCTCCTCATTGGCTCCGCCGGCATGGTCGGATGCCTCTCGGGCGTCGCCGCCATCTTCCTGAAGAACCAGCACCAGCACGACTTGCTCTGGCTTCTCATCGCTTACATCGCCTTTTTCGCCATCTCGCAGGGAGCTGTGATTTGGGTTTACATCGGAGAGGTTTTTCCCAATCGCGTTCGCGCCAAGGGACAGAGCCTCGGCAGCTCCTCTCACTGGATCACCAACGCCGCCATTTCTCTCACCTTCCCCCTCATCGCCGCGAAATCCCACGGCTATCCCTTCGTCTTTTTCGCGGCCATGACGGCCATCCAATTTATCGTCGTCCTCTTCTTCTACCCCGAAACGAAAAACATCACTCTCGAGGAGATGCAGCACAAGCTCGGCATCGAATAGCGCCAATCGCGCGCGCCGGCTTTCATTCTCTAGTCGGATATCTTTCCGCGAGAGTTTGATATAGTGCTGCTGCCATGCGTCTTACTCGTCGCGATCTTCTGAAAACTTGCGTTGCCGCTTCCGCCGCTGCCGCACTTCCCGACAAATCCACCGTCACCGCGTCTGCCATCCCGAACGTGCACAGCGCCGCGTCCCAGTCTGCGTCGGCCGCGCCGCCCTCGCCAGACTCCACGCTCCGCGAGCGTCTTCTTCTCGATTTTGGCTGGCGCTTCCATCTCGGCGACGCCGACGATGCCTCGAAGGATTTTGCCTGGGGCGAACTGCACCGCGGCGGCGCGCTCTTCTCGAAGTCGCTTCTCGAGGTTCCTGTCCTCCATGAGCGATTCGACGACAGCTCCTGGCGCTCGCTCGACCTCCCTCACGACTGGGCGGTGGAGCTTCCCTTCCGCAACATCCCAAATCTTCAGGAGCGCGGCGCTCATCCGCTCGGCCGCGAATTTCCTGATACCAGCATCGGCTGGTATCGCCGCGTCTTCGATCTTTCCGCGTCCGACGAAGGCCGCCGCATCTCTTTCGAATTTGACGGCATGTTTCGCAACGCCATCGTTCTCTTCAACGGCCATTATATGGGCGTGAATTTCAGCGGCTACGCGCCGTATCGCTGCGACGTCACCGACTTCGCGAATTACGGCGCGAAGAATGTTCTCGTCGTCCGAGTCGACGCCACCGAAGGCGAAGGCTGGTTCTACGAAGGCGCCGGAATCTATCGCCACGTCTGGCTCGAGAAGACCGGCCCGCTTCATTTCGCCCATCACGGCGTTTACGTTCGCTCCGAAGTTCACAGCTCCGCCGCCACCGTTTTCGTCTCCATGGAAATCGAAAACGAAACCGCCAAGCCGGCCGCGTGCCGCGTGGTCTCGCACATTCTCGATGCCGCGGGAAAAACCGTCGCCACCGCCGAGTCCGCGCCCGCCACAATTTCTCCGTTCGAAACGCGCACTGTCGAAGCGCGCGCCACGATCGAACATCCTGCGCTCTGGTCGCTCGAGGAGCGCAATCTTTATCGCGCCGTCTGCTCGCTCGAAAATTCCGGCGCTGCCGCCGACCGTGATTCCGCCACGTTCGGCATTCGCACCGTTCATTTCGACGCGGATAAGGGCTTCTTCCTCAACGGCAAGCGCGTCGAAATCAAGGGCACCTGCAATCATCAGGACCACGCCGGCGTCGGCTCCGCGCTTCCCGACCGCCTCCAGTACTACCGCATCGAGCGACTGAAGGAGATGGGCTGCAACGGCTATCGCACCTCGCACAATCCGCCGACACCGGAATTGCTCGACGCCTGCGACCGCCTCGGCATGCTCGTCCTCGACGAGACGCGCATGATGTCGTCCACTCCCGAAGGCCTCAGCGAACTCGAGCGCATGATTCGCCGCGACCGCAATCATCCGTCGATCTTCCTGTGGTCGCTGGGCAACGAAGAGCCCGATCAAGGCACGCCGCGCGGCGCCCGCATCGTCTCCACCATGAAGGAGCTCGCGCGGAAACTCGATCCCAGCCGCCTTGTCACTGTTGCAATGAACGGAAGCTGGGGCAAAGGAATTTCTGGCGTCGTCGACGTGCAGGGCTTCAACTACGGGTACGCCGGCGGCGCCAAGGAGTTTCCTCACAACGGCGGCCGCATCGACGAATTTCACAAGCAGTTTCCGAAGCAGCCCTCCATCGGCACCGAAACCGCCAGCGACTTTGCGACGCGCGGCATTTACGTCAACGATCCCGATCGCGGGTACGTCAGCGCGTACGATGTGAATTTTCCGCACTATGCGATCAGCGTCGAAGATTGGTGGAAGGTCTACGCCGAGCGTGAATTTCTCTCCGGCTGCTTTGCGTGGACCGGCTTCGACTATCGCGGCGAACCCAGCCCGTACGGCTGGCCGTGCGTCAGCTCGCATTTTGGCATCATGGATACCTGCGGATTCCCCAAGGACACTTACTACTACTATCAGTCCTGGTGGACATCGCAGCCTGTCCTCCATCTTTTCCCGCACTGGAATTGGCCAGGCAAAGAAGGAACTGAGATTGACGTCTGGTGCTTCACGAATCTCGATAGCGTCGAATTATTTCTGAACGGCGCGAGCCTCGGCTCGAAGAATGTTGAGCGCAATTCGCACGTGCAGTGGAAAGTGAAATATGCTCCTGGTGTGATCGCCGCGCGCGGGATGAAGGACGGCAAAGTGGTCCTCGTCGATAAGCGCGAGACCACCGGCAATCCCGCGAAGATTGTTCTGCGCCCCGACCGGCTGAAAATTGCTGCGGATGGCGAAGACGTATCCGTGGTCGTTGTCGAAATCCAGGACGCACAGGGCCGCGTGATGCCGACGGCGTCGAACGACGTGCGCTTCAAGGTCTCCGGGGCCGGGCGCCTCATCGGAGTGGGCAATGGCGATCCGAGTTCCCACGAATCCGATAAGGGCAACAATCGCTCGGCGTTCAACGGGCTGTGCTGCGCGATCGTCCAGTCGCTGAAGTCGGCAGGGGAAATCCGCGTCGACGCCGCCTCTGACGGCCTCGCGCCCGCGTCCGCGACGATCACCGCTTCCGCGGCTACTGTGCGCCCGTCCGTCACATAAACCTGCGCCGCCATGCCTTCCATTTTCTGTAGGGGCTGAAAAAATTTGAGGCGACGAAATCGCGTTTTTTGGCGATTAGACTGGGTGCCGGTCCTTTGTTTTCTATGACTTACGAGGGGTTCTAATTCCCCATTTTGGCGATTAAAAAAATCATAGGTTGATTGGCGGGCGGCGTTTGCGCCGTGGTTAGCTCGGCCAGCGACGGTGCGCCAACCGCCAAATAAGCGCCAGAAAAAGGCCCGGGATTTGTATAGATTAGAAAAATGCAAGTGGCTGATTCGGCGAGGGTTGCGGCGATTTCTAATCTTCGGTGTATAGATTAGAAATTGGATGGGGAGCGCCCGGCGGTTGGGAGGAGAAGGTCGCCGGAGCATTCGATTTTGGCCTTTAGTCTCTCATTTTCCCACTGACACTATTTTATCATGCGTGGCAACTTGACACGTGTGCTCCAAGTCTGCAAGTGACAGAAGAAATCGGGGTTACGAAATCGCGATTTGTGATCAGGAATCGAAAAAAAAAAATGAAAAATCTAAAAAGTCTCTTTCAAGCCGTTGGCTTACCCCTGGCCATCAGTTCAGCGGGTTTGGTGTCGCATGGCATGATGTCGTGCGGAGCTAGGGGGCAGATCAAGGCGAAGTCGGCCTCACCGGCCGTCCGGTACCACAGGGACGCAACCAACTTAGGTAGGGGAAAGGTGTGCACCAGTGATCGGATCGAGAACGAACGGCTGCTCACCATCAGTCGGCGACCATGCCAAGCCCTGTGGAGCCCCATTCAGAACTTGAAGGTCGCGAATCCCATCGAAAGAGACCCGCTCGGCGAGCCACCGTTTTCCCGATCGATCCCAAGCGAGCACGTCCGTGTAGTTGGCAAGTATTAGGAGCCCGGACTCGATGCTAGGAACAACATCTAGCACCGGAGAGATTGGAATGTCTTGGTAGCGGTCTGGGTCTCTTACATCCAGGATGTAGCCAGCCCCATTTGAGACAACACACAGGGCGTTCGCGTCAGGGCACGAGTAGATTCCCGTTCTGTATCTTCCGCTCGGCTGGGCAGCGAATAAACCACTCCAAGACGCTACCTTATCGGGTGTTATCCGCAGCAGCAGGCCGTCGCTGCCATGTCTCCTAGCCGGTGGAAAATATCGCAACTCCGATGGTTGCGCCGGCAGTTCGCGGAGAACTTCCACCTGGAACAGGCACGGAAATTCTAGCCGGGTCTCAGCGATCAGGTCGGAAGAGCCGGTGTGTAATCTGCCCGTTCTGGGTTCCGATTTCGCAGGTTCCTTCGTGTCCACTATCTACCCCAGCAGCGCGTACTGCGTGTAACCTTTGCCGTAGTCTGCCTTCTGGTCGTTCTGGGTGATTTCCTTGTCGAACGAACTCGGGAAGTTATGTCCTGGTCTGGATCCTCAGCGCTTCTTTCCACCGCTCCATCACTGCACGGAGATCGTCGCCGGCGTCGGGAGCGACGTCCCCTTCCGGTCCGGCCTCGACTGAGTCACCCGAGAAAATCGTCGCGAATGTGGGCGGGTGGGCGACCCTTAATTTTGTTCGGCGCAATTCTCTTTCTCGATATAACAGCGAAGGCGAATACTACCACACCGTGACGAACCGCAGTCTTCCCCGACGCGGTGGCTGCCGCAGTCTTTCGCGCGATAAGGCGGAGGCTGACGGTCAAAGACAGATTCGAAAAGCAACGGCAACAGCGGCCCACCCTTTGCGAACCCCGCAAAGGGTGGGGCACCCGAAAATTCGAGGGAAAGACCGAAAGGCAACCGCAACACCACGGACCTTGTGAAGGGTGCGAGGACGCTTCGATCGACTAAAACCCGAGCCGCGGCAGCGCGGTTAGAGGCGGGCGCCGCCGGTGGCGTCGAGATACTGCCCGGTGACCCATCGCCCGTCGTTCGAGGCGAGGAATGCGGCAGCATCCGCAATGTCGTCCGGCTGGCCCACGCGATTGAACGCGGAAGCGGAGCTGGCAAATTCCCTTCCCTGCGGATTGCCCAAGATGTCCGCCGCCATGTCCGTGTCCGTGAAGCCGGGAGCGAGCGAGTTGACAGTGATGTTGCGACGGCCAAGCGCCTGCGCGAGCTCGAGAGTCAAGATATTGAGCGCGCCCTTCGTCATGGCATAAGCGGCCTTCTGAGGAAAGGCGATGCGGGTGACGCCGGAGGAGATGTTGATGATGCGACCACCCTCGCGCAAACGCGGCAACGCCTTCTGGCTGACAAAGAACGGCACTTTGACATTGACTGCGAAGACTTCGTCGTAAACGGCTTCGGTGGCGGTCTCGACCGGGGAGTCCGGAGCGACGCCGGCGTTGTTGACGAGAATATCGAACTGATTGTTGCCCGTCCGCTTGTTCAGCTCAGCATCGAGCAATTTGAAGAGCTGATCCACGCTGGCCAGAGTGCCCAGCTCAACGCCGAGGGCGAACGCCGCGCCTCCGGCAGCTTCGATGGCGCGTACCGTCTCGTCCGCACTCTTTTTGTTGCGAGCGTAGTGGACGGCAACCAAAGCGCCATCACGACCCAACCGAACGGCAATGGCACGGCCGATACCGCGACTCGCACCCGTTACAAGAGCAACTTTTCCCTTCAATGACTGACTCATGTCTCGATTCCTTTCTCTTTTTGCAGATCTCTCCTGATATCGCGCGGGCACACTATGGGTGCATCGCCGCGTTCGATGCCATCCCTCAAACCGGATGGGAGCTAAAGGCTTCTGCAATGCACGTTGGAGTAGATGATGTGGTCAGCAGGGAGGATTCAGGGGGCGGGACGCGCCGACCACTGCCGCTCTGCCCGGCAAAACCCTTTTGGAACCCTGCCTGCGGCAGGCAGGCACAGATGAACCCGCCTTCGGCGGGCAGGCACAGATAAACACTGATGAAGGGACTGAAGGGCAATTGCAAGTTTCAAATTTGAAATGGCTCTGTTGAGATCCTCGGTTTTCGAGAGGCTGGAAGAGAGATCCCTCGACTGCGCGTCCCGACGCGAAAATCGAAAAGGCGCGATTTTCGCGGGAAAAAGCGTCGGGACGCTCCGCTCGGGATG
>DATJWH010000010.1:0-7894 GCA_035501415.1 Candidatus Limnocylindrales bacterium | reverse complement strand
TGGAAACGGCAACGGAAGCGCCTCAAAACGCGTCATTCCGGTGGCGCCTCAGCAGCAGGGAGACGAAGTTTTCCGCATTTTATGACCATACTTGTAACCGGGGCCACAGGGTTCGTGGGAAGCCACGTCGCCCGGCAGCTTCTTGAGCAGGGAAGCACCGTCCGCATCTTTTGTCGCCCGACTCGTAAGGCCAGCAAGGCGGACGTCCTCGGAGATTTACCTCTCGAACGTGCCGAAGGCGATTTGCGCGACGCGGCATCCATCGAACGCGCCATGCGTGGCGTGCGGCGCGTATATCACGTCGCCGCAGATTACCGGCTCTGGTCCGCAAATCCCCAGGAGATTTACGAGAGCAACGTAGGAGGCACCCAGCGGTTGCTCGAAACCGCTCAGCGGGCTGGAGTCGAGCGCGTCGTTTACACCAGCACCGTCGCCACGATTGCCGTGCCTCGCCACGGCTCCCTGCCCAACGAAACCACGAAATCCCGGCTCGACGAGATGATTGGCCATTACAAGCGCTCGAAGTTCCTGGCCGAGCAGGAAGCGCTTCGCGCCGCTGCCAAGGGAGTCCCTGTCGTCATTGTGAACCCCACCGCTCCCGTGGGCCCGGGCGATTGGAAACCTACGCCGACGGGAAAAATCCTCCTCGATTTCTTGAACGGCAAAATGCCGGCTTACGTCGATACCGGTCTCAACGTTGTGGCCGTCGAAGACGTTGCGGCCGGCCATCTGCTCGCGGCTGAAAAAGGTTGCGTCGGCGAGCGCTATATTCTGGGCGCCCGCAATCTGACCTTGAAGCAGATCCTCGACATGCTCTCGGCCATCGTGGGGCGTCCCGCGCCGCGTGTGCGCTTGCCTCATGCTGTGGCGCTGGCCGCTGGATACGCCGACGAATTCTTCGCGCGCCTTCGCGGCCGCGAGCCCCAGATTCCAGTGGAGGGCGTGAAGATGTCGCGCCATCACATGTTCGTCGAAAGTGACAAGGCGGAAAGGGAACTGGGCTACCGCCCGTCTCCCGTTGAAGCCGCGCTCGCCCGCGCCGTTCGCTGGTACGAAGAGCACGGTTACATTCACGGCAAGGGAGCAAAAGTAGCGGCCATCCGCACCGCTGCTGCCTGAGTTTTTGTCTGGGTTTTGGCCCTGGGGTTTTGTAGCGCCGGTCTTCAGACCGGCAGGTGTTGACTTTGAACCTTGCACTGGCCTCGATGGAGTTCCGGTGAGAGTTTTGGTCACATTCGCCCTCGAAAATGAATTCGCCCCCTGGCGAAAGATGCACAACTTCCGCGAGGAATCTCTGGGAGCAGTGACCCTAAGCGTTGCCGATATCGGCGGCATGGAAGTTGCCGTTCTCATCACGGGTGCGGGCCCGCGAGCATCCGGCTCGTCTGCCGCCAAGGTCATTAGGAGCGAGGGTGAATTGCTCGGATGTTGCATTTCGTCGGGTTTGGCCGGTGCTCTGCGGTCCGAGTACGAGATAGGACAAGTTCTCGCAGCGCGTAGCGTGACGACCGAGTCCGTCCGCACGGACGTTCCGGGTGGCGAGATGGATTGCAGCCCTGCCCTAGTTTCGTTTGCCGAGGAGTGCGGTGCCACCGTTGTGGATCGCTTCTACACCGCGGAGCGCGCCATTTCACGAGCGGACGAAAAGAAGCGCCTCGGCAAAAGCGCCGATGCCGTGGAAATGGAGAGCTTCGAAATTTTGCTGGAAGCCCGCGCATCCGGCGTACCGGCGGTCGCGATCCGAGCGATTAGCGACGGCGTGGACGAGGACCTGCCCCTGGATATGAACCAGGTATTCAGTGATGAAGGTCGGGTCAGCGTTCCCCGCGTTCTTGGTCAGCTAGCGCTCCACCCGCAGTCGGTGCGGGGATTGGTGCGGCTCGGCCAGCAGAGCAGGAAGGCGGCAGAATCGCTCGCGCTCTTCCTGGATGGCTACATTGCCAAAATCGCGGCCAGCACTCTGCCCATTGAGGCGAAGGCGGCATCCCGGTGAAGGCAGGCCGCCGAGAGACAATCTTCGCGATTAGAGCAGACCAATTTCTAATCGCGAATCTGGAATTAGAATTTGACGTAAGTGGCCGAAATTGATGCAGATGCAAATTTCTAATCGCGAATAAATCGCGATCTTGCGAATCGAAGATGAGCCAGACGACCACCACAATTAACCCCGGACGCAGGCCCATCGGCTCCCTGCGCCAAATGCGCGCCGGCGTCTATCGCGGCAAAGGCCGCGTCGTCGTCGAATCCGTTCCCGTTCCCGAGATTGGCGAAGGCGAAGTCCTCTTCCGCGTGGCTGCCTGCGGCATCTGCGGCACGGACATCAAGAAGATCGAGCACGGCTACGTGCCGCCTCCGCAGATTCTGGGACACGAACTCGCCGGCACCGTCGTAAAGGCTGGCGCGGGCGTGAAGAAGTTCAAGCCCGGCGATCGGGTGATGAGTTTTCACCATGTTCCCTGCGGCGCCTGCTTCTACTGCGAGCGCAAACTCTTTTCGCAATGCGCGGGATACAAGAAAACGGGTCTCACGGCTGGCTTTGATCCGAACGGCGGCGGCTTTGCGGAATACGTTCGCGCCATGCCATGGGTCGTCGAGCGCGGGATGATCGCGCTGCCTCCGGATGTGACCTTCGAAGATGCCACCTTCGTCGAGCCGGTGAATACCTGTCTCAAAGCCGTGCGCAAAGCCCGGGTCGCGGCCGGCGAAACCGTGCTCGTAATTGGCCAGGGGCCCATCGGCATGCTGTTAATGCTCCTCGCAAAGTACGAAGGCGCCGGCGTTTTTGCGAGCGATCCGATGCCGGGCCGCCGAGCCGCCAGTGTTCGCTTTGGGGCTTCTGAGGCTTTCGATCCAGCGAACGCGAATCTTGTGGATGAAATGCGCCGCCGCACCCACGGCCGCGGCGCGGACGCCGTCATTTTGGCCGTGCCTAACCCGTCATTAGTTCCCGAAGCGCTGGCTATCGCGCGGCCTGGCGGGCGCGTGCTACTGTTTGCTCATAACGACCCGGTGACGCAACTGGGATTTCCCGCCGCTGCCGTGGGGGTGGAAGAAAAGGAAATCTTGGGGAGCTATAGTGCGTCTGCCGACGATCAGGAAGAGTCCGCGGCCCTGGTGTTCGAGCGGCGCTTGCCGATACGAGAGATGATCTCCCACCGGTTTCCGCTTGAGCGCATCGCGGACGCCTTGGAGTTGGCGGCAAGGCCGCTGGATGGTACCTTAAAAGTAGTGATTACGCACCAATGAGACGCGAGAGAAACGGACATATGAACGCGGCCGTCCTTTACGGCCGCGAAAACTTGAAGATCGAGCGTGTGGATATCCCGCGCGTGGCCGATGACGAGGTGCTGGTGCGCGTTGAAGTGGCTCTGACCTGCGGCACAGACCTTAAAGTCTGGAAACAGGGGTTTCATGCACGGATGATCAAGCCCCCCGCTCTTTTTGGCCACGAACTCGCCGGCGTCATCGAAGAGCAGGGCCGCTCCGTGAACGGCGGCGTGCGCCGGGGCATGCGCGTCCTGCCCGCAAACTCCGCGCCCTGTAATGTTTGCTTCTACTGCCGCAAGGGCCAGCCCAATCTTTGCGAAGACTTGCTTTTCAACAACGGCGCCTACGCCGAGTACATTCGCATACCAGGCCGCATCGTTCGGCAGAACATGCTCGAGATTCCGGAAGGGGTTTCCTTCGTGGACGCGGCGATGGCCGAGCCGCTTGCTTGCGTGCTGCGCGGCGTCTACGAGACGGGCATTCAGCCTTCGGATACGGCCGTCGTGATCGGATGCGGGCCGATCGGATTGAAGTTCGTGCGCGTGCTGTCTTCGCGCGGCGTTCGCGTGATCGCTCTGGGCAAGCGCAAGACGCAGATTCGCGCAGCGGAACGCCTGGGCGCCGTGGCGGCCTTCGACATCACCGAGATTGAGAACCCGGTAAGGCTGGTCCGCGAACTGAGCGAGGGCGGCCGCGGAGCAGACGCGGTGATTGAAGCCGTCGGGACGGCCGACACCTGGCAGTGGGCTGTGCAGATGGCGCGCAAGGGCGGCACGGTGAATCTCTTTGGCGGCTGCCCGCGAGGCGCTCACGTGCAGTTCGATCCCGCCGCGCTTCACTATTCCGAGATCACCATCAAATCGACTTTTCATCACACGCCGCAGTTCATGCGCGAAGCCCTGGATACCATCGCGCGCGGGGAAGTTCGCGCCAGCGACTTTATTACCGGCGAAGTTCCGCTCGCCGAGTTGCCGGCCGTCTTCGAACACATGAAGCACCGCAACGGCCAGTTGAAGACCGCCATCATTCCCTGAGGTTTGGCCCAAGAGGCTTAGCCCTGAAGATTGGCCCGCGTTCGCGGATTCTGGGTGCGGGACACTCGGTTCTGTTAAAGCGAGCCAGCCGCAACGGTTGTTGCTGGAAAGCACAAAAAGAAAGGCACGACCCCTCGGCCGCAAGGCCTTCATGTTAGTCACACCGGAACTCGAAATCGCGCGCCATCTTCCTGCGGAAGCTTGCAGCGCGGGCGAAGCGCAACGCTACACGCGCTGGCTGGCGACCCATCACTACGAGAATTTCAACGTGGTCTCGTGGCTGCTGCCTCGCCGGCTGCACCAGCATTTCTACAATCTTTATGCTTACTGCCGCTGGTCGGATGATCTCGGCGACGAAGTTCCCGATCGCCAGCGCGCCCTGGAGTTGCTGGATGCCTGGGAGGACGAGCTGCATCTGTGCTACGTGGCAGAAGGCAGTCCATCGCATCCTGTGTTGATTGCCCTGCGCGAGACGATTCGCGCCAAGAATATTCCGCAGAAGCCTTTCAGCGACTTGCTGCGGGCCTTTCGACAGGATCAGCGGGTGCAGCGCTACGCTACCTGGGACGCGGTGCTCGACTATTGCGTCTACTCCGCCAATCCGGTAGGCCGCTTGGTTCTCTATCTCTGCGATTATCGCGACGCCGAGCGGCAGCGTCTGTCCGACTACACTTGCACGGCATTGCAGCTGGCGAATTTCTGGCAGGACGTCTCGCGCGACCTCGAAAAAGGCCGCATCTACATCCCCCTCGACGCGCTCGCAGCCCACGGGATCACGGAAGCGGAAATTGTCGAACGGCGCTTCAGCCCTCGCTATGTTTCGCTGATGAAAGACCTGATTACCCGCACTCGCAGGCTATTCGCCGCCGGGATGCCGCTGCCGGCGAGCGTAGAAGGTCCGCTGCGCGTGGACATTGAGATGTTCAGCCGTGGAGGACTTGCTGTGCTCGATGCGATTGAAGCGTCGGGATACGATACCCTGAACCACCGGCCCGCCATATCGAAATGGAAGCAGCTTCGTTTGCTGACGCGGGCTCTCGCCCTCCGTTCGGTTTTGAACGATAGGGTTCATCCCGGATTTTCAGTGGCGCAAACCGGCTCTGGTCACGAACCGAAGGCGCTCGAACGTCTTGCGGCTCCGACGGACGCATCCGGCGAAAACGTTGTCCGTGATTCTTATGTCGAGTGCAACCGGATCGCTCGCTCTGCAAAGAGCAGCTTTTATCTCGCTTTCTTCGGCTTGCCGCGCGAAAAGCGCAACGCGCTCTTCGCGCTGTACGCCTTCATGCGGCTCATTGACAACGTTTCCGACGAGCCGGGCGATCTGGAAGCGAAGCGCCGCGGCCTCGCCCGTTGGCGCGCGATGCTCGACGAAGCGATTTCAGGCGAGACGAGCGGCCATGCAATTCTTCCGGCGCTGGCCGATTCGATTGCGCGCTTTCAGATTCCGACGCGCTACTTCCATGACCTGATTCTCGGCGCCGAGATGGACCTGACCGTCAGCTCCTACGCGACCTTCGACCAGCTTTCCGAGTATTGCTACCGCGTTGCCGGCACCGTCGGGCTCACCTGCCTGCATGTCTTTGGTTTTCGCGACCCGCGCGACCCCGATCTCGCCGAACGGCTTGGCCTCGCGTTTCAATTGACCAACATCATTCGCGACGTTCGAACCGATCTTGAAATGGGCCGCGTCTATTTGCCCCAGGAAGACCTGGCGCAATTCGGCTGCGGCGCTGCCGATCTCGCGGGTCCGGTTAAAGAGCGTGTTCGAGAGCTTCTCGAATTCGAAGCGGATCGCGCGTGGCGTTTCTATCAAGAAGGTGTCGCATTGATTGGACAGGTCGAAGCCGACAGCCGCGCAACCCTTTGGGCTTTGGTTCGCACGTACAGCACGTTGCTCGCGCGGATCGAGGAGCACGATTTCGACGTCTTTACTTCGCGCGTCTCGCTCTCGAGCGCCGAAAAAGTTCAATATCTCGTCACGGCGGGACTTGCAGTCGGGAAGGCCGGCTGGTGGAAGGGTGATGCCCTCGCAAAGCGTCCTGGTAATCGGCGGCGGGCTGGCGGGCCTGTCCTCCGCCATCGCGCTGGCTGAAGCGGGCCTCCGCGTCCAACTGTTGGAGAAGCGTCCCCACCTCGGCGGGCGCGCTACGTCCTACACGCTGCCCGATGGCAGCGAAGTGGACAATTGCCAGCACGTAACGCTGGGTTGCTGCACGAACCTCGCTGACTTTTACGGCCGGGTGGGTGCGAGCGGCAAAATCCGGTTTTACGACCGGCTCTACTTTGTGGATGCTGCGGGAAGGCGGTCGGAAATCGAAGCGGCTCCGCTGCCTCCGCCGCTGCATATGGCGCCGTCGTTCCTGCTTTTCGACGCGCTCGCTCTGGCGGATAAGCGCTCCATCGCCGAAGCGATGCTCACGATCGCGCGCGCCGGAGGGAATCCTGCTCACGCAGAGGGCGCATCGATGCTCGACTGGCTGCACTCGATGCGCCAGACGCCCGGCGCCATCGAGCGCTTCTGGCGCGTGGTGCTGGTGAGCGCGCTCGACGAGGAACTCTCGCGCACGGACGCCAAGTATGGAATCGAGGTTTTCTGGAAGGGTTTTCTGAGCAACGCGCGCGGGTATCGCGTCGGGATTCCATCCGTTCCGCTCGCGGATCTCTACGAAGGGTGCCGCGAGGAAATCGTGAAACGGGGCGGGGAAGTCCGGCTGCGCTGCGGGGTTCGGCGAATCTGTTTGCGGGGAGATCGATTTGTGGGAGCCGTTCTTGAGGATGGCACGGAACTCGAGGCAGATGCGTGCGTTGCGGCGGTGCCGCACGACGTGCTGCTCGATATGCTGCCATATGAAATGGCTGGGGAGTCCGGACCGCTCAGGGGATTGCGGCACTTGAAGACGTCGCCGATTACGAGCGTGCATTTCTGGTTCGATCGCACAGTGATGACTGAGCCGTTTCTCACGCTTCTCGACCATACGACGCAGTGGATTTTCAACCGAACCCTGCTTTCGGCCGGTGGCGAGACGAATGGCGCCGGCGCGCGTCCAATGGGGCATACCCAGGAGAATGCAGTGGGGGCGGTCCGCTCCGAAGAGCCCGGCTTCGAAGGGCAGTATCTGCAGCTGGTGATCAGCGCTTCCTACGATTTGGTTCCACGCTCGCGCCTGGAAATCATCGATCTTTGCCGCCGAGAACTCACAGACGTGCTTCCGGCGACGCGCGATGCAAAGATCCTGAAGGCTACGGTGATCAAAGAGGTCAACGCGACGTTTTCACCCGAGCCCGGAGTCGATAAGTGGCGCCCCGGGCAGGAGACACCGGTCGACAACCTGTTTCTAGCCGGTGACTGGACGCGAACCAGTTGGCCCTCAACGATGGAGGGAGCGGTGCGGAGCGGGTATCTCGCGGCCGAGGCGGTGCTGGCGGAGTTCGGGCAGCCCGCGACGTTGCTTCAGCCGGATCTGCCCGTGGAAGGATTTTGCAAATTGTGGGTGAGCCAATCGTTGCCGCACGGATTCTAACGCGCCGGGAGCTCGATTACCTTTCCACACGCCCGGCACAGAAGCCGGTTTACGCAAGAGATTTGGGGG
>DATJWH010000009.1:0-8332 GCA_035501415.1 Candidatus Limnocylindrales bacterium | reverse complement strand
GAGCGATTCGAGAGTGACGCGATTCACTTGATTCGCAAAGCTCGCCGAAGCCACTTCAGCGTTCTCGCTCAGCTTGTTGCGCTCGCGGTCGACGATCTCTTTGGCCGCGTCTTCGATTTGCCCCTGGCTGTGCTCCACGTAAGTGCGGCGATAGTGGTCGAGCTCGGAAGCCAGCAGACGGGACGTCTCCGCAGCGCGATCGCGCAGCGCGGTGGTGGCCTGCTCGACGGAGCGCTCCATCGAGGTCTGCATCGTGGTCTGCGCTTTCTTCTGGTACCACTCGGAGGCCTTCAGCAGCGCTTCATACGTGGTGTGCTCGGTTTCGACGCCCTTCTTCTCGATTTCTTCGGTGACCTTGGAAACCACTTCGCGGCAGGACTGCTCGACTTCCGAGGGCAGCTTGGCTGTTTCCTGGCGCAGCCGGTCGAGCGATTGCTGCACCGCCTGCTCGGCTGCCTGCCGGGCGTTTTCCCGCACCGAATTCTGAACTTTCGTGGCGTGTTCGGAAATCTGTTCGACGTGCTCGAGGACGCTGCTGCGGAACTGCGCGGCCTGCTCGGCCACTTCCATGGCCTGTTCCTGCAGCGAGCGGTGAATCTTCGCGGCATGATCGGAGACTTGCTCGACGTGCCCTCGCGTGGCCTCCTGCAGTTGCGCGGCCTGCTGCGAGATCTGGTGCACCTGTTCGATCAGCGCACTCTGCGTTTCCGCCGCATGGTCTTCGGCTTTCGAAAGCTGAGATATCAACCCATGCGCCTGATCGAGCTTGGTGGCCAGGGTCTGATCGAACTCGCCGGAAATTCGCTCCACAACTTTCTTCGCGGCGGCTTCGAGCGTGGGCTGGATCGCCTCGGCGCGCTCGGAAATGGCCTGGTTCGCCTTACGGGTGATTTCGTCGTACTTCTCCGCGAGAATCCCGTCGAGCCGCTGCTGGGTCTGCTCGACCATGGATTGGGCGGTGGATTCGAGGCGCCACTTGGCTTCCTCCGCGCGCTCTCTCTCCTGTGCGAGATTCGCGTGGACGGATTCGAGGGTGCTCCGCGCCGCGGCATCCAATTGCGATTTGGCTTCTTCGATGCGCGCCCGCTCCTGGTCAACGCCGGCTCGCGCCGATTCGATGGCCGCGCGGGCCGCCTCTTCGAGGAGCGATTTCGTTTCGGCCGCTCGCGTGTGTTCCTGGTCGAGGCCGGCTTTCAGTGACGCGACCCTTGATTCCGCGCCGCCCACGACTTCATCCAAGGAACTTTGCAGGCTGGATTTGCGCGCTTCGACGTCCTGCTGGACCTGTTCCATGGCCTGTTCCAGGGCCGCCCGTGACGCGTCGTTCAGCTGCGCGCCCAGCTTTTGCGAAGCGCCCGCCAGTGCGGCGTCAAATGTCTCCTGCCAGCGGCGATTGACTTCGGACACTTCAGAGTTCGCGCGGTCGACGGTCTCGCTCCGAATCGTTTGTGCCGCGTCTTCGAGGCTCTTTCGCCAATCGTCGAGATGCTTCTGCGCGGCTTCGGGCGATGAAAGAATGTCGAGCGACGGGGAAGATGCTTGGCGCGTGCTGATGGCGCGTTCGACCGCTTCCTCGACGGCCTGCTTCAGATTCTGTGCCGTGGCTTGCTGGGCTGCCTGTTGCGCGGCCTGGTCCGCCGCGGTGCTCACCGCTTCCTGGACCGCGCTCCGCACTTTCGCGTCGAGCTGCTCCGCGCTGACTTCGGTGGCTTTGCGGGCTTCTTCGACAATGGCAGAGGTACGTTGCGCGGCCTCCTGAACGACTTTCTTAACGGAGGTTTCGGAAACCCGCTCCATGGAAACTTTGATCGCCCGCTCGACCGCTTCATGAAGTTGAACGTCGAGCTGCTGGCGAACGATGGTCATTTCCTCGGCGATGGCCGTTTCAGCGCCTTTGCGCAGCGACTTATCGAGATTTTCTTTCGCCTCCGTGACCATCTTCGCCATTTGGCGCGCGATGGCTGCTTGCGCATCCGGGGAGGGAGGCGGGGGCGGAGTCTGGATAGCGTGAATCCTTGACTCTACGTGCGCCGCCGGCGGCGCGGGCGACGATGCAACGGGAGCAACCGAGATCGGCGTCGCGGGGACGACGGGAGTTTGTTTCGCGATCCCCGCGTCGCTGGAAGCTTCTGGCGAAGCAGTGGTAGTCTCGAATTCCGGGATCAACTCCAGCGGACTTGAAGCTTCCGAGCCTTTTTCGCCGATGGATGCAGCCCAGTCGTCGGGTGGAAACGCGATGCCCCACGGGTTGCCGGGAGTCTCGAACTCAAGTCCGATCTGAAACAACTCGCGTACGGTTCTAGGACGCTGCACCCAGACGACGCGGCCCTGCACGGAGTGAGGCGGCAGGCCCGGTTCGGGTCTGGGGATATCGAGTCTGACGATCGAATTCTTGGGAACGTAGTGCTTCGACTGGTACTTGCAGCCGTGACAGTTGACCATTACGGTCGTGGTGCGCTCTTTGAACGGCTGGCCGAGCGCGTCCACCCCGGTGACGGTTAGGGGCACGGCCTGCACGATGCGCGTGCTACGGCGCTTTTGCGTGCCGGCGTCGTTCGACAGTGCGGATTCGTTCACCCAAGCCTCCGGGGGGCAATTTCTAAGGGTAGCATCCGGGCAGGCCGCAGGGAGAAGTGGTTGGGGAATTGTGCGAAAGGGTAACGGAATCGGAGGTTCGGAGCGAGAGGCTGGAGGGTAGAAGAGGGTGACGAAGATGTTCCATACAAAAGCGGCGTTTTGTAACGATTAGAAAATGGGTGGGATGTTTGTTTTGTTGAAGTTACGGGAAATTCTAATTCCAGAGTAACGATTAGGAATTGGAGCAGCGGATGGGGGCGGAAGCTGCTTCGCGTGCTGGACGCGACCTTCATATCCGCACCTCCCATATCCGCACCTCCAGGCCCGGCGATATGTCTACTTTTCTATTTTAACATCTGCGTCAAATGTGGCCGGTCGATCGTGTTGTAAGGAAGCGGCGGGAAAAACAGGAATGCGGCTTCGCTCGGAATGACAGGCATGGTTGGGTGGCCGCGAAGGGAACGAAGGAGTGGCGCAGGGTGCGCTGACAGGCTGAAACCTGTCCTACTGAACCCTGTCCTACTGAACCCGTCTGGGGCTCTCCCGAAAGACTGGGGAACAGGGCTAATGCGTGGCGGGAGTCTTGTGTGAGGAGCCGAGGAGGGCGTCCTTGAGTTCTTTGGCGATCCAGATGGGGCCGACGAGGAAGTAGATGACGCCCTGGAAGAAGGCGGGCTTATTGCCTTCGATGCGGTGCCCGGCGAAGAGGAAAATCCATCCGGCGACGAATAGGGCGAGGCCGACGCGCCAGTAGGTGAAGCAAGCGAGCACGATGCCAATGAGGATGATGGGAATGCCGATGCCGTGCATGAGCTTGTTCCAGGGATTGGTGTGCTCGTGATCGTATTGCGACATGTATTGGCTGAAGGAAGGCATCGCGTCCTCCGAAACAGTTCCCGGAATACATATATCCTCGTAGGTTGCCGGAAGCAAGGATTTGCGAGAATAACCCAAGGCTGGATAGCCAAGGTTCGCGCGCGGTTGTTTACAGTGGAAATGCACAATCGACGTGCACAAATGAATCGAAGTGCACAAACGAAGTGCACAATTGAAGTGCCCGCAGGTTCGCAAGCCTGCCAGGAAAGCCGGGAGCAACTTGGTGTCAAAACGAACGTGGATCATTGCGGGCGGAGCGCTACTGGGGATTGTGCTGGCCGGGGCAGCAACGTTGTACCTCACACGAGGAACCATCCGGCGGCTGATCCGGGATGCGACCATCTCTTACCTACGGACGCGATTTCACAGCGAGGTGGAGATACAGGATTTTCAGGTTTCGCTGCGGCCGGGAGTGCACGTGGTAGCGACCGGGGTCGTGCTGCGTTTTAAGGGCCGCACCGACCTTCCGCCGCTCATCGAAATCCGGAAAATTTCGATGGCCGCGAGCCTGGTGAAACTTCTAGGCAGCAAGGTGACGGTAAGCGATGTCCGCCTCGAAGGCTTGCAGATTCATACTCCGCCGCGAGGTGCAGGCGGACCGCCCTTGATTCGAGCCACGGAAACAAACCTGGCAGAGAAGTATCCAGTGGTGCTTGACGAGGTGACTGCGGACGACGCGATTCTAGTTCCACTGCCGAAGGATCCGGCCAAGATGCCGCGCCCCTTCTACCTTCATCACGTGGAGGTGAGGAATTTCCGGTTCGACCAGCCGGCCGAGTTCCACGCAACACTGACGAATCCGAAACCGGTGGGCGAGATCGACTGCGTGGGCCAGTTTGGCCCGTGGCACGCGGACGAGCCGAGCGCGACACCGGTGCAGGCGAAATTTTCGTTTGAGCACGCGGACTTCAGCACCTTGAAAGGCCTTTCAGGATTTCTGTCGTCGAAGGGGCGATTCAAGGGGCCTCTCGACTATCTGGAAGTGGAAGGCGAGACGGACATGCCGGATTTCGAGTTGCGAACGGCGGGGCATGCGATTCCGCTGCACACCGACTACTCGGCGATCGTCGACGGAACGAACGGCGACGTGATTTTGAAGAATGTGACGGCGACGTTCTTGAACACGACGATCGTGGCGCAAGGCGAAGTGGTGGATTTGAGCAAGGACAGGGGACGCACCATCAAGCTGGACGCGGTGTCGAAGAAGGGGCGGATTGAAGATTTGTTGCGTCTCTCGGTGAATACGCCGCAGCCGGCGATGACCGGCAACGTGGCGCTGAAAACCAAGATCGACATACCAGAGCGAGACGAAGACGTGATCGAGAGGATGTTGCTCGACGGGCAGTTCGCGATCGGCGACATCCGGTTCACGAACAACGAAATCCAGGACCGCATCGACACGCTCAGCCACAAGGCGCAGGGCAAGCCGCAGCTGGGCGCGGAAGGGACGCAGGTGTCCGAGCTGAGAGGGAAGTTCAGGGTGGAAAAAGGCATCGTGAACTTTTCGAACCTGACGTTCGGAGTGGAGGGCGCTTCGCTGACGATGGGCGGAACGTATGGAATCGACGGCGGCGAACTGGATTTTCGAGGCAAGCTGCGGATGGATGCCAAGCTGTCGCAGACGATGACTGGAGCAAAGTCAATTTTCCTGAAGGCGGTGGATCCGTTTTTCAGGAAGAATGGCGCGACGGAAATACCGGTGAAGATTACGGGAACGAAGGACGAGCCGAAATACGGATTGGATCTGCACGACAAGGCGAACCAGGAACCGGCGGGAAGCAAGTAGCAACGTTCAGAGGCCGCGGCGGCCTTCCATGGCTTTCATCATGGTAACTTCGTCGGCGTATTCCAGGTCAGAGCCCACCGGAATTCCCATGGCGATGCGAGTGACGTTGACGCCGAGCGGCTTGATCAGCTTGGAGAGATAGACGGCGGTGGCTTCCCCTTCGGCCGTGGGATTCGTGGCGACGATAATTTCTTCCACGGCGCCGCCTTTCAATCGTTCGATGAGGCTCTTGATCTTGAGTTGATCGGGGCCGATGCCCTGCAGAGGCGAGAGAGCGCCGCCAAGGACATGGTAGAGGCCGTTGAACTGGCGAGTTTTTTCGACGGCCTGGATATTGGTGGCTTCCTCGACAACGCAGATGATGGCTTTGTTGCGCGTGGCGCCGTTGCAGAACAGGCAAGGATCGGTGTCGGTGATGTTGTTGCAGATCGAGCATTCGCGGATTTTTTCTTTGGCGTCGCGAATCGCATCGGAAAGCGCGAAAGCCTGTTCGGGGTCGGAGCGGAGAAGATGAAAGGCGAGACGCTGGGCAGTCTTCTGGCCGATTCCGGGAAGACGCTTTAATTCTTCAATGAGGCGGTTCACTGAGGGCGCAAAATCAGGCATGTGAGATCCGTGACGAAAATTTGTGAAACGGAATAAAAAGCGGGAAGAGAACGGGCGTCCCGCGGAAAAGGCCGGTTCCCTGAAATTCCATGCAGGTTAGAAAAGACCGGGGATTTTCAGGCCCATGATCGCAGGCATGCCGGCGAGATCCTTGACCTGTTTGGAAAGTTCTTCGTCCACGCGCCGGGTCGCATCGTTCACGGCCGCGAGAATCAGCTCTTGCAGCATTTCCTGGTCTTTGCTCTTGAAAATGTCCGGCTCGATGCGCACTTCGGTGAGCTGCTTCTGGCCGTTCATTTTGACAGAAACCATGCCCCCGCCAGCCGAGGCTTCGACGAGGAGGCCGTCCATCTGCTTCTCAAGATTCTCCTGCACCTGACGAAACTGAGACAGCATCTGCTGCAGAGCTTTTACTTCCATGGGTCATTCCTCGCCCGGGCGCTTGATCTTGGAAATCTGGCCGCCGAACTTTTCAAGCATCGCCCTAACGATGGGATCTTCCTCAAACCGGGCGCGCAACTCCGAACCACGACCGACAGCGGCTGCGCGACCTGGTTCAAGTTTAACACACACACGAAGCGGCTGGCCGATGACTTGGTTGAGGACTGTGCGCAAACGCTCCATCGGGTCGCGAGCCTGGAGCATTTCCGCGAGAGTGCGGCTTTCGGTGGGGAAAAAAAGACGAAGCTCGCCGCTTTCGATTTCCCAGCGCGTGGCGTGCTCGACCATGGACCAGAGAAATTTCTGGCTCTGCAGCGCGGATTTGATGGCGTCCACTTGCGCGGAAGCGAGACCACCGGCGGCGTCTTCCGCGGCGCGCGCGATGATGCGCGGCGGCGAAGCGGGAAGGGGCGGGGAGACGATGCGCGGCGGCGGAAGGGTGGCGAAAGTTGAGGAGGCGGATGAGTCCATCTTGCTGTCGGGCGGTTTTGCGGGAGCCATGCGAGCGGCGGTTGCCGCAGAGGGCGATGCGGATGAAGTGGGCTGCGCTGCGGGCAGCGAAGAAGACGTTGCGCGAGGAGGAAGGGGTTGCGTCGGTGAGGAGGGGCGGGCCGAACGATTCGATTCGCCGCGCAATTCGGCGAGGACTTCTTCGAGGGGGGCGAGGCGCTGCGCGTTGACGAGGCGCAGAAGGCCGAGCTCGAGATGCAAACGAGGATCGGGCTTGCGGCGGAGGTCGTCGTCGGTGGCGAGAAGAATTTGAAAAAATCGCGTGAGGTCCTCTTCAGTGAAGTGGGCGGCTTGTTCGGCGAGGCGAGGGCGTTCGTCGGAAGGGGCGGCGACGAGATCGGAATCCGCGCCGCAGACGCGTGCGACAAGCAGATTGCGGAAATGGCGAATCGCCTCGCGGCAGAAGTGCTGGAGATTCTGTCCGTCGCCGATGAGGCGGTGAACGAGGCTCAGAGCGCGTTGGGCGGATTGCGCGGCGACGGCTTCGACGAGTTCATCGAGAACGCTTTCGGCCACGACGCCGAGAAGCTCGCGGACCTGAGTGTCGGAGATTGCGTCGCCTGAATAGGCGATGGCCTGCTCGAGAAGGGAGAGGCCGTCGCGCAGGCTGCCTTCGGCGGCGCGGGCCAGAACCGCGACTGCGCCGGAATCGATTTTGAGTTTTTCGGATTTCGCGATGCGCTCGATCTCCCCGGCGATTTCTTTGAAGGCCAGGGCGCGAAATTGGAAAAGCTGTGCGCGGGACTTGATGGTCTCGACCAGATCTTCGGCGCGTGTGGTGGCGAGGATGAAGACGACGCGCTCGGGAGGTTCTTCGAGAGTCTTGAGCAGCGCGTTGGAGGCTTCATCGGTGAGCTGATGCGCTTCGTCGAGAATCACAACTTTGTAGCGGCTCGAGGCGGGCGCGTAACGGACCATTTCGCGCAGCTCGCGGATCTGGTCGATGCCGCGGTTAGAAGCGGCGTCGATTTCGAGAACGTCGAGCGAAGTGCCGGCGGAAATTGCGCGGCAGGAGTCACAGGTATTGTCGGGTTCGGCGGTGGGGCCTTCCGCGCAGTTGAGGGCTTTGGCAAGAATGCGGGCGGTAGTGGTCTTGCCGACGCCGCGGACGCCGGAAAAAATGTAGGCATGGGCCACGCGGTTGGACTTGATGGCATTGGCGAGGGTCTGAGTGACGTGCTGCTGGCCGACGATTTCCGTGAAGGTCTGGGGGCGGTATTTGCGGGCGATCACTTTGTAGCTCATCGAGAATCCGCGAGTGGTGATTTGTGATTCCTGAATCGTGAGCCGCGATTTCGTCGCGCTGCTGTAAGCCTGTTTTTCAAAATCATCAAGCCCCTGTTCTTTGGCACTGTAGCAACAACTTGAAGAGGGTCAAGGAGGAACTTCGGGTGATCCGCGGCACACGAAGCTGACCCGTTACCGTTGCTCCCTTCCGGGCCTGGCGGGGTTCACGGGGAATCGTTGCACAGAGCCCGAAGTTCCACCGATCGGCAGACGCGGCAGAAAAATTTTCTTCGCCGAGTGTGCCGACGA
>DATJWH010000008.1:0-249345 GCA_035501415.1 Candidatus Limnocylindrales bacterium | reverse complement strand
CATGATATACACACAATACGTTTTCACGTCGCCGCTCACCGTTTGTCATCCCGACCGAAGTCCCGCGCGTTTTCTCTTCCCGCGCGCAGCGCGGGCGCGGGACGTAGTGGAGGGACCTCTCTTCCGCTTTTCGCCTCCAATCTCTCGCTCACCGTTCTCGCCTCCTCCCCGCACCACCAGCGCGCTTGTCATCCCGGCCTTTCTTCTTCCCCGCGCGCAGCGCGGGCGCGGGACGCAGCGGAGGGACCTCTCTTCCGTTTTTCGTTGTTATCTTCGCACTCCGTCCCAACGCTCTCCCTCGTCTCCTTCTCTCTCCGCTAATCGCACTTCGCGTGCGGAGTGGCGGGCCGCCTCAAAAAATTCCAATTCAGATCTGAGTCCCCTAGGGACGATCAGCCTCCACCCTCCACAAATCTCGAGATCAACGGTCGACCATCTCAGCCAACTTGGAGTGCGGTAGCTTGCTACCGCTTTCGCTCCCCGCTCCCGCCTAAAAAAATCGCGTTCCGACGGAGCTTGCTCCGTCGGCCTCCGCCAACGCCTGCCGTCCATTTTCCAGTTTCTCCTTTCTCTTTTCTCATCCCTTCGGCTTTATCGGCTTCGCCGCATCCGCCCCCGCCACCGTCGTCCATTCCCGCACATACCACCTCTTCACCAGCCCGCTCGTCACATACGGATCCGCCTTCGCAAACCGCTCCGCCACCTCCGGCGAATCCCCCTTGAACAGCAGCACCGCCCCATCGATCGGATTTGCCAGCGCCCCGCCCAGGACCAACCCTCCTTCCGCGCTCGACCGCCACGCCTTCTCGAGATGCTCCTCCCGAAACTCCGCCCGCCTCGCCGCATAATCCTCGCCCACCTCATAAAACAACAAGTAGTGCATCGCCTCTCCTCCCGCCTCCGATTCTATTTCGCAGCCCCTCACCCGGTCGAGGGCTGGGAACCCGCCGCCATAACACGGGGTCTAAGGGGAATGGGGTGCTGGAGCACCGTGGGGGAGGAACCGCCACGAAATGTGTGTTCCGGACACGCTTTCCCAGCGTCAGAAAAATTTTCGGGAACCGCCGCTGTAAACAAAGGACTTGCGGCCAAGGCCCTTGTTTACCTCTTGACAAATGCTCAATTCTGTGCTAACATAGGGCGTTTTTGAATGCGACCGTAGCATGCCGAAGGGAGGGCGCCGTAGCCATGGGTAGAAACGTTACGCGACCGCGCCCGCTCGCTGCCCCGCGGCCACTCCTCGAATCCTGCGACCCATCACAATTTCTAATCTATACACCGAAGATTAGAAATCGCCGCAACCTCCGCCAAATCACCAACTTACATTTTTCTAATCGCGGATCCGACAAGGCATCCGCGTCCCGAGCGAACAACGTGAGTCGAGGGACCTCTCTCGCATTTCTAATCTATACACCGAAGATTAGAAATCGCCGCAACCCCAGCCGAATCACCAACTTGCATTTTTCTAATCTATACAAACCCGCGACCTTTTCATTGTATCGATCAGGCGGTTCATTCCTCTCCCTCCGCGCTCTCAGCGTCTCTGCGGTAGACTCCGCCGTTTCTTTCCTTGCCTCCCGCGTTCTTTCTAATCGCCAAAATGGGGAATTAGAAAAATCCTATACCCCTGAAAACAAAGGACATAAAAATTTCTAATCGCCAAAAAACGCCGTTTTGTTACACCACCGTTCCTGCCAGCCTCGGTATTCCGGTCTCCGATGTCCAATCCCGAGCCTCGAGTGTGCTAATCGCGAAACGAAATATTAGAAACTCCCCTAACCTCCGCTTTTTCACTGGCTTACATTTTTCTAATCGCGAAAAAACCCAATTTCGCCACCACCGCCCTGACGCAACTCTCCCTGCCTCCTTGCATCCGTCCGAGCCCGCCTGCAGCAGGCGAGCCGAGCGAACATCGTTCCAATGTACAGTGAGCGAACAATGCGATACGCTAACCTCATGAAGCGAATCCCCCTCGGAAACATTGGGCTTACAGGTTTGCTTACAGCGCTCTGCCTCGCCGCGCTGCTTTTCAACACAATTCCGGCCCATGCGCAGTCGAAATCCATCCTTCCCGCCTCCTTCGCCGGGTGGACTGCCTCCAGCCGCCAGCCCTTCGCTCCCCCCGCCGGCACTCAGGCTCCCGCCATCGCTGGCGAATACGGCTTCGACGCTGGCGAGCAAGTCGTCTACATCCGCGGGACCGATTCGCTCAACGTCACTCTCTACAAGATGAAGGACCCGAGCGGCGCCTACGGTGAATACTCCTATCTCCGGACGCCCGAAATGCCCCGCGCCGATCTCACCGCGCACTCCGCCATGTCGTCCGACCGCGCTCTCGCGCTCGACGGCAACCTGCTCCTCGACGTTAGTGGCCGCGACCTCCCGAAGCTTACCGGCGATCTGAAAGCTCTCGTCGCTGCCGTCGCTCCGCGCGCCGAAACCGGCCTGCTTCCGAGCCTCACCGACTATCTTCCTCACAAGGATTTTGTCGATCGCTCCGACCGCTACATTCTCGGCCCGGTCGCGCTGAATCAATTTTTCCCTGTCCCCATGGGCAATTCGCTCGGCTTCTCCCAAGGCGCCGAAGCCGAAATTGGGCGATACAAAATCGGCGAACGCGACGTCACTCTGCTCGTCGCAGACTATCCCACGCCGCAGACCGCGTCGAAAACTCTCACCACGCTGCAGCAGCAGTTCGACGTGAACGATTCGAAGCAGGGCGCGAATGCGACTCCCGTCTACGCAAAGCGCTCGCTAACTCTCGTCGCCTTCGTTGCCGGCGCAAAATCCCAGGCCGAAGCCGATCTTCTCCTCAAACAGATTCACTCCGACACGGAACTCACCTGGAATGAGCCAACCTTCGCGCTCACCGAGCCCAGCATTGGTACTATGATTGTGGGAACCATCGTCGGGACCGGAATCATCTGCCTCTTCGCGCTGATTTCCGGCTTGGCGTTCGGCGGCGTCCGCCTCATCGTCAAGCGCGCCCTCCCCAATCGGGTCTTCGACCGCTCCGATCAGCTCCAAATCCTGCAACTCGGCCTCGCCAGTAAACCTATCAATGCAGAGGACTTCTACGGCCTCGGATCGGGCCGGTCGTAGTACTCCACAGTGGAAAACTAGCGACATTTTGTGTCATGGCCCCGTATCTCATTGCAAACAAATGGCTTACATGGTCACCAAATTATCCCTTTCCCACTTGACTGAATTTCGGCCCTCTACTAGACTGCGGCTCAGGAAAAGGTTCTTCGGCCATCCGCGCATTGGCCGTGGGGCTTCTCCCTGTGAAGGCCCGCTGCAAAGCGGGCCTTCTGCTTTTTGCCCTCGCGCATTTCTCTTGCCACAATTTTCCGCTCCATCTTCCTGCAACCTGAAGGCGCAGAGTTTCCGTATATAGCTATGCACGCTGGCGAGGCAAGGTGACGACAGCAGCCGTGGCGCTGACCAACGAACTGGTGTTCGAGGATCTTGTGCGCGAGCACGCGCGCATGGTCTTCAGCATCGCGTTTCATTTTCTGCACAATTCGTCGGCAGCGGAGGAAGTTTCACAGGATGTGTTCTTCGAATTGTCGAAGAAACTCTCGGCACTCGAATCGCGCGACCACGTCACGTTCTGGCTGCGGCGCGTCGCGTGCCACCGCTCGATCGACTACGCCCGGCACAACAAGCGACTCGCCGCGGAGGTGGCCTTGGAGAATCAGCCGGAGCCTTCGCACGCGCCAACGGTGAAAGATCCGATGCTTTCGCGGCGCCTCAAACAACTGATCGCGGGGCTGCCGGAGAAGATGCGGATGGTGATCCTCCTGCGATACCAGGAAGAGGCAGGACTCGAGGAAATCGCAAGCATCATGGGCATTCCAGTGAACACGGTGAAGAGCACGTTGCATCGTGCGCACGCGATGTTGCGGACGAAAATGGAACAAACGATGGGAGAAGTACGAGCATGAATCATCTCGAAGATGAACTGAAAAAGGCGCTTCGGCGCGTCGAGCCGCCAGCCGGATTCGAGGACCGCATCCTGGCCCGCGTGGCAGCGCGTCAATCCGAACGCCATCAGCCGCGGCGCACGTGGCTCGGTTTCCTGGGCTGGAACGGCTTGCGCTGGGCAGCCGCGTGCGCGATGTGCGTCGCGCTGGCCGCGAGCGGCGTGCTCTACCAGCGCGAGCAGCAGCGACGCCGCGGCGAGGAAGCCAAAGAACAGCTAATGCTGGCGCTGCGAATCACTTCCAGCAAGCTGCAGATGGCGCAGCAGAGCGTGAGAGAGATCAATTCCGGGGAGCCGTCGCGATGAAGCAGGCAGGCGGGAGGAAGACGATGAGAAAGATTGGCGTAATGGCGGCGCTTTTCATGCTGCTGATTCCGCTGAGCGCGCACGCGCAGGAAGCAAATGCCGCGCCGATGCTGAAGCGATTGTCAGATAAGGCATCGAAGACGGTCGAGGTCAACCTGGACCAATCGATGCTCCGATTCGCGAGCGCGTTCCTCGATCCCAAGGATCCGGACCAGGCGCGCGCTAAGAGGATCATCGCGAACATGAAGGGGATCTACGTGCATCACTTCGAGTTCGACAAGAGCGGCGAGTATTCGGAGGAGGATCTCGCCACGCTCCGCGCGCAACTGAGGGAGCCGGATTGGTCGCGGATCATAGATGCTCGAAGCAAACACGACAGCGAAAATGTGGAAGTCTATTTTCACCGGGATGGCGACAAATTCGGCGGTCTGGTGGTGATCGCGACCGAGCCCACCGAGCTCACCTACGTGAACATCATCGGGCCCATCACGCCGGAGGATCTGCGCGAGCTGGGAGGCCAGTTCGGGATTCCGCGCGTCGACGTGAACGGCAATTCGTCGGACAAAAAGGAGAAGGACAAGTGAAGCGCGCGCTCGCCGTTCTCTTCATCTCGCTTCTCGCGATTCCCTGCTTCGGCGGCAACGACGCCGAATTTCACGCAGTCGTGAACACTATCGAAACGCAGTATGGAACGCACCACATGCACATTCCGTTTCTGGGATTCGCCACCTTTTGTATGCGCGTCGCCGGGGTGCCTGGAACGGCGGGCTTGAAACTCGCCGTGTTTGACCGCCTTCCCCAAAACGACATCTCGGAGGAAGCGCTGCAACACTCGATCGAAGCGGCGATCGGCGAAAGCTGGCAACCGCTGGTGCGCGTGCGATCGAAGGGCGACAAAGAGCTCACGATGGTCTACGCGATTCCCTCGGAAAGAGAGGTCCGCGTGCTGGTGGTTTCGATCGAGCAGAATGACGCGACGGTAGTGCAGGCAAAAGTGAAAGCCTCGCAGATCCGCAAATGGATCGAGCATCCCGACAGCGCGGGCCACTGGGACCGCGATTAGAAACCGCGCGCAGCCTCTCATCGCCAGCCAACGGGAACTTCGCCGGAGCCGTTGGCGTATCCCTTCCCGAGAGCGGTGGAGTAAACTCCTCGCCAACGAGGTGGCCATGGACACCTGGAAGCAAAATCTAAAGTTCGCCGCGCGCCAACTCTGGCGCAATCCGGGATTCACTGCCACGGTGGTCATCACTCTGGCTCTCGCCATCGGCGCCAACACTGCCATCTTTTCGCTGGTCAACGCGCTGATCATGAAGAGCCTGCCGTATCCGCACGCGGAACGAATGGGCACGATCTTCGCGCGCGTGACCGGCGCGAATCCCTCGGATTCGCTTTCGGCTCTCGACGGCGAAAAATGGGAATTGCTGCGCGACAGCGTTCCGTCGCTCGTTTCGGCCGTTTCGGGCGGCACTTCCGGAGTGAATCTTCAGGCAGGCGGGCACGTAGAGTATGTCCACGCAGGACGCGTCTCAGCACACTACCTCGACGTCCTCGGTCTCCATCCGATCATCGGCCGCTCGTTCTCGGAGGAAGAGGATCGCCCTCACGGTCCGAAAGCCGTCATTCTGAGCTACGGAGTCTGGCGCAACGTCTTCGACGCCGATCCGAACATTCTTGGTCAGGCTATTCTGCTGCGCAGCGAGCCTTACACGGTCGTCGGCGTCCTGGCGCAAAACGCAACCACTCCCCTGAACGCCGACGTTTACACGCCGCTGCAGCCGAGCCGCTCGGGCGAGGGCGGCGGAACGAATTTTGACGCGATCACGCGGCTGCGCGACGGCGCAACGTGGCAACAGGCGGACGCCGAAATCAATCGCGCCTGGGCAAGCCGCGCGGAGCGATTCGCGAAGAACAGCGGCGGCTCACAGGTTTGGTATCACTCCGTTTCACTGCAGCGAGGCGAGACGGACACGCTGCGTCCGCAAGTTCTGGCGTTGATGGCTGCCGCGGGATTCATCCTGCTCATCGCCTGCGCGAACCTGGCCGGGCTGACGCTCGTCCGCATGCTGCGCCGCACGCCCGAAGTGGCCACGCGCCTCGCGCTCGGCGCTTCGCAATGGCAAATCCTGAAACAATTCTGGGTGGAGAATCTGCTGCTCGCGCTCATCGGCGGAGCGGTGGGCATCGCCGTGGGCTATCTCGCGCTGGACGGGCTCCTGCTGCTGCTCCCCGAGCATTTTCTGCCGGTTGCACAGGTTCCGCTCGACGCGCGCGTGATGGCGTTCACACTGGTGGTTTCGCTGCTGACGAGCATCCTCTTCGGGATGCTGCCTGCGCTGACCGCGCGCAAAGTCGAATTGCGCTCCGGAATGGCGAGCCGGACTGCGTCGCGAGGCGGACAGCGGCGCCTGCGCCAGGCAATGATCGCAGGCGAAGTGGCGCTGACGGTAGTTTTGCTCGCCGCGTCCGGGCTGCTGATTCGCACGCTGGTGCATCTCGAGACTCTGCCGCCCGGATTCAATCCCCACGGAGTGATGGTTGCGAAGGCTTCGCTCGACGACGTTCGCTTCCACGATCCGGCTGCCTTTCGAAAGCTGCTGGACGAGTCGACGGCGGCGATGCGACAGATTCCGGGCGTGCAGGATGCAGCAGTGGGCTTGAGTCTTCCCTACGAGCGCGCACTGAATGACGGTGTGACACTGAGCGACGGAAAAGAAGCCGGCCAACAGGACGGAACCGATGTTGTGTACGTCACGCCGGGATATTTCGCGACGCTGCAGATGCCGTTGCTTGCAGGACGGGCCTTCACGGACGGGGACCGACCCACGACGCAGCACGTCGCCGTGGTGAATCAATCGTTCGCGCGCAAATTCTATGGCGGAGCAAATCCCGTCGGGCGGTACATCAACAAGGACACGTTGATCGTCGGCGAAGTGGCGGACGTTTCCGTTTCGTCGGGCCTGTACGAGGGCGCTCCGCTGATGAGCGAGCAGGCGATGTATATCCCTGCGTCGCAGGTGGATCCAGGCTTTCTCTCGCTGGTCCATGTTTGGTTTCAGCCGGACTGGATCGTGCGCACCGCAGGACCGATCGCGGGGCTAACTGCGGAGATGCAGCGCGCGATGAGCAGCGCGGATCCGAATCTGCCGGCTTCAGGCTTCTACCGGATGAGCGACCTGCTCGCGCGGACGCTGGCGACGCAGCGCGTGGAGGTGGCGCTGCTGGGTGCAATGGCAGGACTCGC
The DNA here is from genome assembly GCA_035501415.1 of Candidatus Limnocylindrales bacterium. Taxonomy (GTDB): domain Bacteria; phylum Acidobacteriota; class Terriglobia; order Acidiferrales; family UBA7541; genus Palsa-295. The sequence goes on along the minus strand of DATJWH010000008.1, from coordinate 241,810 downwards.
GCTGCTGCTTAGCGCGGTCGGAATCTTTGCGTTGGTGGCAAACATGGTGGCGCAGCGAACGCGGGAAATCGGAATCCGGATGGCGCTGGGCTCGACAATCGGACAGGCGATGGTGCAAGTGGGCGGATCGGGCGCGAAGGCGTCGATCGCGGGCCTTCTCCTCGGACTCACGCTGTGTGCGGGAGTGCTGCGAATCATGCGGAGCTTGCTGTGGGGCGTGGGAGTTTATGACGCGGCCACGCTGGGAGTCGTGGTACTTACGATCGGCCTGGTGACGTTTCTCGCCACGGCCTTGCCGACGATCAAGATCGCGAAGATCGATCCTGCGAACACGCTACGCGAGGAATAGTCGCGACCGCAATCACCTCCTCTGGTTCTGCTGACGTGCACAATTTTAAGGGTATTTGTATGTGAGTGAGGCGTTCTGCCGCCTCTGAATGGGCTCCAACAGCCTATCGCGCTTTGGTTTCCCACAGCTTACGCCGTGGGCCGCAAGCTGATCAGAAGGACGCGCCGAGGCGAAGAGCGTAGCTTCGCGACGGGCCAATCGCGTTCCCGGAAAAGAGCCCGCCGAAATCGATCACGTTCAGAACGTTGTTGAGATTCTCGCCATCCGCCTGAAAGCGCAGCTTCAGACGCTCGCTCGAGTAGATGTCGGCCCCAACCGAGGCGCTGACTTGGAACGCAGGGCGAATTCTTCCGCGGTCGAAGTTGATCCGGCTGAGCACTTGGGGACCGTACTCAGCGAGGGCGGTGGAGGGATCGCCGTCGAATTCGAAAGGAAGGCCAGAATCGAATTGCATGCCGGTGGCGACCCAGAGGCGCGGCATCACCTGATAGCGGATGCGGCCGCGGAAGGTGTTGCGCTGGTCCTGCGAATCCGGGAAATGGCCGCTCAGATCCGTTTCGGCAGCGGTGGCATCGTCGCCCAAGAATAAGCCTCCGGTGACAGGGAACCAGACGTTGCCGACCGTGTATGAGTAGCTCGCGAAGCCGGAAAAATGATGCCAGTCGGGAATCGTGATCTTCGCTTCCGCTCCGTAGATGACCGCTTTCTCAAATGCGATGGGGAAGCTGATCGTGGTGTTCGCGATTTGATCGTCGTCCGCGTAGTTGTTGAAGAGGCGACGGAAATAGTTCGCGTCGAGCCGCACGCGATTCGCAAATCCCTTCGTCACGCCCACTTCGTAGTAGTTCCCTTCCGAGGGTTGAACCGCGAGGCGGAGAAAATCTCCGGGAGCCAGGGCCTCAATAGCCGTGGAACTAGAGAGCAGGATATTCTCCGAAGAGGGAGTCTGAAACACGCGGTCGTAAGAAAAGTGCAGAACAAGATTGGATGATGGGAAGTAGCGCGCGACGGAGAATCGCGGGCTCACAGCCTGCCGGTTGACCAGAAGCTGGTAGTGGTCCCACCTCAGCCCGGCGCTGACCGTCCATTTGCCGAGCCGAATGAAATCCTGCACGAAAGCGGATTGCTCGATGTCCGCGCGGTTGCCGGAGCCCGGCTGACCGGGCAGCGGAAACTGGAACGTCAGCGGTGTATCGTCATCGAATTGCGACGGGTCCGTAATCAGGTAGCTGAAATTTTCGTTGAGGAAAGTGCTGTCGGATTCGACTCCGGCTTTCCACTCGTGACGGCCGTGGTCGATCGTCACCGTTCCCTTGAAGTAGCCCTCGCGAAACCAGTTGTGCTGGGAAAGCTGGATCGGGGTGGAATTCGGATTCGAGTAGAAATCGTTCGAATCGTCGCGGACCATGCCGCGAAGATCCGCGAGGACATCAGGCGAGAAAACGTGCTGATAAGAGATGATGCCCATCGTCTCAAAATTGTCGGCGGTCTGAAGCTGGCCCGCCGCCTGCTGGACCTGCTCGTTGGGAAGCTCGTAGCGAGAGAGTTCGTGACGGACGATGAGGTTGAGGCGGTCGCTGGGAGTGAGATCGCGCTCGTATTGAACGGCGAAATCTCCGGTCGTGCCCGCGTTCGTGTAGTTTTGAGGGACGACCGGATTCAGGTAGCGATCCGTGCCGCTTCCTTCCGCGCTGACACCGAGCAAATTCTTGCCCCAAACGTATTGCACTCGCGAAAAGGCGCCCGCGGTATTAAAGCTGCCGCCTGAAAGAACGGCCTCGCCGTGAAATCCTGCGCCGGCGTTTTCCATTGTGTTGACTTCGATCACCCCACCCATCTTGCGGCCGTATTCGGCGGGAATTCCGGCGGTGTAGATGTTCAGTGACTGCACATCGTCGGCTTCGATTTCGGGCCCGAAGCTCGGCGAGCGATTGTCCGTGAGAGGAATGCCGTCGACGACGAATTGAGTCTGGTATTCCGAGCCGCGCGGATGAAGGACGGCGTTGCCCTCGTAGATCCAGCCGGGCTGCGAATCGACGAGATCCTGCAGCGAGCGGCCCGGCAACGACGTGACGCGCGTATCGATTGTGTCAGGGCCGATGCGATCGATCGTGCCAGTGCTTTGAGGATCAACGAGAGTGTCGGCGTCGTTCACGCGAACGGAAGTGTTCACGGCCGCGACGCTGAGGTGCGCAACGAAGTTGGCGGGAAGAGCCGACTCGACGCGAATCGACGCCGCAAACGGCGCGAATCCTGACTGGCGGATATGCACGGCATACGTGCCGAACGGAAGCCGTTCCGCGACCGCGTGGCCGCTATCATCGGTCTGGAAGGCCTGGCGGAACTGATTCGCCTCGCTGACGAGCACGACTTCGGTCTTGACGCCGAGGCCTGCGGGATCGAGGACTTCGAGCCGCAGTTCTCCCCAGCGGCTCTGCGCGCCGAGCGGCGCAGCCAGAAGCAGGGAGATAAGCATCAACTGTATGAGAGTTCTGGCCTTCATGGAAAGCGCGCCGCCGAGATTCTCTCCCTGAGATGTTCTTCAGATTCTAGCATTCAGCCAGCCCAGTCGTGGCCATGTTCGCAGCCACCCGGAGGGTTGGCAACTTGGGTGACGCACCTTCGCGAACGCGTTGACAGGCCGAGCGGCTCGGCTAGGATGGGAGTGTTACACCCCCTTCCAATACTGTCGGGTTTTCGCGCTGCGGCGTGCAGCTTTCGCCTTAGTTTCGGCGCTGCCCGATAGGCTTCCGTCACTCCGACGGCGGAAGAACAACTCCAAACAGTTGAGGGATATTCCTCATGCCAGCACGCGTCGCTGCGCGCAACAATATCGAGCCATGCCTCTTGCGGGGGGCAGGCAATCTTGCAACGTCTGCGCTTCAACGGAAGAAACGGCGCGCTGCCCCCAGCCACAATTGGGCACGAGTGACGCTTTGTGTCGCGCTGCTTATCGCGCTGCCATGGCCATCGAGCGCGTTCGCGCAAGACGCCGACCAAGACACGCAGAGCCAGCTCAAGACGCTGTCGCTCGAGCAATTGGGAGACGTTCGGGTGACGACCGTCTCGAAGGAGCCGCAGCAGGTTTGGAAGACGCCAGCCGCGGTGTACGTGATCACGCAGGAAGATATCCGCAGATCGGGAGCGACGAGCCTTCCGGAGGTTCTGCGGCTGGCGCCCGGCGTGGAGGTGGCGCAAATCGACGGGAACCAGTGGTCGGTGGCAATTCGCGGATTTTCCGGGCAGTTCTCGAGATCGCTGTTGGTGTTGGTGGACGGGCGGAGCGTTTACACGCCGCTGTTCGCGGGAGTGTATTGGGATTTGCCGTACGTGATGCTGGAGGACGTCGAGCGAATCGAAGTGATTCGCGGGCCGGGCGGGACGATCTGGGGATCGAATGCGGTGAACGGTGTGATCAACATCATCACCAAGAATTCGAAGGACACGCACGGAGGACTCGCGACGGCTGGCGGGGGGAACGTTGATTACGGCACCGGCGCGGCGCGATGGGGCGGGTCGACAGCGAAGGGATTCAACTACCGGATCTACGAGATGGGCTTCGACCAGGGTCCCGGGTATCACTCTGACGGCAACAATTTCGATCCGTGGCGCTTCGGGCAAATCGGATTTCGCACCGACTGGCAGAAAGGCAAGAAGGACACGTTCACGGTGCAAGGCGATCTCTACAGCGGGGAAAGCGGAGAGGACACCTACATCGCGACGTTCTCGCCGCCGGCGGAGATCACGGCGAAAAGCTACGGATACTCCACGGGCGGAAATATCATCACGCGATGGCAGCACACCAGCAGCGAAAATTCGGACTTCCAAATTCAGGCGTCCTTCGATCGGACGAACCGGCAGGACGCGGAAGTCGGCGAGACCCGCGACACTTTTGACGTGGACTACGTGCAGCGTCTGCGCGTTGGAGGCAGACATGAGTTGACCTGGGGACTCGGCGCGCGGATCAGCCCGAGCAACGTCATACAAAGTTCGCAGGGAGTGAATTTTCTGCCGAACAGCCAGACTGACAGCGTCTACAGCGGCTTCGCGCAGGACGAAATCTCCATCGTGCAGGACAAGCTTATCGCGACGGTCGGAACGAAACTCGAGCACAACAATTTCAGCGGTTTCGAATACCAGCCCAGCGTGCGGCTGCTGTGGGCACTCACGGACCACCAGTCGTTCTGGACCGCGGTGACACGGGCGGTGCGGACGCCGTCGCGGTTGGATCAGGATGTGCAATTCGCAATTCTCATTCAGGCGGCTCCGCCCCCGCCGGTCTTCTTCGACATTTTGGGGAATCCCGATCTGCACGCGGAAACGCTGCTCGGATACGAGGCGGGTTACCGAACGGAGATAAGGGACAACCTATACGTGTCGGCGACGGGATTCTACAACGTTTACAACGACCTGCAGGGTTACGGGGCGCCGTATGTCGCCGAGGCCGACACGCCGCCTCCGCCGCACTTGTTTTTCGTGATTCCGTACGCGAACGCCATTCAAGGGCACACGATCGGCGCGGAGATCGCTCCGACGTGGAAGGTCACGCACTGGTGGCAGCTGCGCGGTTCGTATTCGTTCCTTCACATGTCGCTGAGGGACAAGGATGGCTTCACCGATGTGGGCTCGATACTCGGTTCGTACACGGGTTCAAGTCCGAGTCACGTCGGCGGATTCCAATCGTTCTTCAATCTGCCGGGCCACTTCGAATTCGATCAATCTTTTCGATACTCCAGCGCGCTGCCCGCGCAAGTTGTAAGCAGCTATTCGACGATGGACGCGCGAATCGGCTGGCGCCCGGCCGAGCACATCGAGCTGTCGTTCGTCGGCCAGAATCTTCTGCAGCCGTTTCATGCAGAGTACGGCGGCGATCCGGGCCCGCTGATCGGAATCAGGCGCAGTTATTACGGGAAGATCACGTTTCGATAGTCCATTCGTGACGACACGGGCAAAAGCGATGAAGGCCGCCGAGCAGCCGAATAAGGGCCGCGGACGGTGTGTTTGTGCCGCGGCTATCGTCTGCCTCGTGGCGCTCGTGGCGCTCGTGGCACTGCTGGCTCCTGCATCGCGCGGACAGGACGCGAAGCCGAACGAGTATCAAGTGAAGGCGGTGTACCTGTACAACTTCGGGAGATTCGTCGAATGGCCGGCGCAGGCGGCGACTGCGAAGGGCGCTTCGTTCGACATTTGCATTTTGGGGCACGATCCTTTTGGCCCCGTGCTCGACTCGACGGTGGCGGGCGAGAAAATCGACGGTCAGAGGGTGATGGTTCGGCGAATCGTAAAGGTGCAGGAGGCTGCCGGATGCCGAATCCTCTTCATCACTACATCGGAAGAGAGCCGCTTGAAGGACATTCTCTCGGCGCTCGAAAGGACCGGGGTACTAACCGTAAGCGATATTCCGCATTTTTCGGAGCGCGGCGGAATGATCCAGTTGCTCGAGCAGGGAGGGAAGATTCGGTTCGAGGTAAACCTGACCAACGCGCAGGATGAAGGTCTGACATTGAGTTCCGATCTTCTGAAGGTGGCCGCGGCGGTGAGAAAGAATTCTCAGCCTGGAGATTGAAGACCGGATGGCGAGACAGAAATCATTTTCGGTTGCCACAAAGCTCACGCGGATGAACATGCTGGTGAGCGCGTCGGCGCTCCTGCTGGCCTGCGCGGCCTTCATCTTCTACGACATCGGCGCGTTCCGGGACTCGGTGGTGCGCAATCTTTCGATGCAGTCGCAGGTGGCCGGGTCCAACAGCATCTCGGCGCTTGTTTTCAATGATCCGCCGGCTGCGGAGAAAACGCTGTCGGCCTTCAAGGCCGCCCCGAGCATGGTGGCCGCCCGCATTTACGACGCGGAGGGTAAACCCTTTGCAACCTACCATCGCGACGCCAAGTTCGACCTGCCGGCGAACATGCACCTCGCGGCGGAGCAAGCGGAGAATCACTGGTTCGGCCACGACGATGTAATCGTGGTCCACGAGATCGTCTTCAACCACACAAGAATCGGCTACATCTACCTGGAATCCGATCTCCAGCAGCTTTTCCAGCGGCTCCAAAGCTATGGGCTGATCGTGCTCATCGTTTTGGTTGCGTCGCTCGCCGCAGCCCTTGCTATATCTCGAGCCGTCCGCAATTCAATTGCTGACCCGATCAGGAGCGTGGCCGAACTCGCACAGGGGATCGCGTCCAATAAGGATTACTCGACTCGCGCAAGGGCCGACGGCCAGATGGCCGAGCTGAAGATACTCATTGAAGCCTTCAACGAAATGATCAGCCAGATCGAACAGCGAGACCGCAGCCTTCGAAAAGCGCATGACGAGCTGGAACTGCGCGTCGAACAGCGGACCTCCGAGCTGGCCGCCGCGATCAAGGAGCTGGAATCGTTTTCGTACTCCGTCTCGCACGATCTGAGGGCGCCGCTGCGGAGCATCGACGGATTCAGCCTCGCACTGGCCGAAGACTACGGCGACAAGCTCGACGCACAGGGCAAGAACCACATCGAGCGCGTCCGCGCAGCCACGCAGAGGATGGGCATGCTCATCGACGACATGTTGAATCTCTCGCGCGTGACCCGCGCGGAAATGCGCCGCGAACGCGTCGACCTTTCGGCAATGGCGCAGTCCGTGGCGTCCGAGCTGCGTAAGACGGACGAAAGGCGCCGCGTGGAATGGGTGATCGCGGACGGCCTGGAGGCAACCGGCGACCCGCGGCTGCTCCGCGTCGTTCTCGACAATCTGATGGGAAACGCGTGGAAGTACACGTCGAAACATCCTGAGGCTCGCATCGAGTTCGGCAAGGCCGCGCAGAACGGAGGATTTGCATACTTCGTGAAAGACGATGGAGCGGGGTTTGACGCGCAGTATTCGCAGCGCCTGTTCGGGGCCTTTCAGCGGCTCCACGGAATGAACGAGTTTCCCGGCACAGGAGTGGGGCTTGCGACCGTGCAGCGGATCGTCAATCGGCACGGCGGCAAAGTGTGGGCCGAAGCCGCGGTTGAGAAGGGCGCGACATTCTACTTTTCGCTCTGAGGAGCGCGATTCGGAGGAATCGATGAACGAAGCGGTGATTCTGCTGGTAGAAGACAACCCGGACGACGAGGCCTTGACGCTTCGAGCCTTGAAGAAGAACAACATCACGAACGAAGTCGTCATCGCTCGTGATGGCGCGGAGGCGCTGGACTATCTCTTCGGAACGGGCAAGTACAAGGATCGCGACACAAGCGTGACGCCACAGGTGATCCTGCTCGACCTGAAGCTGCCCAAGGTCGATGGATTCGACGTTCTCCGTGCGATGCGAGCCGACGAACGCACCAGGCTCCTTCCGGTCGTGATCTTGACTTCCTCCAACGAGGAGCAAGACCGCGCCAACGGCTACGGGCTTGGAGCGAACAGTTACGTGCGAAAACCCGTGGAATTCGGAGCCTTCATTGAAGCGGTAAAACAGCTGGGCTTGTACTGGCTGATCCTGAATCAAACAGCACCCGGGAGATCCTGAATGGCAATTCGGCTCAGAACACTGATTGTCGAAGATTCGGAAGACGACGCGGCGCTGATCGTTCGCGAATTGGGCCGAGGCGGATTCGACGTCCAGCCGTTGCGCGTCGATAGCGCGGACGCGCTCAATGCCGCGCTCGACTCCGGCGAATGGGATATCGTCATCTCCGACTATTCGATGCCCGGCTTCTCGGGCTCGGAAGCCCTGAAGCTCGTCCGCGCGCGGAATTCCGAAGTGCCCTTCCTCTACGTTTCCGGAACTCTCGGTGAGGAAACGGCCGTCGCCGCTCTGCGCTCGGGCGCGCAGGACTACCTCGTAAAGGGCAACTTGAGGCGGCTGGTCCCGGCCATCGAACGCGAAATGCGCGACGCGGAGGGCCGGCGCGAGCGCAAGAAGCTGGAAGTGCAGATTCACCAGCTCCGCAGGTTCGAATCGCTCGGCCGCCTGGCCGGCGGAATCGCGCACGACTTCAATAACGTGATCGGCGCCATTCTAGGCTGGGCCGAGATGGGCGAGCAGGAACTGCCCGAAGGAACAAAATCCAGAGAGAGATTCCAGAAAATCCAATTTCAGGCGCAGCGCGCCGGTGGGCTCACACGGCAACTCCTCGCATTTGCGCGCCGGCAAGTGCTGCAGCCCAGGAGTCTCGAAATAAACAACGTAGTCCTGGAGACGGTGAATCTCCTGGGGCCGTTGATCGGCGAACAGATCCAGATTGACCTCGCTCTCGCTCCACAGCTCGGAAACGCGTGGGCGGACGCGACGCAGATCGAGCAGGTGATCATGAACCTGTGCATCAACGCGCGAGATGCAATGCCTCAGGGCGGCCAGCTTCGCGTCCAGACCGAAGAAGCCGAAATTTTCGCGGGCGATGAAAATCTGCGGCCATCCCTGGCTCCCGGCAAGTACGTGCTGCTTTCGATTGCTGACACCGGAACCGGCATGGACGCGGCGACGCTGGAACAAATTTTCGAGCCGTTTTTCACTACCAAGGAAGTCGGGAAGGGGACGGGACTGGGATTGGCCACGGTGTACGGCATCGTCAAGCAGCACGGCGGAATGATCGATGTCGAGAGCCAACTCGACGTGGGGAGCAAGTTCAGGGTCTACCTGCCAGTCACTTCGGAGACTGCAAAAGACAAAGATGGAGAGGGAGACGAGCCGCTCAGAGGTGGCAGTGAGACGGTGCTTGTCGGTGAAGACCACGAGGGGCTCCGCGAAGCGGCCAGAGACATGCTTCAGGCCCTGGGCTACAACGTGCTGCTTGCGACAAATGGAAAGGAGGCAGTCGAATTATTCCGCGAGAAGCACGCCTCGATCGACTTGGTTCTTCTGGATGTTGTCATGCCGGAGCTCAACGGGCCTGCCGCATTTCAGGAGATGTCCGCCATCAAGCCGCACCTGCCCGCCATCTTTGCGACTGGCTACGCCAGCGAGGCCGAATCGCTGCGGTCCCTCGTCAAGGAAGGTGTCGCGCTCATCCAGAAGCCCTACAATTCTCAGGCCCTGGGGAAGAAAATCCGCAAACTTCTCGACAAGCCGGCGTAGCGCCGGAATCGCGGCTGTTTTTGAACCAATACGTCAGTTCGAGGTCGGCTTGTTCTTGTCGATTTCCTTGGCTTCCACCGTCGTGAGCATCGAGGGATCGCACAGCGCATCGCCGGCCTCGCACGCCAGCATATTGTGCTGCCCTTCCTCGATGTTTACTTGCGCGACTTCCGCCGGACTGAGAATCGACCGATCGCAGTAACCTTCCCCAGTCTCGCACGACAGGATGTCGCGCTCGCGGCTCTCCTTTGTCACCTCGGCCGTTTGCGCGGGGGTCAGCAACAAATTGTCGCACAGTCCCTGGCCGGTCTCGCACGCCAGAAAATTCTGCTCGCGATGCATCTTCTCAACCTGTGCCGCTTGCGCAGGCGTCAAGACGGAATGATCGCACGGACCCGTTCCTGTTTCGCAGTCGATCAGGTTCTGCTCCGCTTGAATCTTGCCAACTTGCTGCTCTTGCGCGGGCGTAAGAAGGGTTGTGTCGCACACGCTGACCACCGTCTCGCACGAGAGCAGGTTTCGCTGGCGCTTCTCCTGCGCCACTTCCTTCGCCTCTGACGCCGTAAGCGCGGAACGATTACAGTCGCCGTAGCCCGTCACGCATCCCCACAGATTCTTTTCGTGCCGCAGGGCAGCAAGGTCCGCGGACTGCGACGGCGCCAATTTGGAAGGATTGCAGACTCCAATTCCCTCGTAGCAATTTTCAAGGTTTTGCGAGCTTCGGGAGTCTTGGGACGTTGCGGCGGACGCGTGTTGGATAAAACCAGCAGTTGAAAGAGCCAGTATGACAAGAAGGCTTAAATAGAAATGTCTCATATCCCCTCCATTATCTTAAGATTCCGGGGGAGATGGGGAGGGTTGGCCCGCAATTGAGAGCATGCGTGCGCTGCAGGCGACAGAGAATCGCTGTGGCAGAAACAGGCGAATGGAGCCGAGGATCGGAATTGAACCGATGACCTGCCGATTACGAATCGGCTGCTCTACCAGCTGAGCTACCTCGGCTTGTGAATCGAATGTAGCATTGCGACGAAAAAGCGTCAAACGCAGCGCCCGGGCGATTTTCCACGCATCGCGAGCACCGAACTGCCGGTAAGGATCAGTGCGAGAACGGGTACATCAGCCACCCGATCGCGATGCTGACCAGCACGAAGAGCACAAAAGCCCAGGCGGCATAGCGAACTCGGCCCTTCAGGGAATTGCGCGCCAGAAACCCGATCGCGACTGACACAAACATCGCAAACAGCGCGAGCGCGCCAAATTGGCTCAAGCCAATGAACATCTACCGGCGCCGCCCCGCCGCGATTTCGTATGCGTCGCAAACGGCCAGCAGGTTCACCACTCCCGCAGCCGCGATGAATCGAGTCCCGTAATCGCCAATGGCGCGCGCCACGTTCGGGCCGCTCGCTTCGAACACCCGCGAAAGCAGATAAAACACGCCCGAGCACGCGTCCGCGATGAATCCCAGCCTGCCGAAGAGGTCCGGCGAGTGCGGCGCAAACACATTTCCGCGCATCCAGTAGCCGCTCACCGCCAATCCGCCAACCGCGAAGAAAAAGATCAACGCCCGCGGCCAGCGCCGCATGAGTAAATGCCCCAGGCCCGGAACGAACCACGCCACGATCGCGATTGCCGGCGCAATCGTGTGCGCCAGAACGTTGTGCTTGGGAGGAGGTGCTTCTTCCGGCTGAGGCGTTGCGGCAGGCTCGCTCATCGCCGCTCAGGCCAGTAACGGCAGAATTTCTTCCTGAATCGCGCCCGTCACGCGCGGCCCGTCGTCGCCGACATACACATTCACTTCGCTGCGCACGCCAAATTCAGGCAGGTAAATTCCCGGCTCAATCGAAAAGCATGTGTGCGGCACGATCCTCCGGTCGTCGCGCGTCTCGAGCCCGTCCATGTTCGCGCCGTTTCCGTGGACTTCCTGCCCGATGCTGTGCCCCGTGCGGTGCACAAAATATTTTCCGTACCCGGCCTTGCGAATCACCTCGCGCGTCGCGCGATCCACTTCCCAGCCATGAATTTCGCGCCCTTTCGCGAACGATTCCTTCAGGAACTCGACAGCCCGATCCCGCGCCTGCCGCACGATTCGGAAAATCTTGGCGTAGGAGTCCGGCACGCGCTCGCCGAGATAGCCCATCCACGTGATGTCGTAAAAGACGCTTCCGGGGCGGTTGAACTTTGTGAAAACATCGAGCAGCAGCAAATCTCCCGCGCGGATCAACCGCGCCGTGGCCTTCGTAGGTTCGTAGTGCGGATTGCCGTTGTTTGGCTGCACCGCGACTATTGGCGGGTCCGGGATCAGGTCGCTGGCGCGAAATTGCTCCGCGATCCACTGCTGCAGATCGAACTCCGAGAGCGGCTTCCCCTCCCTTACAAAGCTCGCCGCGCGCTGAAACGCTTCGCGCGTCACGCGATCCACGATCTTTCCCGCTGCGAGATGCGATTCCAGTTGCTCCGGCGTCCAGCTCGCTTCGAATTTCTGCACCAGGTCCGCCGAGCTGATCACCTTCTTCTTCATCTTGCGGATCAGCTCCACCGTCCCCGCATCGACCAGCCCGATGTAGGGAATATTGTTCTCCGGTGAATACTGCATCGCTACTTTCTTGCTGCCGGCGAGCACCTTCGCCAGCGTTTTGTGCAGCTCCTCCCAGCCGGAATAGACGAACTTCTTTCCCGGAACCGCGTCCAGTGCGCCCTGCTCGATTCGATGAACCAGCTTCCGCGGCTCGCCCTTCGCCGGAATGAAGTAGAACCATCGCCGCGTCGAGAGGCCGTTGGTGCCCAAGCCGAGCACGCGCCCGGCAATCGGATCGCGGTGGTGATGATCGTAAAAGAGCCAGCCGTCAATTCCGACGGCCCGCAGCTCCGCTTGGATGGCCCGGATATCAAGCATGGTCAGCTCACTTTCGTTTGCGGATCGCAGAGCGCCGCTACTCGCGCGGCCGAAACACCTGCAATCGCCACTCGCTTCGTGCGACTCGTTTCGCCCGCGACGATTCTAACAGCCGAAATTGGCACATTCAAACGCGCCGCCAGAAACCGGCAAAGCGCTTCGTTCGCGCGATTCTCAGTGGCTGGCGCCTTGACGCGCACCTTCAGCGCGCCGCCATGCTCGCCTTCAATCGCTTCGCGGCTTGCTCGCGGTACCACTCGCACGGCGAACGTCACTACTCCGTCGCGCTCTGCAATTTCGATCGTGGCCACGGGGGCTTCTCTCCGGATGAGAACGCCTTTCAGGCGGCGGGCGGCCGGGCGCCGAAAAGAGCCGTGCCGAGCCGGATCTCGGTCGCGCCTTCCTCGATGGCGATTTCGAAATCATGGCTCATGCCCATCGAGAGCACCGGCAGCTTCCGGCCGATTCGCGCGCTTACGCCGTCGCGCAACTCTCGAAGCCTGCGAAAAAATGGACCCGCGCGCTCCGCCTCATCGGAAAACGGCGGAATCGTCATCAACCCCACCAGATCCAGGTGTGCGAACGGCGCGATGCTTTCTGCTAGCGCCGCCAAATCATCCGGCGCGGCGCCGCTCTTGCTCGTCTCCTCGCCCAGATGCACCTCGATCAGTACCGGGAGATTCTTCCCTTCGGCAGCCGCCGCTGCGTCGAGCTTCTTCGCCAGCGCCAGATCGTCAAGCGAGTCGATTCGCCGGAACAAATACGCCGCGCGCCTCGCCTTGTTGCTTTGCAGGTGACCGATCAGGTGCCAGGTCGCGTCCAGATCGGTCAACTTCGGCTGCTTCCCTTCCCATTCCTGCACGCGATTCTCGCCGAAGTGGCGCAACCCGGCATCGTACGCGATCCGAATCGCCTCTACTGGAAACCTCTTCGACACGGCCACTAGCGTAATCTCATCCGGTTTGCGCGCGGCACGCTGAGCCGCCCTCGCAATTCGTTCGCGAATCCGCTCCAGATTCGCCCTGATTTCGTTCCGTTCGACCATCGCGCGATTCTAGCACGCGTCGTATGCTAGACTGAGCCGCGCGATGCCTGCCCGCGGAAAATTCATCGTTCTCGAAGGAATCGACGGCTCCGGAAAGCGAACGCAGATGGAGTTGCTCGCTCGTGCCTTCACCGCGCGGAGCGTCGCCTTCACGCAGGTCAGCTTCCCCCGCTACGAAGGTTTTTTCGGCAAAATGGTCGCGCAATTTCTGAACGGCGACTTCGGCCCGCTCGAGGCCGTGGACCCGCACTTCTCTGCCCTTCTTTACGCAGGTGACCGCCTGGAATCGAAGCCCGCCATGGAAACGGCTCTTCTTCAGGGCACCATCATACTTGCCGACCGCTATATCGGCTCGAATCTCGCTCACCAGGGCGCCCGCGTTGCCGCCGCGAAGCGCGACGATTTCCTCAATTGGCTCCGCGACCTTGAATATCGTATCTATGGCCTGCCGGCGGAAGACCTCGCCCTCTATCTTCGCGTCCCTCCGCAGGAGGCGCAGAAGCTCGTCGGCCAGAAGGCTGCCCGCGATTACACGAAGCTCCGCCGCGATTTGCAGGAGGCGAATCTAGCGCACCTGGAAGCGGCCTCCGCTGTCTACGATCAGCTTGCTACTCAGCCCAACTGGACCACCATCGACTGTTTCGATCCCGCGGCCCAGGGAATGCGCTCGCCGGACGCCGTTCACCGCGATATTCTCGCCGCGCTCGAGGCTCGCATCTTCCCGCCTCTTCGCGCCAAAGGCTGAACATGGGATTCGGCGAATTTCTCGGCAACGACCGCATCGTCAGCGCCCTTCGCGGGATGCTCCGCCGCGAACGCATTCCCAACGCGTTGCTCTTCACGGGCTCGCGCGGCGTCGGGAAATTCACTCTCGCTCGCATGTTTGCTCAGGCCGCGAATTGCGAGCGCCTCAAGGACGACTTCTGCGGCGAGTGCCCTACCTGCCTCAAGATTGTGCGCCTCGCCGATCCTCAGCCGCTCATCGAGAAGGGGCTCGCTGAGCGCGGAGAAAGCGCCGATGCCGCCGCTGTCGAACGAATGCCCCTCATCGTCGAAACGCATCCCGACGTCTGGCTCCTCGTCCCCGACCCGGTCCGCCTGCGCACGCCCGTCGCTCGCCCGATGATTCGCGTTGGACAGCTCCGCGCCGTCCAGCGCGCCGCCTATTTCAAGCCTCAGGGCAAGCGCCGCGTCTTCATCCTCGATGGCGCTGACACCATGCGCTGGAACGACGCGGACCTCTTCCTCAAGATTCTCGAGGAGCCGCCCGAGTCCGCCACTCTCATTCTCCTGGCTCCGACTCCCGATTCCCTGCTGCCGACCATCCGGTCCCGCTGCTTGCAGTTTCATTTTGCACCGGTCCCGAACGACCAAATCGAGCCTTTCCTCAAAGAGCGGTCGCCGCTGAAGTTGGCTGAACGAAAACTCACGGCGCAGCTCTCCGACGGCAGCCCGGGCCTTGCGTTGGCAATCGACTTGCGGGAGTCCGCGCGTCTGCGGAGGAGCGTCCTGCACCTCCTCGAGCAGGCTGCCACCGGCCAGCGGCATGGCGAACTCTTCGCTGCTACCGCGCAGCTCGCCAAGCAGGAGAAGGAATCCTTTGAAAATATTTTGGACCTATTTTATGGTTTGCTCACAGACCTGCTCGAACTTTCCCATGCGAAGAGCAGCCTTCCTCGTAATCCCGACCTGCGCGGGGAACTTGAGTCGCTCGGCAAGAAGGTCAACGTCGACTGGATTATGCGAGCCACTGAGGGTCTGGACAGGCTGGAGAGCCGGTTGCGCCGCAATATTGGCCGTCAACTAGGTTTGGATGCTCTGCTCGTGTCGCTTGAGACTCGTTGACGGGCTCCGGGGATTTTTTTTTCAAAAGATTTTTGCAACCGAAAATCTGCTCGCGTAGTCATAACAAGTAGCATCCTAACCGGAAATTCCGAAGGAGCACGCACTTATGGTGAATCGTAGGTTATTTCGTCCGCCTCTCGAAATGAAAGAGGCGTACGCGCCCCGGCCGTCTCAACCCGGCCCTCAATCGGGACCCGCGCCGCGAAAGAAGCCGGCGCCTCCCGAACAGACTCACGCAGAAAACTTCTATTACGTGAAGCAGATGCAGTCGCGCACTCCGGTCGCCGTGGTGCTCACCGACGGGGAAACCCTCCACGGCACGGTCGAGTGGTACGACCGCGATTGCATCAAGCTGACTCGCTACGGAAGCCCAAACCTGCTGGTCTACAAGCACTGCATCAAGTATCTGTACAAGGATGGTGACGAAGCCTCCCAGGGTGGCACGAACGGCCAGTAACCCCGCTCCTAAACCGATTCAGCTTCGGCCCTTCTTCGGCTTCTTGAGGAAGGGCCCCACGAAGAAAGTCATCAGCGCCTTCCCCACCAGCCGGCGCTCGTCCCGCACGTCGCAATCCACCACCGCTATGTGCGCGCCCATGCGCACCACGCGGGCCTCCGCGTGCACCGTCCCGCCCTCAACCGCTTCAAGATAATTGATCTTCATCTCGATTGTCGCAACGCGCGTCCCAAGCGGGCTGGCCATGTACGTCGCGAGGCCTCCGGCCGTGTCCGCCAGCGCCGCCAGCACGCCGCCGTGAACCACTCCATGGACCTGCTTGTGCCGCTCTCGCACGCGCATGCGCAGCACCACTCGGCCCGGCTCCGCTTCGCCAAGCTCGAATCCGAATTGCTTTGCCGTGCTGCTGGTCTTCAACCGTTCGCGCAGTTCGTCTGCTGCCATGTGTTCGACGGCTTTGCGGGAGCGCGCCATCTCAATACGCCGTCAATCCGCCGTCGAGCGGAAATGCCGCGCCGGTCACCCACGCGGACTCGTCCGACGCCAGATATACCGCCATTTGCGCCACGTCCACCGGTTGCCCCATGCGCCCAATGGGAATCTCCGCCGCACGTTTGCGCCGCTCGGCCTCAGGATCCGGCATCTTCATGATCGATTGGTTGCCGAGCTCCGTCTCCACAATCGTCGGGCAAATGCAGTTCACTCGAATGTTTTCGTGCGCGTGATCGAGCGCCATCGCCTTCGTCAGGCCTGTCACGCCAGCCTTCGCCGCGCAGTACGCCGCACGCTGCTTCCGCGCCACCAGCCCTAGTGCTGAGCCGATGTTCACGATCGCGCCGCCTCCTCCGCGCCTCAGAATCGGCAGTGCCGCACGCGACACAAAGAACGTCCCTGTCAGATTGGCCTCGATCACCCGGCGCCAATCCTCGTCCGACGTGTGGTCCGCATCCGCCACCACCACCGCGCCCGCGTTGTTCACGATTACGTTCAGCCCGCCGAAATATTCCGCCGCTCCCGAAAGCGCCGACTCCACTGACTCTCGCTTCGTCACGTCGCACGCGATTGCCAGCGCTTGCCCACCGGACTCCTCGATTTCGTGAACGGTTTCCCGCAACGGCTCGTTCCGCCGCCCGGTGACCACCACCTGCGCGCCCTCCTTCGCGAAAAGCTGCGCGCACGCGCGCCCGATGCCCGTTCCCCCGCCCGTGATGAACGCCACTTTTCGTGAAAGTCGCAGCACCTTTCGAGCCCCTTGCCTCGTCTAATGACGAAGCGCGAATCTAGCACCCGAAATCGTCGCAGCGCAAGCGAGCCGGACCGCGAATCTTCATCGCCCCACGTTCGCCTCTGGCACGCGCCGCTTCGGGAGCGATACACTCGCGGGGGCCCAATGAAAATCGGGATCACTTGCTATCCCACGTACGGCGGCTCGGGCGTTGTCGCCACCGAGCTAGGCATCGAGCTGGCCGCGCGCGGCCACGAAGTCCATTTCATCAGCTACGCGATGCCCATCCGCCTCAGCGGCGAGATGGAGCGGATCTATTTTCACGAGGTCGAAGTCACCACCTACCCTCTCTTCGACCACCCGCCTTACACGCTCGCCCTCGCGACCAAGATGGTCGAAGTCGCTGAGAGCGCGCGCCTCGACCTCCTGCACGTCCACTATGCGATTCCCCACTCCGTGAGCGCGCTTCTCGCGCGCATGATGGCTGCTCCGCGCAAGCTGCCATTCATTACCACGCTGCACGGCACGGACATCACCCTCGTCGGCAACGACCGCAGCTATCTGCCCATCGTCCGCTTCTCCATCGAAGAGAGCGACGGCGTCACCGCCATCTCGAAATACTTGCGCGAGCACACCCTGAAGGAGTTCGACATCAAGCGCCCCATCGAGGTCATCCCGAATTTCGTCAACTGCGACCTCTACAAACGGAGCAGCGATTCCGCCCTCCGTGCGAAGTGGGCGCCCGAAGGCGAGCCGATCCTGATGCACCTCTCGAATTTCCGTCCCGTGAAGCGCATCACCGATGCCATCGAAATCTTCGCCCTGGTCCGCGAGAAAATCCCCGCCAAGCTCGTCATGATGGGCGACGGCCCCGATCGCGGCGCCGCCGAATATATCGTTCGCAGGAAAAAACTTCAGAAGGACGTCTTCTTCCTCGGCAAGCAGGATCGCGTGCAGGAAAAGCTCGGCCTCGCGGACCTTTTCCTTCTCCCAAGCGATCTCGAATCGTTCGGCCTCGCGGCTCTTGAAGCCATGGCGTGCGAAGTTCCCGTAATTGCTTCGAATGTCGGCGGCCTGCCGGAAGTCGTCACGCACGGCGGCGATGGCTATCTTGTCCCGCCGCGCGACGTCGAATCCGCCGCCCGCTACGCTTTGGAAATCCTCACGCGCCCCGACCGCGGCCGCTCCATGGGCCAGCAGGCTCGCATCGACGCACGCCGCCGCTATTGCTCGAACGACGTGATTCCCCAGTACGAGGCTTACTACCAGAAGGTCCTGAACTCCACTGGCGCATCCGCCCGCGCCTAGAAGAATCCTCGCGCAATCGCTCGGCTAGCGCTCGCTGACCGGCACTTGCCCCAGCGATTCCACCGCGCAATCGATGTCCGCCTGGTCGATTTTCGCGCTTGATCCCGCCTCGGTCAGAAAGATCAGTCGAAGCTGGCTGTCTGTGCCGTCAAACACTCGCAGCGCCACGGGCCGGCCCGTCGAAGGATCCCCAAACTGAAATCCGCGATTGCCCCCCATCGAAATCGCGTACGCTCCCGGCGAAGCATCCAAACCGAATGAAATCTTCCATAGCAATAGCTGATTCAGCCGAATCGCATCGCGGGTTGACATGAACGGCGACGTCGCGTTCGCCGACGCCCCGTACACCACGTTGTAGAGATCGTAGTTCGTGTCGAGCGTCTGCCCCACGAACACATTCTGCAATTGCTGGTATGCGAGCGGGTTCTCCGATCGCATGTCCCGCAACGTGTCCGACTGCCCATTGGGATCGTACAGAATCACCACTTGCCCCGAATCAAACCGGAATTCGCTGTAAGTCAGCGTTCCGCGCGTCTGCTCCTTGCCCGTCCACGGCACTTTGAACTGGTAATCGAACGCGCGCAGTTGCGTCTTGCCGGGCGCGGCGGCAGACGCGTTCAGGCTGCCCGGCACGTCGTTGAGCCACGGATCGTATTTCGCCCAGTGATGCGCCTCGCCCCACACCAGTGTCTGCAGCCCGAACGCCACGCAGTATCCCGCCACCAATACCACAACGATTGCCAGAATGATTGCGTCGCGCGCACCGCTCTTTTCCGTTTTTTGCGCCATTTCGCCTAGTTTGCCTGACCACTCGGCCCTCGAACGGGTCGAGGGCATCATTCTACCCCAGGCGAGGCAAGCAACGAGCCAGGAACACCGCTCGAAACGGGGAGACGCGGCCTACGCCGTTGCAATACGCCACACCAGCAGGCCCAGATATGTCGCCGCAAGAAATACGAACAACAGCGTGAGCAGGACGTGTCCGATGACAAAGCCCCGGCCTCGCGGCCAATCCTCGTGCTTGTAATACGTGAAGTCCACCACCACGCGCGCCGTCCAGTAAAGCCCCACGAATGCCGCCAATGCCAGCGCGGCTTTGTCTCCCCGGAGCATCTCGTCGTGTAGAAAAAGCGTCAGCACGCCAAAAGAAATGATTGTCAGGACGGCGAAGCCGCCGTGCGTCCACATCAGCTTGCGATTGAAGGGCGTGAGCTTCGCGAGATCTTCTCTCCATCCCAGCCGGCGTGGGACCTGAAAGCTCGCGATCAGCACGCAGAAGTGCCCTAATCCAGCAAGCCACAGCGCGACCCCGAAAACCGCAACCGCTGAGTTCGAAACCGCGGACAGCGCAAGCAATCGCATCAGAATCTCCTCGAATGCCGAGATCTCAACGAAAGCCCAACGTCGATCGCATTGCCGCGAGAAACGGCACGATCACCCGCGTCACGAAAGTCGGATGAAAGAGGAAGAACGCGGGCCCGCCCGCGAACAGCGCGACGAACAACCAGCCTCGCACTCCGCGACCGGCCCCGATCCATCTCCCGATTGACGACCGCTCAACCTGTACGCCGATTCCCTGCAATACAAAATACGCGGTAGGCAAACCGTAGCCGCCTCGAGCCGGAAAGGAAATCACGAAATCGTGAATCAGACCGGACGCAAGAAATGCTGCCAGCATAGCTGGCACTAGCCCAAGCCGTCTGCGAAGCGGCTGAAAGATCAGGCCGTGCGATAGCTCGCGGAAACCGATGTTCCATCGCTTGCCCCAGAATTCGCCGAGCGACGTCGACGCCAAGGGCGACCGCATGATGGGCTGCGCGTTCACGCCCACAGTCTGCCAAAGCAGCGCCAAGAGGTTAAACGTCCCGAAGTGCAGCATCAGAACCAGACCCAGCATGCCCAGCCACCCGGCAAGCAGGGGTGAGACCGACCCAAGATTTTTGGCCGCGAGCACGATCAGCACCGCCCCTGCTGCGGCCTTGGCAAACGCCACAAGCCAATCGGTCGACCGCGGTTTCTGCGGGGCCGGCCCCACAAGAAATTCATCCGCGTCCATCCCTGGCCACAAAAAAAGATAACCGAGACTGCGGCCCACGCTCGCTCGATCGCGCCCGGCTGCAAAAAACCATGTCTGCCACTTGCATCCGAGGAAGATCGCGATCGAGAGCAGCCACATGAACTCCCACGGAGCCACGCGCGACCGTAAGGCACAGACGGCGAGAGGTAACAAGACCACCGGCGCCCAGCCGCGCAAGCCAACTCGCTTGCTCGCCTGACGTTGAGGGGCCAGCCGATCCCTCAGCACCGGCTCCGTCACGCGCTGCATCGCAGGTCCCTCACCCCGAGCGATTTCGCCTCTGGAAGTCCGCGGCGAATCTGCTCGTCGCTGAATGGCGTCTTCGGCGTCAGGTCCGTCGGCAAGGTGTCGTAGGGCGGCCATGGCTCCACAATCCCCTCCGACAAAATTCGCACCTGCGCCTTCGACACCAGCGGAATCTTCATCGTGGCTTCGAACAGCGCCGCAAGCAGCTGGTGCATCGCAATCGGCAGCGGCACGTACAGCGGACGCTTCCCTGCCACGCGCCCCACCCGCTTCACCGCTTCGCTCAACGGCATCTGCTCCGGCCCCATGATCGCCACCGTCTGCCGCGAAAGCCGCCCCTCCGTCAGCGCCGCGCACAGCACACCCGCAAGGTCCTCCACAGCCAGTGGCCGCACCGGCTTGTCGGCGAATCCCACCAGCCCGAACACCGGGAACGTGTGCATCGCATGGCTCAAGTGATCGAGCATGTGGTCCCCGCGCCCATAAATCACGCCAGCCTTGAAAATCGTACAGTCCAGCCCCGCCCCGCGGACGATTTCTTCAGCCGCCCACTTCGACTCGTGATAGCCCGACCCGCAATTCGGCCGTGCCCGCAGGAAGCTGAGCAGCGTGATCTTCCCCACTCCCGCGCGTCGCGCCGCTTCCACTACGTTTCGTGTCCCTTCGATCTGAATGCGCTGGTACGTCTGCGGCCCGATTTCTCGATTGATTCCCGCGCAGTGCGCCACCGCTCCGCACGCCGCAAACGCTCGCTCGACTTCCTCGACGCTCGAAAGATCGGCCGCGAAGAATCGTGTGTTCGGAATCTTGTACGCCGAAGGATCGCGCTGGTCTCGCCCTCGCGCGATCAGGATCACTTCGTGTCCGCGCGCCACCAGCGCCTTCGCCAGATGCCGGCCCACGAACCCCGTTCCGCCCGTAATCGCCACTCTCATGCGCCGCTCCCTTCTCGCGCGTAGTGCCGCCCAATCTCGGAAGCGTAACGGGCGCCCACTTCGGTCGCATTCGCGCGCAGCCAATCTGAAAGCCGCGTCGGTGCCGTCGCTGGCCCGCTCGACACAAGCAGCCCCGCCATCAGGCCCTCAACTTCTTCCCGCGTCAGAATCCTGTCCCGCACGAAGAGCCCCACCAGTCCACTCAGCGCCAGTGCGACCCGCGGCGCCACGTGCACCAGCCGCACCCGCCTGCCCACGCTTCGCGCAATCAGTTGCACCAGGCCATCGAACGCAAACACCTCAGGGCCCACCGCGTCTCGAATGCTGTCCTCGGCTTCGCCCGCCGCCTGAATCGCCAGATCGGCCATGTCCTCCACGAAAATCGGCTGCAGCCCGTACTTCCCGTCTCCCGGAATCGCAAACACGGGAAAATGCCTCACCAGCCATGCGATGTTGTTGATCAGGATTCCCTCGTCGCCGAAGATCACGTTCGGACGCAGAATCGCGTACCGCAGCCCGCTTTGCCGCAGCGCCGATTCCAGTTGCGCCTTGCCTCGATAATAAGGAAGCGGCGAATCGAGCGACGGATTCGTGATGCTCACGTGCACCACCTTCCTCACGCCCGCATCCCGCGCCGCCGCGAACAGCATCCGCCCATTCGCCACCGCCTCGTCGAACGTCGTTCGCCCGTAGTTGAATCTCACCCAGTACGTATTGAACAGGCACTCCGCCCCGCGCAGGCTCTCGACCAGCCCCGCCGGATCGCTGAAATCCAGCGGCGCAACCTCCACGCGATCGCCAAACTCGTTCGCGCGATGCGGATGCCCCGTCAGCGTCCGCACGCGCTTCCCCATCGCCACCAGCCGTCGCGTGATGTGCCTGCCCGTGAACCCGAACGCCCCCGTCACCACCACTCGACCGGTGTCTGTTTCACGCATTGCTAATCTCCTAGTGAACGCCGGCCTGCAACTCGTTCTCTTCTGCAAGCTCCTTGATGTGCCTGAAAACGCGGAGATGAATCTGGTGCACAATCTCGTCGGACCACAATCGCCAGTACGCCACCGGCCACATTCGGTTTCGATATCGCGAGGTGCCCAATAGCAGGGTGTGACCATTCGCGAGCGGCGTGAGGACAAATTCCGCATCTTGCGCTTGAAAATATTGACCGTCGATGTGGCGAGTATGTATGTGACCGTAAGGGGACATCTCCTCCATCACTGGAGGCTCGCCCGAAATCGAGAAGGCAAGGCGCCGGCCCTCGTTCCACACCTTAATAGGCTCGATGAATTCACCGCTCGAAAACTGGCACTCGCGACGTGCGTCCAGGCCCGTTCCTTGCAGAGTTGATCGAATCGGATAGGCGATCCCAATTCGAAATGGCCATTCTGTCGGTGGCGGGAGTGTTGGAAAGGCTATGAGAAGCCGCCAGACGGCCTCCGGCGGCGCGCTGATCTCAATTTGTGTTCTCACTTCAAGGAGCGGTGCCTGCTGCGGTTTCAAGCCTTCGACGCCCATTAGAAGCGGAACAAAAAGCAGCACGGCGCTGAACGTCGCTTGCACTTGCAAGTCGCTCCACCGACGACGCTGAATCCAGTAGCCTACCAACCCCCCGAATATCCCGAGCCCAAACCCAATCGGAGCCGCCATCAGCAAACAAAATACTCCCTCCATCGCCAGCGCGAGAAGCAACAGGCCCAGAAGCGCGATCGAGAGGCTCGCAACCGCCACACAGCTCTTCAGGCTTCGCGGTTGGTGATAGCCGTAGATCACCACCGAAATCAGCCCGAGGCAAAATGGCAACGCCACAAACAATCCGACGCCGTACACCGCCAGAACCGTGTTTACGCTCAGCAACGTCCCGGCGATTCCGAGCACCGACGAAACCAACAGTGCTGCTGCGGCGCTACCCCACTTGTTCTCGGGGATCACTTTGTGGAGAGTCCGGTTTTCTCGCGCCCGCGGCGGCTTCGCGAGATCGTCCGCACTCTGCGACGGATAGACGCAAAGGATGAGAAAAAACACGAGATTTAGGTATGGCACGAAGAAAAGCGCGACGAGCCATGCC
Organism: Candidatus Limnocylindrales bacterium; assembly: GCA_035501415.1. Classification (GTDB taxonomy): domain Bacteria; phylum Acidobacteriota; class Terriglobia; order Acidiferrales; family UBA7541; genus Palsa-295. Next base: position 218,329 of record DATJWH010000008.1, on the reverse strand, counting down.
GGCAGTCCCATTGCCCGGAGGCGCCGCATCGTCAGGGCCACACCCACCCAGATGAACGGGAGCGAAAGCACCAGCATCCACAACAGAAATCGCCGGTCCGCGGAGCTGAGCGAGTTGATTCGGACCGCCCGATCGAGAGGCATCCAGTAATTGAATATGTCCCACTTGCGATGAAACGCGACCGTCGCCACCAGCCGATCCAGGTTGTGCTTGATCGCGAAGCCAACCAGCCCGACCAAAGTGTAGGACCCGCGGTCAATCGTTCCTTCCCAGTTCCAGAGGTTGCGGAATTTCATGTAAATCGGCCTCCTCGGCCTGCCGTTGAATTGTGAAAGCCTCGCCGAGCGGAGCACGTCCCGCTCGTGCAATACCGCCGCGCCGCCACCCATCGATACGCTGCTCGCAGCAGCCTCCGCGCGCCCGGCACATGCGCAATCGCCACCAGCGGCCAGCCCCACCACACGTACCTCGCCAGCGCCACAATCGCGTCCGCCCCGCCGAACATCTCCCCGTCCAGCAGCAGCACCCGCATCTCGTCCAGCAACTGCTCCTCGGGAAGATGAAGCAACGCGCGCACCCATGGGGTCTGCAGCGCCAGAAAGCCAAATCCACGCGGCCCGAGCACCGGCTCCATTCGTCGCGCCCATCCTCGACAGAACTCGCACTCTCCGTCAAAAAGAACCCATCCCCTTGAGGGCAGCCGCTGCGCGTCAGTTATTTCTGTAGAGACTGAAACCATAGAGCCTCAAAAAAGCCGGCCTCTCAGCCGGCCCCTCACCTATCCTGGCAGCAGCTTCCGAATCTGCCCTCTCAGCTTCGCGATTCCTCGCGCCGCCGCCGGCGGCAGATGCTGAAACTCCGTGAACAACGTGTCCATCGTTGCAATGAACTCCAGCAGCTCCTCCAGCCTCTGCCGCGTGTACGCCTCCGGCGGGCCCGCCTGCGTCGCTTCCGCCAGACACCCGCGTACCACCTCGATCGTCGGGTCCACTTCCCGCTTCTTCCGCTCCTGCACGATAATTCGGAACAACTCCCACACGTCTTTCACCGACTCGAAATGCTGCCGCCTGTCTCCCAGCACCGGCGCCACACGCACGATCCGCCAGCCCTGCAGCTCTCGCAGGCTCGTGCTCACGTTCGACCGCGCCACCGAAAGCGTCGTCGCAATCTCCTCCGCCGAAAGCGGCTTCGGCGAGAGAAACAGCAGCGCATGCACCTGCGCCACCGTCCGGTTCACGCCCCACCGCGTGCCCATCTCTCCCCAGTGCAGAATGAACTTCTGCTCGACGGGTGAGAGGCTCGTTTTTGCCTTGTCGGTCATTTCAGTCAAGACTGAACATACAGGAATTGGCATCCCTTGTCAAGCCCTTTCCTGCTCGCCATCTCCGCGCTCCCTGTCCGCTACCGGTCTCGCAGTCCCACCACCGAGCAACGAAATGGCGAATACCTCTCAAAGCCTCCCTCAACCTCCTGAAACCAAAGCCTTTATCTCTTTTCCCAGAGGCGACCGAATTGCCTCCAGGAACTATTCTGCACCATCCCTCGTACTTTGACTTGGGAGGCACCTGATGGAATCGCTTTGGATGGATCTGCGACACTCGATCCGCATCCTTCTCAAGAATCCCGGCTTCACTCTCGCCGCCGTTGTTTGCCTGATGCTCGGCATCGGTGCCACTACCGCCATTTTCAGCGTCGTCAACGCCGTCCTCCTGCGGCCCCTCCCCTATAAGAATCCCGGCGAACTCATCCGCGTCTACACCGAGTTTCCCACCTTCCCCAATGGCGGCCTCCATCGCTTCTGGACTTCGCCTCCCGAGTTTCTCGACCTCCGCCGCGACCTGCATTCCTGGCAGTCGCTCGACGCCTGGGTCAATACTGGCGCCAACCTGGCGGGCACCACGCAGCCAGCCCGGGTGACCGTCTCCCTTGTTAGCGGCGGCATGTTGCAGATGCTCGGTGTCTCTCCCGCCAGGGGCCGCCTTATCACCCCGCAGGACGACGCTCCCGGCGCCACCCGCGTCGCCGACATCTCCTACGGCGTCTGGCAGAGCATTTATGGCAGCGACCCCAACATCCTCGGCCGCGACACGCTCTTGAACGGCAGCAAGTGCACCATCATCGGCGTGATGCCGGCTTCATTCCGCTTTCCTCCCGGCGAAATCGATCCGCCGGAAGTCTGGACGCCTCTGCAACTCGACCCCGCAAATCCCGGCGGTCGCGGCAGCCACTATCTCTATCTTCTCGGCCGGCTCAACCCCGGCGTTTCTCGCGCACAGGCAGAAGGCGAACTCAAGGCATACGTCACCGCCATGGGCGAGGCCCATCCGCCCGGCATGCACGAACACTATTTCAATCCCAAGAATCACACGCTCGTCAGCTACGGCCTGCAGGATGAAGTGGTAAGCAGCGTCCGCCCCGCGTTGCTGATGCTAATGGCCGCCGTCGGATTTGTGCTTCTGATCGCTTGCGTCAACGTCGCGAATCTGCTCCTCGCTCGCGCCGAAGCGCGCCGCCGCGAGATCGCGATCCGCAGCGCCCTCGGTGCTGGAACATGGCGCCTTGCCGCGCAGTTCATCCGCGAAGGATTGCTCCTTTCCGGCATCGGCGCCGTTTTCGGACTCGCGCTCGCTTACGGCGGCCTCCGCCTCATTCAGTTGACGAATGCCGGCAGCCTCCCTCGCGCCTCTGAGATCAGCATCGACGGCCGCGTCCTCCTCTTCGCCGTCGCCGCCACTCTTCTCACCGGCGTCCTCTTCGGCCTCGCTCCCATCATCCCCCTCGCGTATCAGAATCTGCAGGATTCGCTCAAGGACACGGTCGGCTCTACCACTTCCACCGCCTCCGCTCAGGGTTTCCGTCGCGTCCTCGTCGCCGGCGAACTCGCCATGGCCCTCGTTCTTCTGATTGGCTGCGGCCTCATGGTCCGCGGCTTCTGGAAGCTCCAGGAAGTGCATACGGGCATGGATCCAGACCGCGTCATCACCATGAACATCAATCTGCCTCGCGCCTCCTATCCCAAGCCTGAGCTCATCGACGCCTTCTGGACCCGCATGGATGACGCCATCACCCATCTCCCCGGCATCGACTCAGCCGCCATCGTTTCCGGACTCCCGCCCGTCCGCCCCCCAAACATGAACGACACCAAGATCGAGAATTTTGTCCGGGTGAAGGACGGTCCCATCGAGAACGTCGATTACTACCAGGTTGTCAGCAAGGACTACTTCAAGACGATGGGCATCCGCCTGATGGAAGGCCGCCTCTTTGACGACCGCGATGGCAAAGGCGCTCCTGACGTCGTAATCATCAATCAGACCATGGCCCGCACGTTCTGGAAGAACGAGAGCCCCATCGGCAAGCGCATTCAGCCCGGCTACGACCCGCCGTGGTGCACCATCATCGGCGTGGTCGAAGACGTGAAGAACGCCGGCCTCGACAAGCCCGCGGGAACCGAACTCTACGTCCCGTACACGCAGACTCAGGGCAGCGGCAATCCCAACGCCTACCTGGTTCTTCGCGGGCGCGGCGATCCGCGGCCGTTCGTTGCCGAAGTGCGCCAAAAGCTCGACGCAATCGACCCGACCATTCCCCTCGCCAAGGTCGCCACCATGGACTCGGTGATGTCCGAAGCCGAATCGCAGCCGCGTTTCCTCACGCTTCTGCTGACTCTCTTCTCCGGCGTCGCCCTCATCATCGCCACCGTTGGAATTTACGGGGTGATCTCCTACTCCGTTGCGCGCCGCTCCAAGGAATTTGGCCTGCGCATGGCCCTCGGCGCTCAGCCCGGCAACGTCCTCGCGCTTGTGATGAAGCAGGGCGCGATCCTCACGGCAATTGGTGTCGCGGTCGGCATTGGCGCGGCTTTGGGCCTCACGCAGATGATGTCCACGCTGCTCTTCGGCGTGCGGCCCACCGATCCGCTCACGTTCCTGAGCGTCTCGGCGATTCTCGCCGCCGTCGCGCTCGCCGCCAGCTACATTCCCGCGCTACGCGCCACCAAAGTCGACCCCATGAAGGCGCTGCGCTACGAGTGAATAGTTGGTTCGGCATCGCGGGCTTCGGCCGGCCACCTGTGCGTCAGGGTACGGCTTCAGCCGTGCCGTAGCCGGCTTCAATCAAAGCGGCTTTAGCCGCTGAGGAGGCGCTGGACCGCCAGCCATTTCTGTTCTAGAATGCCTGCAGAGAAATTGAGTACGCCCGTGTCCGCATTCCGGATGCGGGCGTTTTTCTTTTTGGGAGACGAAATGCCCGACCTCGAGGCCTATCGCTCTGAAAGCGAAATCGCAGAAGTCGTTCGCCGCTTCGAATCCTGCGAATATCGCAACGACGAATTCGTCCACTCGCGCCACGTAGCCGTCGCCGCGTGGTATTGCCTGCACTTTGACGCCGAGACTGCCTCCACCAAAATGCGCGATGCCCTGAAAACCTTCAACGCCCACCACGGCCGCACCGGGTACCACGAAACCATCACCGATTTCTGGCTTCGCGCCGTCGCCGCCCACGTTCGCGAACTCCGCCCCACGGATTCACCCGTAGATGTTGTCAATCGAATCGTCGCAGATCTTAGCGACAAGAATCTCGTCTTCCGCCACTACAGCCGCGAAAAAATCGCCTCGCCCGAAGCAAAAGCCGCCTGCACCGAACCCGACCTCATCCCCCTCCCCTTCTGATAGCGCAACGCGCCCACGCGCACGCCTCACCCCACCGCCGTCGGCTCCACAGGCGCCAGCTCTGGAATCTCGATGTGGATCACCGTGCCCTGCCCTTCCTGGCTCCGGATGTCCATCTTGAATTGGTCGCCGTACAGCAGCCGCAGCCGCTCGATCACGTTGCTGATTCCGATTCCGCCTCCATACACTTCGCGCAGCCGGTCCGACGGAATTCCGATCCCGTTGTCCTGAATCTCGATCGCGATTCGTCCGTCCACCGCGTGCGCGCGCACGAAAATCTGCCCGCCTTCGAGCCGCGGCGCCAATCCATGCTTGATCGCGTTCTCCACCATCGGTTGCAGCAGCATGCTCGGCACAAACACTTCCAGCGTCTCGTCTCCCACTTCCTTGAAAAATTGCAGCTTGTCGCGCCCGAACCGGATCATCTCGATATTCAGGTAGTCCTCGATGAACTCCAGCTCCTCGCGCAGCGGCACGAACGTCTCGTGCTTCCGCAGGAGCCTCCGCAGAATATTCGACAGCTTCAGCACCACTCCCCGCGCCATGTCCGGATCGAACCGGATCAGCGACGACACCGTATTCAGCGTGTTGAAAAGAAAGTGCGGGTTGATCTGGCTCGTCAGCGCATCCATCCGCGCCTTCACCAGCAGTTGCTCATTCTGCTCCAGGTTCATCTCGATGCGCGTGTTGTTCCAGATCTTGATGGGCACCGAAACGCAAATCACCGTCGTCAGCACTTCCAGCGCCGCCAGCCACCAGTTCGGCGGATACTCCGCCAGCAGCCACGTCGGATGCGCCCGCACCGCGCTCGCCAGCAGAATCCGCCCCGCCTCGAACGCCGCGCAGGCGAAAAACGGCAGCATTGCCCAGTTCCCCTTCGCGTAGCGCACTAGCTTCCACAGCCACTGCGGCACGTTCAGAAACAGGAACGGCCCGAAGTGCCAGATGTCCTCTTTCTCCGGCATCGCTTCGCGCACCACGCCTGCGAGCAGCCCCACCAGCGCCGCCACCGGGCTCGACAACCACTCGTGCATCCCGAACGCGGGCAGGCTGATCAACGATCCGCCCAGCAGCCCCACGATTCGCCCGCCCACCAACCCCATCAGGAACGAACCCTCGAGCATCAAGTCGAAGAAGTGATAGCCGCCGACGATCCGCAGAATAATTCCCAGCGCCAGCGGTGGCGTCAGGAACAGCAGCAGCATCACTTTTTGGTCGGAGTCCCGATTCTCAGTAAATAGCAGCTTGCGGAACGACCTGAAGCGCACCAGCAGCGCCGCCAGCGCCGCCGCCCAGCACACCTTCAGCAGCAGCGTGAGGAGAAAATCCTTGAGGCTGGAGAATGTGCCCATTTTGGCCGGCTTGGCTCGAAGACGCCTCTGGCGCTAACTTAGCCAAAGCCGCAAGGGATGTAAACCGCTTCGTTTGAGGAAGCAGCACATCCGCCGAGGTAGGCTGGTGTGGCCGCCCTATTTTTGCGTTGCGGAATCAGCCGGGACTCCGCGCAAGTGCAAATCGAAGAAATCGTCCACGCGATGCCATGCGTCGCGCAAGACGTGCTCGCGGCTGAAGTAGTGAAACTCACCGGGATAAACCATGAACGACAGCAGGTCTCCCTTCCGATTCTTCAAGGCTTCATCGATCAGCCGGATCGATTCTAGGAACGGCACGTTCACGTCTGCGGTCCCGTGAAGCACCAGCAGCGGCCTCGCGAGACGGTCAATGTGCGAAACGGGCGATGCGTTCGCGTAAACCTGCGGATTTTCTTCAGGAGTGCCGATGCGGCTCGCCGTCCAGTCGCCGTGGTACGGATCGTTGTAGTACATCACGTAGTCCACCACGCCGGCCACGTCTACTCCGCAGCGAAACAGCGTGGGCTGGTCGGTCATGGCGATCAGCGTAAAGAAGCCGCCGTAACTTAGGCCCCATACGCCGATGCGGTCGCCATCCACGTAAGGAAGCGACTTCAGGTAATTCGCGCCCATCCAGGCGTCCTTGGCGTCTTTTCCGCCGACGTCCATGTAAACCCCTGTGCGCCAATCGCGCCCGTAGCCAATGCTGCCGCGATAATCAGGAGCAAAAACCACGTAGCCCTTTTGCAGGAAATATTGGTGAATGCTGTAGTAGACCGCATAATTCCGCTGCACGTGCCAGCCGTCATAATTCTGATTCACGCCATCGCCATGAATCCACAGAATCGCCGGATGCTTCTTTGTCTTGTCCAGATTCTTCGGCACAAACAGCCAGCCCGGGACTAGTTTGCCGTCCGGCCCGGGATAGTGTACGAACTGCGGCTCGACGAACTGACTGTGATCGATTCCTGCGGGCATGGATTCCGTGAGTCGCGCCGGTTTCCCGCCTCCGCTCGCGTCGATGGCGAAAAGATCCGCGCTGTTCCGCGTGTCCGTATGCTGATACACCAGCTGAGCATCACTCGAGGACCAGTGGGGCTCGATGTTCGTGCCCTTCCCCGCGGTGATGTAAGCCACTGTGGCGTGCGCGGGATCATCCCCGATTTTCGCGACCCCAAGCCTGCGGTCGCCGGGATGATCTTCGAGATTGGCGTCAAACGCGATGCGAGTGCTGTCGTGTGACCATGCCGGACGCCATGCCTCGAATTTGCCCTTCGTGATTTGAACCGCATCCCCGCCATCGGAGGGCATTACGTAGAGGTGGTCCCAGCCGTCCTGGTCGCTCAGGAAAGCGATCCATTTCCCGTTCGGTGAAGGCCACGGTTGCGCTCCTGCCTCGCCCCAATCGGGAATGCTCCAGAACTTTTCCTCGTCGATTTCATGGATCACTTTCACGGAACCCGTGGCCGCAGCGGCGGTGTAAATGAAATATTTCTTGAAGTCTTTGGATTCGCCGTCGAATACCACACGGTCCGAGTCAATCCACGCCAAACCGCCGTACTGATCCGGCTTGGCGATGGCGACAGGCTTCCCTCCGTCGAGTTTGATCGCGTAGATCTGGCCCGGCACGAATTCCGAAACGCGGTAGATGAGTTTCGCGCCGGAATAAGCTGGAGATTCGTCGTGATGAATGATTTTTGCGCCGCCTATGTATAGCAGCGAGTTTCCGTCCGGCGACCACCGGATGTTGCCCAGGCTCACGTCGTCGTGCGCGACAACCGACTCGTTTCCATCCGATACCCCCCGGATCAGCAGGTCGCTGCCTTGAGCGTTCCCTTCGCTTCCTTCACCCTCAAAATGGCTCCCGCGCACGAACGCCACGCGCTTCCCATCGGGAGAAAGAGCGAACCCGCCTCCGTGCTCCGCTTTGCCCCACACGGGCCCCGGCGTACCGCCTGTCACCGAGACCTGCCACAGGCCGCCCTCATGCGGGAAATAAATCGCATCGCCCGCCGCACTCCAAAAGAAGCTATTGACCTCGCCCTCGGGGAAAGACGTCAACTGAACGGGCGCGCCATGCCCATCCGCGTCGGCGACGTAAAGATTTCGAATGTCTGCGCGGTCCCAGATGAACGCAACGTGCTTGCCGTCCGGAGACCATACCGGGTCAGACGGGTGCTTGATCTCGATGAGCTGCTCGATCGTGAGGCGAGACTTGCTCGCCGGCGCCTGCGCACCCGCGCCTCCCGCGCAAGCCATCACAAGCAGCGCTGCAAAGACTCCAACGATCCTGGCTGGTCTGAACATTTCTCCCCCCGGGGAAACGAAATCGACTCATTTCAAAAATGCGCGGAAGCGTACGAACTCCGCGCTCTTTCCAAGCCGGCCTTCACTGGCAACGGGACATTGGAGATATCCGAAGTCCCGCAGGGACGAAACAAACTGTAGTCCGGCACGGCAGTGCCGGGAAACAAGACAAACAAATCTTCTTGAGTCCCTTCAGGGACGGCACAGAGTCCCCCGATAGCCCACGTTCCGTTCCTCGTCCCCGATTCGTGAAATGTCGCCATGAATTTCCGCCGTGATGGTAGACAAACAGCGGCGGGCCGTACATGAGAATGTCCGGCCCGCCGGATCAAAAATCGGCCGTAGCGGAAGTGAATCCCCTAGAAAGCAAGGCGCAGGCCGAAGCGCGCCACGAACGGGTTGATGGTGCTGTATGGGAACAAGTAGCTCCCTCCGAAGGTTGTGACTTCCCCGATCACCGTTTGTGCGTTGGTCACGTTGAAGAAATCCACCGTCGGGATCAGGCGCCACTTCTCGTAGATCGCAAATTCCCTCGAAAGACGGAGGTTGAGCATGTTGACGCTTGGCAGACGTTGCACTCCGGCCGGTTGCAGGATCACGGATTCACCCACGTCGACTGGTGAGGGGGTCTGGCCGTTCGGCACCTCGAATGTTTCCGTCGGCTGCAGCGGATATCCCGTATAGTGCTGGAAATTCACGCTGGTCCCGATTTTCCACGGCAGCTCGTACGTGCTGTCCACCTTGAAGACGTACGTCGAATCCAGGTTCAGGTAGTTGTCGTTCCGGTTGATGTCCAAATTGGGATCGGTGAAGTTGTCGCTCGTGGCTTGATCCGAAAATCCGCGGCCGTACACGCCCTTCTGCCGCTGGATGGTAAAGCCGCCAAGGACCTGCCATTTGTGCGAGAGCCGCTTCACCGCCGTGAACTCCACGCCGTTATACGAGTTGTCGTCCAGCAGACCGATATTCGTCACGGTATAGTTGAACTTGCCGTAAAGCGTCGTATCCGACGGCTGAAAACTGTAGAGGGTCAAGGGCGCGTTCGTGATGGGATTGGTGAACCCCGTCACCGGCACGTAATCCGATTTCTGGACCGCCGAGTTCTCGATGCCAATCAGGTTTTTCTTCGTCCGGTAGTAATAAGTCACGCCAATGCTGAGATCGTTCCAGATTTGTCTCTGATAGCCCGCGCCCACCTCTTCCGAGTACGGCCGGCTCATGTTCGTATTGATGTGCGTGCTTGACCCGCCAAACTCACTCACCGGATTGGTGGCGGCGCCCTGTGGTAGCCATTCACTCTCTTGCGGGATGCCGTCGTCATTCGTATCAGTCCAGGAGTAATACTTGCCGAAAAGTCCCACAGGATTGGCTGTTTCGGCCAGCCCCGTGCCCTGCATGATGTAGTAGATGCCGAAGGCGGCGCGTATCACGGATTTGCCGCTGCCAGTCGGATCGTATGCTACCCCGAGGCGCGGAGAGACGTTGTTCCAATCCACCAGGTTGCCGGACGCAGGATACGTCGTGATGGGAAAGAGATCCGGGAACGTTTCGCCCGCGTTGCTGCTTTGGACGGGATAGTACGTCCGGAAGTTGTCGTAACGCACTCCGAGATTCAAAGTCAGCCGCCGCTTGATGTTCCAGGCGTCCTGAAGAAAGAAGCTCGTATCGCGGAAGTAGTTCTTCTGCGTAGTGGGCGTGTTGTACGCCAGCACCTGATACGCGTTTCCTCCGTTGAGCAGCACATCTATGCCCTGGTTGACGTTGTAGTTGTACCCGTTGAAACTCTTCCCCCACTCCAGGCCAAACTGGAAGTTGTGTGTTCCCGCCCAATCCGCCTTGTACCACGAACCACCAGCCGTCCACTTCAGCACCCAAGCCGGATTCGCAAATGCATAAGGCGCCGCGCCGGTTTCCGTCGAATTCGCCACGTCTTGGACATTGAGGGTGGTCGACGTCACGCCCGGCTGATACCCCAGCGGAAACCGGATCTGGTTATACCCAACGCGAAAATCAAGAAGCAGGTTATTCGTCACCTGGCTGGTCCACAATCCTTCGAGAATATAGGCTGGCTCAATCTGCAGCCAGCTCGCGTCCGCAGTGACGAATGCATACGCCGTGTCGCGCCGGAAGAAACGGTTCTGCTCGTTGTACATCCAAATGAAGCTGAATTTGTTCTTCGGATTCACCTGGAAGTCGCTGCGCAGGTCCGTATTCGTCTGGTGGTTCACGTCCACAACGGGATTCCCCGCTTGATCCGTCACCGAAAGAATTTCCTGCCTCAGGTCATACCGCCGGTACGACCCGAAAATCCACCATCGGTCCTTCATGATTGGACCGCCAAGGCTCGCGCTCGCGTCCATCGTTTGGTCAAACGGCGAACCCGATGTCACCGGTCCGCCATTGTAGGTGGGGAACTTGACGCCTGCTTGCGTCCCCGCCGTCAAGTAATAGACCGCCCCCTGCCCGTGCCATTCGTTCGAGCCTGACTTCGTCACCATGTTCATGTACACGCCGCCGATCGGCACCGCCGCCGGCGCATTGTCAGCCACCACTTGGAACTCGTCGAACGAGTCATGGTTCGTATAGAACTGCGTGTAGCCCCCATTCGCGCCGGGCCAGTTCAGGTCCAGACCGTTGTAGCTGTAAATCTGCTCCGCCTGCGTGCTTCCGTGCACTTGCATGGCGGACTGCTGATAGCTGTTGTCGCCCGCCACGTCGAATGTGCTGGAAGTGACGCCCGGCATTTGGGCCACCGTCGACCAGGGGTCGCGGCCGCTCGGTATGTCCTGCAGAAGAGTCTGGTCAAACGTCGTGGAGGTCTGCGCCGTCTGCAGGTCAACCACGGGTTCGCCTTCGACGTGGACCGTCTGCGTGACCGCCCCCACGCTTAGCTTGCCGTTGACTGTGGCGGTGAATCCCGCGGTGAGCACCACGCCGGTCTCCGCAAAGGCCTCAAATCCCGGGGCCGTGATGGTCACCTCATAGGTACCCGGAGGAAGTAGGTCAAAGAGATAGGCTCCATCGCCTCCAGTGCTGATCGTGCGGGCAGACATCAGTGCCGGGCTTTTGACGGTTACCGTCGCGTTAGCCACCGACGCCCCCGAGGAATCCACTACTACCCCGGTGATCTTTCCAGTGATCGCGACCTGAGCTGACACGAGACTCGGGAGTAGAAACAGCACCAAGAACGGAAGGAAAATGCGCTTAGTCATCACTCCTCCTGGATAAACTCTTAAGCCACTTCGCCCCGGGTGGAGGTTTAACTTCGAGATTTGGTGGAAACTACGTGGAACTGGATATTACATATGGTATGCAGAATGTCAACCCAGCCCATTCCAGTGCACGTGCATCCCATGCTACTGGGCCACAATCGTTCCCTCGGAGCCTCGCCCTGCTATAATGCCCCGCTCAATGAGGTCTCGAAGTCCCAAACCGAAGGCCCGCGTCGTCGCGCGAGCCGCTCTGCCGACCTCATTCGGCAAGTTTCGCATCTTCGCCGTCCGCGGCGCGGGCCGCGCCGATGAGGCCGTCGCTATCGTCCACGGAGATCTCCGCCGCTCCAAGGCTCCGCTCGTCCGTGTTCATTCGCAGTGCCTCACGGGCGACGTTTTCACCTCCCAGCGCTGCGACTGCCGCGCACAGCTCGAATTTTCGCTGCGAAAAATCGCCAAGGAACCCGCCGGAGTCCTTCTCTACCTCCCGCAGGAGGGTCGCGGCATCGGCTTGATCAACAAAGTAAAGGCTTACGAGCTCCAGGACGCGGGCCTCGATACCGTCGAGGCCAATCGCCGCCTCGGCTTTGCCGCCGACTCGCGCGACTACGAATTCGCCGCCTCGGCGCTCAAGGCTCTGGGAATCCGCGCTGTTCGCCTTCTCTCGAATAATCCCGATAAGGTCGCCCAGCTCAAGAAATCCGGCATCCGCGTCGTCAAACGCATTCCCTGCCGCCCCCGAACCAGCGGCCTTTCGCGCGCATACTTGCGCACCAAACGCGAGAAGCTTGGCCACATTCTCGCCGGCATCTGAGTCGCGCGATCAGCCGCAAGTCCTGTCACTTCAATGACCGCGGGCCGTGAGTAGGTACATTTACTCCCAGTGCGTATCCGTAGTTCTACTAGGTACAGTCTCCGTAGTTCTTCTAGGTATATTCGTCCACTGCCGCACGCTCCCAATCCATGCTACCGTGGGCTGTTTTTGTGCTCGCTCGAAATGAGCGCACAAGCGGGGGCTTAGTGCGAGGGAACAACACGACTCGAGGAATCTGCCGTCCATCAGTCCAAAGGACCGGCACCATGCTTAATCTACGGTTGCAGCCAGTCTCGCCACGACGAGGCTTTTCAGGAGGCCGGGGCTTTAGCCCCGGCGTACCCGGGCCCTCTTCCTCAGGGGTTTTAACCCCTGAAGCCAAACGGGCTCGCTCCCTGCCTCCCCGCTTCCTTGCATCCTTGCGTCCTCCCATCCGGAGGCCTTTAGTCCACGGTTCCGGGATTAAAACGAGGATGCGACAAGCATCCTCGTCCCGAGCGAGCATCGCGAGCCGAGGGATCCCTCCGCCGCCGACACGCGAGGCCAGAGCGAAACTCCAGCGAACTTTAATCTACGGTACGGGGATTAATTTCTCTCGTAACTCATTGAAAACAAAGGACCGGCACCATGCTTAATCTACGGTTGCAGCCAGTCTCGCCACGAAGAGGCTTTTCAGGAGGCCGGGGCTTTAGCCCCGGCGTGCCCGGGCCCCCTTCCTCAGGGGTTTTAACCCCTGAAGCCAAACGGGCTCGCTCCCGACCTCCCCGCTTCCTTTCACCCTTGCGTCCTCCCATGCGGAGGCCTTTAGTTCACGGTTCGGGGATTAAAATGAGGAGGCGACGAGCATCCTCGTCCCGAGCGAGCATCGCGAGCCGAGGGATCCCTCCGCCACCAACACGCGAGCCCAGAGCGAAACTCCAGCGAACTTTAATCTACGGTAACGGGATTAAGCCCCGCCGTAACTCATTGAAAACAAAGGACCGGGACCATGCTTAATCTACGGTTGCCGGGGCTCTTCATCTCCGGAAGTCGCTCCGGTCCTACACTTTGTCCCCGAGCCCATCCGGCGAAACGGTTTTATCCGTGTTCATCGTGCCTGCCTGCCGCAGGCAGGTTTATCTGTGGTTCCAAGGTTTTGCCCCGGCGAGTTCCGGCCGAACCTCAGAGTCGGCTGGTCCTACATCTTCAGCGCGAAGTCCACGATCGCTCGAATCGCCACTCCCGTCGGCCCTTTCGCCAGCCATGGCCGCCCCTCGTCCACCCAGCACGTCGACGCAATATCCAGATGCACCCAAGGCGTCTCTTCCGCGAACTCCTTCAGGAACCACGCCGCCGTAATCGCGCCTCCGCCCTTGCCGCTTCCCGTGTTGCGAATGTCGGCCACGTTGCTCTTGATCATCTCCTCGTACTCATCGTCGATCGGCATCGGCCACATCTTCTCGCCGGTCGCCTTCGCACTCGCCAGGAACTGATCCAAAAACTCGCGCGGCGTCCCGAACGCGCCCACGTGAACGTTGGCAAGCGCCACTTCGATGGCGCCCGTCAACGTCGCGGCATCAATAATATGCGTACAGCCGAGCTGCTTCGCATACGTGATTCCGTCAGCCAAAATGAGCCGCCCCTCGGCGTCCGTGTTGATCACCTCAATCGTCTTCCCGGACATCGCCACTTGAACGTCACCCGGCTTTTGAGCCCGCCCGCCGGGCATATTCTCCGTCGCCGGCACCACCGCGATCACCGGCACCGAAGGCTTCAGATACGCCAGCGCGCGCATCGCGCCGATCATCGTCGCGCCACCGCCCATGTCGTACTTCATCTTCTCCATGTTGTTGGCTGGCTTGATCGAAATTCCGCCTGTGTCGAACGTCACCGCCTTGCCAATCAATCCGAGAACCGGCCCGCCCACCGCGCGCTTCTCCGGAACGTACCGCAAAACGATCATTCGTGGCGGCTCGACGCTGCCCTGCGCCACTCCAATCAGCGCGCCCATCTTCAGCTCGGCAATGCGCCGCTCGTCGAGAATTTCGATTCCGAGCCCCACTTCCTTCGCCATCGCCTCGGCCTTTTCTGCAAGCAGCCGTGGCGTCAGGTAATTCGACGGCTCGTTGATCAGGTCGCGGGCAAAATTCTGAGATTCGGCGATCACGCGGCCGTGCTCGATCGCTTCGCTCACGTTTCCGCCCAGCCCGCCATCGAAGCCCAGCAACGCAACCGACTGAATCTCCCGGTTTTTCCGGTCGGTGCGGTACTTGTCCGATTCGAAATCCGCGGCGATCAATCCTTCCACCACAGCCTGAGCCGCTTCCGCGCTTCTCTCGCCCTCGCGCGCCAGGAACGCTATCTTCTTCACGCCGCGCGATTTCAGATGGCGCACTGCGGCGCCGGCCATCTTGCGCAAATCGGAAATCGAAAAGCGCGACGCCTTCCCCGCTCCGATGAGCAGCAGCTTCTGCGCTGCCAGGCCCTGCGGAAAATGAATCAGCAAAAGCTCGAGCGGCTTCCCCGTCAGCTCGCCGCTTGCCACCAGCGACGCGAGGCGGCCGTTCATGCCGCTGTCGATATCGGCCAGCGGGCCGTCGAGTTTCTTGTCGCCGTCGAAAACGTATGTCACCAGCGCGTCCGCCTCCACCGAAGAATACGGACGCGATTCCAGTTGAATCTGCATGGGTTTCCTCTCGTTTTTATAAGGCCTATCGGGCGCTCATCGCCGGCGGAAGCGGTACATGGCTTCGTTCGCTTCTCGCTTGGCTTCTTTCTGGCGCTCCGCTTCGCGGCGGTCGTGGAACTTCTTGCCCTTTGCGATTGCCAGTTCGCACTTGGCGATTCCGTCGCGGAAGTAAATCTTCAGGGGTACGACCGTCATTCCCTTCTGCTGTGTTTGAACCAGAAGGCGCTCGATCTCGCGCCGGTTGAGCAGGAGCTTGCGCTTCCGGAGCGGATCGTGATTCCTCGGCCCGCCCGGTTGATATTCCGGTATGTGGCTGTTGACCAGCCACCCCTCCCCCGCGCGAAATTCCGCGTACGCGTCTCGCAGCGTCCCTTTTCCTTCGCGCAGGGACTTCACTTCCGTCCCGACCAGCACGAGCCCCGCCTCGAGCTTGTCAAGAAGATGGTAATTGTACGAGGCGGCGCGATTCTGTGCGACAATTTTTACGCCCTCGCGCTGCTCTTTTTTCGTTGCGGATTTCACGGCCAACTATCATATCTGCCGCGCCGAGTGCGGGGCAAGGCGCGCCGCGCTCCGATATTGTGCCTTACCGCAAATGGCGCAGAATGTCATAAACTTCCGCGGAGTTGTCACGTCCAAGATTGTGTTGACCCGAGCATCACGGCAACACGGCGACTTCCTTGTTGCATCTTAGCTCGGGATGTTAGACTCGGTACCACTCAGCCGGTCCCATTGGAGGACCTTTTTGCAGCGTAAATTCTTCCTTCCACTGATCGCTCTCGCGGGAATCCTTCTCGCAGGCTGCCCCAAATCCAACCAGGACTTCGAGGCGGGCCGCAAGGCTGAGGCGGTCCAGGACTACGACACGGCGCTCGTGGACTATGAGCGCGCCCTGCGCACCGATCCTATGAACGCGGAATACAAGCTCCGCGCCGTGCGCATGCGCTCCCTGGACAGCTCGTTCCACCTCGAAAACGGCGAAAAGCTGCTGAAAAGAGGCAACATCGAGATGGCGCTGGCCGAATTTGAGAAGGCCGAAGGCGTCGATCCCTCCAACATGGCGGCCACGCAGGAAGTGCAAAAGGCGATGAAGATGGTCGCCGACAAAAACGCCGCCAATCAACCCGAAAAGATCGACACGAACCCGCAGGAAAGCGATCTCCTTTCCGGTCCGCCGGAGCTCAAGCCTCTCTCACGCGAACCCATCAACCTGAAGATGACGAACGACAGCCGGGTCGTCTTCGAAACTGTCGCGAAACTGGCGGGCCTGAGCGCGATTTTCGATCCGGATTTCATCTCGAAGAGAATCTCCGTCGAATTGCCGAACGTGACGCTCGAGCAGGCTCTCGACGCAGTCTCCATGGAGAGCAAGTCCTTCTGGGAGCCGCTGACGACCAACATTATTTTTGTGGCGCCGGATACGCTGCAGAAGCGCAAGGACATCGAAGACGAAGTGGTGCAGACCTTCTACATCTCGAACACGCTGCAGCCGCAGGACCTGACCGAAATCGTAACCCTGCTGCGGCAAACGCTTAACATTCAGAGAATTCAGGCGATCAATTCGCAAAACGCAATCGTCATCCGCGCGACACCCGACACGATGGCCGCTGCGTCGAAAATCATTCATTCGGTGGACAAAGCGAAGCCGGAAGTGCTGATCCACGTGCAGGTGTTGACTGCGAACCGCGACCGCCTGCGCGATCTCGGCATCCTTCCCGGACAAAGCGTCGCGGTGGCCTTCACGCCGCGGTCGGCCTTGCAGCCGAACACGTCGAGCAGTTCTTCGAGTTCCAGTACCACTTCAAGCACCACCTCAACCGTCGAGCAGATCACCCTGAACAATCTGCACAGTTTGGGAACGGCGGATTACAGCATCACGCTGCCAGGTGCGACCGCCAACGCCATCCTTACGGACAACAAGACGCGCATCATTCAGGATCCGGAAGTGCGTATCACAGACGGTGAGAGAGCGCAGTTGAAAATCGGCGAGCGCGTCCCCATCGCCACCGGAAGCTTCCAGGCCGGCGTCGGCGTGGGAGTGGGCGGCGGGGCGGGTGTGGTGAATCCCCTGGTGAACACGCAGTTCACGTATCAGGACGTCGGCGTGAACATCGACGTCACGCCGCGAGTCCATCCCGACGGCGAAATCAGCATGAAGCTGATCGTGGACGTTTCCTCGCTCGCAGGCAGCGAGAACATCGGCGGAATCAACCAGCCGATCATCGCGCAGAACAAAATCGAGCATGAAGTGCGCCTCAAGGACGGCGAAGCCAGCGTCCTCGGCGGCTTGATCACGCGCACGCAAACCGTCAACGTGAACGGAATCCCGGGACTCGCGCAGGTTCCGCTCGCGAAATATCTTTTTTCCGACAACAGCAATCAGCTTCAGGACCAGGAAGTCCTCATCGTCCTGACGCCGCACATCGTGCGCTTCCCGAACATCACGCCGGAAGACCTGAAATCCCTGGCTACCGGCTCCGACGCGAACATCCGCGTCTATCGCGAACAGGATGAAGCCCTGGCGCAGCCGCACACGCCGGCAGCAACTCCGCCGCCTGCCGCGGCTCCGGCCAATCCCCCGAATGCCGCGCCGAACGCGCAGCCTTCGGCGCAACTGCAATTCGATCCGGCCAACGTCACGATGAAGCAGGGTGAAACCACAACCATCGGTCTGCAGGTCGCGAACATCAACGATCTCTATTCGATCCCGCTGCTCATTCATTACAACCCGGCCGTGATCGAGGTCCAGGAAATCCGAAACGGCGGCTTCCTTTCAGGCGGCACGCAGGAAATCGCGATCGTGCAGCGCATCGACGCGCAGCGCGGCGAAGTGGTCGTCTCCGCCACGCGCCAGCCGAATACGCCGGGAGTCAGCGGCACCGGCACGCTCCTCGGCGTGGTCGTTCGCGCCGTCGGCCCGGGAACCACATCGCTCCAAGTCCTTCAGGTCAACGCGCGCGACTCGCAACAACACACCATTCCGCTCGTATCGGGCGAAGGAAATATCCAGGTGCAGTGAGGCAGCATGGTTTCGATGGGCCAATACTCGAATTCGCGGCGGCATAGCGGCGCCGGACGAACGGCGCTCGGAATGACGCTGCTCGAACTGATCATCGCCTGTTCGATCCTGATGGTGCTCGCCACCGCGGCGCTGCCGCTTGCCAGAAACATGGTTATCCGGCGCAAAGAGTCGATGCTGCGGTACGACCTGCGCGAAATGCGGGACGCGATCGACCGCTACAAGGACGCCGCGGATCAGAACAAGATCCAGGTGCAGGCCGGAACGGAAGGATATCCGCCCGACCTGCAGACGCTGGTCAACGGAGTCTCTCTGAACGGGCAGCAGGACAAGAAGGTTCATTTCTTGCGCGAGATTCCCGTCGATCCGATGACCGGCTCAAAAGATTGGGGTATGCGCTCCGTGCAGGACGATCCGGACACGACCGAATGGGGCGGCACGGACGTGTTCAACGTATTCAGCCGGTCGACGGAAACGGCGCTCGACGGCTCGAAGTATTCCGACTGGTGAACGAAGAAATGAGTTTCACGGCACAAAGCGCTTGGCAATCGAAAATCGGGACGATAAACGCGAGGCGGAGGCGCGCGCGGAATGCGTCAAGCGCATGCCGCAGTTTCGGCTTCACGCTGATCGAACTGATGATCGTGATCTCGGTGCTGATGATTCTGATGACGATTGGAATTGCGCACTACGAGCGCACGATCCTGCGCGCGCGCGAAGCGACGCTGAAATCCGACCTGAAGGTGATGCGCGACGCGATTCAGGATTACACCGAAGACAAAGAGGCTGCGCCGAACTCCCTCGACGACCTCGTTAGCGAACACTACATCGCCAAAATTCCCGCCGATCCGGTCACTGGCGCGCAGGATTGGGTCCCGGATACCTGCGACGTGATGCTAAGCATCGACCAGACGAGCATGGGAATTTGCGACGTCCACGCGGGAACGGATCAGGTCTCGCCCTTCGAAGGCACACCCTACAACAGCTGGTAACGCAGAAAAGCCCGCGCTGAAAAAAAAACGCGACCCCGCGGCGTTTTTCGGCGGCGCCTATTGCTGATTCTGCATCTGGGCGTTTTGCGCCGCGGCGGGAGCCGGCGCGCGCTTCGAACGAATCACGGTGACCGGACCAAGGTCTTCCGCCTGCGGCGCGTCGACCATCGAAACGCTGACGCGAACGCGCAGCTCGCTTTCAGCTTCACCCCGATGCACGCCGCGCGTGGGGGGCACGTCAGCGTAGTCGCGCCCGACCGCAACGCGGATGTGACGCTCGCTTCCGAGGAGATTGTTCGTGGGGTCGAACTCGACCCAGCCCGCCTTTCCGACGTAAGCCTCGACCCATGCGTGAGTCGCGCCGGCGGACGACCGGTCGTGATGTTTCTCGCCGTGATAGAGGTAGCCGCTGACGTAGCGGCACGGCACCTTCAGTTGGCGGGCAAGCGCAATCATGATGTGCGCGAAATCCTGGCATACCCCCTGGCGTGCGCGCAGGGCATCTTCGATGGGCGAATCGACGCGTGTTGCGTTGGGCACATATTCGAACGCGTCGTAAACAGCGGCGTTGAGTTCCCTGAGAAGCGCGAGTGGGGTGGCGCGGCGGTCAAGCTTCAGTTCGGAGCGCAGCTGCTCAAGAGCGTGGCTGGGGCGCGCGAACTGGCTTGGGAGAAGCATCTCCCAGTAATCGCTCTGCGAAACGAGCTCGTCGAGGTCCTCCCACGTGCTTTGCTCGAGTGAGTCGACGTCGGGACGCGGGCGCATCTCGACAGTAGCTTCCGCGGTGACTTCGATCGAGCGATGCTTGCCAGGAATATCGAAGTGGTGAACCGCGTTGCCGTAGAAATCGCGGTAGAACATGATGTTCGCAGTCGGATTCACGTCGAGCGAAGACGTAAGGCAGCGCTGGCGCATGTCGCTGCGCGGCTGCAGGCGCACTTCCATGACGCTTTCTCCAACCGCAGGCTCATACGAAAAGCCCGTGAAATGGCGAATGAGGTAGGTCATGTCAGGAGGCCATAGGCGGCGGATCGGAGTCTATCAGCAGCACTACACGGGACGCTAGGAAGCAAGCTCAGCCTCGGTGGAATAGTCGAAATAAATGTCGTGGATGGCGGAGTGGATGTCGCCGCATTCGCGCCGAACGCTTTGAAGATAGGAATCGACATCCTCGGCCATAATCTCCTCGATCTGGCTGAAGCTGAGCTGCGCGCGAAGACGACCTGCGATGCGCGTGGGAAGCTTGGCATTGCGCTGCGTGAGTTCGCCGATCAAGTGCAGGGCCGCGTTGACGCGATCCACGGAAAAGCGAATCGAGTGGGGAAACTCCGGATTCAGAAGTAAGAACTCCGCGACGCGGAGGGGACGAATCTCAGCCGTGTGAGCCTTGCAGTACGCCTCGACAGCAACGCAGCCGCCGAGAAGCCCGATCCATTCGAGATACTCGGCATCTTCAACGGCCGGCTCAGAGTGATTCTTCACGCGGCGAAAATGAGTTTCGAGGAGCGTGGTGAGCGTGTTGGCGCGCTCCACGTAGCGACCAAGCTGAATGAATTGCCATCCCTCTCCGTGACTCATCGTCGAATCCGTGACGCCGTGGAAGAGATAGGCGCTCTCGAGCACGACGCGGAAGAAATCGTGGGATTTGAGGAGCCAATCCTTCTCGGGGCGGGTCTCGATGACGTCGAGATAGAGGCGATTCAAGTGCTCCCACATCCCGGTGCTGCACTGCTCGCGGACATGACGCAGATTTTCCCGGGCATTCGCGACGCAGGAGACGATGGAGGAGGGATTCGTGCGGCTGAGCGCGAGCGTGTTCAGAAGCTGCGCAGGATCGACGGGCCCTTCGACAGCGGGGCCGCGAAGAGCCTCAAGAAGGAAACGCCAGCGGCCAGCGCGGACTTCGGGTGACTGATCGAGCCAAAGCTGCAGCTCGACGCTGACCAGGCGGCAGGTATGCTCGGCGCGCTCGAGATAGCGGCCCATCCAGTAGAGGCTATCCGCGACGCGCGACAGCATTCCGGCATCGGTCTTGAACGGCCTGGCGTAGAAGTCCCGGGCGGCACGCACGTCAGGAGACCAGGCCTTCCGGAGCGCGTCGCACGACTCCCGCGGATGCGCCCGGCCGAGACGCATCATCCCGAAGCCCCGGCGCCTGATCGTCGCGAAGAACCCACGTATCCTTGCTGCCGCCCCCTTGAGAGGAATTCACGACTAGCGAGCCCTTGCGGAGCGCGCCTCGAGTGAGTCCGCCGGGCACGAGCGTGACCTTTTCTCCCATGAGGATGTATGGACGCAGATCGATGTGGCGCGATTCCACGCGGCCGTCGATCAGGCACGGCGCGCAAGAAAGAGCGAGCGTCGGCTGCGCGATGTAGTTGCGCGGGTCGGCAAGAACGCGCGCGCGGAACTCTTCGCGCTGCTCGGCGGTGCTGTGCGGGCCGATGAGCATGCCGTAGCCGCCGGACTCGCCGACAGCCTTCACCACGAAGTCCTCGAGATTCTGAAGGACATGGCTGCGATGCGCGTCGTTGGACATGAGGAACGTGTGCACGTTCGGAAGCACGGGATCTTCGTTGAGGTAGTAGCGAATGATTTCGGGGACGTACGCGTAGACGGCTTTGTCGTCCGCCACGCCCGTTCCGATGGCGTTCGCGAGCGTAACGTTGCCGGCGCGGTAAGCATTGAAGAGACCGGGCACGCCGAGAGTCGAGTCGCGGCGGAAGCAAAGCGAATCGAGGAAATCGTCGTCGACGCGGCGGTAGATCACGTCGACGCGGCGCAGGCCCGCGGTGGTGCGCATGAAGACCACGTTGTCGTGAACGAGGAGGTCGCGCCCCTCGACGAGCTCGATGCCCATCTGCTGCGCCAGGAACGTGTGCTCGAAGTAGGCGGAGTTCGAGACGCCGGGAGTGAGCAGCACCGTCGCAGGTTCCTGGCGGTGCGCGCTATTTTCAGGCGCCAAGCTGCGCAGCGTGGCCAGCAGTTCGCGCGGATAGTGATCGATGGGCCAGACTCCGTAGTCGCGGAAGAGCCTCGGGAAGACCCGCTTCAGCACCTTGCGATTCGCGACCATGTACGAGACGCCGCTCGGGACGCGAAGATTATCCTCGAGCACGGCGAAGCTGCCGTCGGGCAGGCGGACGAGATCCGTGCCGCAGATGCTGACGTAGATGTCGCGGGGGACGTTCAAGCCGCGCATCTCGCGGCGGAAATGCTTGCAGCTGTAGAGGAGGTCGCGCGGTATCACCTTGTCGGCGAGAATGCGGCCCTCGTGGTAGATGTCGCGCAGGAAAAGATTCAGGGCCGTGAGCCGCTGCGTGAGGCCCTTTTCGATCTTGGCCCACTCGGAGGCGGTGATGATCCGCGGAAGCAGATCGTTGGGAAAAATGCGCTCCGTGCCTTCCTTGGCGCCGTAGACGGTGAACGTGATTCCTTCGTGCAAGAACGCAAGATCGGCGGCTTGCTGGCTGCGGCGCAACTCCTCGGGCGGGAGCTTCAGAAGCGTGCGATGCAATGCACTGTAGTGTTCGCGGGGAACGCCGGGGCCCGCAAACATCTCGTCATATGCGGCATCAATCTCGTAGTTCACGAAGGACGGAGGAACCGCAAGACGCGAAGGTATCGCTGTAGCGGTCATGGGTCAACCCGCAACCCGCCGAAAGGATGACGCATTCTGCTTTTGCGATCGCTCAATGTCCGCGCGCTGCCGAAGCCTCAGGCAGGCCCCTTGGTGCGGCCAACGTAATCCCGGCGCGAGCGGCAGTCCAATCCAATTTCTGAATGGAATGGATGTTTGTTTCGAATCTGTGGAAATCGAGCAGAGGGCCGCTGCGCCGGCTTTCAAGCCGTGCGAAACGGCCCCGAAGGACTACTCGTAGCGCAGTGCTGTGTTCGGATCGAGGCGCATCGCGCGGCGCGCCGGAATGTAAGAAGCGAGCAGCGCTACGGCGGGTAAGAGCACGGCGACTACCACGAATGTGACCGGATCGGTGGCGCTGACGCCGAAGAGCAGCGACGCCATCAGCCGCGTGACGGCAAGCGACGCCGCGACGCCGATGGCGACGCCGATCAGGGCGAGGCGCGCGCCCTCTCCTAAAATCAGGCGCAGAACGTCGCTGCGTTGCGCGCCAAGCGCCATCCGAATGCCAATCTCCTGCGTGCGCCTTGCGACAGAAAATGCGACGACACCGTAGATTCCTACAGCGGCAAGCGCAAGAGCCACCGCAGCGAAGAGGCCAACAAGAAGCAGCAGGAAACGGCGATCCGCCAGCCAACCGCCCATTTCCTGCGCGAACGTAGCGAACTTCACCGGCATGTCCGGAGCAAGGTCGTGGAAGATGGCGCGGGAAGTAGAGACCACGCCGCCAACGGGAGCAGAGCTGCGCATCAAAATCGTGGGCGATCCGGCGTTGAGCAAGCCGCGCTGGCGGTAATCGACGTAAATGATGGAAGGCGGAGGCGCGTCGAGTCCCGCGGCGCGAATGTCTCCGGCGATGCCGACGATGGTCAGCGGCTTGAGGTTCCCGTCCATGTTGCCGAATTCGAGAACCTGGCCGATGGGATCCTGATTCGGAAAGCGGCGGCGCGCGAGCGATTCGCTGATTACGGCGACGTGCGGCGAATCGGCCACGTCCTGATCGGTGAACATGCGGCCACGAATCAGCGGAATGCCCACGGCGCGGAAATATCCCTCGCTGGCGACGCAGTAATCAGCGTGGCCAACGAGGTCGGGATTGTGGGCCATGCGGCCGAATTCATCGTAGTTTGCCGGAGGTTGCCCGTTATGCAAGATGAGGAAGTCGCCCTCGGCCATATCGTCGCCCTCGGCAACGGGAAGCGCACCCGTCAAGCCAACGCTTTCGGCGCCGGGAATCGAGCGGAGCCGCGTAACGATGTCGTCCATGAGCCGGACTTGACGCGCGATGTCGGCCTCGGTCGGCTCGTTTTGCCAGCTCGCCGCGGGGGGCGAAAATTCCATCGTGATCAGGTTCTGCTGGTTAAATCCAGGGCTGGTGGAGAGGAGGCGGAGGAAGCTGCGGCCCAGCAATCCGGCGCCCACGAGAATCACGAGCGTGGTGGCAATTTCGCCGACCACCAGGAAGCTGCGCATGCGTTGGCTTGCCGCTGAGCCGGTGTGGCTGCGCGAGCCGGAGGCCAGCGTTTCGCCAAGCTCGCCAGAACCCGCGCGCCAGGCCGCGAAAAGTCCGAGCGAAAGAGCAACCACGATGATCGCGGCGAGAGCGAACAGCAGGACCGGCGTGTTGATTGCGATGCCTTGCTGCCGGGGCAAATTGGTGGGCAGAATGGCGGGAAGCAGGTTGACCGCCCACGTGGCGAGCAGGATTCCGACGGCGCCTCCTACAAAGGACAGCGCGAACGATTCCCCAATGAACTGCTGAACCAGGCGGCCGCGTCCCGCGCCGAGCGCCACTCGGACGGCCAATTCCTTGCGGCGCGCGGACGTGCGCGCGAGAAGCAAGCCGGCCACGTTGGCGCAAGCGACGAGGAGCAGCAGGCCGACGGCGCCGAGGAGAGTGAGGAGAGCGGTGCGGACGTCTCCGACCATCGCGTCGGCCAGAGGCACAACGGCGGCGTCGGTTAGGTCAGCATCCTTGCCGTATTGCTGTTTGATGCGGTGCGCGATGGCGCTGAGGTTCGCGCGCGCCTCGGCCACCGTGAAGCCGTCGCGAACTCGCCCGACACACTGAAAATTGTGCGCGTCGCGTGCGGGAACTTCCTCGTTGAGTTCACGCGGAGTCCACGCCGCGACGCCGGGCGGGAAATCGAATCCGGCAGGCATTACGCCGATGACCGAGTAGACTCCGCCCTCCATCGAGAGGTGGAATTTCGAGATGTCGGCGGCGCTGCCCAGATAGCGCTGCCAGTAGCCGTAGCTGACGATCACGGCAGGCGCACCGTGAAGGCGGTGCTCTTCGGGCAAAAACGCGCGGCCCATAAACGGCTCGATGCCGAGCGATTCGAAGAAGCCGCTGGAAACAACGGCCATGTTGACGCGCACAGGCTCGCTGCCGCCGGAGATGGACGACAACCCGTAGGCGTACTCCGCGATGCTGGAAAATGTGTTGTTCTGCGAACGGAAGTCGTCGAAATTCGGATCGGCGAGAGCCATACGGTGACCATTGGGCGCCTGCTCCCACACGCGGACGATTTGCTGAGGCTTGGGATACGGCAGCGGGCGAAGCAGCACCGCGTCCAGAACGGAAAAGATGGAAGTGGAAGCGCCGATGCCAAGCGCCAAAGTGAGCACGGCGATGGCGGCGAAACCGGGAGACTTTGTGAGGATCCGCAGGCCGTAGCGGAATTCGCGCAGAAGGGTTTCCATCAGAACCTCCGTTGAACGGTGGAATAGCCCCTTGTGCGACACACTATACCGCAAAGGCTCGTGGTTTCGGCGCGCGGAGTTTTGGTGGATGGGCGTGCGCGGACCCTACGGCAAGAGCGCTCCAGCGCTCTTTTGCGACTAGGCGCCCGGCTTTGCCTCGGTGGGCCCGAACGGACCGCAGTTGCGCATTCGCTCCCGGAATCGCTCGCGCTCTTCCGGCGTCATGCGCTCCCAGCGCTGGGACATCCTGCCGCGCCAGCCGCCATTGAATCCACGGCGCGGCCCGCGGCCGCGGAATCCTCCGAAGAGGATGCGGCAGAGCACGAGAATTCCGAGCGCCTGCCAGAACGTGATCAGATGCAGCCCAAAAATGGCCGGCATCAGCCAGTTCCACAAGCGCATCACGAGAAATGTGAAGACGGTGAAAAGCACTAGAAAAAGCACGCCGAACAAGATGAACTTCAAGACTTTTGCAATCGGGTGTCTCATCATGGTTGCGTCCTATCGCTCCTCAAATTCGTCATAGATGGCTTGCAATCGTTCGCGCAGATGCTTCACCGCGTAATGCTTGCGCGAAAGCAATGTGTTGATGCCAACGCCGTAGCGTACGGCCAGCTCCTTGAACGAGTAGCCCATCATTTCCTGCTCGATGAAAACGTTGCGCTGCTCCGGCGGCAATTCATCGAGCGCATCCTCCAGCGCATCGAGCAGGAAACTGCGAGCGAACGCGGCATCAGGCCCGGCCTCAGGCGAAGGGAGCATGTCTTCCAGCGATCCGATGGTGCCGTCCTCGAGCACCGGTTCCGGCTCGGTTCGCGCCGCTTCCCTTTTTTTCCTGCGAAAAAGGTCGATGATCCGGTTGCGAGCGACGCGAAACATCCAGGCTGTAGCCTGCTCGATGGGCTTCATCATGCGGTAGGCCTCGACGAGTTCGTAGAAGACATCCTGCAAAATGTCTTCCGCCTCGGCGGGATCCGGCACGCGCCGGCGAATGAAGTTGCGGAGCCGGAACTCGTCGCGGGCGATCGCCTCCGAGATCCTCTGATCCTGCTCGGTCATCGGCCACCGTTCTCTGAGCGCCGCATCCATCTACTCTATAGACGAATGAAGGGGGAGGAATATTGTAGGGCTAAAGCCTGTGGCGGCGGGCTGACGTGCTTGAGCGGGACCGGGTAGCCAGGTAAGGTTAGCTCGTGAATCGCGTGAGTCGCGCTAACATCGCTGCGCCGAGTGCGGTGGATTCGCGGGTGTTTCGATTCTCGTCGAGGGGAATTCCATGGCTAAGAGTCTCTTTGGTCTCATTGGTTTGCTGCTGACGGCCGGTCTCGCCGCGGGCCAGAGTCCCGACTCGAAGCCGCGCCCACGCGCGTCCGACCTCGGCATCAAGGTTGGCGTATTGCCGGCCGGGGCGCTCGATGCGATCACGGATGTTGCGGGCGTTGAAGTCGGCCAGACAACGATCATTCGCGGCGACAACATCCGCACCGGCGTTACCGCCATCCTGCCGCATTCCGGAAACCTCTATCGCGAAAAGGTGCCCGCTGGAATTTTCGTGGGCAACGGCTTCGGCAAGCTGGTGGGCGCAACGCAGGTGGATGAAATGGGCAACGTCGAAACGCCCATTCTGCTGACGTCGACCGTGAGCGTGCCGCGCGTGGCCGACGCGCTAATCACCTACATGCTGGCCCTGCCGGGGAATGAAGACGTGCTCTCGATCAATCCAGTGGTGGGCGAAACGAATGACGGATACTTGAACGACATTCGAGGCCGGCACGTCACGCCTGACGACGTCATCGCGGCGATCAAGAGCGCGAAGGAAGGACCGGTGGAAGAGGGGGCCGTTGGCGCGGGCACGGGGACTGTGGCGTTCGGATGGAAGGGCGGCATCGGAACTTCATCGCGGCGGCTGCCGGCGGCTCTCGGCGGGTACACGGTCGGCGTGCTCGTACAGACGAACTTCGGCGGCGTGCTCACGATTGCGGGCGCTCCTGTGGGCCAGGAGCTAGGCCAATATTACCTGCGCAAGGAACTTCAGGAGAGCAACAACGCGAAGGACAAGCCGGACGGGTCTTGCATGATGGTCATCGCGACGGATGCGCCGCTCGACGCTCGCAACTTGAAGCGGCTGGCGGCGCGAGCCTGGCTTGGCCTGGCGCGCACGGGGAGTTCCGGCTCGAATGGCAGCGGCGATTATGCGATCGCGTTCTCAACCGCGATGCAGGTGCGGATTCACGCGAACGATAAGGCGCTGACGCGAACTGAAGAAGTGGTGACGAATGACGCGATGTCGCCGTTATTCGAGGCTGCTATCGAAGCAACCGAAGAGGCGGTGTACAACTCGATGTTCAAGGCGACGACGATGACCGGCAACAGCCACACCGTCGAAGCGCTGCCGATCGATAAAACGGTGGAGATCCTCAAGGAACATCGAGTGATCAAGTAGCGAGCTGCGCGGCTCGTCTTCAGTTGCCATGTGCCGCGGCACGCGCTTTCTCAAACAGCGAAAGCGGCACAGAATTTCCCATCGCCGCATAGCCGGCGGGACCGGGATGCAGGTGATCGCCGGAGTCGAATGAGGACAGCATCCGGTCGGGATGCTGAGGATCGCGCGTGACGCTGTCGAAGTCTACAATGCCGTCAAAATGGCCGGGCTCTCGAATCCAGCGATTGAGCGCCTCGCGGTCGGCTTCCGTGGCAGCCCCCGGATGGTAATACTGCCCGCCGACGAACGGCGTAAGCGTCGCGCCGACCACTTCAATGCCATGCGCGTGGGCGCGCGCAATGATCTGCTCGTACGCTCCAATCAAGTTGTGGACGAGCGCGTCGTGCGCGGATTGCGGCGCATCCGCGTCGCGCGTCAGCATGCCGATATCGTTGATGCCCTCGAGCACAATTACGTAGCGCACGCCCGGCGGCGCGAGCACATCGTGATCGAACCGCGCCAGCGCATTCGGCCCGAGCCGATCGAGGACCAGCCGGTTGCCGCCGATGCCCTCGTTCAGCACGGAAATCTCGCGCGTCTTCGGATTCGCTTGCAGCTTCTTGGCGAGCACGTCCGGCCAGCGATCGTTTTCATTCGTCGTGGAGCCGTGTCCATCCGTTATCGAATCGCCCAGCGTGACGACAGCCAGCGCTTTCGCGGCGGCGGCCACGTCAACGCCTTCGATGAAATACCAGTGCTCGAATTTCGCCGGATCCGTCAGAGCGGCCTCGGACACTTTATTGCCGCGAACCAAGTATGACGTCGCGTGCGACCCCGGATGGCTTGTCTGCCCGGACGGCGCTGAGTCGAAGTAAATGCTGATCGCCAGATCGGAGAGTGGCCCGGCCCGAAATCCGAGCGGATCGGAGATGTAGTCGGCCCCCGCGGGAATCGTCACGTCCGGCGAACCTGAAAACTTGAGCGCCGCGTCCGTGCCTTTCACAATCGCGCCCGAGCCTTCGGTACTCGCCAGCGCGACGTGAACGGACGCGATGTGAAACGGCGTGGTGCCGAAGCGGTTTGAAAACCGCACGCGCAGCTTTTCCCCGCCGATTGTCAAATGGACCACCTGCCGCAGCGTCGAGCCCTGAAAAGCATCGGCGGGCAACTCATCCTTGGAATCCGGCGCCATTTGCGACGTATACCAGGAGCCGACCCAGTGGTCCTGGCCGCGCGCAGCCCCGGCGACGGCAAGAAAGATCGGCAAAATCAGAAACTGCAGAGTGATTCGTCTTTGTCTTCTGATGCTCATGTGCGCGCAACCGAAGAAACTCTATTCAACGCAGGGCGCAAAAGCAATCGCGTTTCGCGGCACGGATCAGAAATATGCGCGGCTTCTCGGGCGACCCTTCGTGCGGGACCATTCAATGGCGCGTCTCAACCGTCGCCTGACGATTTCCCTCGGACGTGCTACATTCCCACGGGAGGGCAAAGACCATGTCAGGGCCGTCGCAAGCAACCAGCCAGGAGCATTCCGTTGTCATTCGCCGCGCGACACCGGCTGACGCCGAAGCCTGCGGCAAAATTTGCTTCGAAGCCTTCCGCAGTATCGCCACGCAGCACAACTTCCCTCCCGATTTTCCCTCTGCCGAATTCGCCATCCGGGTCCTCGCGACCATGTTTTCGCATCCCGGCTTCTTCTGCGTCGTGGCGGAGCAATACGGAAAGCTCGTCGGGAGCAACTGCCTGGACGAACGAACGCCGATTGCCGGCGTTGGCCCCATAACGATCGATCCCGCTGTGCAGAACCGGACGCTCGGCCGGCGCTTGATGCAGGCGGTCATGACGCGCGCGTCCGAGCGGAAGTTTGCCGGCGTGCGTCTCGTGCAGGCCGCGTTTCATAATCGCTCGCTCTCGCTGTATGCGAAGCTCGGTTTCGTCGTCCGCGAGCCGCTCGCCTGCATGCAGGGAGCGATTCGGAAGAGCCCACCCGATTACCAGGTTCGCCCAGCCGCAGCGGAAGATCTTGCCGCCTGCAATGAACTCTGCGTGCGCGTCCACGGTCACGACCGCGGAGGCGAACTCAGCGACGCGATCCAGCACGGAACGGCCCTCGTGGCCGAATCGGACGGACGCATCCGAGCCTACGCCTCCGCCTTGGCCTACTTCGGCCACGCCGTCGGCGAATCAAACGAGGACCTGCAAGCGCTGATTTCCGCAGCCACGGAATTACAAGGGCCGGGCATTCTTGTTCCCACTCGCAACGCGGCGCTTTTTCGTTGGTGCCTCGATAACGGCCTTCGTGTAGTCCAGCCGCTCACGCTGATGTCCGTGGGGCTCTACAACGAGCCGGCGGGCGCGTTCCTCCCCTCAGTCCTCTACTGAGTCCGCGTGCCAGGAGGAGAGGTAGAGAAACGGCTGCGGAGCGCTGCGCGTTCAGAATCTGCAATGGGAGTCAGCCGATTCCGCCAGCGAACTCCAAAGAACCGGCTCACTTCCGGTCCTTCCACTCAGGGCCCGTCGGATCGTCCTTTTGAGCTTCACGATTGATGCCCGTATTGTGGCCGAGCGTGATCTTCCATTTGCCATTTCGCTTCACGACGACGAACGACAGCCTCCCTTGCCCGGGCGGTAGCTTGGTGACTCCGTCCGGGGCCACCTGCTCCTTCGCCGAAGTCTCCGTCACCACAACGATCGCCACGTCGGGGGTCACTTCCCGGATCACCATCCCCGAGTAGCTGAACCCGCCGTTGCGGAACACTGTCGGACCATATGCGGCGTGCGCTTTCACCACATTCTCTTTCCCGTGCCAGAACATTCCTACCACGTTGATCCAGTCCGCATCGTCCGCGAACAGGTTCGCGAACCCCTTCCAATCCTGGTGATTCATCGTTTGCGGAACCGCGAGGACCAGCCTTCGAATCGCGCTTTCATCCGACCCGGGAAGCTCTTGTGCCCCCAAGCACGAGGAGATCGCGAAGAACAGAAAGCTCAGTATCAAAAGGGGAGCTGTAATCCGCATTTCGGCACCTCGGTGGTCTTGCCAAGTTGAACGACGAACTTGAGCGGAGTCTATCGTCCGACGTCGCGAATGTACACACCTGCCGGAAGCCCTGCTGCGGGCCCATTTGACCCAGGCCTGACGATTCGCTATGATGTTTTCGCGGGGTGGAGCAGCCTGGTAGCTCGTCGGGCTCATAACCCGGAGGTCGTTGGTTCAAATCCAACCCCCGCAACCAGCTATCCTACTCAATTCACGAGGGGTTGCTCAAATCGAGCGGCCCCGTGTTTTTCAGATTTGGGCGCATTTGGGCGCAAAATCACGCCCAACTGCTCCGCGATCCGCACATCATCCTCGCTCGCCACAGTGCACCCGCGGGCCTCGGCACATAACGAGACGGCACGGCAGATCAGAGATGGGACTATTCGACGAAATAGGGCCAGAAAACTGGGCATCATTCGAGCGTCAAGAAATGGAGTAGGGCTGCGAGTGCACTGGCGATGATCGCCAACGGAGTGGCTAACTTGGTGAAACGCTGCCGGGCCGTACCCTTCGCTCAATCCCTTGGTGCCCGCGGAAAAACGCAGCAGCGGAGAAGGAAAGCGCGGGATAAAGCGGCCATGTGGTTCTCCACTGCAACAGTGTCACCGAGCAGCCGCAACCCCAGTCAAAATAAGCGCGCCACACGCCAGCCGTAAAACTCTGCATTGGAGATGGGTGGAAGAGAAGCACTGCGGTGCTGACCTGCGCCACTGGCCACACCCACACGTAAACTGGAAGACCTTCCTTGAGCCATTCGCTCAGGAAATAACCCAAGCCGAAAGCAACTGCCATCGGAAGGGGAAAATACGGCCTGTCCACCAACGATGAAGCCAAATCGATGCCGGACGTAGTGTGTGCAACGTGCGAGTACAACAGCAGCGGTGCCGCAATCACCACGCCTATCGCGAATGCGCCAAATGTACCGATGAATGTAGCGGCAACATATTTCGCAGCAGGAATAGCAAACTTACGCAACTTTGGTGAAACCGTCTCCACTTCTACCGTTCTTATGTACAGAAGGAATGTCACAGAAATGACGAACATCAGCGGGACGATAATGCCCATGCGCTGTGTACCTCGCTCGCAAGATGGTACATCGAAACTGCAGCTTGGCACGATTCTTGTAGGTTGAACGGGCCATCTGGAAGTTGTGATGCTAGTGCTCCGCTGCATGCGTTTTCGTCCTCCAGCTTCGCGGTCCGCACTTGAGCAGATGGCCGTGGTGGAGCAGGCGGTCCCTGCGCCTCAGTTCCTCAGACTTCAGCCCCTTCGCGACACGTCGATAGCTGAAACGCAAGTCGTTTTGAAGGAGAACTGGAAGCGGGTTCGTTCGGGCGAACGCGCGTATCGAATTACGAAATAGGTCGCGCTCGTTGGCACGGCGGCAGCGGTCGCATGGCTTGTTTGGCGGAACTTGTGTAGTGACCTCCAGGCCCGTCTCATCCGATCAGCCCTTTCTAACGTTTCTAACGATTGGAGTGGGGAGCGGTCGGTAACACGCTCTGTCGGTGAGACTTAGGAATGATGGGATGCGATTTCGATCCCCACCGCCCTGAACAGGGGATTGGGGCACTGCCGTTCTGTTTTGCTCGCTTTGTTCGGGCAAAACTTGGGCGCAAAATGGGCGCAAAACGTGGGTTGCGGGGGCAAAACCCGGCCAAGGCCAGCGGGAGCGAACATTGGATCGGCAAGACTTAGCTGAAATTTTCCGCATGACCATTTGAACTCATAACCCGGAGGTCGTTGGTTCAAATCCAACCCCCGCAACCACTTCCTTCCCTTCGATGTCTCGCGTCAGCGACAAGCCATATTGGGTATACGTTCTGTGGAGTCACTCGGGCGGACGCTTCTATACCGGCATCTCCGAAAGCGCCCACGATCGGCTCGCCAGCACAACGAAGGTCTCTCCCGATGGACAGCGCGCTACCGCCCGTGGACGCTGGTCTACACCTGCAAATTTGCTGACTACACAGCGGCGCGCAAGTTCGAAAATGAATTGAAGCGACACAAGGGTGGCCTCGGCTTCTTCGCGGCAACGGGACTCAGCCGCGACAACTTTCACCCCCGCGAATCAGGCTCATAATCCCGCTCTGCGGGATCGTTGGTTCAAATCCAACCCCCGCAATAAACTTCGGCTGAATCGTGTTGTAAGCGCCGCATTTCTAGTGAGCCTTGACAGTGTGAGGCTCAGCACCTTGACAGTTTGTCTCTTCAATGCGTATTGTTCCGGACCCAGGAGCACTCGGTGGTGACTTCGCGCAGGGAACTCTTGCGGTTGGCTTTGGCTTCCGCCCCATTTTTTTTGGACGGGTCTGTCGGGAACGCCACAGGGCAGAACAGTGGCCGCACTGAGCAGACCGATAAGTGGTATTGGATTCCGGGCCATGCGTTCACGTTGAAAGCGATTGGGGCAGATACACAAAAGGCGTTCACCTGGATCATGGCAGAAAACAAACCGCGCGAAGGCGTGGTTCTGCATCAGCACTCGCGTGAGGACGAGTGCTTCTATATCCTTGCCGGGCGATATGAAGTAACGATCGGGGATCGGACGGCCATCGGAACCTCCGGTTCGTTCTTCTTCGGGCCGAGGAATATCCCTCACCGCTGGACAAATGTGGGGTCAACGACGGGAACGCTCCTGTTTGTGTACAATCCGTCTGGGATCGAAGAATTTTTCTTGGCGGTTGGGATCCCCGTGAAGAGTCCTGATGAGCGTCCCCCGTTTGATCCCGCAGCTTTAGGGAAAAGGCAATCCGAGATGGCACCGAAGGTTGGTCTGATGAAAGTCGGCGAAGCAAAGTATCGAACTCACGCGAATGGCTACTAGTGTAAGTTAGTTCCCGAAATCGGACGGACCCGGCGCTACTCGCGATAAGCCGTATAATCGGGCGCGCAGACGGTCGCGGACTAAGAATGTGTTCTGGGTGATTACAAACGCGTTTGGTGACGGAGAGTGGGCAATCCTGTGCAACTGTGAATCTCAAGGGCCCGCGCACGGGCTACGCTGCTAGCCAAATCAGCTGAATCCTGAATGGGAGGACTGGACAATTCGGAACGTTGCAGGCCCCCGCAACCAAACCTCTCCCGCCGCCCGTCAACCCCGCCCTACGGATGTTGCGTACTCCCTGCGGTCGCCTTCGATGCGCTCCGCTCCGAGATCACCTCACACGCCGCCCGCACAATCGTGTCCGTCGACCGCGCCTCCTGCGAAAAGATCGTCTCCCCGCTGCGCGACACCACCGTCAGCTTGTTGACCTTCACCAGCCCGCCCAGCCCCGCAAAGCCTTTCTTGTTCGTGCCCTTGTCGAACAGCACCGCAAATCCCGCCTTCGCCTTTTCCTGCGTCACCACGACCGCCGGGCAATCCGTCGTGAAATCCTGAAAGATGTCGGTCAAGTCCGGATCGTATCCGCCGTAGAGATTGCCGTCGGCCACGCTGCTCGGCCGCCCGAATCCACCTGTGTCCATCCATGATTGCGAATCGCTGACGTAGATTCGCGGCTTCGACCGATCGGCCGCGTCGTCGCGCGCCGTGTCCGCCTGCTTTGCTGGCGCAGCTGCTGCGGGTACGCTCTCTCCCGGAAACGGCGCCGCATTGCTCGGTGTCGCCGGCGCTGCCGGCGGAGTCACAGCCGCCACTTCATACCGCGTCACGTAGCCGATTTTCCCGTCCGCCGTTCGCACCTTCACCGTGTATCCCTGCG
Source organism: Candidatus Limnocylindrales bacterium (assembly GCA_035501415.1). GTDB lineage: Bacteria > Acidobacteriota > Terriglobia > Acidiferrales > UBA7541 > Palsa-295. The sequence goes on along the minus strand of DATJWH010000008.1, from coordinate 183,783 downwards.
GGTCGGAGAGGATTCGCACTTCGTCGCCGCACTTCAGCGTCGCGACCAGCTTCAGCGGAATGGCCTGCTCGGCATCTGCCGTCACCGAAACGTACGACTCGCCTCGGCACTGCGTCTTCGCCGGCACACCGGGAGCCGCATTTGCCGCGGCCACGGCTGCACGTGATTGCGCCGCGCGCGCGGTGCCGCCACTGGCGCAAAATCCCACAAGCGCAGCCAAGATTGCGAGCCTGTGTAGCATCTCTGCCTCCAGCCTTGAGCGGTTCTCTCCATTTCTAGTCTAGCGCCCGCGCGCCGAGCCGCCGATTCGGGCGCCGACGCTGTGCCGAACACGCCAACTTCATTGACTCGACGCATCCGAGGCCCTACCATCGCGGCGTGATCCTCCGCGAATTTCTTCGCTGCCGGCGCCCGCCAGCGCCGCAGCAGTCGGTTCCCGGCGCCAATTCATCAACGAAAATTCTTTCGAGGTCCCTTATGCAATCTTTGCGCTGCGGAATTTCATTCCTTCTTTTTGCGCTTCTGGTCCTCGTTGCCGCGCGTCCCGCGAACAGCCAGTCGAAAAATTCGTCGGGCGAGATCGTCTGGCAGATCGGCCAATTCGATCAGTCTTCGCGCGAACTCAACCACGATTTCGATCCATCGAGCCCGAACTTCAATCCTGTCTTTACGGTCGGCCAGACCAAGGCCGCCGATTGGCCCGCGTTTCAAAATACTTTTATCGAATCCGCCACAGGCAAGCACCCTACGCCGTACACCATTCTTTTCGACATGCCAAAGCCGCCCAGCGGCACGTTCAAGCTCACCATCTCGGTGATCTTGAATCGTCCTGCGGTTCCCGATCTTCTCGTCGACATCAACGGACGCAAGGGCCTCTACTATTTCGATCGCAAGGCGAGTTACTATCCCGGCGACGGTGGCGTCGATTCGCCGATTTACGGCGGCGACCAAATTGAAATCGTGCTGCCGGCCGGCGCCCTCCATCAGGGCCAGAACAAACTCATCCTCACGGCTGTCAACGACGCGGACAATCCCGTCACCAGCTCATATCTTCTCTACGACGCGCTCAGCCTCACCCGCGATGCGTCAACACGCCTCGAACCTTCCGCCTCCGTCAAGCCCACCGTCTTCTACACGCAGAAGGACGGTGAACTCCGCGAACTCACCCGCGTCACCGTCACACTGCCGGAAAAAGCTCGATCGGGCGAAGTGCGCTTGAGCGTCGGCAAACAGAATTTTCACGCCGACCTTGCGGCCGCGAACGACTTCGGCCAGCAGCGCTTCGATTTCGAAGTTCCGGAATTCACGCACGCCACGGAAGCGAACGTCTCCGTCACACTAAACGGCAGGAAGCACTCGTTCTCCGTCGCCATCGCGCCCGAACGCAAGTGGACCATCTACTTCGTCCCGCACGCGCATCTCGACATCGGCTACACCGACTATCAAGCCAAGGTGGCCGCGGTCCAGACTCGCAACATCGACAAGTTGCTCGACTACATCCCCCAGAATCCCGCGATGCGTTTCAGCCTCGACGGTTCGTGGATCGCGCAGAATTACCTCGCCACGCGCAGCGATTTGGCAAAGGCGCAATTTCTTCAGCTCGCTCGCGAAGGCAAGCTCAGGATTCCCGCGGAGTACGCCAACCTTCTCACCGGCTACGCAAGCCTCGAGGAATTGATTCGGTCTCTCGAATACTCCGCTTCCCTGCACCGCACGGAAGGCGTCCCGTTCGACTACGCGAATATCACGGACGTTCCCAGCATCACCTGGTCGTACCCGTCCGTACTCAGCGCGGCAGGCCTGAAATATTTCGCCGAGGCCACGAACAGCGACCGCGGCCCCATCGTTCTCTTCGGCCGATGGAACGAGAAATCACCTTTCTGGCGCGAGGGTCCCGATGGCTCGAAAGTGCTCATGGCCAACACGCGCCAGTACTCGCAATTGTGGTTTGTGTGCGATCTTCCCCCGGAAATTTCGAACTGCCGCCAGGGCCTGCCGACGTTTCTCCAGCAATTCGAGTCGCCGGACTACAAGCCTGACGCCGTCTTGATGTTCGGCAGCCAGCTCGAAAACACGGACCTGCGCGTCACCGAAGCTGACTTCGTTCCCAAGTGGAATTCGGATTTTGCGTTCCCGAAATTCGTCGTCAGCACCTTCCCGGATTATTTCCGCTACATCGAAAAGAACTACGGCTCGCAGCTCGCCACGGTCACCGGCGATGGCGGCCCGTACTGGGAAGACGGAGTTGGTTCTGACGCCGCGAACACAGCCATCGATCGCGACGACCAATCGCGCGCGCTTTCTGCCGAGAAGCTTTCCACCATCTCCACGTTTCTCAATCCCGCTCTCGCGGCGCCTCGCCAGTTGATTGACCGCATGTGGACCAACCTGCTTCTCTACGCCGAACACACATGGGATTCGTGGGATTCCGTCTACCAGCCCGATAGTCAGGAGTCCGTGCGGCAGCTCGGCACGAAAGATCATTACGTCGCCGAAAGCAAGCAGGCGGTGGATTCGATTGTCGAGCAGTCACTGAGCGAAATCGCGAACCAGATCCACATGCCCGCGCCTTCGCTCGTCGTCTTCAACACATTGAGCTGGAACCGAAGCGGCCTCGTCGAAATGGATCTCGATCGCGACCGCATCCTCGTCGAGTATCCCGGCAAAACGCCCGTTCCATTTGAGGTCCTGCGCGAGGGTCCGAGTTATCAGCACGTCCGGTTTCTCGCGCGCGATGTGCCCGCGATGGGATTCAACTGCTATTTCCTCCAGGAATCGAAGGAGCGCAAACCCGTGGGCGCGGCGTCCAGCGAGACCCAACAGCCCGCATCTTTCGAGAATTCCTTTTATCGCGTGGAAGTCGATCCGGCGACTGGGGCCGTGAAAAGCATCTTCGATAAGCAGTTGCAGCGCGAGCTCGTCGATGCATCGAGCCCTTACCGCTTCGACCAGTATCTGTACGTCGAAGGCGGCGGCAAGCCGGAATCGCAGATTGTCTACATGCAGCGGTCGCTACCCTTCGCGAAGCTGACGATCGATCCATCCACAAATGGCCGCGTCGTTAGCCTGCGCGAGACTCCTTACGGACAGATCATGACGCTGGAATCGAAGGACGCTCACACGCCGTCGATTCGCACGGAAATTCTGCTCTTCAACGACGAGAAGAAAATCGAATTCGTCAATCACTTCACAAAGGACGCGGTTCGCGACAAGGAAGCGGTCTACTTCGCCTTTCCCATCGCGACGCCCAAGCCCGCCTTCACATATGAGGTTCAAAACGGTTCGGTGGATCCCAACCGCGACATGCTGAAGGGCGCGGGGCTCGAATGGTTTTCCGTCGGCCACTGGGTGAAGGAATCCGCCGGCGCATGGGAAGCCGCCATCGTTCCTGTTGATGCGCCGCTCGTCACGCTCGGCGACATCAATCGCGGCGTGTGGCCGGAGACCTTCGACCCGAAGTCTCCCACCATCTTTTCTTACGCGCTCAACAACTACTGGCACACGAACTATCGAGCCGAGCAAGGTGGCGATTTCACATTCCGCTATACGCTAACCAGCGGCGCAACCCTCGCCCCGCAGGATCTCTCGCGATTCGGCCGCGAAGAAATGACGCCGCTAGAATCAGGCCAGTTGATCGACAACGACAAAGTGGACGATCCCGATCGACCGCTTGCCGCCGCTCCATTCAGCTTTCTGCAGGTCGACGGCGCCGATGTGTCGGTCGAAAACTGGAAAGCCGCCGACGATGGCCACGGCACGATTCTGCGCTTGCTTGAAATTGGCGGCCGTTCCGGCACCGCGCGCCTCACGTTTCCGCTGCTTCAAATCGACCACGCCTGGATTGCGTCCGCGGTCGAGGAAAACCAGAAAGAAATCCCTGTGTCCGGATCATCCATCGAGATCCCGGTGCAACCGCATCAGATTTTGACCTTGAGAATTGAAGCCGCGCCGAAAAAGAAGATGTAACGCTGAGCGCGTCGCGCTCTACGAATGTACGCGCTTGCGCGGCTTTGGTTCGCCCTCGCGGACGCGGCGCACGATGGTCTGATGCATTCGGTACATCCGGTTTTCCGATGCGCCGTGGCTCAGATCACTGAACGCAAACGTCGCTTCGCCTTCGCCAGCCGCGCCATGCGTCAGCGTCACCGGCAGCTTGCCGCACAGATTGCCATCGACGAATGCCGTCTCATACTGATTGCGCCGCAAGCTCCACGTGTAGACGCGCACCGAAGTGAAATCGCACGGCTGCCCTTCCCCCCCGTGCGTTGTCAGCACCAGGTATTCCGGCCGCGGATTTCCCGATGCGTCCTTCACATGGTACAGATCGAACCACGCGACGATTCGCATTCCGGCCGAGCTAGCGTAGTCCGGCAGCGGCGATGGGACGTTGAGGTCCACGAATCTTCCGAGAACCCATCCCGCGATCGCCTGCCCTTCGGCGGGATATGCCCGCACGAGCCACCAATCTTCTTTCTTCGCCGGCGTCGGCTCGGATGAACTGTCCTCATCCTCGTCTCCGCGGTTCACCACCGGAACATCCATCGGCTGGCGGACCAGCAGATCGATCGGCACATCCTTGCTCAGTTGGCGGATGCGCGGCGCTTCGCGGCCGGCGTCGACGTGCAGATTGCTGATCACGCGCGTGCGGCCGTGAGCCTCGACGGGCATAGCTGCGGCCCTGTCGTCGAGCGCCTTCTCCTGGGTCCACACTTCCGATGAAATGAGGTCGCGCTCGTTGATCCATCCCGTCGCGCCCTTGTCCGTGCGCACCTCCACCTGATCGTCGAAGTGCTGGAGAATCGCGAGCCGATCGCCGTACGAAAGCATCGCGATCGGCGCGCGCACCTGCGCGGAGCTGCTCCACAACGTGACCGTGCGATTGCCAGCATAGCCGATGTCGACAGGACCTCTCGGGCGATGGAAGCGCAAATACGCTGCGACGGCGATGATCACGAAGAACGCAAAACCAACCAGCATCTTGCGCATCAGGAATCACCGGCGGCGAAACGAGAAGACCCATTCGGAAGCGTGGTCATCGGCGTGAGTTTTCGTCCAACGGAAGATTCTACACGAATCAACTTGGTGTGCGGGGAAACCGCTCGGGAAAATTTGCGCCTGTTGCGCGGGAATCACGGAGAGCTTCTGCTACAATGCGGGGCCTCGGAGCGCACTCATCGCAGGCGAGGAGAAAAAATGCAGAGTCTCGAAAAATTAAAGCCGCTTGCGCTGCTGCTCCTGCGCGTCGCGGCCGGCGTGATTTTCATTTTTCATGGCTTCCCGAAATTATCTCACGCGCAGCAGTGGACCCAGAATTTCGGGCACATGGGCTTTCCAGGATATTTTGCTTACATCGCCGGCGTGCTCGAAACGTTCGGCGGCGCCGTATTGATCGCCGGACTTTTCACGCGCGTCGCCGGATTGCTGCTCGCGATCGAAATGGCCATTGCGCTGCTGAAAGTTCACGGCCTGATTTCCGATCCCTCCGCCATGCAGCACTACGAATTTCCGCTGATGCTGTGCACGGCGTGCTTCGTCCTCGCCACCGTGGGCGCCGGATCGCTCTCGATCGATTCCGCGCTCTTCGAGCGCCGCGGCTCCGCGCCCCGCAAAGCGCGCGCCTGAGAGCGCACCGGTTCGTTCAGCCCCTGCCCACCTAAGCCGTTTGCGTCGAGTTCGGCGCGGCGGACGGCGGCGGCGCCGGCTGCGCAACCACCACCGGCAGCGGCGCTTGCGGCATCACGATCCAGCAGATCAGATACGCCAAGCCGCCGGGCACAAATCCGGTGAAGATGAAGACCAGCACCCACACCAGCCGCACGATCGTCGAATCGACGTCGAAATATTCCGCCATGCCACCGCAGACGCCGGCTATCTTGCAATCGACCGACGACCGCATCAGCCGCCGTTGCGGCGCCGCGACGCCCGCCGGCGCCGTGTGCTGGCGCGTGCCGCAGTAATAGCAGAAATTCGAGAAGTCGGTAATGTCTCTCCGGCAATTCGGGCACATCATATCGTTACCCTCCCACGCGGCGCGCGCTGCGCGAATCCGCGCTTCCTACATTCAGGTACGAACCAAGCCCCGAAAAGGTTTCGCGCCCGGTCAATTCCGTTCGATTCCCGCTCAATAGCGGACCAGGTCGCGGACCGCGCGAACGATGTTCTCGCTCTGCGGCAGAATTTCGTCCTCGAGCTTCGGCTGATACGCCACGAACGTGTCGGTTGCCGCGACGCGGCGCACCGGCGCGTCGAGATACGCGAAAAGCTCGTCGGCAATCCGCGCGGCAATCTCCGCGCCATAGCCCCAGGAAAGCGTGTCCTCGTAGGCCACGATCACGCGGTTCGTTTTGCGCACGCTCGCGGAAATCGCGTCCCAATCGTAGGGGCTGAGCGAACGCAAATCGATGATCTCGAGCGAAACGTTGTCGCGAGCCAAAGCTGCGGCGGCGACTTCCGCGCGGTGCACCACAGCGCCGTAGGTAATCAAGGTTGCGTCCGAGCCTTCGCGAACCGTCCGCGCCTTGCCGAACGGAACCGTGAAATCCGCGCCGGGATACGGCGCGCGATTGTACGGCTGGCGGTAGAGGTGTTTGTGCTCGAGGAACATCACCGGATCGTCGGAGCGAATCGCGGTGCGAAGAAGTCCGCAAACGTCCAGCGCGGTAGAAGGCATCACCACGCGAAGGCCGGGAATATGCGTGAAAGTGACTTCGCCGCACTGGCTGTGATAAATCGCGCCTCCGGTAAGGTAGCCGCCGATCGGCACTCTCACCACCACCGGGCTCTTGAAGCGGCCCCCCGAGCGCCAGCGCATGGTCGCCAGCTCATTGCGCAGCTGCATCATCGCCGGCCAGATGTAATCGAAGAACTGAATCTCCGGAACTGGGCGCAGGCCGCGAACGGCCATGCCGGTGGCGCGTCCGATGATGGCGGCTTCGGCGAGCGGCGAATTGAAGACGCGCGCGGAACCGTAGCGCCGCTGCAATCCGGCGGTGGCTTTGAAGACGCCGCCCTTCCCTTTCAAGCTGGCGAGATTTTCCTCGCGGCTGCAATCGGCCACGTCCTCGCCGAAAACGAGGATGCGCTCGTCCTGTCCCATTTCGTCCATCAGCGTTGCGGAAACCATTTCGACCATCGTCTTCGGATGGCCTTCGCGTTTCGGCTCGGACTCGAACTGCTTCGCGGTGGGATCGACGTCGGGCGAATAGACGAAGTGGAAGATGGATTCCTTGGGCGCGATGGGAGCGGCAAGAGCGCGGTCGGTGGCTTCGATAATCTCGCGGTCGACTTCCGCTTCGAGCGCTTCCAGTTCGCCTTCTTCCAGAATTCCCTCGCGTACGAGAAACAGGCCGAAATTCGGGACTGGATCGCGATGCGCTTCGGCCTCGCGCTCCTCGGCGGTTTTGTAAAGCTTTTCGTCGTCGCTCAGCGAGTGCGAGTACGGCCGCGTGACGTGCGCGTGAACCAAAGCTGGGCCGCTGCGCGAGCGCGTGTGCGATACGGCGCGCTTCAGCGCGGCATAGCTCTCAAGGGGATTCGTGCCGTTGCACTCCTCGATGTGGAGATGAGGAAAATTCGCGACGAGTTTCGAGATGCTGCCGCCCGACGTTTGCGCCTCGACGGGCACCGAGATGGCGTAGCCATTGTCTTCGACCAGGAAGAGGACCGGGAGCTGTTTCAAGCTCGCGGCATTTATCGCCTCGAAGAATTCGCCTTCGCTGGTGGCGCCTTCGCCGCCCGAGACGTAGGCGATTTCGTCCGCGTGGAAGCTCACGGCGTCGCCGAGCGGCGCTTTGCGCGCGCGCTCGACCGCCTTCGGAAATTGCGCGTAGTAGAGCGAAGCCTCGGCGGAGCCCACGGCGTGGAGCCAGCGCGTGCCGGTGGGCGACGAGCCGGTGACGATGTTGAACTTCTGATGGCCCCAGTGCGAGGGCATCTGGCGCCCGCTCGATGACGGATCGTCTTGCGCGCCGACGGCCTGCAGCAGCATGTCGTACGGCGTCACGCCGAGCATCAGCGCGAGGCAGCGGTCGCGATAGTAGGGAAAGAACCAGTCGTACCCGGGCTTCAGGAGAAGCCCCGCGGCGGCGAGAACGGCCTCGTGGCCTGCGCCGCTCATCTGGAAGTAGGTCTTGTTCTGGCGCTTGAGCTGGATTTCGCGGTCGTCGAGCCGCCGCGAAAGGAACATCGTGCGATAGATCCGGACCAACGCGTCCTTTTCCAGGCCCTGATATTTTGCGGAATCGAATTTCGTGGCTGTCTTGATCTTCGTTTGGGTTGCCACGCGGTTTGCCTCCGCGCCAGAGGTTGGCCGGACGGAATGATTACGCCCCATTATAGCAGGCCCCGCCGTCCGTGTTGAGCGCTTCCGAAGCGGAGTACTCCCGTCGGTAGGGCGATGACTAGCACTGCTTCTTGCTTTTGGGTGGGAGCCCCTGCATTTATGCAGGGGGAGCAGCGCTTTAGCGCTGCGGAAACGACCTGGCGCTAGAGATTCGCCGGCTTCAGCCGCGGCGGTCAGGGTGGAAGCCCGGGACTTTCAGTCCCGGGAGCACCGCGCCGTTCGCGGTGCGAAAAGCGCCGCAACCGGAAAATGGGCTTCAGCCCCGGGGCACTTCGGACTCCCGCACTCGGAGACGCGACAGAATGCCCCGTCGTTCGTGTCCCGCGCGCCGTTACCGGCGCTGCCGCGGCCTTCCGGGCGGCGGTCATCCAGCGCCGGAGGCGCGACCGTACTTAGCCCAGCACGAAGCGCGGCGGAGCGCTGTGCAAAATATCTCGCGCGAGGCTACAAATATCGTTGTGATTGCGCTTTCGTAACAACCATCCACGTATCCACGGCCCACCTCACTCAAAACACTAAACTAGCCAAGTGAGCAAACCCCACATTAGGCGAGCTTCGATCTTCACTACGAAGTTCGTCGTTCTGTTCGTTCCGCTGACTCTTGCCGTCATCGCAGGCGTGACTGTCGCGCCGAGCTCGCGGTCCCAGACCTCTCCGAACCCGAAGGCCTCTCCGTCCGTCTCCGTTTTGCTTCCCCGCGACTTCCCGTCGGAGACGGTTCAGATTGCCTATTTTTTGGAGGGTTCATTCGGAGGGTACCAAAGTTATACGGATCCCCAAGCTGGACTGCACTCCTACGAGATTGCCACGTCAAGGCCCTTACTCGCGCCGCCCCCAGACCAATCCCGCGACAATAAAGCTGAGACTCGACCTGCAACACGAATCAAGATGATCGTTTATGCGCCTGGCTGCGAGATTCAAACGTTCAATCTTCCTCTGTCGCCTGATTCGAGGGCCAAAGAGGAGTTCGATTGCCGACCCGTGGCGAAGGTTACTCTCTCCGGACAGATCGAACGAAGAGATTTAGTAGGCCACAAGAGAGCGGAGCTATTTGTTACCTACATGGCAACCTGGGCATACGGCTTCTTTGGCATTTCGGATGGTGCCGAGACCGAGTTCGAGGTAGCGTCCGTTTTTCCGGACGTGAATGCAAGGTTTGAGGTCGATCTGCCTTATTTCCAAATCGATGCGGCACCGCCGTCTCCTAACCGGAGCGCGAGCTTCCGCCTCATGCTGCGAGACCCTAAAACGTGGAACCCGATCGCCTTTAACTTGGAACCTGCCGCGCACGAATTCATGACCGAGGAGCATACCCTGCGAATCCAGTCGCACTACCCGGCCAACCTGAAATTCATCGAAACCCCGCAGCAGCAGAAGCAATAGGCGAGGAGCTTTGGGGCTGCGTTCGGTCACGTACCTGGCAAGGCACAATCACCCGAGTAATAGCGCCGCACCAACGCCACTTGGCTAAGCCTCAGCCACAACTTCCGGCTAGCCCATCATCCGGCCGCAACATCGATTCGTGACCCAGAAAACGCAAACTCCTATTCCAAGTCGGATACAAACTGTCCCTTAGGAGCGTGCGGCCTTTCTTAGGGCAGTAACGTAGTGGTCCAACTGCGGTGGCGTAGTGAAAATGGCAGGATTGACGAGCATGATCTCACGCCAGGTTTCCGGCTTGCCATATTCGCCGTCGATCCACGCGCCGCTAATGCGAATCTTGTCGTTTTCGCGCAGCGGCTTGGCCACATCGACCCATTTCTTTCCAACAATGTCGAAGCCGAGCCCACCGCAAGAAAGTCGAGGGTCAAAAGACGCCGTGAACCGAATGTTCCTTTCGTCCGCAACCTGGCTGGCCCAATACTGTTTGAGGTAGTGCAAGCGCGCCTGGATCCGCTCGGCGCCGATGGCTTGGTGGAAGTCAACCATCTGGCCGAGCGAAAGCTCCATCGCTGGAGAATGCGTGCCTATCTCCTCGTACTTCTGAATCCTGGGGCTGTCGCAATCTGACTTCATAATTGAGGTATCGACATGGCCAAACAGCGGCGGCAGCGCAGAGACGTGCTCAGGCCGTATGTAAAGCAGCCCGGTTCCTCGCGGGCCTCCGCCGAACTTGTGGCACGAGGCGGCATAAAAGTCGCAGTTGAGTTCTTGAATGTCCGTCTTGATCTGTCCAAAACTGAGAGCGCCGTCTACCAGGAGTCTGACGCCGTGTGCCCCCGCATAATCGGATAACCGTCGCACTGGGAAGATTTGTCCAGTGAGATAAATATGACAGACCAGAATGAGACGCGTGCGGGGAGTAATGGCCTTTTCCATGACTTCGGCGAGTTCGTCAGGAGACTTGGCTGGTGCGGGAAGCCGGATCTTTCGCACAACGACACCGTCGCGGCTTTCCCGCTGGGCAAGGGTGCCGTAGAAAGCTTCATGCTCCTGCGTAGTAGTCAGGATCTCGTCGCCAGCTTCCAACTTCCATCCTGAAAGGACCGTGTTGACTCCTTCCGTCGTGTTGCGCGTAATCGCCAGTTGCTCGGGCGGACAGTTTATGTACCCAGCGAGTTGCTTCCGGATCGCCTCCTTCCTGCCGGGAACCAGGTTGCCGCCTGGACGCCGCTCGCTGTCGCGTCGGAAAGTGTCAACCACCGCCTCAGTGACAAGCTGCGGAGGCACTCCGTAAGCAATCGTTCCCAGATTGGTGTAGCCGGGTTCCAGGTTGAAAGCCTTGATTACCTCGGCCCAGAGCGATTCGTCCTTGGCAGATTCTTCTGGTGAGATGCCTGGAACTTTGGCGAATGCGCTCTTAATCGAATCCAAGACATCACTCATCAATGCGGGCGGCAATGCAAACAGCGCGCTGGCCGCCGCACTGCCTAGCAAGAAACCTCTGCGCGTCTGAGTCATATTGTCAGCTCCATTTCAGCGGCGCGTGGCGAATGGATTCCACGAGCTCTCAGCTTGGCACGCCTTTTTCCGCAATGTCTGTGAGCGCAGCAGTGAGCGCCTCCAACTCGGGCAGGGAGGTGAACGGATACGGCGACACCCAGAGCCCCACCGGGGCTTCATGCCAGGGACGAGTCGGCCATACAGAGATGGCGCGCTTTTCATAGAGGTATTTGTATGCCTTGACCGGGTCGGTGCCCTCGATGGCCATCAGCGCGATGCCGCATGAATGTTCCGGCTCAAGCCGTACTTGAAGTCGGCAACGACGGTGCGCATCCATTCGATCCGCCCAAGCTCGCTTGAGATAGCGATAGCGCGCGGCTAGGCGTTCGACGCCAATGGCCTCGTGGAGGTCCAGAGCGTCCACCACGGTGGCGAGAGCGGCGACAGGCGAAGTGCCGCGATGCTCCAGCTTCCGGATGTCGTCCGCGTCTGCTTCCGGCGCGCCGAACAGAGGCCAGAGCGAGCGGATGCGTTCCCTGCGGACGTAGAGAAATCCCGTCCCGGTCGGAGCGAAGACGCCTTTGTGCAGCGAAGCACCGAAGTAATCGCAGTCCATGGCGCGAACGTCCACCGGGATAGCGCCAAGGCTGAGGGCACCGTCCACGATCACCTGCGCGCCGGCCTTGTGCGCGACGTCGGCGATGGCGCGGGCGGGAAAGATCTGGCCGGTGACCGCCGATATGTGGCTGAACATGACCAGCCGAGTGCGCGGCGTCAGGGCGCGCCGAACGACGGCGACCAAATCTTCCGGAGTCTGCGCAGGCACTGGGGTCTTGACTCGGCGTATAACGATGCCTTCCCTTCGCTCCCGTTGCGCCCAGGCGTCCAGAAAACTTCCATAGTCCTGGTCAGTGATCACCACCTCGTCGCCCTTGGCCAAGTCAAGGCCAAAGATGACGTTGGACAGCGCCTCGGTCGTGTTGCGGAGCAACGCAATCTCTTCCGCTGAGGCATTGACCAGGCGTGCCAGTCGCGCTCGCAGCGCCGCTTGCTTCTCCTGGCCGAACACTTCTCTGAGGTGCGCCATAGGCCACGAGTTTACGGTCCCGGCATTCTCGACAAATTTCGCGTGTACACATGAGGGCGCCGGATTGTTGGCGAAGCAGTTGAACCAAGTGTGTTGCGGATCAGGAGTAAAGGCCTTGCGAAGGGTCGCCCAGAAGCTCTCGTCGCGGGCCGCAACTTCGGGGGAACTCTTCGCGAGATCCCGTGCCGCGGACATCGCCATGTCAAGCTCCGGCTGTGAAATGAGAAAGAGACCACCAAGGACTCTTGCCCCCGTGCTAAAGAATCGACGTCTGTCTTCCATAGCTTCCATGGCTATTTCCCCTCCCAGTGCGATGACCGGATCAATCCTTGCCGCACGCGAAGCTGGCAGCGCCGACGCAGCGAGAGCGACAAATTAGCGCGTTTTTTGTCCAGGTAGGCGGTTAAATCTCGTCTCCAATCTGCCACACCGCAACTTTTCCACAGCCGCCACCTGATTCCCATTTTGGGAATCTTGCCAAATATTGCCCTTTCTACTTGACTTTTCTGTAATCTCATGTTACAATAGAATCGGACAGTTGGACACTAATGAAGGAGGTCACACAATGTCCACAAACGCAGTAGAAGCACCCGACTTCGACCCTGCACCCGCCCCGGACCCTGAGCCCGACGCTCGTAACCGACAGAATCAAAAGAATTTAGAGCTCATCCGACACCAGCGCAAGTGCTCCATCTGCAACCATCCTGAGCGCGAAGCCATCGAACAGGAATTCATCGACTGGGGCAACGTGGGCAGCCTCGCCCATCGCTACAAACTCCCTCACAGATCAACCGTTTATGCCCATGCCCACGCCACGGGGCTCTTTCCCAGGCGCAGCGCCAACATGCGCCGCTCCCTCGAACAGATTATCGAGCAGGCCGGCAACGCCAGAATCACCGCAGACGGGGTCATCCACGCCATCCGCGCCTACAGCTGCCTCACCGACGACGGAAAATGGGTCGAGCCCGCCTCGCACGTGATCGTTTCCTCCGGTTCAGCCAGGCCCGCGCCAACCGCCCTTGCCACCCTGGTGGTCACCGGAGCATCCGCAGACGCAAATCGGTTCCCGAGCGCCGCGCCAGGCTCGGATCGGAATCTCCCTATAGAGGTTTTGGAGGCAAATTCTAATCTATACACTGAAGATTAGAAAATGAAGCAACTCGCTGAAAACAAAGGGCCTGGAAAATTCTAATCTATACAAAACCCGGCCCTTTTTTTTCAAGTTTCCGTCAGAATCTCTCGGCCGCCAGGCGCTCTGTCGCGCCTCCCGCCATCGAAGGCCAAACTGCGGCGCTTAGTTTGAGCCGGGCTTGAAGGTGCAGGTCGCGTCGGCGAGCTTGGTTGGCGCGACGGTGAGCTCCTGCAGGTGATTCTTGGCCAGGACGGCGTTGAAGGCGGCGATATCTTTGTTCTGCAACGCCTTCCAAGCGGCGACGGTGCGGTTGTAGTTGCTGCAATCGCTCTCCCACGTGTCGATTTGAGCGGGAGTGGGAGCCATGTCGAGGCCCACCTGCATCATGCTGACCATGGTGTTGTAGTCGTCGTTCAGCATGAGGAAAGAGTGCATCTCATCGGGCTTGGGAGCGGGGCGGCGGAAGAAGGAACCCGGCGACGGCATCACGCCGCCGATCTTCGTCAGGCTGGCGTCGAGCGTCTTGGCCTGCGAGGCGACCTCTTCGGGCAGGTTGGTCTTCATCAGGGACGTGAGCTGCGTCTTGACCGCGTCGACCTCCTGTTTGGCGTCGTAGCTTTGCTGCATGCCGTGATACGCGAGCAGGGTGAGCTGGTTTTGCGCGCGCAGCTCGGCCATAACCTTGGGGCTCTCGCCAACGCGCGGGTCGTTCATGACGGTTACGTGACGCGTGTAGACCTTGCCGTCCACGGTGAGCTTGAGGGTGTAAACGCCGGGAATCACCTGCGGCCCGTGCGGGCCGGCCGTGGTGGCGCCCGCAATCATGTTCATCTGGTTTTCGAGATCGTGGCGGAAGGCCGGCGGGTCGTCGTAGAGCAAGTCCCAATTGACGCGGTTCAAGCCGACATCCGTGCTGAGAGCGCGCGACTCGGGCGAGGCCAGCCAGTAGCGGGGATAATCTTGTCCCTCGATGGGCGGCGGCAATGTGCTTGATATGGTGCGCACGAGATTGTCACGCGAGTCGAAGACCTGGAGTTGGACGGGCTCGTTCGGTTTCTGGCTCAGGTAATAATCCACGATCGCGCCATAGGGTGGATTCGGCGCGTGAGGCATTTCGACGGAAAAGGGCTGATCCCAGTTGCTATTGATGCGGGCGCGAATGGCCTCTTCGGGTTCAAAGAGGTAGGCGGGGGAAGAGCTGATGGCCTTGGCGTCGGCGGCGATCTGGCGCAGCGGAGTCATGTCGTCGAGAATCCAGAGGCCGCGACCGTAAGTGCCGATGACGAGATCGTTGATGTGGTAATCGGTGTGGATCGTGAGATCGCGAACGGAGGTGGTGGGCAGATTCTGGCGCAATGATTGCCAGTGATCGCCATTGTCGAAGCTGACGTAGACGGTTGTCTCGGTGCCGGCGAAGAGCAAGCCGGGCTGCCTGGGGTCGGCGCGGAGAATGTTCACCCAGCTTCCGGTGCGCTCGTCGCGAGGGAGGCCATCGACGATGCTGGTCCAAGTCTTGCCGCCGTCGGTGGTGCGCCAGATCAGAGGCACGTCCGTGTCTTCCTTCGTTGGCTCGGCAGCCGCAGGACCGCGCTGGCCGCCGATGCGGCCCGTGACGTAGGCGGTGTTGACGTCATCACCGGCTTCAATGGTGTTGAGATTGGTGTTCGGCTCGAGGCCGCTGATGTTGCTGACGTTGTCCCAGTGCTTGCCGGCGTCGACGGTCTTGTAGATCTGGGCGTTCGTGCTGACGGTCCAGACTACGCCCTGCTTCACCGTGGAAATGGAGAAGTCGTTTATGGCTGGCGGGGGCGGAGTGAACGTGGGCGGCTGGCCCTTCGGCGGCTGCGGTTCGGGTGGCACCGGCGTGCCGCAGGGTATCGATGGCGCGCCCTTGGCGACGGTGAGGTCTGGACTGAAGGCCCTCCAGGAATGGGCGCCGTCGCGCGATACCACCAGGCACTGGTAAGCAACGTAAAGGGCGCTGGGGTCGAAGGCGGTGTCGAACTTCTTCTGGAAGTCGCGACCTGCGCGGTACTTTGTGGAATCAGCGCCGAAATTGGGCGCGACGTTTTCCCACTGACCGTTGGACATATTGATTTTCACCAGGCCGTTCCCGCCGCCTCCGGGGCCATAGCCGACCGCGTAGAGGATGTGGGGATCCTTGGGATCGGGCGTGATAACGCCGAATTCGGACGAGGGCACGGGGCTCCAGTCGGTAAAGTCGAGCTGGCCCCACATGCTGCGGCTCGCAACCATCAGCGCGCCGGTATCCTGCTGCGACATCACGATCCAGTAGGGATACTGGCTGTCCGTATTGACGTGGTAGACCTGACTAATCGGCTGCGTGTACCAGAGGCTCCAGGTGTCGCCGCCGTCGAGAGTTACGGTTGCGCCCTGGTCCGCGCCCAACACCATGCGCTTGCCGTTGGTGGGATCGATCCAAACCTTGTGGTAATCCTCTCCACCGGGTGCGCCCTTGAAGGCCTCGAACGTAACGCCGCCGTCGGTGGAACGGTACATGGCGGTGCTGACCGTATAGACGATGTCCGGGTTTTGCGAGTCCACGAAAACGCCAGAACTGTAAGAGCCCTGGCCGTTGCTGATGCGCGTGTCTTTCCCTGCCATGTGCTGCCAGGTGTTGCCGCCGTCGTCGGAGCGGAAGAGTCCGGAGCCGTCTTCGATATTGTTGCCGACGATGTATATTCGCCGGGCACTCGTGTGCATGGCAATCGCCACGCCGACACGGCCGGGGAAAGATGGAATCTTGATCTCGGTCCACGTCTGGCCTTCGTCCGTGGACTTGAAGACCAGCGGCGGCTTCGCCTTCGGCCGGGGACCGGCGCCAAAGAAGCCGCCTCCGGTGCCCTGCGTGTCGGCCAGCATGACGCTGGGGTCGTCGTATGCGTACTCCACTTCGCGCGTGCCGTCGTAGCCAGCGGGCTTGAGGACGTTGGTCCAAGTCTTGCCGCCATCGATGGAGCGGTAGATGCCGCCGCCGTCGTGGGTGGCATCGCCCAGGGCGGAGGCGACGACGAGATTGGGATCGTTGGGATCGACCAGGATGCGGTCGATCTTTACGGTGTCATCGAGGCCGATGTGTTGCCAGGTCTTGCCGGCATCGATCGACTTCCACATGCCGTTGCCGAGGCTGCCGCCGATGGGGTCTCCTGCGCCTGCATAAATGATGTCGGGATTCGAGGGAGCGACTTGAATTGCGCCGACGCTGTCGACGCTGGTCTCCTGGTCGAAGATGGGAAACCAAGTGACGCCGGCGCTGGTGGTTTTCCAGATGCTTCCTTGAGGAGTGCCGATGTAGAAGACGCCGGGCTGGCCTATCACGCCGGTGACGGAGGAGATGCGTCCGCCGTGGAATGGCCCGACGTTGCGCCACTTAAGGCCGGCATAGAGCCCGGGTTTGACCTGGGCCGCCGCGCTGAAAGTTAATGCGAACACGCAAACGAAAACCTTTCCCCAATACCCGACTCGCGAAATTCGCTTCATGATGTATGCATCCTTGTAGGAATCCAGCCGCGCAAACCGGGAAAGTATACTGCAGGAACGCCGCAGGCCGGCAGTCACTGTGGCAAATCTAGGCAGGCCGGTCACGCGCTCCAAATGTTATCCGAGTGCGCTAGTCGGGACTTGCCTGTTGTCGCTCGCGTTTCCCAACTCGCGTTGCGATCAGGTTATCTGCCGGACCTGGTTCTTGGGCGTGACTAATCGCGAGATCCAATTCGCGGGAGTCGCCGAGTCAGATGTATCGGGCTTAATCGCGGCGTGCTTCTGCTTCCGCGCGTAAGCTCGGCGTCACCATGATCACTTTGCCTTCAGCCTTGCGGACCAAATCCA
Source organism: Candidatus Limnocylindrales bacterium (assembly GCA_035501415.1). Classification (GTDB taxonomy): domain Bacteria; phylum Acidobacteriota; class Terriglobia; order Acidiferrales; family UBA7541; genus Palsa-295. Next base: position 166,491 of record DATJWH010000008.1, on the reverse strand, counting down.
TGGCGCGAACCACGGATGCATATTTCGCGTCTGAATCGCCGTCAACATACACCGACCAGTCTGCGCGGCGGGCGAATTCGGCCTGGAGTACGCGCACCAGTTCCTCCGGTGTGAGGCGCTTCGAATCGAGGTAGAGGTTATCGTTTCGATCGACATAAACCAGCAAACCTGTCTGCCCGTTGCTGCTCGCCTGAATGAGGCCAGGCCGCAACAGTCGCACTGGAATTCCGTAGCTTCGCTGCCAATTAACGAGCACGAAAGGCGCGTATCCCAGAAAAAGGACCAAGGAAGTCAGCGCACAGAGGGACCCAACAGTTGGGAGAGCGGACTCTGGCCCCATCAGCAGTAATTTTCGTCGAGTTGACTCGCGTTCGATGCGCAGCGTATCGAAAATCGCCAGGCTTTCGCCGCAGGCCGGCTGCGCCTGAATTTGCACCTCGCTGATCAGACTGACAACCGGGAACGCGACGCTGATGCCGATGAGCCCCCAGGAGGCCAAAAGGGCCATTGCGAAAATCCAGCCGCGGCTATAGTCGCTTTCGTCGGTGAAAACACGCAAACGCGGATGAAATGCCTGAAGGCAAGTCGCGTCAGAGGCTATTTCCACATCAAGGTTATACAGGCCGCCGCTGCCGTAGAAGGTACCCAGGTAGGGGCCTCTCATGGGGCTGTTGGAATTAGGATCCAAAATGCCGCCCCAATAGTCTCTCCAGGTTGAGACCACGTGCCCGTCTCTTGAAAGCCACCATCGCACCTGCAATCCTTCGTAGTCATAGCACTTGGGATCACGCCAGTAGTCATAGCCGTTCAGCTCGATCTGCATGTCATAGACCGCGGCGAGATTGACGCGGAAATTCTCGATTTTCACGTGGCCCGGCGCCATTGAAATGGGCGTATCAACCGCAACCCAGGTCCGGGTTGCAACCCAGTGCTTATAAGCGGGAAGCAGGACAATGCCTGCGCAAAAGAGCAGCGCGCTGGCGCATATGCGCCGCGCCGTCGGCAGTCGCATGGTCTAATTATTGACCCCAACATTAAGACAAAAGTTCCTTAGCAAACCGGGCCGTTGCCCTAAGAGGAACGAAAAGTGGTTTGCGCGGGTGTGGGCTGCGTCTTTTCTTGGCGCGGAGCCGACAGGATGGCAGGCGCTACAGCGTTGCGTAGGACGCACATCATTCAAATCGAGTAGTCGGAGCCAGTGGGCCACAGCTTCCTCGAGTTTGCGGCGCTTGCTGACTGCTCTGTCCCAGTGCAGCAGCTACGAACACGTAGGAAAGAGCAAGTGTGGCTGCAAACCGCAATGCGACTCGATTCGTCATTTCAGCGCACCCGAATCTTCTGAGGCCTCTTTTGAGACGATACGATTGCGCATCGACGACTTTAGTTGTACCTGCCCAGCCTTTGCGCGCGGTTGGACCCAGGGTTCTTGCGCCCGCTACGCGGGCTGGCGCGCAAAGACTCTGTTGACCCGTGGCTTACGCCGACGGGCTACGTTCTGTCGCGCCTACGGCGCTATCAATTCCTAGCGCACAAAGCTCTCCTCGATGAATCCCAGGCGCTTACTGATATCATCTGGTGGAGTGGCAATCGATGAAATTTCATCTTCAATTGTTTTCGCCGACGTTTTCAGGGTGTATTCACGCCGCGCGCGCGGGTATACGGCTTCGTGGCAAGCCAGCAACGAGCCTGTGGCTGCGCATCCCGATGCAGGCACTCTTTATTGCGGTGGCGTTCTGGTCCGCGCGATAAGCTCACCACGTGGCTTCAGCTTTGTCCACGGTTGACCAGATGCGGGCGGGGCGATACCATCCGCGCAAAAGACACATCCCACGCGGAGGCGATCCGATGAAAAAACTCCCTGCAGGCGCTTTGCTCCTGTTCGGTCTAGTGCTCGCTGCATCGCTCGATCTTGGATCGGCTGTTTGGGCGCAGCAGGGCGGAGGAAGCGGCACGAACCAGCACCGTATCAGCGCGATGTCCCACCCGGCGCAGCCGTCGCAGCCTGCCACCGCGGGGCAGCAAGACATTTGGTGGTGCACTTTCACCGTTGGGCAGGGTACGCCCCGGGCCATTGATTACGTCGATGACACCTTGATCCGAGCCGACTCGATGAGCACGGTGCCCCTCACCCACGCCTGGACCGCGCACATTCGGGCGACGTACTCCGTTCCTGCGTCCGCGTACGGCCAATGCGCGGTGGTGAGCACAACGGCACCCGGCGGCTCGAACCGGTTCATCACGCAAACGGAGGCGGGGTGGAAGGCGTCGGGCCACGAGGTGGTTCACGTCAACTGGACGTACACGCCGCAACCGCAGGCGGCTTCCGCTTCCGCCACGCCGCCACCGGCGAGCAATCCCAGCCCGGCGGGACAATCGACTTCGGGGGCCTCGTCTCCTTCGAGTGTTTCGCTGACGGGAACGTGGAGGCTGGCATGGATGAGCCACACCGCCCCGACGACGCTAACGCTTCAGCAGGACGGAAACAGGATCACGGGAACGCTGGGCACGACTCCGATCGAAGGCACGTTAGAAGGTTCGCGAATTCATTTCACGATGCGAGACTTCCAGGGAGTAGTCCACGATTATACGGGGGAGCTGGACTCGCCCGGAGTCCTCTCTGGCGACGAGACGGCGCCGCAGGAAGATATTTCGTGGAGGGCGACGAGGCCGGTCGCGGCATCCACTGCTGCTCCGGCAGCGCATCCTGCTACTGCGGCTGCTGCTTCGGTGGCACATCCAGCGCCCGCGCCGGTGAACCCCGGACCTGCGGCGGCAGCGGCGCCCGCGGTCGTCGCGCCGGCGGGCAAGGGCTATCGTTGCGTCTTCGATCTTCACCAGGGAACGCAATCCATCCGGTACAGCGCCGGGCCCATCGTTACCGAGGCATCGCAGGCCGCACTCTCCGAGGCGTGGAAGAACTTCATCATGGCCACCTATCATCCGAGCGGTAAGGTGCAGCATGCCGGGTGCCCGGTCCTTCAAGGCAGGCCGGAGAACTGGGACAGAGCGGTAAGCGCCTGGGAGGCGAACTCGAACCAGCTCGGCGTGCCTACGACGCATGTGAATTGGACTTCGGCGCCGAAGAAGTGAGGGCGGACGCGGAGGCTGGAGGGAAAACGGCCCGAGGATGAGTGCCGCTCCGGATCTGCGTCCTACGCGACGGCCTGCAAAAGTGAAGTAAGCGCGTCGCGCGAACTTACGGTTGGCGGGGGCTTATTGCTATACTTGCCAACCTAAATGGCACGGCAACCACTCGGACAAAACTTCCTGACGGACGCAGGCTGGCAGAGAAAGATCCTCGCGACGCTGCCTCGCAAACCTGGCGAAACGTGGGTTGAAATTGGGGCAGGCCACGGCGAGATGACGTATCTGCTCGCGGGCGAGGAGCGGCGTATCGTCGCAATCGAGACGGACGCGAAGCTGGCGAAGCACCTGAGGTCAAGCTCGGGATTGAAGGGCTGGCCGGGGATCGAAGTGGTTCACGCGGACGTGCTGGAAACGGACCTGGCGAAGCTGGGCGGCGAGAGATTTCGCGTTTACGGCAACCTGCCTTACTACATTTCGTCGCCGATTCTGCACCGGCTGTTCCAGTCGGCGTCACATATCGAATCGATCCACATCGTGCTGCAACTGGAAGTGGCGGAGCGAATCGTGGCGAAGCCGAGCCGGCGCGACTATGGATATCTTTCGGCGGCGTGCCAGTTCTATACCAAGCCGCAGATTGTGATGAAGATTCCGCGCGGGGCGTTCCGACCGATTCCTCGAGTGTGGTCGGCGCTGGTGCGAATGGATTTGCCGGGAGAGCGGGCATGGCTGGACATCGCGGACGAGAAGCGGTTCCTGGGGTTCCTGCACCTGTGCTTCAGCCAGAAGCGGAAGACGCTGCGTAATAATTTGAGGTCGATCGCGGAGGATGAAAAGATTTTTGCGGCGCTCGAGAAATACCGGCTCGTGGCGCATACGCGGGCGGAGCAACTGACGGTGGCGCAATTGGCGGGGCTGTTCCGGGAATTGCGGTAAGCAGAGCGAGGTGAAGAGGTCGACTCCGACAGAAAAACTCGGGCCGTCTCTTACCGCAGAGGCGCAGAGAACGCGGAGAGGAAAGCCGGCGACTCTGGGTCAGGCGGAAGCGACGCGATCTTCGATGGTGGCGCGGAGGCGGTCGGGAAAGTCGGTGATGATGCCGTCGATGCCGGCGGCCATCATGGCGTTCATTTCTTCAACGGAATTGACGGTCCAGGCAGCGACGCGCAGATCGGATTCGTGAGCGCGGTTGACGAGGCTTGACGTGACAATCGAGGCCGCGGGGCAAAGCAGGCGCGCGCCAACCTCGAGAGCGGATTTCGTGGAATCGGACCCGGGCCTTTCGGCAAGAAGGCCGAGCATGAGCGAAGGGTCGACTTTGTGGATGGCCGCGAGCGTGCCGGGATCAAACGAGATGATGACGGTGCGCGCGGCGGCCTCGGCATTCTGGAGCTCGGCGACGAGAGCGTGGTGCATTCCCCAGGCAGCGTCGTACTTCACTTCCAGATAAAAGACAACATCGTGCTTGCGGGAGAAATCGAGGACTTCCTCGAGAGTGGGAATCTTTTCACCCATGAACTCGCGATCGAACCATTTGCCGGCATCGAGCTCGCGGAGTTCGGCGAGGGTGAAATCGCGGACGGCACCGCGGCCGTTGGTGGTGCGGTCGAGCGTGCGGTCGTGGATGGCGACAAAACGAGCATCGCGCGTGAGATGGAGGTCGGTTTCGATGAAACCGGCGCCCAACTGGACGGCGCGTTCGAATGCGGAGATCGTATTTTCGGGCGCGTGCCCTGATGCGCCACGGTGAGCGATCACCCAAGGGGCTCGCATGGTTTTTTCATGGTAGCAGAATCCGTAGGCGGGCCTACCGACGGCGGGAGAGGGTGTTCTTAGAACTGCAACTTGCGGCGGCGCTGGGAGTGGGGCGAGGGGAAGCTGGGCAGCGGGTCGCAGGGGCGAACGCGAGTGCAAAACGTTGCTCAAATCCGGCAGAGTGTTGGGCCGGGCACACAGGTACTAGGACTTGGTCGAATATGGGGCGAAGAAGCGCGTAGAGGTGTAAGTGATTTTGAATCTTGCGGTTAGCGGCTGGCGGTGGGTGGCGGGCGGCGTGGCGTGCTTTGGTGGGCCGATTGCGATGAACGCAGGTGGGGCTCAGGCGTTCTGCTTAGTGCTTGGTTGGGCGAGTCGCTGGAAAGAGAGCGGCTATCCAACCTAATAGAGCGGGCGAAGAAGGTACGGGCGGCTTCGGGCTGCTGTGACGGTTCGAAGATGGCCTTGCTTGGGAGGGGCCGTGGCGCTGTTTGTGCTGCTGGTGGTCGGCATCGTGGTCGCGCAAACGTGGCTGGACTGGCGCGACACGCAAAAGGATTGGGCGCTGCCCGAGTGGGCAAAGGGTACGGCGCTGGCGGGAGTGGTGGCTGTATCGCTGGCGGCGATATCGTCGTACGCGTCGGTGTGGCTGGAAGATACGGGGCAGTCGTCGTCGGGCTTGGGCTTGCACGTGTTCTGGCCGGACCTGGGATTTTTGCTGTGCACGATGGGGATTATCATCGCGGCGGTGAGGAAGAAGAGGCTGCGATGGATGCTGCTGCTGACCGCAATGGTCACGGGGCTATTCTGGCTGGGGATGACGCTGTCGTCGTAGGGCGGGCTGTTCCTTCCAAGTGATTCCAGTTCCCTGAAAGCCTCGGGTCTGAAGACCCGAGCTACATATTCCTTCCCTGGCGGTTCTTCGAGGGCAGTTTCCTGCTTCGATTTCCGAGAGCTCAGAACCAAAGCCTCTGAAGAGTCTGTGTGCGCGATCGACGGGACGAACCCGAAACGCGAAAGGCCTCAGGCCTGAAGACCTGAGCTACAGGACTACGACCGGCGTTCGCCGACGGGGGCTGGAGGCCCGCGGGGGACGACGTTCGCCGGTAAGGAGCCGGCGTTCGCCGAAAAGGAAGCGACAGGGTGCGGAGGCGCGGCTAGTGTGGGCGCATGAACGGCAACAAAGTTTGGAGGGGAGAAGAGATCATGGTGAACGCGAATCGGCAGGCCTCGTTGAGCGGGACGTTTTCGGCAACATCCGCGATGATTGTGGCAGCGGCCCTTCTGATTCTGCTGGGAATTGTGTTTCAATTGGGCGAACTGGGCCTGGGGCACGTGGGGAATCTATGGTTCGTTTCGATGATCACGCGAGGATTGTGGGGGCTGCTGGCGCTGGGCACGAACGGGCCGGCGCTGGGGGAGATCCTGCGATTCTGGCCGGTGGCGCTGGTGAGCATGGGGCTCGCCCTGTTGATGCTGCATCGAAGGACGAGGTGAGCGGCCATGTGCAGCCGCGGAGGTTTCATGACGTACGGTAGCTCCAACCGTTCGAGGAGAGGCCTGCTGGCGGGGCTCTGCATCGTGGCGGTGGGCCTCGTGTTGCTGTTGGACCAGCAGGGGCTGGTGTCGGCGGCGTACCTGCTGCGATTTTTCTGGCCGGCGGTTTTCATCTGCTTCGGCGTCGAGATGGTGATTTCGTGCAAAGCCAGGGGCGGGCGCGGGCTGGTGGGATTGCTGCTGACCGCCTTCGGTGTGCTGCTGCTGATGGGGTCGCTGGGATTTATTCATGTGGGCATCTACACGCTGTGGCCGCTGCTGCTGATTCTGTGGGGCGCGTGGGTGATCGGGCGGACGCTTTCGCCGCACAACACGTTGCGCTCGCGAATGAAGCAGAACGTGGAGGCGCAGTTCGCAGATGCAGGCAGCCAGCCAAATCAGCGCTGGGAAGACAAAGTCCGGAACACGATCCACGAGACGTTCAACAGCTGGTCGGGGACGGAGTCGACGGACGCGGAGTTCGATCACGTGGCGATTTTCGCGGGAATCAAGCAGCGCGTGACGGTGAAAAACTTCCGCGGCGGGCGCCTGATGGCGATTTGCGGAGGATTCGAGATTGACCTGAGACGCGCGGACATCGACGGCCAATCGGCAACGATCGACGCGAGCGCCCTGATGGGCGGCGGCGAAATTCGCGTGCCGGATAACTGGGTGGTAGAGGTGCGCGGAATCGCGCTGCTGGGCGGGTACACCGACGAGACGCATCAAGACATAGTGGATGCAACGACGGCGAAGCACCTGGTGGTGAAAGGACTCGCGGTGCTGGGCGGAGTGGTGATCAAGAACTAGGCGCAGCCATGCATCCCATACTGGGTCAACTCCGGCGGCTGGCGCTCTACCTTCTGGCCTGGATCCCGCTGGCGGCGCTGCTGGCGTACCTCTTTGCTGTGACAGGGGCGCTGAGGGCCGGCGAGGCGGTGGCGCTGGCGTTTCCGCTGTGCCTGATTTATGCGTTCATCTGCCTATCGGCATACTACTCGTGCCGCGCGACGCCGTTCGACCGGACAAGCATTTCGAAGCTGGTGGCGACGCACGCGGCGGGGGCGCTGCTAGCGAGCGGGATCTGGATCGCGATCGGGAAGGCGCTGGCATACTGGCTCTCGCGAACGACTTCGTTTTCGGGCATCGACGAGAATTTTTCGCGGCAAATTCCGCTGCTGCTGGGGACGGGCGTCCTTTTCTATCTGCTGTCGATCGATTTGTACTATGTGCTGATGGCGGTGGCGGCGTCGAAGGAAGCGGAGGCGCGGGCGCTGCAAGCGAGCGTGCTGGCGCGAGAAGCAGAGTTGAAGGCACTGAAAGCGCAGGTGAATCCGCATTTCCTGTTCAACAGCCTGAATTCGATCAGCGCGCTGACGAGCTCCGATCCGGCAAAGGCGCGCGAGATGTGCATCCTGCTGGGGGATTTTTTGCGGAGGACTCTGGGGCTGGGGGAAAAATCGGCGATTCCGCTGGAGGAGGAGCTGTCGCTGGTGCATTCGTTTCTCGCGGTGGAGAAGGTGCGGTTCGGCGCGCGGATTCAAATGGAAGAAAATATCGATAAGAGCGCGATGAGCGTTCCCGTGCCGCCGCTGCTGCTGCAGCCGCTGGTGGAGAACGCCGTGGTGCATGGAATCGCGAATTTGGTCGAGGGGGGCACGGTGCGGCTGGATGTGAAGGCGAGCGACGGAATACTGAGTGTGGTGGTGGAGAACACGTTCGATCCGGACGCGCCGCCGAGACGGAAGAGCGGCGTGGGGTTGGCGAACGTGCGGCAGAGGCTCGCGGCGCGCTACGGGCGCGAGGCGAGCATGGACGTGAAGGCGGCGGGCGATCAGTTTCGCGTGGCAATCGCGCTGCCGGTGCAGACGGAGACAAGCGCGTCGTGACGCACGACAGGAAAATTCGCGCGGTGATCGTCGACGACGAGGAGTTGGCGCGGCAGGTGCTGCGCGAATTCCTGGCGCCGCATGGCGACGTCGAGATCGCGGCGGAGTGCGCGAACGGATTCGAAGCGGTGAAGGCGGTGGCGGAGCGGAAACCGGACCTGGTGTTTCTCGACATCCAGATGCCGAAGCTCGATGGGTTCGAAGTGCTGGAGCTGATTGGGCCCGGGACGGCGGTGGTGTTCGTGACGGCGTACGACAGCTATGCAATTCGTGCGTTTGAAGTACATGCCGTGGACTATCTGCTGAAACCGATTGGCGCGGAGCGGTTCGAGGCGGCGCTGACGCGAGCGAAGGAGCGGCTGGCGGGCAAGCTGCCGCAGCAGACGCTGCCTCCAACGGAACTCGCGGCGGCAGCGCGGCCGCCTTCGCAGTATCTTGATCGGATTCCGGTGCGCGACGGCGCGAAGGTGTTCATCATTCCGATTGCGAAGCTCGACTACGCGGAGGCGCAGGACGATTATGTGGCGCTGGCGTCCGAGGGGAAGAAGCATCTGAAGCAGCAGACGATTTCGAGCCTGGAGGCGGCGCTCGATCCCTCGCGATTCATGCGGATTCACCGGTCGTACATCGTGAACCTCGAGCGCGTGGCGCGCGTCGAGCCATACAGCAAGGACAGCCACGTGGCGGTGCTGGCCAACGGAACGCAGTTGCCTGTGAGCAAGACGGGATATGCGCGGCTGCGGGCGTTCCTCGATCGATGACGCAGCGGCCCTTCTGCCTCTCCGCGCGATGCTGACTAACGAAACACCTTGGCGCGCGGCGGAGTTGCCGGGCGCGGGGCGTGGCGCGATACTCGAGGAATGAGGCTTCGACTTCCCTTCCTTGCTGCGATTGCGATTCTTCTTGCGGCCGGCGTGCGCGCCGACGAACTCAAGCTCAAAGACGGCACGAAGATTGTTGGGACGATTGTCGGCTTCGAGGACAGCTCGTTCAAGGTGAAGACGAGCTACGGCTTCGCGGTGGTGCAACGGGATCAGGTGGTGTCGATCAGCGTCACTGATGCAGCGAAGAAGGCTGACTCGGCGAAGAAAGCCGAGGCCGAGAAGAAGGCAGACGCGGAGAAAAAGCCGGAAGCGGCGAGCGCGACGGAATCGAAAACGGAAGCTCATGCGCCGGCAACGGCAGCATCGACGCCAACAGGAGCAACTGCAAGCGCGCCCGCAGCCGTCAAGCCCATGCAGCCTGCGAGCAGCACGACAGTGGCGAGTGCAACTCCGGGCCCAGTCGCGGCTCCAGCGGCAGCGCCAACTGAAGCGCCCAAGCCCGCCATGCCGGAACCCGTTCACGAGCAGGTGGTGGGCAACACGTACATGAACGACACGTACGGCTTCTACATGTACAAGCCGCCCGATTGGCGAGTGATCGAGGGAGCGCGCGCGATGTTGCCCGGAACGATCACCGCGATGGGCACGGGCGACCAAACCACGTACTTGCTCATCGGGCAGGATGCCGCAGGAAAATCTCTCGCCAGCGACATGGACGCCACCGAAAAACGCCTACGCGACATCATGGCGAATTTCCAGCCCCTCGGCGACAAGCGAATCATGGTCTCGGGAAGCGAAGGGATCGAGCGCCGGTTCCGCGGCAGCGTCGATCAGCACGACTGGTCGGGCGTCGTTGTGCTCGTCCCCCACGGAGTGCATGTGTACACGATCTTCGGGATGACGTACGCGGACAGCGACCTCGTCCAAATTCAGGAGAACGTGATTTCGCGCGCGATTTCGAGCCTCAAGTTCACAAAGCAGTAGCCTCCGAGTTAGCCTCACTCACAATCACACCAGGCAACTGATGAAGAAAGGCTCTGGCTGGACGCGCAGCGCCTGCAGCGTCAATCGCGCCTCAGCTTACGCGAACGGCGAAGACGAGTAGTGCAAACGCCACGATGAGCGCACACGTCCGGAACCAGTGGTAAGCATCCCAACGATTTTCCTGCACCTTCCAATCGGCCGGCAGCGAAGTGGCAATCCATTTGGAAATGCGGTTGTTGATGGGAACGGGCGCGACGAGCGAGAAAACAACGGCGCCGACCTGAATGGCAAACGCAATGCCAGCGGCGACACGTCCGGTATGGCTCAGATGGGCGAAGGGCAGCAGCAGGAGAAGATTGAGCAGCGTCGAGCCCGTCATCCAGAAAGGCATGACGCGGCCAAACAGGCGGGCAAACGAGGCGCGAACCGGAACGTGAACTTCGATGGATTGATGGTTGAGGGTGGGATGACTGAAAGCGGCGATGTTGAGTTCGCTGCCGCACATCAGCCCAAGGACGAGTACTGCGAGAAGGTCCAGTGTCATGGGAAACCTCACAAGCGTTAGATGACGAGTGTAGCCGCGCGGAAGCGGACGATTCATGACTCGAGCTCCGAGTGCGGCCTTGCAACCCACCGGGAAGAGTGAGTTACTAAACCTTTGAGAAAAGTGAAGAGCCTCAGGTCTGAAGACCTGAGCCACAGGGGCTGACAAACCTTTTGGTATGCAGAGCGAGAAATGCGGCGACGATTGCGGCAGCGTTGTGCGCGTCGGTGCTCGTGCTTGGGGTGCGGGCCGGCGAGAAGAAGCAAGCGCCGCAGGAATCCGCGGCGGTGGCGAATACGCCGACGTTCTATCGCGATGTGCTGCCCATCCTTCAGCAACATTGCCAGAGTTGCCATCGCGAGGGCGAGATTGCGCCATTTGCGTTGATGACGTACGACCAGGCCCGCGAGAAGGGGGCGAAGATCGCGCGCGCGACGCGCGAGAGGCAGATGCCGCCGTGGTTCGCCGATCCGCGCTTCGGACACTTCTCGAACGATCCCTCGCTGAGCGACGAGCAGATCGCGATGCTTTCGCGGTGGGCGGAAGCGGACGCGCCAGCGGGGAATCCAGAGGATGCTCCTCCCCCACGAAAGTGGGCGGAAGGCTGGATGATTCCTCAGCCGGACATGGTGGTGCAGATGCCGAAGCCGGTGACGCTGCCAGCGCACGGCGACATCGAGTACACGTACGAGATCGTGCCGACCGACTTCCGCGAGGGCAAATGGATACAGGCATCGGAAATCCGGCCGTCGAGCCGTGAGAGCGTGCATCACGCGGTGGTCTACATTCGTCCGCCGAATTCGAAGTGGCTGCGGCACGCGCCGATGGGAGTTCCCTTCACCGCTTCGGACCTGACGGACGAGCAGGATCGGCGCGATACGCACTGGACTGACAGCGACTTGCTGCTGGTCTACGCGCCGGGAAGTTCGCCGGACAATTGGCCGGCCGGGATGGCGAAGTTCGTGCCAGCGGGATCGGACCTCGTCTTTCAGATGCACTACATCTCGCGCGGCCATCCCGCGACGGATCAGACGAGCGTGGGGCTGATTTTCGCCAAGCAGCCGCCGAAGCAGCGTGTGATGACGCTCCAGTTGACGAACGACAAATTCGTGATTCCGCCGGGCGTCGACGACTTCCGCGTGGAAGTGCACGGCACGCTGCCGAATGACGCGACGCTGCTGAGCTTTTTTCCCCACATGCATCTGCGCGGAAAGGCGTTTGAATACAACATCATCGGCGCTCAAGGCAAGGTCGATACGTTGCTGCGCGTGAACTACAATTTTTACTGGCAGTTGAGCTACCGGCTCGCAACGCCGCTACCGCTGAAGGCGGGAACGATGCTGCAGGCGGTGGCGTGGTACGACAACTCGCGCAACAATCCGCACAATCCCGATCCGGATTCGGCCGTGCGCTGGGGCGATCAGACGTACGACGAGATGATGGTCGGTTTTTTCGACATCGCCGTGCGCGCCGACATGGATAAGTGGAAATACTTCATCCGAAGCGCGCCGCACGAGAAATAATTAATCGCACGGACTTGAGAAGTGAGCCCGGAGCCCGCACCGGCAGGCTCCGGGCCAGGCCGCCTTCAGCGTCCGGACGCGGACGCCCCCATCTGCTTCACGTTTTGCTCCCCGCTTTTGATTTCAATGCGGCGCGGGAGCGCTGCGGCCGATATCGGGGCGGTGATTTCGAGAACTCCGTTGTTGTAGTTGGCAACGAGCTTGTCGGCGTCGACGCCTTCCGGCAGTTCGATATCGCGGACGAACGAGCCGTACATAAATTCGGTGTGGACGAAATCGGCCTCGCGGCGTTCGTTCGAAATCTTGCGCTCTCCGCGGAGCGACAACATTCCGCCGTGGGCCTCGATGGTCACGTCCTTGGGATCGATGCCAGGGAGGGCGACGCGGCACACGAAGCGCTTGCCGGTGCGGTCGATGTAAGCGTCGACGGCGGGGGAAAACGTGGTGAGGGCGTTTTCGTCGGACTGATCGTGGCCGCGGCGGCCGGTGAGGAGACGGTTGAACATCTGATCGAAGTCACGCCGGAAATCGAAAAGATCCTGAAATACATTGTCTCGATGAATCAGATTTGCCATAGCTCTTCTCCAAGGTCTTGAATGTCCGCCACTTAGGCGGTGTTTGCGCGAGGGGTCCGGTGAAAGTCCGCCCGGGTCGTACGGGTTTCGCCCAGAAAGCCGACGGCAAACACATGTACGTTATGGGCGCATGCGACAGAAGGAACTATCGGTCAGGCCATTCATTTCCACAGGGAAAAAGGCCGTAGGCGGGCCTTAAGGCGCAAGCCGAGTCATCACCAAGTCAGAATTTTGTAACTTCGCTGAAATGGAAGTCGCGAATTTTCATCGCGGGCACGACCATTTCAAAGGATTCCTCGCCGGCCGCGCGAACGGGAGTGCCGAGCATCTCGACGTTGGACAACATTTCGAGAATGCCCTGATTGAAGCGGAAATTACGGATGCCGCCGGTGACGCGGCCGTTCTCGACAAGGAATGTGCCGTCGCGAGTCATGCCGGTGAGAACCTTTTCGTAGGGATCGACCTCGCGAATGTACCAGAGGCGCGTGACGAGGACGCCGCGCTCGGTGGAGCAAACCATGTCGTCGACAGATTTATCGCCGCCAGCGAAGACCAGGTTCATGGGCGCTTCGCCGTATTCATTGGGAAGCGAGAAGCCGTGGCCGGTGGGCTTGGCTTTCATCTTTTTCGCGGTCGCGCGCGAGTAGACGAGATTTTTCGGAGTGCCGCGGTCGACCAGCAGAACTTTTTGTCTGGGAACACCTTCGCCGTCCCAGGGTGCGCCGGTCTGGAGGGGATGGTAGACGTCGTCCCAGATGGTGATGTTGTCGCCGACCAGTTTCTTGCCGATGCGGTCGGTGAAGCAGGAACGCTTATCGAGCACGGCGGTTCCGGCGAAATCGTAGAAGAGGAAGCCGACGAGATCCAGGACGGCGGGCGGCTCGAGGATGGTGGTGTAGCGCCCGGCGGGAAGCTCGCGGGGATTGCGAGAGTCGGAGCATTTGCGGCTGGCACTTTCGGCGAGTTCGTCGGGATGGATCTTGCGAATGTCGGGAGCGTTCGCCTTCGCCCAGCCGGAGGAATTCGATTCGAGAATGGTGACGGAGAATTCGGAGCGAGTCTGCTCGTGCTGAGCGAAAAGGCCTCTGGAATTCGCGAGTATGGACTGCATTGAGCCGGAGGAAAAAATTCCGGCGGCGGTCTGCTTGCGCTTGTCGGCCATCTGGCAGACGCGCTTGACGGCGCGTGCGCGGTCTTGCGGCGTGGTGGCGGCGGTTGAAGAGAAAAAGCGCGCGACCTTTTGATATTTCTGCTTGCGGAGCATCGGGAGCAGGTCGGGAGCTTCGGGTTCGTTGCGCGCGAGGCCGATGGCTACGGCGACGGTACGACGGAGCGAATCGTCGTCGGTCTTATTGGTGCTGGCGCGGGCAGTGCGGCCATCGACGACGGCGCGAACGGAAATGGCCAAGGTCTGCTCGGCCACGTTCTGATGAATCGTGTTGTTGGCGAAGCGCGTGAGGGCGTCGGTGGTCGCGTCGATTTCGACTTCGGTCTCGTCGGCGTCGCTGAATTTGAAGACGCGAGCGGCGATGCGCTGAAGTTCGGATGCGCTCAACTTGGTTTTCGCGGTGGCCATGTTATTTCGCGAAGGCGACCCCGATCTTGACGTTGCGGAAGCGCGCAGGAGCGGCGCCGTGGCCGGTGCCCATGGTCTGCATGGGCTGGCCCTTGCCACAGTTCGGCGTGCCCCAGAGCGTCCAGTGGTCGCGCGAGCAGATGGCGTCGCAACTGTTCCAGAATTCGGTGGTGATGCCGCTGTAGCTGGGATTCTTGATCATGCGGGTCTTCTTGCCGCCCTTGATCTCCCAGCCAATTTCCGTGGAGAACTGGAAATGATAACGGCGATCATCGATGGACCAGGAGCGGTTGGTCTCCATGTAGATGGCGTCGTCGGTATCGGTGATGAGGTCGTCGAATTTCCAGGTGCCAGGGTTGATGCTGATGTTGGTCATGCGAATGATGGGGAGGCGATTCCAGCTTTCGGTGCGCATGGTACCGTTCGAGCGATTCTCGCCGATGGCGGAGGCCGTCTCGCGATTGCTCAGGTAGCCGGTGAAAAGGCCGTTCGTGATGATCGGCGTGCACTGCGCGGGGACGCCTTCGTCATCGTAGCCGAAGGTGCCGAGGCCCGGGCCATGCGCGAGGCGGGCGTCGGCGACCACGTTGACGATGTCCGAGCCGTACTTCAGCTTGCGCAGCTTATCGACGGTGAGGAAGCTCATGCCGGCGAAATTCGCTTCCATGCCGAGGACGCGGTCGAGTTCGATGGGATGGCCAATGGATTCGTGAATCTGCAGGCCGAGCTGAGAGCTATCGAGAATGATGGTTCCCTGCCCTTCGGGGCATTGCGCGGCGGAGTGCAGCGCGACCGCTTCTTCGCCGACGCGAGGGGCGTGGCCGACGAGATCGAGCTCCTCGATCAGCTCGTAGCCGCGGAGCATGTGCTGGCCGCCGAAGCTGTTGGGATAGGAGCGCTTCTGAATTTCGCTGCCAGCAAAGGCGGTGGCGACGATTCCGGCGCCGGATTGCATTTTGATCTGGTGAATCGAAGAGCCGATGCTCGAGACGAAAAGCTGTTCGATGCGCCGGAAGGCCATCGAACCTTCGGCGACGGTGACGCCTTTGGTCTTGCGCATTTCCTTGTCGGCGGCGAGAAGGACGTCAATCTGGCGCTCGACAGGAATGCGGAAAGGATCTTTCAGGAAGGGATTTTGCCAAGTGTCAACATATGCGCTTTCGGGCGCGAGGGCGACGTTTTCGCGCTTGGCGATGGCGGAGGCTTTGGCGATGGCGACGGCTTCGGCGGCGCAGGCTTGCACACCTTCGCGCGTGAGCCGGTCAGTGGAGGCGAAGCCCCACGCGCCGTCAGCGATGACGCGTATACCGATGCCGAGGGATTCAGACTCAGCGAGGGTGCCGACTTCACCGTTCTTGACTGAAATATCGCGGTTGCGGATGTCCATGACGCGCGCGTCGGCGTAGGAAGCGCCGCGGCGCTTCGCGGTATCGATTGCCAGATTGGCCCATTCCTGCATGAAGTCAGCTCACAGTCTGCTTAGATATCGTCGGCGCGTTCAAAGTGTTTAGCCGGTAGTCCCGAGGGGAGAAAGCCCCGCAAGAGTATGGATTAGAAAGAGGCGCCGTCCTTTGTTTTCAACGACTTGCGGCGATTTCTAATCTTCAAACTGAATATTAGAACTCCCCAAAATCGTCGCAGCCGACCGGTTTGCTCGCCGATTGAGGTCCGGAGTGCATCGCCAGCGTCAATTTCACAACGTTCTTTCATACCGCACTTGGCGGGAGAAAGGCAAGCAAACAGCAGCGAGGCCGGAAAATTTGGAGGTTGAAAGCAGGGGCGCTGCCCTATTGTCTTGACCTTGACGGCGGCTTCTATAGGATAAGGGCCGGTGCGCGAAAGGGGGTAGCGATGGGCGACAAGAGATCCGACGAAGAGCAGCGGGATGCGAAGCCAGCCGTGACGCTGCCCGGAACTGTGGAAAAGGTGATCCCGCCCGTCGTGCCTGGGGAGCCGGAAAAGGCGCAGATCGCCCTGGACGGCGGCGAGGAGTTGTACCGGGAGATTCGCATCGACAACGTCCTGCAGGACGCGGACGGCAATGAAGTGAAGCTCAAGAAGGGCGCCGAAGTGGAAGTGACGATCGAGGCCGATCCGAAAGCCACAACACCAAAGAAGTAGACAGGACGCTACCTGCGTTCGAAGACCTGACCGCCGTTTTCGGCAAGGCCAGCCCCGCAGAATACTTCGACTGTTTCCAAGGACGGACCCTCCAAGGAATGCCCCGCCGTGCGTACACGATTTGTCGTATTTCGGCGTGGCGGACGCTTCGGTAGGCTTTGAGCAGCTTTCATACAGGGATGCTCATGGCCTGGTGGGTTCTGAACTGCAAGAACTGCGAGCAAACGTTTACGCACTCCCGAATCAGCGAGGCGATCGAGGACTACTTCATCCCGGCGAAGCCAAAGCTTCCCGCTAAAGGATCCGAACAAGTGTGCCCGCACTGCAAGACCAAGGCGATTTATCATGCGGACGATCTCACGTACCAGTCTGATTAGAATTTATCCGGTGAACTGCTTCCCAGGCTGGAGCGGGGAATCGCGGGAATGCGATTTTGCGCACGGCCGAGCTATTCGGGGCGGTTGATGCGGGCGACGATGTCGCCCATGGTGATGCCAGAGGAGAACTGGAAGGCAACTTCGAAGCGGATCGACTCGATGGTTCCCTCTTCGGCGAGAGGCTTGGGATGGCCGAGATGGGATTTGAGAATGCGAAGCTCCCCCCGCCCCAATGGGATTTCCTTCTGCTCGGCTGCAACGCGAACTTTCTCGTCGTCGGAAGCATCGGTGGGATAGTTGAGGACGTTGAGGCATTCCTCGGCGCGATGCTCGTCGTCGACAGACTGGACAAAATAGAAGATGCGCGGCGACATCTTTACGGCGTCACTGGCGGAATTTCCCCAAGAGGCTTCCACGAAACGCGGGTTGTAGCGGCGATAAGGCGGCGTAGCGACTCCGGAAAATTCGATAGGTCCATCGGCGGGCTGATCCTTAGGCTCGATGCGGATTCTCCAACCGACGTCGGGATGACCGGGCGTGGGTTCGAGGAGAAAGACGAGACCGTGGCCGATATCCTGAGAGAAAGTGTGGCCGCTTGCGATTTCGCCCTCGATGCGAAGGTCAACTTTTTCGGCGGGAGCGCTGGGTTCGTGCTTCTGGGACGCTGCGAGAGGCGGAAGAGCGAGCACCAAGAGGGCGAGCGCCGAAACGAGTGAGAACAGATTCTTCAACATGCTGACGGCGAAATCTTAGCACAGGAGCTGAAACGCTCGCCTTAAGAAGCAGGCAGGGACGATGCGCTCTGGGATTTGAAGAAGGCGGCGACAAAGAGGATGCCGAGGACGAAGTCGGCGCTGCCGACGAGGAATTGAGGGCGGCTGAGGCGTGCCTGCCAATAGAGGATGCAAATCGCCACGACGTAGCCGAACTTTTCGAGAATGGCGGGAATCATGATTGGGCGAAAGCGAGCGGGATTGGCGGCAATCACGAAGAATGCAATTTGCCAGACGAGAGCCGTAGCGACGAAACCGTAATAGAACTCGGGATGAGTGAGAGCCGACGGGTAGACGAGGCCGACGCGATCGTACATAAAAAGAAGAGGCGTGAGGACGGCGACGCCCCAAATGCCGGCAACCGCGAAAACGACCTTGGCGAATTTCATCTTCCGTCCTTGGGTTAGATGAACGGGGTCCAGGCTCGGATACGACCGAGGATCTATTTGTCCGGTTCGCGTGAAACGCTTCAAGCTCTCACTTCACTACTGTAATGCCAAGGTCCGGCGCGCACGAGCTGGGCGATGTCTTGCAGATCCCAAATTTCTTGATTTGCCTCTGCCTGGCAGCCGCCGGACCCGCAAAAAATCAGCGTGATTGTGGTTCCCCAAGCGATACTCGACCGCTTCAGGTATACTCCCGGGCCATGAAAACAGCCAAAGTGGCGCTTTTCTGCGTGCTGGCCGCGTGCGCGAGTCCGGTGGCGGCCGAAAATTATGTGAAGGTCGACAATAAGCTGGTCCGAATCGAAGAGACGGTGGAGGGCCCGCATCCGCCGGCCGCACGGCATCGGCACGAGTTCAACCGCGTGATGATTTATCTCGACGGCGGCAACATGACGCTGCACTACGACGACGGGCACAAGGACGAGCAGCACTGGAAGCCCGGCGACGTGGCGTGGAGTCCGGCGGACGGATATCACCGGAGCGAGAACGTGGGGCCGAGCACGATGCACATCTTCGAGGTGCACTTGAAGAATCCCGGGCGCGCGACGCTGCTGGCGCGCGATCCGAAGATGGATCCGCTGGTGACGGATGCAAAGCACAACGTTCTGATATTCGAGAACGATCAGGTACGAGTGTTTCGGAGCTGGCGGGAGCCTGGCGCAACCGAAACGATGCACTCGCACGTGGGCAAGGGGCGGGCGGCGGTGTTCCTGACGGACGTGGATGTGAGCATCAAAGAAGGCGACGGGTCGACGAGCGAGTTGCATGGAAAGGCGGGGGACGTCCACTGGAGCGATGGAGGCGTGACGCACGCGGCCACGAATCTTGGGAAGAGCAAGTTCGAAATGATTGTGGTGGAGGTGAAGTGGGGAAAGCCGAAGAAGTTAAACGACAGATGAACGCAGATAGATACAGATAAACGCAATTCGGGATTCCGAAGTTAAACATTTCAACGGGAAGGCGCTTGCTGGCACGAAGGTCCTGCAACAAATATTAGAAAGAGTGCGTATGGGAAGGTGAAGCGACGCTAGCCGCCCGGCGGCGAAGCAAGCTTCGCCGAATGATGGCCCCCTTTGCATTGTGCGCGCAGCAAAGCGGGAGCAAGCGGCCGCAATCCAAATTGGCCGAGGCCAAGTTGGTGCGGATACAAGGAGCGTGGTGATGGAGTTGGCGGGACGAGAAGAGACGCCGCGGACAGAGTGGATGATGCTGGCGGTGATTGCGGCCGCGACGGCAGTGGTGCACATCGCGACGAACGGCAAGTACGGATTCCACCGCGACGAATTGCAGGTGATCGACGACGCGCGGCATCTGGCGTGGGGCTATGTGACGTATCCGCCGGTGACGCCGCTTATCGAGCATGTGGCGCTAGCGCTTTTTGGAACTTCGCTGATCGGGCTGCGGATGTTTTCGGTGATCGCGCAGGCGCTGGCGATCGTGGTGACGGGGATGATGGCTTGCGAGCTGGGAGGCGGGCGGCTGGCGCAAGCAGTGGCGGCGCTGGCGGTGGTGATATCGCCGCTGCCGATGTTCGAGGCGACGGAATTTCAGTATTCGACGTTCGATTACCTGTGGTGGGTGCTGATCGCGTATTGCGCGATCCGGCTGCTGAAGTCGGAGGATGCGCGGTGGTGGCTGGGGATCGGCGCGGCCATCGGCGTGGGAATGATGACGAAGTACACGATGGGATTTCTCGTAGCTGGTGTGGTGGTGGGAGTGCTACTGACTCCCGCGAGGCGATATTTGAAGAGTCCGTGGCTGTGGGCGGGAGCGGCGCTCTCGGTGCTGATGTTTCTGCCGGACCTGCTGTGGGAGGCGCACCGGCATTTTATTTCGCTGGAATTCTTGCAACACATTCACACGCGGGACGTGGGTGAGGGGCGCGCGAACGGATTTATTTGGGGGCAATTCTGGGTTTGCGCGAACCTGGTGGTGGCGCCGATCTGGCTCGCAGGCCTTGTATCGTACTTCGCGGGCCGAGATGCGAAGCGCTACCGGATGCTGGGCTGGATGTACGTGGTTCCCCTGGCGATGCTCTTCTTCATGAAGGGGCGCGATTACTATCTGGCTGGCGCGTATCCGATGCTGTTTGCGGCGGGAAGCGTGACGGGCGAGCGCTGGGTGGCGGGCCTGCGCGCGGGATGGGCGCGAACGGTGAAGGCAGCAACGTTTGCGTTGATGGCGCTGGGCGGTGTTGGGATGGCGGCGATCGTGATACCGGTGATGCCCATCGATTCGCCGCATAACATCGCCATCAAGAATAACGGCGATCTGCGCGAAGAGATTGGATGGCGAGAAATGGTGGCGGAGGTGGCGCGAATCCGGGACACGCTGACTCCGGAACAGCGCGCCCATTTGGGGATCCTGGCCACAAACTACGGCGAGATGGGCGCGGTGAATCTCTACGGGCCGGAATACGGACTGCCGCAGGCAATCAGCGGAGTGAATTCGGCGTGGTACAGGAGATATGGAAATCCGCCGCCGGAAACGCTGATCGTGCTGGGACTATCGGAGCATGGGATCGAACGCCATTTCGGCACGTGTCAGCCGGTGGGGCACAACGGGAACCGGTACGGAATCAAGAACGAAGAGAGCGAAGACCATCCGATTATCTATTTGTGCGGTGCGCCAATCGGCGGATGGCCGGCGTTCTGGAGCGACTTCCGCTACTTCGGTTGATTGCTGATCAAGCTGGCCCTCGAGCCAACCTCAGTCCTTCGGATACCAATCGAGAATACGAACTTCGATGCCTGTTCCCTCGAGGTCTTTCTGGAAGACCGAGAGGTCGGATCCGCGGTAGTGGTACGGGATCACGATTTTCGGGCGGAAGGCTTTGACGGCGGCGGCGGCTTCGTCGGGCGGCATGGTGTAAGGGAGATTCATGCAGACGAAAGCGACGTCGATATTCTTCAGGGCGCGCATTTCGGGAATGTCCTCGGTATCACCAGAAAAGTAGAAGCGCTTGTCGCCGTAGGTGAGGACGTAGCCGTTGCCGCGACCCTTCGTGTGGTAGAGCGCGCCGGGCGACGGGCCGCGCTTGATGTTGTACATGGGAATCGCTTCGATGGTCCAACCGCCCCAGGTTTTGGTCTCGCCATTCGAGATCGGCGAGGCGGAAGTGACAGTGCGGACGACGGCAGGCGGCGCCATGATTTGCGTTCCGGATTTGCTGACAGAAGCGATTACGGCGGGATCCATGTGGTCGCCGTGAATATCGGTGATGAGGATAAGGTCGGCCGGCGGAAGGCCGGAGAAATTGCCGGGCTTGGCGGGATCGATGTAGATGCTCTTGCCGGCAGCCTCGATCAGAAGGCTCGCGTGGTAGATGGGTATGATCTCGACGCGGCCAGCGGAAGTGTCGAAGGTCTGAGCCGGGCGGATGGTCTGCGATGTGACGCGGAAGCAGCAGGAGAGAGCGAGAAAGAGAACCACTGTAAGAATCCGGGAAGGAAATTTCATGTGCTGCTCCTGACGATTCGATTGGCGCGCCGCCGAACCTCCGAGCGCGAACCAACCAGTTTCAAGCGCGGGGATGCGCATGTCAATACACGGCTGCAAAGGCGACAGGTCCGGGTGGATCCGGCGGCGCGATGGGAAGTAGTTAGGCGCGTGAATCAGGTTTGAGGCGCGACGAGTTGCATGAGGTTGGTCATGAGGGCGTGGAAGGCGAGCCCGAAATTCTTATCCCGATTGCCTTGAAGGATGGCGGGCTCGACGTGTTCCGTGAAGGCCCAGAGGATGACGTTGGTCTTGGGATCGAGGATCACGAGGCGGAACTGAGGATCCTCGGAGACGGTCAAGCTACCGCGCTTGACGCTGCCGGGCAATGGCGCAACAGTGAAGCGAATCTGGAAGATCAGGTCGGCGGCTGAGGGAGAGTCGACGAACTGGTAGCGGCCCCAAGTCTTCACCGCCGCGTAGAATTCGTTGTAAGGCTCGTCGGGAGGACCGTAGTTGCCGAAGGCGAGATTCCTATCGATTTCGCCGCCTGCGTTGGAGATGAAGACAGTCTTTGCGTCGAGAATCTGAGGGGGAATCGGAGCAACGGGCGCCGCTTTGGATTGCTGAGCGCGAGCAACGGGAGCTGAAGGGACGGCAAGAGCAACAAACAGAGCGAAAGAGAATGCCTTCATTGTCTTCGACATGGCGCCTCCAGGCGGAGGGCGAAGGCGCGTGCCCTTCCGCCACTGATAGGGACGCGCGGGGCGCGAGCAGCGTTACGGAAGGCCTAATCGAGGGAATCGAAAAGGTCAGCGGTCTTCGAGAAGGTGGCGTCGGAGGAGCGAACGGTTTCGCCTTTTGCGGACTTGAACGGTTCTTCGGTGGGAATGCGGTCGAGCCAGCGCTGGTGGGAGAGTTTCTCATGGTCGGAGAAATCGAGGCGGACGAAGACGCGTACGCGCGCGGGCGAGACCGTCTTTTCCTCCTCTTCTTTGGAGGCGGCCTTCTTCTTTGAGGCGGGCTTCTTGGCGGCGTCGGGTTTCTTGGCAGAGCCGTCACCAACGCTCGCGGATTCTTCTTCGGTGCGCTCGAACTTGAGCAGAAGCTTGTTGCCGAGCCGGAAGCCTTGCTTCCAGCCGTCCACCTTGTGGCGGGCCTGCTGCGCGGCCTCTTCGTTGGTGCCGAAATCGAAAATCAAAATGGATTGTGCCATGAATCATCTATATCGGCCCGCGGGGCTGTGTGTCAAGCCACGGCGAGGCGTTCGACCGAGTTTCGCAGAAGAAATCGCGGGGACTTAGAGCTTGGCGATGAGGCGGAGGTCGAATTCGAAGGGGAGGGGCTCGCCGATCTCGATCCGCGAAAAAGCCGAGTGCTGCGGATTCAGGAGGAAGATGCTCTCTGCGGGAATGATTGCGCTGGGTAGCTCGAGGACCGGCGAAGGCTCCTGGGCGATCCAGGCGTCGCCGATGGCGCGAGCCGCGGGAGGTGGCGGATCGGCGCGCCAGTCCTGCGGGAGGTCCGCTTTCGAAATGCGGGTGATGAGTGAGGCGTCGAAGCGCGCCTCGATGACGACGTATTCGCGAAGCAGATCGGAATTTTCGAGGTGCACCAGCAATTCGAGCGCGGCGAGAGATTGCGATTGCGCGGTGTAAACGACGGAAACCCCAGGCGAATTCCAGCGGCCTCCGTAAAGGCGCGCGCCTTCCCCACTGAACGCTTCGGCGGCGAGTTTTCGCTTGACGATTCGCCAAGCGGAGACGTTCACGTGAAGACCCCGTGCTCCATTCGGCCGATCAGGTTCTCGACTTCGCGAGCGCCAAGCTCGGAGCGCGCGTAGGAAAGCGGAACCTTATCGCCCAGGGCCTTTTTGGGGTGCGTGAGCCACGTGATGGTCTCCGGGACATCGCCTTCGAACAGCGCAGCGGCCTTCTCGAAAATCGAAGAGACCCGAAGGAGGCGCTCGGATTCATCGGGCGAGAGGCGGCCTGAGGATTTGCGGCGCGCGAAGGTGCGTTCGGGAATGCCGACGATGGAGGCTATTTCGGCGGGCGGGAAGCCGGTTTCGCTGGCGAAGAGTTCCAGCGACCTGAAAGAAAAGCCACGCTGAACGGCGCGGATGAGGTCGTCGGTAGTGAGGGCGGCGAGGCCGAGGCTCGAACCTCGGGAGCTAAAATCCGCGGGAATGTGGCGGTCGGCGCGGAGTGCTCCGGTACGCCTGCGATGGAGCGGCATGGAGAGATTATAGGGCAAGTGTCGCCAAATGGCAACAAGTTTTATGCCACTTGGCGATACGAAGTCGATTCGACTGGCCGTGCCCGGAAACTCCACGCTGGAGGGCCTTGCACGGCGAAGCACACTCTGCTACGGTAAGCGAACAAAAAGCGAAGGAGTGGACATGGCCTCATCTCCGCACGGATTGGCTGTCCGGCAGCAGACGACGATCGAGACGTTTCAGGAGGCGTTGTATTCGCTGGCGGGGCGGAACCGCGCCGATGAGGTGCTGACCGCTGTAAGGCACATCCCTGCCCGCGAGGCACAGTTTCGGGCGATGCCGGAGTGGGTGAGGCCCGAGCTTGCGGCGGCGTACAGGATGAAAGGCATCGAGCGGCTGTATTCGCATCAGGCAGCCGCGGCGGAACTGGCGCGTGCCGGCAAGAACTTCGTAGTGGTGACGCCAACGGCTTCCGGAAAAACGCTGTGCTACAACCTGCCGATCTTGAACGCGATCCTGGAAGACCCGGACACGCGCGCGATGTACCTCTTCCCTACCAAAGCGCTCGCGCAGGACCAGCTGGCGGAGCTGCACGACCTGGCGACGCGGCTCGACGATGTGTTCGGCGTCTTCACGTATGACGGCGACACGCCCAGCGACGCGCGCAAGGCGATTCGCGAGCGCGGGCACGCGATCCTGACAAATCCAGACATGCTGCACACGGGCATCCTGCCGCACCACACGAGATGGACGCGGCTCTTCGAGAATTTGCGGTACATCGTGATCGATGAGCTGCATACATATCGCGGCGTCTTCGGAAGCCATCTGGCAAACGTGTTGCGGCGGCTGCGACGGATCGCGGAATTCTATGGTTCGAAGCCGCAATTCATTTGCTGCTCGGCGACGATTGCGAATCCGGGTGAGCTGGCGTCGCAACTGATCGAGCAGGATGTGAGCGTGATCGACGAAAACGGGGCCCCGGCGGGCGAGAAGCTGTTCGTCTTCTACAACCCGCCGATGATCAACCGGAATCTCGGCATCCGGCGCAGCTATCTGAATGAGGTGACGCGCGTGGCAAAGGAGCTGCTCGGGCGGAGGCTGCAGACAATCGTTTTCGCGAACAGCCGGCTGCACACGGAGGTGCTGTTGACGTACTTGCAGCAGGCGAATCCGCCGAAGCCGGGCGAGGCGCAAGGGATTCGAGGTTATCGGGGCGGGTATTTGCCGGGCGAACGGCGCGAAATCGAGCGCGGCTTGCGCGAGGGGCGGATTCGCGGCGTAGTGACAACAAACGCGCTCGAATTGGGAATCGACATCGGGTCGCTGGACGCGTGCGTGATGAGCGGCTACGCGGGGTCGATTGCGTCGACGTGGCAGCGCGCGGGACGCGCGGGGCGGCGAAGTGGAAGCGCGTGCGCGGTGATGGTAGCGTCGTCGGCGCCGCTTGACCAATTCATCGTGCAGCATCCGGATTATTTTTTCGGGCGGTCGCCGGAGCACGCGTGCGTCCAGCCGGATAATCTGGAGATCCTGATCAATCACTTGAAATGCGCGGCGTTCGAGCTGCCGCTTTCGCCAGACGAGAAATTCGGCGCGGTGGATTTGCCGGAGCTGTGCGAGAGGCTGAGCGACGCGGGATTCCTGCACCGCAGCGGCCAGACCTGGCATTGGGTGCAGGAGGCGTATCCTGCAGACACGGTGAGCCTGCGATCGGTGACGTCGGACAATTTCGTGATCATCGATACCTCGGGGCACGACGAGGGAGCGGAAGACGGCCAGCCGGAAGTAATCGGCGAAGTGGATTTTTCGTCGGCGCTGACCACGGTGCATCCGAAGGCGATCTACATCCATCAGGGGCAGCAGTATCACGTCGAGAGGCTGGATTTCGAGCAGCGCAAGGCATACGTGAAGCCCGTGAAGGTGGATTACTACACGGATGCGATTCGCTACACGCAGGTTCGCGTGCTCGAAATCGCGGACGAGGAATGCATTGCCGGTCCGGCGGCACGCGCTCATGGGGACGTGCTGGTGCGGTCGCAAGTGGTGGGATTCAAGAAGATCAAGTTTTTCACGAACGAGAATGTGGGAGCGGGAAAGCTGGAGCTGCCGGAAAACGAGATGCATACGACGGCGTTCTGGCTAACGCTCGAACGGACCCTGCTGACTACGCTGCCGTTTGCGATTTCCGAGCGGCAGAGCGGAATTTTCGGATTGCTGCACGCGCTGGAGTCGATGGCCGCTTTGCTGCTGATGTGCGACCGCCGCGACCTTGGCACGGCAGTAGGCGAGCGGCCGCCGAGCCCGGGGGTCGAAACGAATTGGCAGGAATACACGGCGGCCACCGACGATCCGGCCGAGGCGAAGGAATTCTTCGAGCCGAATCTGTATTTGTACGACGCGTACCCGGGCGGAATCGGGTTCAGCGAGCCGCTGTATCGCGTTCACGACTTGCTCTTGCAACGAACGCGAGAGTTGATCGCGGCGTGCCCGTGCGAGAGCGGGTGCCCTTCGTGCGTCGGGCCATCGGGCCTGAAAAGCGAGCGGACAAAGGAAGTAGCGCTGGCGATTTTCGAGCGTCTTTGCGGGTGAGAAAGAAGAGTGCACCGCCGAGACGCGGAGAAATGCGAAGACGACGAACTGCCTTACCACAGAGGCCACTGAGAGGGGCGAGATGAGAACACCGAAAATACAACGGCAAGGCCGCACTTGAATCGGACGAGCGAGAATCGGTTTGCACGGCTGGCTGCGCTGAAGCCTGCGCGTGAACGACGTAGTGTTGAGGCTGTCAGCGAGCCACGAGGAATGGCGCCGGAAATTCCCCTGGGTTCGGAGCGACTTGCAGATTTGCTTGGTGCCGTGCCTGCGGCGAATCGCTTCGGCGAGCATCTCGGGTTGCGACGCTGGTTTTCGGAGGCGATTGATTCGGAGCCGCCCGCCAATGGTCTAGACGAAGCGGTGCTCAGGCTACTCGTGCCGGAGGCTCCCGCCTGCGTTGCTGATCCGCGGCAATGGCTTTTTCTGGACACGGAGACAACGGGACTGGCAGGCGGAACCGGGACGTATCCCTTTCTGGTGGGAATTGCGTGGTGGGACGCGGGTGGGCTCGAAGTGCAGCAACTCTTCATGCGTGACCACAGCGAGGAATACTCGCTCCTGCTTGCGCTGGCCGAGCGAATGGCCGAGCGGCCGGTGCTGGTAACATTCAACGGAAAGGCGTTCGACTGGCCTTTGCTGGACACTCGATACCGGATGACGCGAAGGATTCGCGTTCCCGAGCCGAGCGCGCATCTCGATTTTCTGCACCCGGCCCGGAATCTGTGGCGTTTGCGGTTGGGTTCGGTGCGGCTCGCGGAACTCGAACGGCACGTGCTCGGATGGGATCGCGGCGCGGACGTGATGTCTGAATTCATTCCTTCGATTTACTTCGAATTTCTGCGCGGCGGATCGCCCGATCCGCTGGTGCCGATTTTTCATCACAATCAAATGGACTTGCGCGGCCTCGCAGGCCTTGCTTCGCACACGCTTTCGCTGCTGGCCGAACCGGAAGCGCGAGGCCGGGATGCGCTGGAGCTGTTTGGCGTATCGCGGATTTGCGAGCGACGCGGAGAAACGGGCCGAGCGCGAACCCTGTATCAAGCCTCGATTGCGCGCGAGCTTCCGGAGGAGACGGGCCGCGCCGCACGACGTTCACTAGCGCGAATTGCGAAGCGGGATGGAGATTTCGCGTTCGCGTGCGAGCTGTGGTCCGAGATGCTGGATGAATCGCGCGAAGGCCTGGAAGCATACGAGCAGTTGGCGATTCATTACGAACGCCGGTCGCGGGAACCTGCTCGCGCCGCGGCGTTCGTACGCAAAGCGCTGGCCGGCGTGCGACGCGCGAGCCGAACCGGACGGCTTGCCCCCGCGGTGTGCCAGAAATTTCAGCAACGCTTCGAGGCGCGTCTGGCAAGGCTCGAACGGAAGGCGGCACGGGCCGCGACCGGCTTTCAGACGACCCTTGCGGCGGAATCGAATCCGCCGGCTCCGGAATCCAATTAGACAGAACCCCGAGAGGCAAATTCCATGCAGGATTCGGATAGCGGCGCCGCTCAAGCGGCGAGAATATCGCTTCAGAACACGAGGGATGAAGCCATGGCACAAGTCACCGAACCCTACTTGCGCGAGCAGCTCGAAAAGAGACGGGATGAGTTGAAGCAGGCGATTGCTTCTCCAGCTGTTCACGTCGCGCAGGCTCCGTTCGTTCATCTGTTGCAGGAAGTGGATGCGGCGCTTGAGCGCATGGACGAAGGAACATTTGGGATCTGCGAAGCGTGTCACGACACAATCGAGAAAGAACGGCTGATCGCCGATCCGTTGGTGCGCTTGTGCCTCGATCACCTGAGCAGCGAAGAACAACGGGCGCTCGAAGGCGACCTGGAGCTGGCGGCGAAAATTCAGCGCGGCCTGCTGCCGCAAACGGACCTGCGCTTCCGGGGCTGGCACCTCCACTACGAGTACCGCCCCGCGGGCGTGGTGAGCGGCGATTACTGCGACGTGATTTCGGCGGCGGGCGCCGACGGCGAGCTAACGTTTCTGCTTGGAGACGTGGCGGGCAAAGGCGTTGCGGCCTCGATGCTGATGACGCACCTGCATGCAATGTTCCGCAGCCTTTCGGCGATCGGGATCAGCCTCGACAAGCTGCTCGAATTGGGGAACCGGATTTTTTGCGAGAGCACAATCGCCGGACAGTATGCGACGCTTGTCTGCGGCCGGACGACGAAAACCGGCGGACTCGAAATCGCAAGCGCAGGGCATCTGCCGATTCTACGCGTGTCAAAAAATGAGGTTCAGCAACTGAACGCAACAGGCTTGCCGCTGGGAATGTTCTCGTCGAGCCATTATGGCGTGCGGCGGCTGCAGCTCGAACCGGGAGACAGTCTGTTGCTTTACACCGACGGAATTTCGGAGGCGCGCGACGGTGGAGGTTCGGAGTACGGAGTGGACCGGCTGGCCGTTATCGCGGGCGAGCAGCACGGGCGCGCGCCGGGCGAGATGGTCCAGGCATGCCTGGAGGATGTACGTGCCTTTGCATTGGGCGCTAAGCAGGCCGACGATCAGACTGTCCTTGCGATTCACCGCACCGATTCCGCGGGAATTCTATCGGCGGAGTGAGATCTGTGCGCTGCTCGCGCCGCCACTCGGCATCTGAAGCAGCGGGCTATATACGCTGGTCTCGACCGCCTTCGTTGGCGATTCGGTGGATGGCGGAGCCGGCGCAAGCGGCCAGCCAATCGCGGTCGTGATCTTGTCGTAGGTTGCCCGGCTGGCGCCTTCCACCATCAAGCAAGTAGTTCCGATGCAGCGAAGAAAAACGCCGCCGGTGTCGGTGGTGAACTGGAAATAGTTTGGGCGGCGGAACAGGTCGCGGCGCTCCTTGTACTTCAGCTCGAGCGCCTCGCTGTACTGGCCGCAGAACCGGGCAGAATCCTCGATGTTGTCCAGAACCAAGCGGAAGACGAGCGGCGTGTTTTTGGTTTCCGAGTCTTCGAAGACGGCATAACGGTCGCCAGCCCACGCCGGCGAAAGCGCATCGGCGCGCTGCTGTCCGAGGAATTGCTTCAAAAGCTCCTCGAGGCCAAATTCGCCGAGCACATTTTCTTCGAGCAGCTTCCAATCCTTCGGCGCAATTCCCTGCCACTCCGGCAACGAGACTTGGGCCGGCTTCACGCCATTGAGATACAGATCGGGATGGATGATTTGCTGGGTCGAAACGGGCGGATCCTGGAAGATCAGCTTGATGTCCCCCCAACCGGTGTGGGCCTTGAGAAATTGCTGCGAGAACGAGGTGCCGGCGAGATACGGGAACAGGAGCTCGTCGCGGATGTAGATAGGGGCATGCGCCAGCTTCGGATCCTTGTCCATTTCCGCCGTCGCGCCGGACCGGATAAGCAAAGTGACGTCAGGGACGTTGCGCACGCCCAACTTCTCGTCGCGAAGCGTGTAGTCCACCATCGCTGCAACTGCGGAACCCTCGCTAACGGAGTCTCGCGCAAGTTCGGCGTCGTCATTCGGGCGCGCGGCCTTGATCCAGGGATCGATGTGAAAGGATTGGTCCTCGAGCGCGTGGGTGAGCTCGTGAGCCATCACAGCGCGCTGCTCATCGGCCGGAATCCAATCGGCGATATAGAACTCCTTCGCTTTGGGGTCGTACAGTCCCGCTACCTGGTCAGTAAGGACGTCAAGCATGAAGGCGTCCAGGGGAAAACCCTTGGGGATGAAACCAAACGCCTCGAGCGACTTGTCATCGGCATAATGCTCGGCGTCGGTCTTGTCCTCCTTCTCCTCGCGGATCAGGTAATCGCGAATCTCCTGCTTGGAACGCAGGCTCTTCTTCAGGGGTTCCTTCACCGGCAGCGAGAGAATGGCGCTCATCTGCGCGAGGACTTCGTCGGCCGCCTGAATGAAATTCTCTTTTGTTTGAGGAGTCGACGGCACGGACGAAGGAGAATCCTTCGGAGACGGAAGCGTCGCGGGCGGAGATTTCGTCTCCTGCCCTGCGGTGCACAGCACGACGGCGAGGATCAAGACCGGGCCCAAGAATCGTTTCATGCAGCTGCCTCCCGTGCTGCTGGAACCACATTGGTTGGATGACGGAACCTCAAAATAGGATAGCAGGTTTGCGGCGAGAGACAGCCAAGAAGGCGCGGGCTGCTCAGGTCAACGCTTCGCCGGGCTCGGAGCGTCCGCAGTGAGGACGGTTCGCACTTGCTTCCAGAAGTCCTCGATTTCGAAGGGCTTGAGGATGATGGGCGAGCCGGATCTGCCGAGGGTTTCGCTGAGGTCGCGGTCGCGCGCGTTCCACACTGTAAAAATCAGGCGCGTCGAGAGGTCGGAGCGATTGCGTTCGATCCAGCTGCACAGGTCCGCGACGGACACGTCGCCGGGGGTTCGAATGTCGATCACGGCGGCGTCGAAGGATTGGCGTTGCAGCAGATTGATGGCTTCGCGGCCGGTCCGCGCCACTTTTGCCGATGCGCCGCGCGCTGTAAGGATTTCCTGTTCCAGCTGCAGGATGGCTTCGTCGTCGTCGACGAGAAGAATCTTGCCGGCAGCAAGTCCCCGCGAGTGCGAAGATTTTTCGGGAGCGGCTGGCTCGACGAATGGAGTCAGCGGAAGCGTCACGGAGAAGATCGCGCCACCCCCCGGGGCGTTATCCGCGCGAATTTCGCCGCCGTGCTCCTTGACGATTCCGTAGCAGATGCTCAAGCCAAGCCCGGTTCCCCTGCCCACGGGCTTCGTCGTGTAGAACGGATCGAAAACGCGGTGCGGATTCTGCACGCCGGGCCCATTGTCGATGATCTCGACGCGAAGCTTGCTGTCGATGACTCCGGTGCGGAGCCGAATCTCGCCAGGGCCGCCCTTTTCCGAGACCGCGTCGACGGCGTTATTGATGATATTGAGGAAGACTTGCTGGAGCTGGTGGAAGTCTGCTCCGATCAAGGGGAGATTCGGGTCGAATTCGCGATGAATGCGGATGCTGTTGAGCTTCATGTCGTATTCACGCAGCGCGAGCGTATCCTCGATGATCTTGTTGAGCTGAACCGGCGCGCGCTCGGGCTTGTGCTGGCGAGCGAAGCTCAGCAGGTTCTGCACAATGTGGTGCGTACGCTGCGCCTGTTTGTAGAGTTTCTCGAGGTAATCGCTGCTGCGGGCGTTTGCGGCTTCCTCGGATTTCAGGAGCTGGCTGTAGCCGAGAATTGCAGTGAGAGGATTGTTCAATTCGTGGGCGACACCTGAGATGAGTTGCCCCACGGCCGCCATCTTTTCGCTCTGCAGCAGCTGCTCCTGAGTGCGCCGCAGCGTCTCATATGCCTCGCGGGTTTGCTCGAGCAGCCGCGCTTTATCGATGGTCGTGGCGATCTGGTTCCCGACGGCGGCCAGGAGGTTCAATTCCGCCGGCGCAAATTCCCGGACTTCGCGGCACCCGACCACGAGCGTTCCCATGATGCGGTCCTTCGCCCAGAGGACCACAATCTGCGACGTGAGGATTCCCTCTTTTCGCTGCAGCTCGCGAAATTCCTCGGGCAGCGCGAGCGCCGAGCCCGAGAGCAGCGTCGCGCGCGACTGGCGAACCTGCTGCAGCAGCGAAGCCGAAATCTGCACGGAGCCCATGCGACGCGCGTAGTCCGAGCGGTGGCCGAAATTCGCCGCGCGCTTGAGGCCTCCCGAAGATTCGTCGAGGAGGTAGACGGTGGCCAGGTCGGCGGCAAAAAGCTCGGCCACTTTGGCCACCGCGCGAGTCAGCACGTCCTCGAGTGCCGAGCTGTCGCTCAGCAGCTCCGCGATCCCGTTGAGCACCAGTAATTCGCGGTTACGGCGGCGTATTTCCATCTCCGCTTGCTTCCGCTCCGTGATGTCGAGGACGAATCCCTGGTAGGCCACAATCGCGCCGGAATCGTCGCGCGTGACGAAGCTCGATTCGTGAGCCGTGCGCATATCGCCGTCGAGACGTCGGAATTGAAACTCGAAATCGGTTACTTCGCCGAATTCGTGCAAGAGACGCTTCAAGCGCTGGCGGTCCGTTGGATCGATGTAGATCCGCGAAGGAATGTCCGCGCGAAGCAGCTCCTCGCGATTGTCGTAGCCGAGCATGTGCATGAAGGTATCGTTGAAATCGAGGAAGCGCCCATCGGGCGTTGAGATGAAGATGCCCTCCTGGACCTTTTCGAAGAGCGCGCGGAATTTGCTTTCGGCCTGGCGACGCTCCGTGAAGTCTTTCAGCACGTGAATCGTGCCGAGGCAAGTTCCTTCCGAGTCATGAAAATTCGAATTGGTGACGAGGAAGTGGCCGCCGAACGTCGGATCCACTTGCTCGGCCTTGCCCGCGGCGCCTTCGCAGTACGGGCAGGTTGTCCAGCGGACATCGTTCTGCTTGAGCAAATCGCGCAGCCACTGCCCTTCAAGAAGATCGGGGTCGACCCCCAAATGCCAGCCGAGCGAACGGTTCGCGCGAAGAACCCGGCCATCCGGCCCGTGAACGAGAATCAAGTCGTCAATCGAATTGAAAGTGTCGAGCCACTGACGGCGCGAAGTGGCGGCGGACTCGATCAGCGCGACGTTCTGGAGCGTCAAGCCGATCAGGTTCGCGACGTTCGCGAGGAAATCGATCTCGTCGCTCTCAAACTTGCGCGGAACGGACGAGGCGATGCACAGCAGGCCAAGCGGCTTTTCCTTACCGGGGACACGAACGATCGTCGCTGCGGAAAGCTTCTCCTTGAGGAGCCACACCGGCGGCTTGGCTTCTTCCGACGCGCTATAGGAGAGCGACGTTCTGCCCGGGTCGAAAGCCTCCTGAACCCACGGCTCGCCGCGGGGCGTTCGCGCATAGTGCTTCACAAATCCATCGCTGAACCCCACCGAGGCGTGCAGGACGAGCGATGGCGAATTGGCTGCCCCATCGAGGAGGAACGTGACAGCGTGAGTCGCATTCAGGCTGACGGCCACCTGGCGGAGAATTCCCTCCAGAGTCTGGCCCACGCGGAACGATTGTGTCGCGTTCGCCGTGATCAGCGCCAGGCGCCGTAACTTCTCGTTCAGATCTTCGGTTCGGGCGCGTCCCGCTTCGAGCACAAGCACCGCCATCGCGACGCCCATCGCAATGCCGAAGAGGTCTTGCAGCGAGACCCGAAACAGCGCGAGGGTCTGTGCCGGCCAATCAGGCCGGTCGAGACCGTGCAGCCCCTGCACCAGCAGAGCTCCTGCCAGGAGCTTCCAGCCGAATCCGCGGTGCTGCCGTTGGGAACGCCACAAAATCAGACCTGCGGCGATATAGAGAAAGCACTCGATGAGCGACTCGGTCCATTCTGTGACTTCGACCGAGCGCTTGGCCAGCAGAGGAAGCGCGATGGCGACCAGAAAAACGAAGGGCCAGAGGTATTTTAGCCGCGCTCTTTGCCCGCTACATTCGAGAATAGCGACCAAAAACACCGCAGCCGTGACCATCGACATCGCTGCACGGAACATCGGGACGTCCGGCCCGCCGTTCCAGAGGTGAGAAATGCGAAGAGCAGAGACGAAGACGTGGAGGGTCCACGCCGCCAGCCAATAACGGAAGAATCGGGCCCTAAATCCCGGTGCGAGAAGAACATAGACCACCAGGAGCATGAAAGCGGCCGAGCAATCGATGAACGCCGCCGCCAACAGCCCCGGATTGGACACAAACGCCATTCGAGCCGGCTTTAACTACTCAGTGACATCAGATACAGAGAATTGAGGGTTTCAGGAGACCAGTTGGCAACGTAGCATGTCCTTGTAACTTAGGGCAACACGCCCCTCGCGCGCCTGTGCCCTGCCTTATAATGCTCTCTTGGGCCGGAGCGAACCGTGGACAAAGAAAAGATCCTTGTAGTGGACGACGAAGAAGCGATTCGAGAGGTAGTTTCGACGCTTCTGGATGCGCAGGGCTACGAATCCACCGTTTGTTCGAATGGCAAGCTCGCGCTGCAAGCCTTCGGCAACGATACCTTCGACCTCGTCCTGAGTGACATCGTCATGCCCGAGATGGACGGGCTGAAGCTGCTCGGCGAGCTTCGAAATCAGGATCCGGACGTGCCCGTCATCATGGTGACGGCCATGCACGACATTTCGATCGCCCTTGAGGCGATACGCTCCGGAGCCTACGATTACATTCTGAAACCATTCGAGAAGGACCAGCTCCACCTGAGTGTCCGCCGCGCACTGGAGCACCGGCGGCTCGTTCTCGAAAACCGAACCTATCAAAGCGACCTTGAACATCTCGTCGCGGAGCGCACTCAGCAGCTTTCGATCGCGCTTCAGGACCTGGAGCAGTCGTACGACTACACTCTGGAGGCGCTCGGCGGCGCGCTGGACGCGAAAGACGCCGAGACCGAGGGCCATTGCCAGCGCGTCACCGCCTTCACGATTACGATCGCGCGCGCGATGGGAGTCGACAAGGGACTCCTGCGGCACATCGCTCGTGGGGCATTTCTTCACGACATCGGCAAGATGGGCATTCCCGACAGCATTCTTACCAAGCCGGGCCCTTTGACGCCCGAAGAACGAGAGATCATGCGACGACACTGCGAAATCGGCTTCGCGGTGCTCGAACGCATTCCGTTCTTGAAGGAAGCCGCGGAGATCGTTCTTTCGCACCAGGAGTGCTACGACGGCTCCGGCTATCCGCGGGGACTCAAGGGCGAGCAGATTCCTATCGGCGCGCGAATATTCGCCGTGGCTGACACGCTCGACGCCATGATCTCGGATCGCCCCTACCGCAAGGCACTGCCGATTTCCGCGGCGCGCGAAGAGATTCAGCGCTACTCGGGAAGGCAGTTCGACCCTCGCGTTGTCCAGGTGTTCCTCTCGCAGAGTGACCGCGTGTGGCTCGACCTGCACGAGAAAATCCGCGATCCGTTCCGCCTCACGCAGCTCGAGCGCGTCTAGCCTCGAACTAGCGAAGCGCTCGATTCTGACTGTCTTGCCTCGTGCGACAATCGCAGGTAGTATCCCGCATGCGGAGGACGTGAATGGCACTCGTACCCATCAAGACGGCTTCGACGACTGGCTACTGCGATTGCATCTGCGGCTGCTACGAACTTGCCAGCCAGCGCGATGACGAGACGGGCAAGGGCTATTGTCCCCGGTGCGCCAAGGAGCACCTCGATATGAATCGCGGCATCGGCCTGCCGCAACCGGCTCCTTCGAAACTCCCCGAAAAGGAAGGCCCGGAACTGCAGTTGAATACTCCGCAGCCTGCCGATCCGCCCGGGCGTCTGCGCTAACGTAGGTTCGCCAGCCTCGCTCGACGTGGTGTCCCGGCGATACTCCAGTTATAATCGTTGCGTCTTTCGACCCGAATGGGAGGAAGCATGAAGCAAAAACTCTTCGCAATCGCGGGCGTGCTGCTGATGGCGCTCGGCCTCAGCTTTCCCGCAGCAGCCCAGGACAATGCTGCGATGGCCACCACCACTTTGAAGGTGGGCGACGTGGCGCCGGATTTCACGCTGCCAAGCGATCAGAACAAACCGGTGAAGCTCAGCGACTACCGCGACAAGAAAACAGTGATTCTTGCCTTTTACGTTCTGGCTTTCACCGGAGGTTGAACGAAGGAATTACAGGCCTATCAGGCTGATTTGGCCAAGCTACAAGCAAGCGACACGGAAGTTTTCGGTATCAGCATCGACAGCCCGCCTGCCAACGGAGCGTTCGCGAAGCAAATCGGCGTTACCTTTCCTTTGCTGAGCGACATGAACCACAAGGTTCTGACCGCCTACGGGATTCTGAAGAAATACCCGATGGGCGGCGACGACTATGAGTGGGCGCGCCGCACAACGTTCGTTATCGATAAGGACGGGAAAATCCAGCACATTGAATTCGATAGCAGCGCCGTCAATCCCAATAACGCGGTTGACGTCTGCCTAAAACTCCACGAGAAAGCGGCGCCCTAGAATCCAGCCGGGTTTGGGATTGCTTCTTTGGCGAGACCTACCAGCGCCTCAGGACTGTGCGATTTCCTGAGGCGCTTCGTATTTTGCCTTCCGCGGCACGCGGCTGCGGCTGACAATCATTGCGAAAATACCGAGAAAAACGCTCAGCGTGGGGAACAGAAGAATCAGGATGCCATGGCGCAGCGCCTGGCTGCCCTGCGCTCCCGAAGCGGCGGCGCTCTGATAGCACATCGCGCATCCTTGCGCGGCTGCGTGTGGTGCGCAAGCGGCAACAATGACGACCAGGATCGCCGTCATCAGCCCGATTCGAAGCGCGAACACTTTTGTCATGGTCCCCTACCTGGCCGCTATGTTCCCTATGGTTTCAGATTGATCACGCGAACGCTGTCCGGAAAGAACATGATCAGCATCATGCAGATGCAGAATACCATGGCCGGCACCAGTAGCAGGAACAGCCCAAGCCGCTCAAAGCGCAGGTGCATGAAATAAGAAACGATCAGCGCCGCCTTGATCAGCGAGAGGCCCACCAGGATCGTCAGCATGAGTGACGGAGCAAGGCGCAGGTACGCCAGAAAAACCTCCACACCCGTCAGCGCGAGCAGCCACACCCACACGCTGACGAACAGCTTGTTGCTTCCCACATCGTGGGATTCCGCAGCCATCGCATGCGAGCTCATGAGGTGCCCCTATCCTTTCAAGCTAACAGACATCAGGTAGACCATCGGGAAGATGAACATCCATACCAGGTCGACGAAGTGCCAGTAGAGACCGCTCACTTCCACGTGATCGGCGTTGTACTTCCCCTTGCCGAATCCCCACGAAATGATCGCCAGGTAGATGGCGCCGATCGTGACGTGCAGCATGTGGAGGCCGGTCAAGCCAAAGAACGTTCCGCCGAAGAGAGGCACACCCCAAGGGTTGCTCCATGGCGTGACTCCTTCGTGGAACAGCGTCACCCACTCTGTCGCGTGAATAGCGACGAAGCAAAGGCCGAAGAAAATCGTCCAGTACAGCATCCGGACGGCCTTTTTCGTTTCGCCCTTTCTCGAAGCAGAAACGGCGAAGACCATCGTCAAGCTGCTGCTGAGCAGGATGAGCGTCATCGCCGTGGACTTGGCGATGGCCGGCCAAATCTCGAAGGGCCGCGGCCAATCTGGATTCGCCAGCCGCACATACGCGTAGCTGACCAAGAGAGCGGAAAACGTCAGTGAATCCGACACGATGAACAGCCACATCCCGAGCTTCTTCGAATTGATGGCGAAGGGCGATCCGCCGCCGGACCATGGAGACTCGATTATTCCCTCAACTTCGGGTGCGCTCACGTTTCACCGTCCCAAGATGAGAAGTAAAAACAGAAAAACCCAAAGCCCATCCATGAAATGCCAGTACATCGCTACAACTTCCGTGGCCGTGCCGCGCGTCAATCGGTGCGTCGGCCGGAACAGCACCGCCAGCAACGCGATGATTCCGCCAGCCAGATGCAGGCCGTGCGCGGCCGTGAAAAGATACATGAAGCTACTGCTCGCGTTTGTCGCCACGTAAACGCCCGCCTGAGCGAACTTGCCCCATGCGATGATTTGCCCAACGAGAAAAAACACTCCCAAAACTGTGGTGATGCCCCACCAGTGACGAAAGCCGTCTTCATCGCCCGCGCGGAAAAGCTTCCGCGAGCGTGCGAGGGTCACGCTGCTTGCGATCAGGATCGCCGTGTTCAGCCAAAGGATGGGAGGAAACACTGGCAGCGGCACCCATCCGCTGTTCGGCATCCCCTTCCGCACGATATAGGCGCTCACCAGCGCCATAAAGAACATCAGAATGCCCGCGAGGCCAACGGTCATCCCAGTGATATAGGTGCGTTGCGGGACGCGAGCGGCAGCTCCGGAAGGATCGAGGTCGTCGCCGCCGCCGAAATCACCGCCCCCGCCGGACGCACCTCCGCCCGCGCCATTCCGGCTCGATGTGCCGCCGGAGGGAATCAGCTCAACATCCTGGGTCGTTGCGTCTCGTGCCATTCGCAGACCTTACTTTGTCCTCTGGACTTTCTGTGGCTCGATGTTCTGCGGAACGAAGTCGTCTACCACGCCCGGGACGCTGTACTCGTACGGGCCGCGGTACACGCTGGGATAATGTCCGCCGAAGTTATCGTGGGGAGGCGGGGAGTCCGTCGTCCACTCAAGGGTAGTGGCGTTCCACGGATTCTTCGAGGCCTTGGCGCCGTGTTTCAGGCTCCAAAAGAAATTATAAAGGAAGATAAGCTGCGCGGTGGCAGTGACAAACGCTGCCCAGGTCATGAATACGTGAACTTTTGCAAGCGGCATCAGGAAGTTCACGGCGGTGTAATCGGCATAACGCCGTATGCCGCCGGCAATTCCCACCCAGTGCATCGGGAAGAAAATCAGGTACGCGCCAATGAACGTCAGCCAGAAGTGCAGCTTGCCCAGCGGCTCGCTCAGCATCCTTCCGAACATCTTCGGATACCAGAAATAAGTCGCCGCAAAAATCCCGAAAATCGCCGCGACGCCCATCACCAGGTGGAAGTGCGCCACCACGTAATAGGTCGCGTGCAACATGTTGTCGACGGCCGGCTGCGCCAGGAAAAGTCCCGAAAGGCCGCCGCTGACGAAAAGCGACACGAAGCCGAGCCCGAAGAGCATCGGCGTCTTAAATATGATTTTCCCGCCCCACAGCGTTCCCAGCCAGTTGAAGGTCTTGATTGCGGAGGGCACTCCGATCGACATCGTCAGTACTGAAAACGCGAAACCCGAGTAGGGGCTCATCCCGCTGACGAACATGTGGTGGCCCCAGACCATGAAGCCCAGGAAGCCAATCGCGCAGATGGCTGCGGCCATCGCGCGATACCCGAAAACCGGCTTGCGCGAGAAGGTCGAGAGCACGTGCGATGCGACGCCCATTCCGGGCAGAATCGCGATGTAAACTTCCGGGTGCCCAAAGAACCAAAAGAGGTGTTGCCACAACAGTGGCGACCCGCCGCTATGCTGTTGGAGTTGATCGTTCACAACCGTGCCCGCAGGAATGAAGAAGCTCGTTCCCGCTGATCGGTCCAGCAGGAGCAGCACGCCGCCCGCCAGCAGCACTCCGAACGCAAGCAAGCCCAGGATTGCCGTGACAAACCAGCCCCACACTGTCAGCGGCATCCGGAAGAGACTCATGCCCGGCGCGCGCATGTCGATCGTGGTCGCAATGAAATTCAGGGCACCCAGGAGCGACGCCAGGCAAAAGAGTGCGATGCTGACGATCCACATCGT
This sequence comes from Candidatus Limnocylindrales bacterium, assembly GCA_035501415.1. GTDB lineage: Bacteria > Acidobacteriota > Terriglobia > Acidiferrales > UBA7541 > Palsa-295. The sequence goes on along the minus strand of DATJWH010000008.1, from coordinate 127,116 downwards.
CTGGCCCCAGCCTTCACCCGGGCCCGTCACCTCGCCCAGCCCGCTCAACGGCGCGTAGCCGGTCCAGCCGCTCAGGGGCGCGCCGCCCGGCACCACGAACGCGGCGATGATGCACACGAAAGCCAAGAACGTGACCCAAAACGACAGCATGTTCAGCCGCGGAAACGCCATGTCCGCCGCGCCAATTTGGATTGGCAGAAAATAGTTCCCGAACCCGCCTTGCGGCGCCGTTGTCAGCACGAAGAAGACCATGATCGTTCCGTGCATCGTGAGCAGCGACGCGTACTGCTCCGGCGTCATGAGGCCGCCCTGAACGAACGGCAGATGCATGCTTGGCCACGCGAGGTGAAGCCGCATGAGCACCGACAGAATCATCCCGACGAACACGGCCGTCAGCGCCAGCAGGAAATACTGGATGCCGATTACCTTGTGGTCCGTGCTGAAGATGTATTTCCGGATGAATCCCGTCGGCGCTTCAGTCGCTCCGTGATGCGCCGAAACAGCGTGCGAACTCATGCATGGCCTCCTGGTCGCGCCTCGAAACCGGAAACCTCACGGCACCAAGGCGAAACGACCGCCTCTACTGGGCGGTCAATGCCTGTTCTTGCTGCTTCAAGAAATTCTGATAATCGGCGTCCGATACGACATCCAAAAAGCTTCGCATCCGGTAGTGAGCCAGCCCGCACAATTGCGTGCACACGATTTCGTAACGTCCGATCGTGTCAGCGGTAAAGTGCATCGGAATCATCAGGCCGGGCACCGCGTCCTGCTGCAGGCGCAGTTCGCGCACATAAAAATTGTGAATCACGTCCTGCGAACGGATCAGCAACTCGATCTCGTGATTCACTGGAACCGTCAGCGTCGGTACCACGATGTCGTCCTTGCCGGTCGGATCGTCCGGATCGAGGCCCAGCGGATTACCTGTGGAAGCGCTGATCAGTTTCGGGTCCAGCCGGCCGAATTTTCCGTCCGGTCCGGCGTAGCGGAAGTTGAAGACGAACTGGTTCTCCGTAACTTCCACCTTGATCGCGTCCGGCGACGGCTGCGTGAATCGGACCTCCGCCCACGCGCGGTATCCCAGCAAACCCAGTCCCACGAAGAGAATGATCGTCGCCGAAGTCCAGATCACCTCCATCGTATTGTTGCCGTGCGTGTAGTGCGCCTTCTGCCCCCGGTCGCGGAACCGCCAAATCGCATATGCCAGGCCGAGCTGCGACAGGATGAACACCGCCCCCGTGAGCGCGAGCGTCAGATTGTATTGGTGATCGACGTCGTGCCCCACCGATGTGATCGCAGGCGGCGGCACCCAAATCCCCGCAGCGAAGATGTACACGGTGACGCCGACAAGTATTACGAGAAGGAGTGACAGCAGACCCGCAACTGCGGCAGATCCTCGGTTGCGCTTCCTCGATCGCATCGCCTTTGCTCCCCGGCCCCGCTTTGGCAAAAAGCGTTCGATTTGGACCGCTAAGAAAGACGCATCATATATAAGCGCAGCCGAATTTCAAGAAAGAAGATTCGGACCTCTTGCTACAAGAATCTATACGGCAGCGTGACGGAAAACATCTCCCGGCAGGAGCGAGTGGGGTGGAAGGCCCGTTTTCGGTCGTGCACTGAAGGCGTCGCAGTAGCAATTGCACGGAGTCAGTAACGGGTTAACTAATTATAGGTGTAGTTCTGTGCGAATTCTTCGCAGACGTCGGCGTGGCCGTAGAATATAGAGACTCGAGTCTCTTCGTGTCAGGGCGATTGGAGGAAACGCATGCCCGGGTCCCTCTCAAGCAAGGCAACTATACTCGTCGCCGACGACAACCTGGCAAACCAGGAGTTGCTGTCCGGGATTCTCGAGTCCGCGGGCTACAAGGTCATTTGCGTTAGCGACGGTCAGCAGGCCGTGAACGCCGTGCGCGCGGCCGCCGTCGACCTCGCGCTTCTTGACGTAATGATGCCCGGGCAGTCGGGGCTCTCCGCCTGTCTCGAGATCAAATCCAAGCCACAAACGCGTCTGTTGCCGATTGTCCTGGTGACTGCTCTTACAGGCTCGGACGATCGCATTCACGGAATCATGTGCGGCGCGGATGATTTTCTGAACAAACCTGTAAACAAACACGAGCTCCTTGCGCGCGTTCACTCTCTATTGCGAATGAAGGAATTCACAGACGAACTTGAGAACGCCGAGATAGTCCTCTTCAGCCTGGCACTGAGCATCGAAGCCAAGGATCCTTACACGGAAGGCCACTGCCAACGGCTGGCGGAGCTTTCCGCGGGCCTTGCACAACGTCTTGACTTGCCCGAGGAGCTACGCGTAGCTCTCAGAAGGGCCGGCACAGTCCACGACATCGGCAAAATTGCGGTACCGGAGCACATCCTCGTAAAACCGGGCCGACTCACCGAAGAGGAGTGGAAGGTGATGAAGCAGCATCCGGTCGTCGGAGAGAGAATCTGCCGGCCGCTCAAGTCTTTTCGCCTCGTGCTCCCGATTATTCGCCATCATCACGAGAGGCTCGATGGATCGGGGTATCCCGACGGACTGAAGGCCGAGCAGATCCCGCTCACCGCGCGGATCCTGACAGTCACTGATGTCTACGACGCATTGACCACCGACCGTCCCTATCGCAAGGCTCTACCTCCGCAGGAAGCGTTTGCGGTGATGCGAGAGGAAGTTGAACGCGGATGGTGGGACCGCTCCCTGGTAGATGCGCTGGAGGCCTTGGTCGCCGAGTCGGCCGTTTCGTCCGACGGCCGCGGAGCCAGATGACTGCCAGCTCGACGCCAAATCAACTGCAAACAGAGTTGGACATCCGGCACGCCGAAGCGCGGCGTTCCGGACCAAAGGCGTGGATGCTCGCCGTGCTGCTATTTCTTTTCGTCCTGCCGCTGATGGGCGGCACTTATTGGATGTACTTGCAATCCAAGGAGGAAATCGCGAGCGCGGAATTGCAAAGCGATCTCCTTCAAGCACGCACTTTGTCGGCAGTCGTCGAGAGAGACCTTACCTCGGCCGGGAATATCCTCACCTCGATTGTCGATCGTCCGTTGGTCCGAAACGAGTGGGCGCGTCACGACCTCGTCTCGGTCAAAGCTGACCTTCAAGAAGCTCGAAAGCTCGAACCTGCCTTTCTGTTCGTCAGTGTCTATGACGTCGACGGTACTCTGCGCCTCATCGAGCCAAACGACAAGATCGTGGGAGATAATTTTTCCTACCGAGACTGGTATCGCGGACTGACCGCGCATTGGCAGCCGTATGTTTCGGAAGTGTATCGAACCGCGGCCGCCCCGAATCCCTTGGTGGTAGCTGTAGCCGTGCCGATCCGCGACTCGAATGGCAAGCCAACGGGAATCGCGATGGGCACGTACAGTCTCGCCGCTTTGGCTCGAAAGTTCAGCGCGATCGAAAAGGGCGCCACCGCCGACTATTACGTCGTGGATCAACACGGCGTGGTTGCCGCGGCGCGAAACGTCGATGCGCAGAGCGCACCCGTGAAGGCCTCCGCATCCACCGTGGTTAGTCAGGCGCTCGCGGGCGCGGAAGGAGGCGAGCAGCTTCGAATCGGCAACGAGAACACGTTCGTCGCATTTGCACCGGCGCCCCGCCTCGGCTGGGCCGTCCTTTATTCCCGCCCGGAAAGTGTGGCTCTTGCTCCTGCCTTGCATTTGAAGAGCCAGAACCGCTCGGTCAGCCTCTACCTGTTGCTCGTGTATCTGGTGACGGCGGCGCTCGCTGCGTTCCTCGTGAAGCGCCAAACGCATCTCCTCTCTGCCAATCAAGCGCTCAATGCCGAGCTCGAAGAACGCGTCGGTGAGCTCAAGCTGGCGGGTGAACACCTGGCACGGGCGAAGGAGGAGGCGGAGCGCTCCAACAAATTCAAGGACCAATTCCTTTCGACAATGAGCCACGAGCTGCGCACGCCGCTCAACGCAGTCCTGGGGTTCTCCGACTTGCTCAACGAGGAACGCTACGGCCCTCTGAACGACCGGCAACGGCGGTACGTCAACCATATTCACACTGGAGGCAGACACCTGCTCCGGCTGATCAACGACATTTTGGACCTGTCCAAGATTGAAGCGGGGCGCCTGCAGTTGGCGATTGAGAGTGTGTCCGTCAACACGTGCTTCGCCGAGTCGCTCGACACCCTGCACCCGCTCGCCGACAAGAAATCCCAGACTCTTGTGGAGCGCACGTCACCCAATCTCAGCGTGCGCGCCGATATGACCCGGTTCAAGCAAATTCTGATGAACCTGATTGGCAACGCGATCAAGTTCACTCCCGAGAGGGGAACGATTGAAATAGGGGCCGAGAAGCTCGGCGACGCTGTCCGAGTCGAGGTTCGTGACTCAGGACCGGGCATACCTATAGAAGAGCAGCAACGAATCTTCGAGGCTTTCCATCGGTTGAAGCAATCGGCCACCATGGCGGAAGGCACGGGCTTGGGACTCGCGATCACGAAGAGTCTCGTCGAATTGCACGGGGGGCAACTCGGCATTGAGAGCGCGCCAGGTTCGGGCAGCACCTTTTACTTCACGTTACCGGCGGCCCCGGAAGTCAAGGCGGAAGAGAGTCGTGAGACCTTGCCGAGCTTGCGGGAGGGCGAATCCCCGCGCATCCTCGTCGTGGAAGATGATCCGGCGGCAGCACATCTCATTCAGTCGCAACTGGTTTCCGCGGGCGCCGACGTGGTGTTGTGCGACTCGCCGACTTCCGTTCTTGAAACGGCAGCTAAGCTCCAGCCCGCAGCAATCACCATGGATGTCATCATGAAGCCAATTAATGGGTGGGAGCTATTGGCGAGTTTGAAGAGTGACCCGCGCACCGCGAATATTCCCGTGATTGTGGTCACCATCGTGGATCAGCCGAGTACCGGAGCGCTTCTCGGAGCGGACGAATTCATTGTCAAACCGGTTGAGAGAGGAACTCTACTGACCGCTGTGGAGCGGTGCATGAACCGCCGCGGCAGAGCTCGCCAAGCGCAGCCGATTCTTGTAGTCGAGGACGATCCGCCAACACGCGAGTTCATCGCCGAATTGCTCCGCAAGAATGGATTCGTGGTGCGAACGGCAGAAGACGCCGCACAGGCCCGGGCGACCGTCGCCGAGTCCTTGCCCGAGCTTGTGATTCTGGATTTGATTCTGCCTGCGACCAGCGGGCTCCAGTTGCTTTCTGAATGGCGGTCGAACTCTCGCACCGCAGACCTGCCCGTTTTCGTGCTCACGAGCAAGGATCTAACTCAGGCCGAAAAGGACTACATCCGGGCCAACGCGGGAGCGCTACTTCACAAAAAGGAACGATGGCAGGAGTCCTTGCTCCTGCAATTGCAGCGAGCGCTCGCTCCCGTGCCGCTGGAGAGATCGTGAGACGCCGCATCCTCGTCGTCGAGGACAACCTGCCCAATCAGGAGCTGCTTTGCGATTGGCTGGAGGCCGAGGGTTATGAAACCGTGAAGGCGCCGGGTCTGGAACAAGCCTTCGCCGCTTTGAAGAGCGACCACTTTCATGCCGTCCTGCTTGATGTGCAGCTTGGCCCGGAAGACGGATTATCGCTGGCGGCGAGCATTCGGCGACAGCCACAATTGCGCCATCTCCCGGTCATCGCCGTGACCGCGCACGCGATGGTGACGGATCACGCAAGAGTGATCCAGGCAGGTTGCAACGCGTGCATCTCCAAGCCCATCGATTTCAAGTCGCTCGCCAAACAGCTCGAACTGTGGCTCGACTACACCTCGAAGTCCGAATCCTCCCGAGAGTAGCGGGACACTTCGATCGTTCCCGGTCAAATCGCCGATTTCATTTCGTAGGATACATTGGAAGACCACTTCGTGTGGGAGTAATGAGAAGAAGATATGCGGTCGAGTGGATTCGAACCACCACGGTATTGCTACCGCCAGCCCCTCAAGCTGGTGCGTCTGCCAGTTCCGCCACGACCGCGCAGCAACCATCGTAAACGGCGGCGATTTCGTTTGTCAATTGCCCTTGCGGGTTGAGGGCGCAACCGATGCGTCCCTCAAAAGCAAGGAAGCCGCCCTTTCGAGCGGCTTCGCATGGAAAGCCGATTCCTGGCGACTTGATTTGCTGTTTTCTTACCGCACGCGCTTGCGTGAAGCTGCGAATCCTAGTCCGAGCAACCCGCTCCCCAGCATCATCAGCGAACTTGGCTCAGGCACGCCGCCGATCGGCGGAATGGAAGCGCCCTCGTACACCAGCACGTCCACGCCATTCCCTGACGTGCCCGGCAGGCAGGTCACACAGGGAGGGTTGCCGTTCGTGCTCAGATCCTGAAAATTCGTGGGCTGATACCCCGTCACACCGATGCCCGCAACATAAAATGAAATCTGATACGTATCCCCTGGGGTCGTGACGACGACCTGATCGATCGCGTCGTATCCCTGCGTCGCCCCGTCGCACCACACGGCGTTCCCAGAGTTGTTCCCCAACGTGAGGCAGCCGTCGGAGACCATACCCCCAAAACTCACTCCGTACACGTTGTCGTAAGTCCATCCCGAGAGATCGCCGGTTTCAAATCCGCCATTCGTGACGAGATTCGGACCGGGCGTCGTCAGATCCGCCATCGTCACGTCGTCGAACGCGATGAACCCCGGATCGTCGCGAAACGCGAACGTCACATCCGTTGCCGCGAACGCAGCCGTAAAGTCGACCGTGTAGAGCGTATACGTCGTCGTGATGGGATTCCCCGCCAGGTCCAGAATCGCGCCCGACGGTGGCGGCAGATTATCCGCTCGAGCCTGCTGTGCCTGCACCCCGCCGAAAACCAACATTCCAAGGAGCAAAATCCACTGTTTCACTTCGGCACTCCTTTGCGCTCGGCCCTTCTCTGGGCCCACAGCACTGACTGCTGCAAACGGCGTGCCAATTTTTCGCGCAGGCTAGCACTTCTCCGATGCGTCGCCCAAGCGAGTCGCACGATTTTCATTTCTTGTGCAGGCTAGTGGACGTCCCAGGACGGAACTCTCGGCCCAACAGGCCGCGGAAGTCCGTTATTTCCCGCTTTGTCTTACGTGCCAGCAGACTCCGCCCGGGTCGATAATGTGGATTTCGCGTCCCCACGGAAAGTCAGTGGGCGACCGCAGCTTCACCCCGGCAAACGCGTCCGCCAGGTTCTTCGGCGTCAGCTCCGACCAGTACCCATCCAGATCGCTAACTTCGAGCACGATCATCTGGTTCTTTTGCCATTCCGGGACGTCGATGTCCTGTAACAGGAAAAAGGCACCGCCGAATCGCAATGCGGCGAGGCCATCGTGTTGCCAAAGCGTCTCGAAGCCAAGCGCGGCGAAAAACTCAATCGATTTCGCGAATTGTGGACCTGAGGGCACGAACGGATAGAGAGCCGTCCCGTTCGCCTTCATCGGCAGGTCTACTTCTTCGGAGGATTTTGCGGCTGGCTCGGCGGCGTGGCAGGCTTTTGAGCCGGCTGCACCGGAATCTGTACGGGCGGGGTCGCAGGCTTCGTCGAAGAAGGCGCGGGCTGCTGCGTCTCCTCGAGCACCGAGCCGGTTCCCACAGATTCGTTCGGATTGCGCTTTACGGAGATCGCCAGCGACGTCATCATGAAAACAATCGCGCACCATGTGGTCGCTCGCGAAAGAAACGTCGCTGCGCCGCGGGGCCCAAAGGCTGTCTGGCTGCCTGCGCCGCCGAATGCGCCGGCCAGATCCGCCGCGTTGCCGCTCTGCAACATGATCACGATAACCAGCACGAAGCACACCAGGATGTGCAGCGTCATCAGCACGTACGGGACGCGCCAGCCCACCCAGATCAGTCCGACCGCGACGGCCAGTGATAGTCCCCATTTCGCCCAAGACGGCATTTCTACTCCCTTGCTCCGGCTGACTTCGCCTAAAAATTCACAATCGATGCGAACGACTGCGCCTCGAGGCTCGCTCCGCCCACAAGCGCACCATCAATCTCCACCTGCGCCATCAACCCCCGTATGTTGTCGGGTTTGACGCTGCCGCCGTAGAGGATTCGAAGCGCGGACGCTCGTTCGGGTGTAAACCGCGTCGCTGCCAGCTCCCGGAGGTGGTGATGCGCATCTGCTGCGATTTCCGGGGTGGCGGTGCGCCCAGTCCCAATCGCCCAAACCGGTTCGTAAGCTAGAAGGATACGCGAGAAGTCCTCGCTGGTCAACGCGGCAACGGCACCCTCGAATTGCCTCTTCAGGACTGCGTTCGTCTGGCTGCCTTCGCGTTCCGCCAGAGTCTCGCCCACGCAGACAATTGGCGTCAGCCCCGCCGCCAGCGCCGCTTTTGTCTTCCGGTTCACCCACTCGTCCGTGTCGCCGAAGTACTGGCGCCGCTCCGAGTGCCCGATGATCACGCCGCGGCATCCCGTGTCCACCAGCATGCGCGTCGAGATTTCACCGGTGAATGCGCCTTCCTTCTCCCAATGCACGTTCTGCGCTGCAACCCAGATCGAGCTCCCGCGTGCCGCTTCGATCGCCGTCTCCAGCGCCGTAAACGGCGGCGCAATCACGACTTCGCAGTGCTGCGCCTGCGCTACCAGCGGCTTGAACTTCTCGAAGAACGCGCGCGTCTCCTCGCGCGTCTTATACATCTTCCAATTCCCCGCGATTACCGGTCTGCGCACTTTCACCTCGCTTCAACGCGCCAAAAGTGTATCGGTTGAGTCTGCGGGAGGCAAGCGCGCGAACCCCTGCGGCGCTCGTCAAGCCTCGGCGGAACGTTCGCGACCGAGCCTTCGCGCAAGCAACGCAAACGCAACAACTGCGGCAACGTCGAGCACGGATTTCCCCACCAGATCCACGCGTGGCCAGGTGCTGCTGCCCGCAAATCCGGCGATCATGCAAACGAGCGCGGCCGCAAAGGTCAGTGCCCAGCGGTGCATGTCTCCCCAGCCTCGTCCCGACGCCCAATGCTTGACGGCTGCGAAAACGATTGCCGCCCACGCGACTCCCGCAGCAACCGGGATCCAAAACGGAAGCGTTCTCTCAGGACCGAATACGAAGGCCATCAGCAGATACCAAGGAAATCCCAGGACGAGCGTGCCCAGGAGCACCAACCAGACTGCGGGTGCGTTACGCGAAGCTTCTGACGTGCGCTCTCCAGTGCCGCGGAGCGCGTAAGCAAGAAGGATGAGCAAACCAATGATCACCGCGCCGGTCCAGATCGCAGCCGCCGGCACGGGATAATCGGGAGCATGAAAAACCACTGGGCGGGCCCGCTTCACCCAGGCGAACCAGGCGATTCGGCATCCGAGCAGAAAAATCAAACTGCACGCCACCGTCCCGAAGCGCTTGAGCCAGGGCCCCGAGCGCCGCTTCCGAAAAACCAGTTCCGTCACCTGAATCGGAACCAGCACCACGAAAGCGCTCTCGTATCCCAGCATGAACAGGAAGTAGATCCAGTTCACTCCCCACAGCCGGCCGTAGGCCGGGTGAGTTCCCGGCCACGGCAGCGGCGCCAGAGACGTCTGCTGGATCAGAAATTCCTCCGCCACCGAGAGCGCCAAGCCCAGCAACCACATGCTCGTCCAGCCTCCGCGCCAGCGTCGCACTGCCTCGCGGATCAGCAACGCGCCGCAGCCCCACACCATGATTTCCGGTATCAGCGCGAATATATAGCTCATACGCGTCGCGCCGCTCAAAACCTCCGCAATCACGGGAGCGAGCACCGCAAGCGTCCATGCGGGTGCTGTTCGGCGCCAGAAAGAATCGCGCGAAGACGCAGTCTCCGTAACCGCCACCGCTCTTTGATCGTTTGGCATTGTCGCCTTCCGTCGAACTAAGCCTTCGCCGTCCGCCGCGATGCGCGGAGCACCTTCAAAATCTCCGCCAGGTCCCACCGCAAGCGGCCCGACCGCAAATCCCGAATAATTTCACGAACCCAAGTCCGTTCGGCCTTTTGCATCGCAATCAGGTATTCGCTCTCGATCAAGTGGATTCGCCCCACGTGGCGCGCCACCGACTTCAATCCGGCCGAATGCTCGCGAATCGCTCCCCCCAGCCAGCGCTCCCGTTCCTCGAGTCTCGCGGTCGCGTCTTTCGCATCGAGATAAACCAGAAAACTCAGTGCAGCCATGAACTCAGACGGCTCTCGCCGCGGCGTTCCCAGGGTCCGATGCAGCGCGCGCAGCAATTCGTGCTTGCCGTCTCTCGTCATCCGATAGGCTGTGCGTTCCGGGCGCCGCCCGTCACGCTGCTTCCCGGCGACCTCGATCAGCTTCCATCGGAGCAGCCGGCGTATCGCGTGGTAAAGAGAGCCGCGCTTGAGCACCAGCATCTCGTCCTTGTGTCGCTCATGCAGCAGCCGCTGCATCCGGTAGGGGTGCATTGGCTCCTCCTGCAGCATGGAGAGAACCGCAATTTCCCAAAGGCCGAGTTCAAGTGGTTTCGTCATATAGTTCATACGAACTATCTCATGCGACCTATAAGAAAGCAACAACTTTGGAAGACACAGCTATAAGGCGGAGGATTGTGATTGCAGTTCCGGGGGTACAACGCAGCGGGGCTGCGGTCTCGCTCGACCAGCCCGCGCACTCGGCCGGGCTCGCCTTGCTACTTGGGAGTGCTAAGCCTTGGGACTCAGCGCTTCGACGCCCGGCAAGGTCTCGCCGGCCAGGAATTCCAGCGATGCCCCGCCGCCAGTGGAGATATGCGAAATCTGCGAGGCTACCCCCGTCTTTTCCACCGCCGCCACCGAATCGCCGCCGCCGACAATCGAAGTCGCGCCTTTCGACGTTGCCGCGGCCACGGCCCTCGCGATGGCCAGCGTGCCTTGCGAAAACGCCGGCCGCTCGAATTTTCCCAGCGGCCCATTCCACACAATCAGCCGCGCCCCTGCGATTTCCTTTTCGAACGCCGCGACCGTCTTCGGGCCCACATCGAGGCCCATCCAGCCGTCAGGCGTCTGATCGACATCCACAATCTTCGTGACGGCCGAGTCCGGGTTCTCCGCAATCACATGATCCACCGGCAGGCACAGCCTGAAATTGCGCGACTCCGCTTCGTGGAGCAAATCGCGCGCGAGATCGAGCTTGTCATTCTCCACCAGCGACTTCCCCACCGGCCTTCCCTGCGACTTCAGAAACGTGTACGCCATCGCGCCGCCGATCAGCATCGCGTCCGCGAGCTTCATCAAATTCCGCACCACTTCGATCTTGTCGGAAACCTTCGCCCCGCCCAGCACTGCCACGAAGGGCCGGTCCGGATTCGACACCGCCTTGCCCAGGTACGCGAGCTCCTTCTCCATCAGCAGCCCCGCTGCCGCCTGCCGCACGAATTTCGTGATGCCGACCACCGAAGCGTGCGCGCGGTGCGCCGAACCGAACGCGTCGCAGACAAACAGTCCGTCGCACAGCGCCGCAAGCTGCTTCGAAAATGCCGGATCGTTCGCTTCTTCTTCCGCGTGGTAACGGACGTTTTCGAGCAGCAGGACTGCGCCGTTTCCCAGCGCCTTGCTCTTCGCCTCGGCGTCCGCACCGACGCAGTCGGGGGCGAACTGAACGGGCTTGCCGAGCAATTCCTGCAAACGGGCGGCCACCGGCTTCAGACTGTACTTGGGGTCGACCTTGCCCTTCGGGCGCCCGAGATGCGACGCAAGCACCAGCCGCGCGCCGTGGTCGATGGCGAGCCGCAGCGTCGGCAGCGTTTCGCGGATGCGCGTGTCGTCCACCACTTTCCCGCCGTCGAGCGGAGCGTTGAAGTCCACGCGAATAAAGACGCGCTGCCCCGTCGTTTTCAAATCGCGAATCGATAGTTTGTTCATGGTCGTTTCTCTAGGAAAGGCCGGTCCGTCAGTCCGCGAACGGCGGCCTTCCAGCCGCCGTCCGGTCAGAGGCGATTACAGTTTCTGGGCGAGCATCTTGATCAAATCGCGGCAGCGGCAGGAGTAGCCCCACTCGTTGTCGTACCACGAGAGAACCTTCAGGCAGTTCGAACCGACCACGCGCGTGTAGCCCGCGTCCACGATCGACGACCGCGAATCGCCGCGAAAATCGATCGAGACTACTTCATCTTCCGTGTAGCCGAGAATGCCCTTCATCGGACCGTCTGCCGCCTTCTTGAACGCCGCATTCACGCCCTCTGCGGTCACTGGCTTTTCCGTCATCACCGTCAGGTCCACAACGCTCACGTTTGGCGTCGGCACGCGCATCGCGTACCCATCCAGCTTCCCCTTCAGCTCGGGGATCACCAGATGAAGCGCTTTCGCCGCGCCCGTAGAAGTGGGAATCATCGATAGCGCCGCCGCTCGCGCCCGCCGCAGATCCTTGTGCGGCAGGTCCAGCAGCTTCTGGTCGTTCGTGTATGAGTGAATCGTCGTCATCGTGCCGACCGAAATCCCGAAATTGTCCTGCAAAACCTTCGCCACCGGCGCGAGGCAGTTCGTCGTGCACGAGGCATTCGAAATCACGTTGTGCTTCGCGGGATCATATGCTTTGTCGTTCACGCCGAGCACGACCGTGAAATCCACATCAGTGGCGGGGGCGGAAATAATCACCTTCTTCACCGGGCCGCGCAGGTGCTTCTTCGCATCCGGCCCCTTAGTGAAAAGTCCCGTCGATTCCACCACGATCGACGCGCCCACCGACGCCCAATCCAGCTCCGCGGGGTCCTTCACCTTGAACACCTTGAAGCTCTTGCCGTCCACGGAGATTGTGTCGTCCGTGTGCGTCACATTGTTGGAAAGGTTGCCGAGAATCGAATCGTGCTTCAGCAGATAGGCCAGGGTTTTGGCGTCTGTGATGTCGTTCACTGCCACCACTTCGATTGCCGGATCGCCCAGCGCTGCGCGGAAGATGTTCCGCCCGATCCGCCCGAATCCGTTGATTCCAACCTTAACCGCCATTCTTCCTCCCTCTCGGTGCGAGTATTTGGAAAATTCTGTTCGTATCGATAGTGCAGTGAATTCGCCGCCGGGGCCGTGACTCGAGCCACCACCAGCCGTGACGAACGTCACAACCCGGTCCCAAGGTCATCTGCGCAAAGGATTTACTTCGCTTCTGCAGAACAAAAAATGCTAGGGCACGAAGGGGAAAAAGTCAATTCGCGCCGGTCGCGCCGGGATCGTTGAACACCTTCACGCGCACCACTTTGTCGCCGACGAAAGTGACGAACGTGGTCTTCGCGGGCGGGTCGCCGTAGATCCAGTCTTCAGTTTCGGTGCCGCTGGGATCGCGCTCGCGCACCTTGTGCTCCGGCCGGCCGATTGCCGCAATCACCATCTCCTGATCCATGCCGACCGTGGCGCGGTGCTCGCGAATCGCCTGCTGAATTTCGGGCGGAAGCGTATCGAACCAGTTGACCGCCGCCGAGTGCTGCTTCGAAAAATCGAGCAGCGTGGAAAGGTCATGCTTCACGTCGTCCGGGCTCAGGTCCGGCAGTGGACGCCCGTAGTCGAGGATGATCGTCGTGCCGCGGCCTTCATCCGGATGGTCGCTGGTGGCGGGAGGCGGCACATCGCCCATGCTGATCTGGAGATGCTCGCGCAGATGAAACTTCCTGCGCCCGCCGCCGTTGATCTGGACAGCGATTTCTTTCTCTCGAAATTCGATTTTCGTGATCTGGACGGTGTCGCCCGGATTCGCGATGGCGCCTTCGCGCCTCACCTCATTCTGCAAGTCCTTCATATCCAGCGGCTTGCCAACCTTCAGCTTGTAGCCCGTCTTTTCATGGGGTAGCGGCTGCGTTGCCTTTGCGAATTCCCCATCCACGTAGCGAATGATGCTCAGCTTCGATTGCTCCCCCATCTGCGTCGGGTGCTTCTTCGCTTGAGCGACAACCCACACGAAGATGTCAGTCGGAGAGATGCTGCTCAACGAATGCGTGTCCCGCGCACCGGGGCCTGGATCGCGGAAATGAGGAAGGTCCGGCAAATCCGCGCTGAGCGCGAGCGCCGCCGTCAGTAGGAGGGTGATTCGGAGGTACATCGCCAGCCTTCAGCGACATTTTAGGACTTTAGCGGCGGGATGCCAACGACGATTCGCGTGCCGCAGGCAGGCGCCGGGGAGGGCTAGAAGGACTAGGACGCGGTGCGGCCGACTCCTGCATTAGCCGTTTTGTGCTTCTCTTCTTCGATTTTCTGCTGCGCCAGCGCCGGCTCGAAGCAGCGCCGGCACCGCGCCTCGTACATCCCGCCCGCGCCGACCACAATCAATTCCTCGGACGCTACCAGCCGCTGCGTGTGCACCGCCGGGTTGCCGCACCGCATGCAAATCGCAAGCAGCTTCGTAATCTCTTCGGCCACGGCTAGCAACCGCGGCATCGGCTCAAACGGCCGGCCCAGGAAATCGGTGTCGAGCCCTGCCACAATCACGCGCTTGCCCAGGTCCGCGAGTTTCACGCACGCGTCGACCATCGACTCGCCCAGGAACTGCGCTTCGTCGATGCCCACCACCTCCGTCCTCGGCGCTACCTTGTCCAGAATTTCGCTTCCGCTGCGCACCAGTTCCGACGCAATTTCCAGCCCCGAATGGGAGACAATTCCGTTCTTCGAGTAGCGTTGGTCGATTGCGGGCTTGAAGATCTGGACGCGCTGCTTGCCGATTTCTGCCCGGCGAAGACGCCGGATCAGTTCCTCGCTCTTGCCCGAAAACATCGGCCCCACGACCACCTCGATCCAACCCATGTTTCCTTTGACGATATCCACGCTTCCTTGCCTCCCGGGCCTAGGCTAGCACACTCGCGCTGTGGAAATTCAGCGCATCCGTTCTCAAATCTTAGCCGTGATAGACGCTGCGATTGAAAAACGGCGCGAATGCATTGATCACCGCCACTCGAAACGCGTCCTGGCGCGTGATCATGTTCCTGGTCAGGACGCCCCAGGCTCCCTGCGCGTCGCGAATCCCGCGTCCCCCCGCAAACGCGTCGATGGCCTCCGAAAGCTCGATCCCCTGATCCACCACGCACGCTGCCAACGGCTCCGGCATCAACACGGCGCCCGATTGGCCGAACGCCCCGCGCTCGCCATCCGTCACATACGCCCAATTTTCGAGGAACGCGCATCGTCCCGCGCCCATCGTGACGACATCGAGTCCGCCCTCGAGCCCTACAAAATACTTCCACGGCTCGCTCTTTTCGCGTGTCATCCGCACCAGCGCCTCCGCGCGCTGACGCGCTCCTGCCATCATCTCCTCACGAGAGAGTGGCGTGTGCCGCACGCCGCTCGCTACTTCCACGCCGGCGATATCGAACTGCGCGTTGTCATCCAGGGTCGGCCCGAAGACGGAGAGCGCTTCCCACACCGCATTCAGCTTGGGGCGGCGCGTACTGCCGACCGCAACGATGATTTTATTCATCCCAGCGCGATTCTAGCAGGAGTGAAACTGCGCGAGGCGAGGTATTCAGTTTTTCCAGAGCTGCGTCTGCTTTTCGCGCGAGAACCGCGCGGTAAGGAATTTTTTCAGTTCCTCGATCGAAGCGAACACATGGTCTGCACACCCGAGCATCCAGCCGCTGATCTGCTCGGCGGGCTGGCTCGTCACCAGGTACACTGGAATCCCCTTCCGGTGCGCGACGGTCAGCTCCGCGGACGTGCCTCCGCTCTGCGTCCCATCCCCATCCCAATAGCAGATCACGTAATCCGCCTTGTTCTCGATCAGGTCCAGGTCGAATGCGATGATCTTTCGAATAACTCGCCGAAAGCGGTCAGGGTCAGACGCCTTCCACGCGCGGAACTGCGAAGCTTCCTCTTCCGTCAGGTTCTTTTTTTCATCTTCTGCCGGATCGTACACGCGATGGCCGAGCGTCTCTCGCAGGAATGGCGCCAGTTTGCGTCGCCAGAGGCGTCCGCCATCCTGCGCGAATTCGATGGGTCCGCAGAGGTAGGCCAGCATGGGTTGGGCGCGCCGACTCTAGCACGTCGCGCGAACGCGTGCCAGAACGAGCTTCTGGTGGCGCGGCCTATTTCTTCTTGCTCCTCGCTTGCGCGAACGTCGCAGTGATCTTGTCGAACGCGGGTTTCAGTTGCGTCGGATCGACGCTCACCTCGTAAGTCATTCTCTGGAAGTCGAACGGCGCGGCCATTCCCCCGAACGGCTGATAGTCGGCCGGAAGCGGAGGACCTCCACGCGCACCCGCCGCGGGAATCTCAGAGGGCAAGCGCACGACGTACATGCTGCCGCCTGCAATCGCTTCGTGCGGGTAACCCAGCAACCAGAGGCAATTGTGCCCGGCCTCGACCATGCTCCCCGAAAGAACCACCCATCGGCCCGCGTCCTCAGGCGACGGCTGCTCGCAATTCCAGAATTCCGCTCCCGGAATGATCACCGACGGGTCGGAGAGTCCGTATTCAGCCACAAGCACATGGCTCAGACGGTGCTGCTCCGCGAAACGCTGCGCGTCCGGCAGCGATTGATTCCAGTCGAGATTGGAATCGTTCACCAGGGCGTACCCGGGCCGTCCAAAAGCCAAGCTGTTGAAGAACGGAAAGTAATACGGATACGCACGAACCACAGTCGCCAAACACGCGCACGCAAGCAAGAAGACAAGAACGGCAACCGCTCGTGCCGCGCCCCAGCCATTTTCCCGCAGCGGTCCCAACATCCTCGGCAGCGGCGCCAACCCCAGAATCATCAGCACGATGGGGATGCTGAAGTGGCGGATGCTAATCGTCAGCGGGCTGAAAATGCAGCTCAGCGTAAAAATCAGGAAGAAGACCCAGAGAGCCCGCCAGTGCAGAGCGCGCTCCTTGGGAATTACCGCGCCTCGCCCGAGTCGCCGGCGCGCGACGAGCGCCAAGCCTCCCGCGCCGGTAACCAGAGTCAAGAACGCGAGCGGCGATTTCAGCGCAAACACGACCGGGAAATAGAACCAGACGCCGTGCGTATAGGAATGCCCAAGGATGAATGTTCCGCGCCTCGCCTGCAAAACGAAAATCGCGAGGCCCCGAAGGTACAAGGCAGGCGGCATCAGGACCCGTCGCAAAATCAACGCCGCCCGATTCGATCCCAGGAACCACAGAAAATCCGTCGACTGGTTCCACGACAGGACAAAATAAGCGGCATAGACGATCACCGCCGCAACGAAAATCCCTCGCCAAACGCAGCGGTTCCGCACGCGCCGCCATTCGCGCTGTTCGTCGCGCCCAGCCGGTTCTTCCGCCAGCGGCAGCCATCGCAGGCTCAGCGAAAAGAACACAAATCCGATCAGCAGAAGCCCCGACGAGAACTTCGAAAGCAGCGCGCCTGCCAGTGCGAGAGCAAACCATCGAGTCGAATTCACATCGGGTGATCGCCACACGTTTGCCAACGCCCACATCGTCAGCACGACGAAGAGCGTCACCGCCGTGTCGGTGATCACCAGTGGACCAAATGCCAGGAACACCGGGCAGCTCACATACGCGGCCAGTGACAGCAGTCCGCCCCACGGGCCCCCGAACTTCGACCCAAAAGCGTAGAGCACAAAGCCCAGCAGCAGTGTGACCAGCAGCATCGGCGCGCGCGTCCACACGAGAATCGATCGCGGGTCGTTCCACCGCAGCGCCACCGCATGGCCGAACGACCATTCCCCCAGGGCACCCTGGAAGAATTTGTCGCTGAACGTCCACGACACGTCCGAATAGTCCGCCCGCACACCGTGGATCACGGCTGGAGCCGCGGCCAGCACCTTCGCCAGCGGCGGATGCTCGTCGTTCAACCGAAGATCCAATTTCTGCAGGTAGCTGACTCCCGCGCCGATGTGCGCCACCTCGTCGATGGTCACCGATTCGCGCAGGGCTGCGCCGCCCGCCAGAACAACCATCAGAGTGAGCAGCAGGCCGGCGAGCACGCGGTGCAGCCACGTTGCCGCCGTGGAGTCATGCGCCATTGCACCCCTCCCGGAGCACAGCACAAACCTCTACGTCTCTCAGATTACGTGGGACAGGAAATAAAGTTGCAAGACTGGAGCGGGATAAGGGAATCGAACCCTCGCCTCGACCTTGGCAAGGTCGCGTACTACCACTATACGAATCCCGCCTGAAGGACTTTTATACCATGCGCGGCGACACCTCTACAAGGCCGCGACCGCGCTGCAGATTGGATAAAGTAAGCAGCCGCGCGCTTCTTCCCGAAGGGCCGCTAGTCCACTTCGGTAATGCGAGCCGTCTTGACCACGGGAGATTTTTTCTGGCGTTCCGCAAACAGCTCCGCTCTCTCACGGTCGATGTAGACTCGGGCGAACTTCTCGCCATCATGGTAAAACACAGTGACGAGCCAGTGCCGGTGCTTGCGGCGGCGGTCACGGTAGAGGCGGCTATCTTTCTTGGGCTTTTTCATTTTCGAGTTGGAGGAGCCTCAGATTTGACCACTCTTCTGAAGCTGATATTGCAGGATTCAAAGAGGCCGCGCAAGTAGCAACTTGAGGGTTAACGCCTGCAGTACTATTCCGCAAAAATCTGAGCCTTCTGCGCCACTTCCACGTCTAATATCTGACTGCGAACCAACAGAAAAACTCGGCGATCCCTTGGAACTTTCGGGCCGTCGCAGACGTAATAGGATGTGAGGGAAATGAAGGGGCTGGAGGGATCCATGGTGATGACTTTGGAGCACGAGCTACAAATAGAGGATCTGCGGAACCATCCGCTCAAAACCGTCAAAATCCTCCGCGATTTGCTGTCCAGCGGGGCCAGAGTCACCCCCGACCCCAAGCGTGCGGGCTTCTATGAATTGGAAGACGCCGGGACTGTGTACTACATCCACGTGACGCCTGCGACCGGCAAGATCCTGCTCATCGCAACCTGGCCCAGTGAGGCTGGCAGGACGAGCGTCGCCTAAAGAGCTACGAAAATTCGGATCTCAGGACGCGAGATCCGAGACCTTGAAATCCAAATCGTTCAAGATTGATTTTTTGAGTTTGTAGACCGTCGGGCCGGCGCTGGTTTGTGCATACACATACTCGCCGGCCGCGGCCGAAATTTTCACGTTCAGCTTGGTTCCGTTCTTCTCGGTGAACTCGATCTGCACCGCCGGCTTGGCGAGTTTGGCTGTGATCTCCGCCGAAGGATGGTCGATCACCTCGTCCGCCTTCGCCGTCGTCAGCGGACTGAAGATCCGCCACGTCGCCGCCGACTTCCCTTTCACGTCGGCCGGCGCATCGGCCACCCAGTCGAAATCGCTTCCCTTCTTGCGGCTTACGTCCATCGTGGCGTTGGCATTGCGAAACTCGATCTGGTTCACGTCATTCTCGGTGATATGAATCAGGCTCTTGTCCCTCAGTTCGCTGAAATTCTGCGCTAGCTTTTTGTAGACGTCCTCGCTGATCGTGAACACCACCGGACGCGACGTGTCTCGCGCCAGGTAGTCATCGCCCTGCTTCTTGCCGATCTCGAGCGTGTTCTTCACGCCCGAATCATTCACGGTCGTCAAGGTAATCGCGGGCTTCGCCAGCCCGTACTTCGCAAGATTGTCGCTATTCTCGCTGACGATCGCGTTCGCCTTGCCCGTGCCCACCGACGTCAGCATCGAAATCACAGTGTCGCCGTCTGCCATCGCACCCGCTGGCTTCGTGAAGGTCCAAGTCTGGTCCGTTCCCTTCCCCTTCGTCGCCGCCAGTTCGCCCGACGGGTTCTTCAGCTCAAACGACGCAATGCGCCCCGATTCGATGTGCAGGATGCCCTTGTCGCGCAGGTCTTCCAGCGTTTTGTCCGAACTTGTGAAGAGCGACATGGGGAGCAGCGACACGCTCTTGCCCCCGTCAATCACGCTGTAGACGTTATCGCCCGTAAAATCCTTGTTGCCCATCAGCACGCTATGCTTCGCCCCGTCCTTCAGTTGAAATTCCAGCGAAACCTGCCCCGGGTCCAGCCCGTAAGCCTTCAATCGGTCGGGCGAGCCGGGCTCCGTCTGCGAAATGCGCGCGGCCACCAGCCCGTCGACGATTCCGCTGATCGACGACTGGTCCGCGCCGGTTTCGAGCGGCTGTGTGATGGTCCAGTCGCCCTTATGATTCGTGAACTGAATCGGCGGCTCATCCTTCTTGTCGGGATGCGAAAGCGTCAGCGACGTGATGTCGTCCGGCTGCATCGAGAAAGCCGGCTTCGAAGTGTCCTCCGAAGCGGCCGGCTTCTTGCTGTTCCGCCACGTGATGTAATACACCGTGCCACCGAGAGCGATCGCGCAGAGAAGTACAATGAGGGTCGATTTCTTAATCATGATTTCGCGCTTCTTTTCCTACCGGCGTTTCCACCAGATATAAATTCCAGAAAAGACAACGAGGCCCGGCAACACGAACAGGTCGAGCCACCAGAGAGCGTTCGACTGCCCCTGGGTAAGGGTTACACGGCGATTCGCCACCGACTTGGGCCGGATCGAGATCAGGTTCTCGTCCTGGGCCAGCCAGTCGATCGTGTTGTAGAAAAGATCGCCGTTGTGCTGCAGCGTGATCCACTGGTTCGCGGCGAAATCGGAATCGCCGATCACCACCAGCCGCGCCTCCTTCGTGCCCTCGGTTTGCGAACCGGCCACGCCAAGTGAAAGCGGGCCCGCCGTGTCGGTCTTCGGATCGAATTTTACTTCCTTCACATCAAGGTTGGGAATCGTGAAGCTGCGCGCAGACGTTTTCAGCAGCTCGACGTCCTGCGGCTGCGGCTTGTTCTTGTCGGCGACGGAAACTGTGCGCGCGAGCGGAAAGAACGTCATTCCGCCCTCGAGATTCTTCGTGATCGGGCTGTCGCCGTAATCCACCACGAGCGGCACCGCCGGGCCCGTTCCAAAGAGCCGCCCCACGCCGCTGGCGTCGACCACCACGTTCGTGCCTACGTTTATGTTCCACGCCTGAAAAATGTCCTCGAGTTTCGGGTCTTCCTGCGACTTCTCGCTGATCGGGTCCTCTTCAATCAGCGCTTTGCCGCCGCCGTCGAGGTACTTGCTCACCATAGCCGTTTCTTGCGGGAAAAATGATTGCTGCGGGCCCGCTATCACCAGCACGTCGCAATCCGACGGCACTCCGTTGCTCGTCACCAGGTTCACTGAATTCGTGTTGAAGCCTTCCTTCTTGAGTCCCTGGTCCGCCAGGTTGTAGCCGCGCGCCTGATCGTCCGAAAGAGCCTTCTCTCCGTGCCCCGTCACGAAGCACACCATCTTCACCTTGGTGTTCGTGATCTTCAGGATCGTGCTGGTGATGTCCTGCTCCGAGACGTCTCCCGACGCCGAAGGCTCGATCGGTAGCTTCCGGTCGCCCGACTGCGCGATTACGTCCCCCATGTGCGTCGCGCCGAATTCCTTCGCCACCTCCGGCTTTTCCTGCGGATCGACGTTCTCGAATCGGATGTGCGGGCTCAGGTTCTTGTATTCCGCCATCAAGTCGTTCAGGTTTTGATCGGACGTCTTGGCGAACCGCGCGATCGTCACGTCCGTCGTCAGGCCCTTTACGATCTTCTTCGTCTGGTCTGAGAGCGTGAACAGCTTCTCGCTCGTCATGTCGAATCGCTTGTGATACTCGTGCCCCAGGTAATTCGCCACCACCAGAATCGCCAGCACCGCGGCTGTCAGGATCAGCGTATTCGTCCCCAGTTGCGACGACCGCTTCGAAAAAAAGCCACGAACGTTCGGGAACCCCAGCACGGCCGCCGCCAGAATCACGACGCCGCCTCCAATCAGCAGGCCTTCGCTCATCCGCAGCAGCTCACCTTGAATCGAGTACCGGATGTATCCCGCGATCAGCAGTGCCGTTCCGATGCTCAGCGCGATTTCCGCCCACTCCTGCCGCGTCCACTGCATTTCGAAGGGCTTTTTGTCGCCGCTCTTGTCCATGGCCACTTATGCCCTCCGCCAACGCATGGAATCCACCGATCGCACCGTCAGGAAAATGAACAGGAAGATGAAGCTGGCGTAATAAATCAGGCCCGACGTGTCGATCACGCCCCGCGTGAAGTCCTCGTAGTGCCGGATCACCGATAAATACGACAGCACCGACGCTACCGTGCTCGTCGCGTTTCGCACACCGATGTCCAGCACCCACACCAGCAGGAACGCCGCGAACGTCAGCACCGCTGCGATGATCTGGCTCTCTGTCAGCGACGAAAGGAACGTCCCCAGCGCCAGCAGCGACCCTCCCAGCAGCAGGATCCCCGCATATCCTGCGAGCATCAGGCTCCAGGGCGGCGTTGGATCGCTTCGGAAATACATGAACGCCACGTAGCCCGCCGTCGGAAGCAGCATGATGGCGAAGAGCGTCAGCGATGCCAGGAATTTCCCCAGCACGATCTCAACCTCGGTCACCGGCGACGTCATCAGCAATTCCATTGTTCCGCGCTTTCGCTCCTCCGCATACACGCCCATCGTCAGCATCGGCGTAATGAATAGCACCAGCGTCGAGAGCAGCCCGAAGAAACCTCGCATCACTTCCGCCGGCACATCCATATCCGGCGGCATGCCGAACCGCATGCCCTGCATTTCCATCGACATCGACTGCTGCATCACACCAGTCAGAATGGCATTGAAAAACAACCCGGTGATTACAAGAAACGCGCCGATCACGACGTACGCGATCGGTGAAACGAAGTAGTGCCCCATCTCCTTGCGATATATGGCGTAAAGATTCTTCATCTCTGCGTGCGCTCCTTAGTTGGCGGGTTGCGCGTGGGACGAATCGTCCGTGGTCAACTCGAGGAAAATATCTTCCAGGCTCAGGCTGACGCCGCGAAGTTCGTACAGCGCCCAGCCCCTCTCGATAATCTTGGCCGCGATCTGGCTGCGGATATCCTTGCCTTGCGCCGTTTCGACGTTTAGCACCACATGCCCGTCGCGGCTCGATTCTGTTTCAATTCGCCCCGCGCCTGGGATCTGCCCCACTGCTTCCTTCAACGGCGCCTCCGGACCTTGCACCTCAACCCGAATCCGCTGGCCGCCCTTGAACCGGCTCGTCAGGTTCTGCGGCGTATCCACCGCCGCCACTTTGCCCTTGTTGATGATCACCACGCGATCGCACGTCATGCTCACTTCCGGCAGGATGTGCGTCGATAGGATGATCGTGTGCGTTCCTGCCAGGCCTTTGATCAGGTGGCGTACCTCGATGATTTGCTTCGGATCGAGCCCCACCGTCGGCTCGTCCAGGATGATCACGTCGGGGTCGTGAACCAGCGCCTGCGCGATGCCAACGCGCTGTTTATACCCACGCGACAGCCGCTTGATCAGCTCCAGCCGCTTGTCCACGAGGCTCGTCTTCTGCAGCGCATCCGTAATCCGGTCGGCCCGCTTGTCCGCCGGCACATTCTTGATCCGCGCCACAAAATCCAGGTACGTCTCGACGCTCATGTCCGGATACACGGGGGGCGCTTCCGGCAGGTATCCGATCCGCCGCCTTACCTCCATCGATTCATCGAACACGTCGAAACCCGCCACCTTCGCCGTTCCGGACGTTGCCGGCATGAATCCGGTCAAAATCCGCATCGTCGTCGTCTTCCCGGCGCCGTTCGGCCCCAGGAACCCGAGGATTTCGCCTTTGTTGACTGTGAAGGAGACGTGATCGACTGCCGTGACGGAACCGTACGACTTCGTTAAGTCCTGAACTTCTATCAATGCACTCCTCCGTATGAGAGGGAACCAGCAGGACTGCCAGGCTCTGCCGAGCCGACATTTATACCAAAAAATTCACTAGAAGTGAAAACGCCGGCTCAGACGCAAACGCCAAATGCGTGAATACTTTACGATGCCCTGCTCTCCCCTCGCGTTGCCATCCTTCTCAAAATCCCTCCGCCTGCCCGCTGCCCCAAACCCGCGAGGCAACGGCCCTCGCCCTCCCCGCATCCACATTCGCTGAAAGTCAGCCCCGATTTGCGCTGTTCCATGATTCGTAGCAAAGTGTCCGGATGAGAAAGCTTCTCCTCATTCTTGGGCTCGTTCTTCTGGTGTGGGGGATCATGGTCGCCTGGCAAATCGGCTCGTACGAGCTGGCCAATTATGAGCTTCGGGACGACATCACCAACATCGCATCCCAGGGCGCGACGCGCATCGGCATGTCTCGCCCCGAAACGGACGACGAAATGCGCCTCCACGTCATCCGCGCCGCTGCCGAACATGGCGTCCATCTCGAACCCAATGAAGTCACCGTCCAGACGACGGCCGGCACGGACACTTTTTCCACCGTTATTTCAGTCGACTACCCTGCGTCTGTCCGGGTTCCCGGCCTCTCGTTCGACCTGCACTTCGCCTCCACGGCTCACGGCAAGCCTTGGGGGCCGCGAGATCTGCGTTGACACTGCTGGGCGGTTTTGTTATTCAACTCGTTTCGGAATTAGGCGCCAGGGTTCGCCAGGGGTGTTCCTCGCTTCGGCCTGGGCGGGTCCAAACAGAAGCAATCCTAAGGTGATATGACGAACTCGAACGCGTATGCCCGCATCGCGCGGACTTCGCACCAATCAGATCAGCTTCGCAGTTCCCGCCGCACAGCCCTATCTGCCGGCGTGGCTGTCGTTCTTCTCTGCTCCGCCGCCCTTCTCCTCTCCAGTTGCAAGAGCTCCGGCGGCGAGCCCATCTCCATCGCCATCACTCCCGCCAGCGCCCAAGTCGACCAGGGCCAGACGATCAGCTTCAGCGCCAATCTGTCGAACGACCTCTTCAATCAGGGCGTCTCTTGGGCCGTCACCGGAACGAATTGCGTTACCACGGGATGCGGCACCCTCAGCCCCTCCGCCACCTCGAATCCCGTCACCTACACCGCGCCCTCCGGCCTGTCGAGTTCCCTAAGCGTCACGCTGACGGCTTCCGCTGTCGCGAACACCGGCATCACTAAGACCGCCACGATCACCGTCGAGCTTCCCATCACTTTCACGACTACCAGTCCCTTGCCCGGTGGCTCGAACGGCGTGCCCTATAGCCAATCCATCGTCGTCACCGGCGGCGTCTCTCCCTTGAAATTTTCTCTCGCGCCCGGCAGCGCCGCGCTTCCCGCGGGACTCACCCTGAATCAGACCGGCACGATCACCGGAACACCGAGCGGCCCCGTCTCGGGCCAGCCCAACCCGTCCGTTTTCACCGTTCAGGTCACCGACAGCTCCACGCAGCCGATTTCAGCCACCCAGCAATATTCCATCACGATCTCGCCGGCGCCGACTCTCTCCATCACCGCCGTCTCGCCGCTCCAGTCCGGCTTCGTCAACGCGAACTACAGCACCGCCATCAACACCTCCGGCGGCGTCACGCCGTTTCATTGGCAGATTCTTAGCGGCGCCTTGCCTCCCGGCCTCGCCCTCAATCCGCAGACCGGCCTGATTACCGGCGTGCCCACATCGAGCGCCGGCAGTCCCTACTCGTTCACCATTCAGGTCACCGATTCCACCTTGCCAACCTCGCAGGTTCAATCGAAGGCCTTATCGATTCCCATTCAGCAGCCGCAGCCGCTCTCGATTTCACCTTCATCCCTGCCTGCCGGCAAGACGGCAACGCCATATTCCACCGCGCTCTCGGCCAGCGGCGGCATTCCGCCCTACACCTGGAAGATCACCTCCGGTCAGCTTCCCGCTGGACTCTCCTTCAATCCCACCAGCGGCGCGATTTCCGGCACTCCCATTCTCGTCGGCAGTTCTGCCTTCAGTCTTCAAGTTACGGATTCCGAGGTCGTTCCTGCCTCCACGTCCGCGAACTACAGCATCTCCGTCGCCGCCGGCTCCAACAACAATTCGCTGATGACCGGCCTGTACAGCTTCCTCTTCCGCGGTTATGACGACGGCGGCTATGTCGCCGAGGAAGGCTCCCTCAACGCCGACGGCACAGGCAAAATCACCGGCGGCGGCGTCACCGCCAATCGCGCGCCTTCCGAGATCATCGGCACCATCACTCGCTCTTCGCTCACCGGCACTTATTCCATCGGCACCGACGGCCGCGGCACCATGGAACTCGTCTTCACCAGTTCTCTCAACGTCACGCTCACCGTCGATTACAATCTCGTGCTCGATTCCAGCGGCAACGTTCATTTCTTCGAAAATAATTCCACCACCACGAACAACGATACTCTTCACACTCACGGTAGCGGCATCATCAAGCCCACCAAGAATGCCAGCTTCGGCGCCGGCAGTCTCAGTGGCAACTACGTCTTCATCTTCACCGGCTCCGACCTCGCTGGCTCAGCCACCGCTCTGGGAGGCGTCGTCCACGCCGATGGCCTCGGCAATTTCTCGCCCGGCACGGGCGATTACAACGAGGCCGGCACATTCAGCCCAGCGCTCCAGATTTCAGGGGAATTTGAATTCGATACCGGAACTCACGCCGTTGGCAATCTCACCTTTGAACTGCCCGGCAAGTCTGCCTACACGCTCAGCTACTCGATGGACTTCGCTTCCGCGGGCGATATCTTCTTCGTCGCCACGGACGTCACCGACGCCACTCATCCGCGTCTCGCCGGCGAAATGATTCTTCAGTCGCCGAATTCGCCCTTCAATTCCTCCGCGCTCAGCGGCCCCAGCGTTGCCACCGGCACCGGCGTCAACGCCGCCAGCTCCAGCGTATTCGCCGGCCTTCTCACTCCCACCGGCGGCAGCAACCTGAATTTCGCCTACGACGAGAACAATGGCGGCGCTATCGCCGCGCCATCATTCGCCGGCAGCTACCAGATCAGCTCCAACGGCCGCGTCACTTTCGCGAATCTTGGCTCGCGCCTCTCCGTCGCCTATCTCATCTCTCCCGGCACCGGTCTCACCATGGGCGGCGATACCGCCGTCACCACCGGCACTCTCGATCAGCAGGAGACAGGCGTTTCATTCGACGACACTTCCGTCTTCGACGGCTACACTGTCGATACGCCGCTTCTCGCTGAGAGCCAGGTCAACAACGTCATCGGCCAGGTCGCCGCCAGCGGTGGCGGCAGCCTCACGGGCACGCTCGACGAGCTCACTCCGCCCGCCACCGCGAACATCGCCGAATCTCTCGTCGCCAACTATGCCAACATTGCCGCCACGGGCCGCGGCACCATCACCGCAAATCCCCTCCCTGGGTTCCCCACCAACCTCGTGTTCTATATAATCTCTCCGGGAAGCTTCCGTGCGATCTCGGTCGATCCCAGCGACCAGCACCCGGAGGTAATTCTTTTTGACCACTGAGCGAGGACTCACTGCTTTCGCCGTCATTGTGCCTCTTGCGCTAGCCCTCGTTCCTTCGGCGCGCGCTCAACAGCCGTCTCCTTCTTCGCTCGCTTCTCCTCCCGGCGCCCAAGTCACCACCATTAGCCCTCACGCAGGCTTTTTCGACGAGCCGTCCATCGCCATCAATCCTCACAACCCCGATCAGCTCGTCGCCGCCTTCCAATCGCCCGCCCGCGTTTCCTATTCGCAGGACGCTGGCGCCCACTGGCAGCTCGCCGACGGCACTTCCCCCACGAACTACGCCGTCTCCGGCGACGTCTCCGTCACCTACGACATCCTCGGCCACGCCATTCTCTGCTACATCGCTTTCGACAAGCTCGGCACCGCTCAATACTGGGCCCACAATGCCACCCGCAACGGCATCTTCGTCCGCCGCTCCCTCGACGGCGGCAAGACCTGGGAATCCAACGCCGCGCCCATCGACGAGCAGCCCACTCGTTCCGACATGCCCTTTGAAGACAAGCCCTACATCGTCGCCGACAACAATCCCAATTCGCCTTACAGCGGCAATCTCTACGTCGGCTGGACCGAATTCAGCCTCTCGAAAACCATCATCCTTTTCTCGCGCTCCAACGATGGCGGCATCACCTGGTCGCCGCCATTTGAGATCAGCACCCACGAAGGCATCCCGCGCGACGATAACGGCGCCGTCGAAGGCTTTGCCGCCGTCGCTGGCCCCGACGGCACCCTCTACGCGATTTGGGACGATGGCGGCTCGATTGTCCTCGCCGTTTCGCGCGATGGCGGTCTCACGTTCCATCCTTCGCACCCCATCCTCGAAACTCCGGCCTCCTACTTTAAGGTCGAGGACGTCGAGCGCTCCGACGGCTTCCCCCAAATCGGCGTCGATCCCCGCACGGAGCGCCTCTTCGTCGTCTGGACGGACTACCGCAACGGCGACGTCGACGTCTTCTGCTCCACCTCTCGCGATCGTGCCCGCACCTGGAGCACCCCTGTCCGCGTCAATAACGATCCGCTGCACAACGGCGCCGATCAATTCTTCCAGTGGCTTGCCGTGGATCCCTCAGACGGCTCCGCCAACGTCGTCTTCTACGACCGCCGCGGCGACCCCACCAACAAAAGCTCGATCATCGTTCTCGCGCGCTCCACCGACGGCGGCCAAACCTTCGCGAATTACGCGTGGACCACCGCGCCCTTCGATGCGGAAGACAAATTTATGGGGGACTACACCGGAATCGCTGCTCTGAATGGCCGCGTCTACGCCGCCTGGACCTACGGCGAGCAGCCCGAATCTTCCACCGCTGCCGCGCGCCGCCAGCGCCCACGCCGCGCCCAAAAACCCCAATCAAATTCCCTGCCTACAACCCTCCAAGTCGGCTCCGCCGACTTCCGCCCCGCCCCGAAATAGCCTTCGCAGTCCATTTCATCGATAGGTGGTTCACAAGGACGGGATTCATCCCCGCCGCAGCTTGCCAAAGACAGGTCCCGAACGGTTGCTGACACAAGTCACAGGGCACTGCCCACCTGCAACAAACGCTGCTCGAAGTGCTAAGATGCAGAGACACCGAACTCAGGCAGGGCACCGTGAGCGAAGGCAATCTCAAGGACCTTGAAAAGCGCATCATTCGCGACCCGCGGACGTGCGGAGGCGATCCCGTCTTCAAGGGTACGCGTGTCACCCTCCGCACTGTGCTTGCGAGTCTGGCCACCGGCGACTCCGTGGAAGAGATTCTCGCTGATTTCCCTAGCCTAAAGGCCGAAGACATCCGAGCCGCCATTGCGTTCGCCGCTGCGTCCGCCGAAGAGGACCTTCCGGTTCCGGCGGTTCCGCACATTCGATGAAGATCAAGGGGATTTTCAACCTTCTTGGGGGTGGAAGCCCGGGACTTCAGTCCCGGGAGCACCGCGCAGTTCGCGGTGCGAAAAGAGCCGGCAAGTTAAACTGGGCTTTAGCCCTGGGCCTTCGCTTTCTCTGAAATTTCAAATTTGAAATCGCTTTTCGCCTCATCTGTGTTTATCTGTGTTCATCTGTGGTTCCAAAAGGTTTTGCGGTCGCTGCGATCTTCATGGTTTGCCGTCGAATTTGCGAGTGCCGCATCCCTCGCGAAGTTTGCGAAGGGTGCGTGCCTTTTGCCTTTCTTTCAAATTTCAAATTTGAAATCGCTTTTCGCCTCATCTGTGTTTATCTGTGTTCATCTGTGGTTCCAAAAGGCCTCACGCCTTTTCTTTCTTTTCCTTCAGTTGCAGCGCCGCCGAATTGATACAAAACCGCAGCCCCGTCGGCCCCGGCCCATCCTCAAACACATGCCCCAGATGCGCATCGCACTTGCTGCACAGCACTTCCGTCCGCACCATCCCGTGCGACGTGTCCCGGTTCATCTCCACATTGTCCGCCGCCACCGGCTGCGTGTAGCTCGGCCACCCCGACCCCGAATGAAACTTTGCCTCCGAGCTGAAAAGCGGCTGCCCGCAGCACACGCACACATACATCCCGTCCGTTTCCGTATCCTCATACTCCCCGCTGAACGGAGGCTCCGTCCCCTTCTGCCTCGTCACGTAATACTGCTCGTCCGTCAATTGCGACTTCCACTCCCGTTCGCTCTTCTTGATTTTCTCGCTCATCCCCGTAGCTTACCTTACCCCGCGCCGCCTCGTACATGTCGACAGCGTGACCAGCGATCCCTCGCCGGAGAGGCGGCCTGGAAAGGCGGCATGACGAAATGGCGATTTTTGGCGATTAGGAATTCTTATGTCGTTGGATTTGTGGGACTTAGGTTTCATTCTAATTCCCCGTTTTGGCGATTAGGATTCGGGGGGCGGGATTGGATGTCGGAGGTTCGAATCAGGCCGGCGGAGATGCGAGTTCCCGAAGGGAGTAGCCCCGGCAACCGTAGATTAAGCATGGCTCCGATCCTTTGTTTTCAACGACTTACGAGAGAAATTAATCCCGTTACCGTAGATTAAAGTTCGCTGGACGTTCGCCCCGGGCACGGGAGGCAAGGGTGCAAGGAGGCGGGAAAGCAAGGAGCGGGGTGAGCCGCCTAATCCATACAACGAAAAGGCCCGGAATTTGTATAGATTAGAAAATTGTAAGTGGCTGATTCTGCGGTGGTTGTGGCGATTTCTAATATTCGCTGTATAGATTAGAAATGTAAGGCGAGGCAGCGTACCAAGGAGACAGGGGGGCAAGGAGTGGACCTGTCGACTCCCCATGTGGCCTCCTCCCCGGCGTCAGACGAGACGCCAGAAGTAAAAACAAGGTATGTTAGCATAGTTATAAACAAAAGTCAATGGGAAAGAATTTGCCACTCTGGCGGGAGAACGAAAACAAAGGAGTTAAGGAAAGCCGTCCCAGCGCCTAGGCGGCTCTTTCGTAGAGAAATTTCTGGAAGCCGATGAAGACGCGGCTGATCTGGTCGGCTGGGCCAAGGTCGTCAACGGCGTCCTGGATCGAATCCTGGTAGCGCAGACGAAGAAGGGGCGTGAGCTTCTCCTGATCGAGTTCATACACGCCTTCGGCGACGTAATGGCCGAGGACGAAGTCGAGGAAGAGTTGCTGCTTCTCGCCGAAGTTGGCGCGGATCTTGCGGGTGGCGCCAGCGGCCCGTTCGGCGCGGGTCATTGTAGGGAGGGCATAGGCGACGTGGGCGAGGACGTCGAACAGGTCGCTGTTTTCGGCGTTGATGATGCGCTGCATCTCGGCCATTTGCTCCGCGCCGAAGCCCTTCTCGGCCAGTCCCTGGAGCAATTTGGAGCGGGTTTCCGGAACACTCCAGAGGGCGCGCAATTCCATCTCGTTCTTGAAGAAATCGGGCAGCTTGCCGAACAGCATTTCCATGAACTGTTGGGAGGACATGGGGGTGCCGTCGGGGTGCCAGAAGGAGGTGACCATCATGTGCTGGATGGCGCGTTCCTTGCCGTCCGCGAGCTTGATCTTGATTTTCTTGGGGCGCTCGGGTGGGTCGGCGGTGGCGGCGGCTGGCTCCTTGGGCGTGCGCGGACCGCGCGGGCCGCGTTCTTCCTTTGGCTCGGGCTCGAGCGGCTCGCCATCCCATTCGGGATCGTTGAAGTGGTGGTGCGCCTTCACGAAATCGTAGATGGTGAAGTAGTCCTTGCCATCGTAGAGGCGGGTGCCGCGGCCAATAATCTGCTTGAACTCGATCATGGAGTTGATCGGGCGCATGAGAACGATGTTGCGGATGTTACGCGCGTCAACGCCGGTGGAGAGTTTCTGCGAGGTAGTGAGGATCGTGGGGATGGTCTTTTCGTTGTCCTGAAAATCGCGGAGGTGCTGCTCGCCCAGCGCGCCGTCGTTGGCGGTGACGCGCTGGCAGTAATTCGGGTCGCTGCTGGTTTTTAGCTGGTTGACCAGGTCGCGAACGGCGAGGGCATGATCCTGGGTAGAACAGAAAACCAGCGTCTTTTCGTTCTGGTTGATCTGGCTCATGAAGATTTTCACGCGGGCGCGCTCGCGTTCGGTGATTTCGATAATCTTGTTGAAATCGGGTTCCTCAAAGCGGCGTCCGAGTTCGATTTCACCTTCGACAACGCGGTCGTCGGGCGTATAGACGTACTCATCCATCGTGGTGGAGATTTGCTTGACCTTGAAGGGCGTGAGGAAGCCGTCGTTGATGCCTTCCTTGAGCGAGTAGATGTAGACGGGCTCGCCGAAATATTTGTAGGTATCGACGTTGTCCTGACGTTTCGGCGTGGCGGTGAGTCCAAGCTGAACGGCAGGCGAGAAATAAGTGAGGATATCGCGCCACGTGCTTTCGTCGTTCGCGCCGCCGCGATGGCATTCGTCAATGACGATGAAATCGAAGAAGTCGGGGGGATACTCGCCGAAATAGGGCGACGGCTTGCCGTCTTTGAGAGGGCCGGACATGAAAGTCTGAAAGATGGTGAAGAAGAGGCTGCCGTTCTTGGGGACCCGGCCTTTCCTGCGGATGTCGCCCGGTTCGATGCGGACGAGGGCATCCTCGGGGAAGGGAGAGAAGGCGTTGTAGGCCTGATCGGCGAGAATGTTGCGGTCGGCGAGGAATAGGATGCGCGGGCGGCGCGTAGGCTGGCGGCTGAGATTCCAGCGAGTCTCGAACAGTTTCCAGGCGATTTGAAAGGCGATGAAGGTTTTGCCTGTGCCGGTGGCGAGAGTGAGAAGGATTCGCTTCTTGCCTGCGGCGATGGCTTCGAGGACGCGATCGATGGCGATGTCCTGGTAATAGCGGCCCTGAAAGTAGCCACCTTTGTCCTCGAAGGGGACAGCGGCGAAGCGGTCGCGCCACTCGTTGGCTTCGGCGAAGGTGAGGTTCCAGAGCTCGTCCGGTGAGGGATAGCGGTCGACGATGCCTTCCTTGCCTGTTTTCATGTCGACGCCATAAATGCCCTGGCCGTTGGTGGAGTACCCAAAGCGAACGGCTAATTTGTCGGCGTAGTCTTTGGACTGACCCAGACCCTCGGTGAGGGATTCTCCCCAGGCTTTAGCTTCGATGACGGCGAGCTTCGTGTTGCGATAGACGAGGATGTAATCGGCGATGAGGGGTTTGGCGCG
Source organism: Candidatus Limnocylindrales bacterium (assembly GCA_035501415.1). Classification (GTDB taxonomy): domain Bacteria; phylum Acidobacteriota; class Terriglobia; order Acidiferrales; family UBA7541; genus Palsa-295. The sequence continues at coordinate 94,587 of DATJWH010000008.1, read as the reverse complement.
TCTTCCGTGGCCTTCGATGCGGCCAGGGGCGATGTGATATTCGCGATGAATGCGGCTGCCTTCGGCGACGCCCCAGCCCGCCGCTTTTAGGGCAGGATCGATGTATTCCGCTCTGGTTTCGGCTTCGTTCATCGGGAGGCTCTACAAAGCTCCGGTGAAGGCCTCATGCAAGATCGACTTCTTCAACTCCTCCAGCGGGATAACCTTTTTCTGATAGATGGATTCAAGACGTTGGGCCTCGGCGGCGAGGGCGTCGAGCCTAGCAGCCAGTTCCGCTTGAGTCTTGAGGGGAGGAAGCCACAGGCGGAACTCAAAAAGGTGCTCTCGATTGACCTTGGGCATACCAGCACGCGCAGAACCTTGAATTGCATAGTCGGTGAAATGCTGGCTTAGCAGCAGGTGGAACAAGTAGTCACGCGTGATCTGATTGGGCAGCGGGGCAAGCGGATACATGTCGGCGCTGCAGAGGCCGCTAAAGCTGGGCCGCGCTACCTTCCTGAGGTAGGGGCGAATCTTGCTGTACAGCACCATCGACTCATCGAAGAGAAACTTGCCCGAAATTAGGGCTTCCTCCCGTGCGGTCTTGAGTTGAACGAGTGCTCCCTTCAGGGACTCGATGTTTCCGGCCCCCACATGCAGTAACTCGAGAAATTCCTTCTTGCGGGGATCAACGAGGGTTGAGGTGATAGCGCAAACTTGACCCAATTTCTTTTCGGCCCAGCCCTTTCCCCGCTGTGTAAAGGCGGCTTGTAGTTGGCTTTCAAAGAGAGCGCGGGCGTTTTGGAGGTTCTTTTCGGTGTCGGCTTTGGCGGTGGCGATGGCGGCGAAGGCTTTGTCGAGGATGGCGACGATCCGGCGCTGGTCGGAAATGGGGGGGAGAGGCACCGGATAGTTCTCGATGAAGTCCTTGGAGACTCTCTGCTGACCTACCGCCCCGCCCATGCGAGCCGCGCCCTCGATTCTGAAATCCGGGCGGGAAAGGTAGTAATAGAGAAATTCGTTGTCCAGCTCCGCGCCCGGCCGGAACACGATGAATTCGCTCGAACCGAATCCCACTCCGTTGCGAAGCCCGGCCGCAATTCCGAGTTTGCCGTTCTCGAAGCACGGCGTGATTTTCGCCAGTAGCACGTCGCCTTCAGCAAAATATGTATAGCTGCCATTCACGGCGCCGAACGTTCGGACCTGACCTGGTCTGAGGAACTTGCGGTCGATCCCGAGGTCCTCCATCCCTGCGAAGGAAACCAGACTACCTAGGCCCAACCTAGCGCGAGCTTCAGATTTTGGAGGGCGGATCGTACAAAGCTCGCCTAGAGCCCTGATCGGCCAGCCGTTTTTCACAGCAGTCCTCGAATCGTTTGGAGGACTTCGGCACTTTCTGCGTCCAGTTTGGCGATTTCGTCGAGAATTTCCTGCGGGGAGCGGTGCTTGGTTTCGCCGTTGTTGCTGGGATTCTTGGCGGAGAGGTCGAAGGTGTCGGGATTGATGTCCTTGGCGTCGATGGTCCAAGACTTGGGCGAGTCGGAGAAGGTCTTTTGGAGTTTGACGAACTCGGCGAGGTCGTCGTCACTGAGTGGATTGGTTTTGCCGAGATTGCGGCCGGGATCGAGCTGGTAATACCAGATTTTGCGGGTCTTCACGCCTTTATCAAAGAAGAGGACAACGGTTTTCACGCCCGCACCCTGGAAGACGCCGCCTGGGAGGTCGAGGACGGTGTGGAGGTTGCAGGCTTGGAGCATCTCCTTGCGGAGGCTGGTGGAGGCGTTATCGGTGTTCGAGAGAAACGTGTTCTTGATGACGATGCCTGCGCGGCCGCCCGCCTTGAGAATCTTGATGAAGTGCTGGAGAAAGAGGAAAGCAGTTTCGCCGGTCTTGATGGTGAAATTCTGCTGAATTTCGTGGCGTTCCTTGCCGCCAAAGGGCGGGTTTGCCATGACGACGTGGAAGCGGTCCTTTTCCTGAATGTCCCGGATGTCTTCCGTGAGCGTGTTGGTGTGGATGATGTTCGGCGCTTCGATGCCGTGAAGGATCATGTTCATGGTGCCGATGACGTAGGCGAGGGATTTTTTTTCTTTGCCGACGAAGGTGCGTTCCTGGAGGGTTTTCCAGTCTTTGGTGGAAAGCGAAACGTGCCGCGCTGAAGACCGCGGCGCTACGTTCAAACCTACGGCAACGTCGGAACCTGCTGGGCTGGAGTCCGGCGCTACGTTTGAACCTAAGACAGACCCGCCAATCGGGAGATTGGCGCTCCCAGGGACGGCGCCGCCGGATTTGAGGTATTCGAAGGATTCGCACAGGAAGCCGCAGGAGCCGCAGGCGCCGTCGTAGATTCGCTCGCCAATCTGCGGCTTGACGACCTGGATGATGGCGCGGATGAGCGGGCGGGGGGTGTAGTATTCGCCGCCGTTGCGTCCGGCGTTGCCCATGTTGCGGATTTTGGCTTCGTAGAGGTGGGAGAGCTCGTGCTTTTCGGTCTGGGAGCGGAAGCGAAGCTCGTCGATCTGGTCGATGATTTCGCGGAGGTTGTAGCCGCTTTGAATCTTGTTTTTGATCTCGCCGAAGATTTCACCGATTTTGTATTCGGTGGTGTTGGGGCCGCTGGCGCGCTGCTTGAAGCGGTGAAGATAGGGGAAGAGTTTGAGATTCACAAAATCGCGGAGGTCGTCGCCGACGAGGGCGGAGTTGAGGTCGATTTTGCCGTCCTTGCCCTTGGGAGCGGCCCAGGATTCCCAGCGAAAGGGCTTTTCGAGGAGGTATGAGTATTTCTTGCCCTCAAGCTGGGCTTCGGTGGCGCGGTCTTCCTCGAGGGCGTCGAGATATTTCAGGAAGAGGACCCAGGAGGTTTGCTCGGTGTAGTCGAGTTCGGTGGTGCAGCCAGCTTCCTTGCGGAGAACGTCGTCAACATTTCGGAAGACCTGCTCAAACATGATTGCGACCCCTGCACAATGGAGGAGACTTCATATCATAAGCGGGCGCGACCCTTGGCGACAAAAGTGAGTGCCGAGAAGCTAACGGGGGGCGGGCTGGCGAGAGCGGGTAGGGGGGCCGGACGGGCGGTGGCGGCGGCCCAGAGGGTTCGACTGCCGGATTCGAAACGGCACGGCGAAGGCTCGGAATCGCGGCTGAGCAGCCGCAAGAGCAACAGGCTCAGCGACTTGCACGTCTCTAGTCGATACGAATCCTGGCCCTTTTTCGAGCCCCTTTTGGCCCCTTCTGCCCCTTTAATCTTGCCTTGTCCGGGAATGGGGCCGGGAGTATAATCCGCGGCCTCGAACCGAGAACCGGATGCGGCCCCGCCCCGCGTCACGTCCGTATGTCGGATCATGTCCAATCCGTTGGGCCCCGGCATCTGCCAAACCGTCGTGGCTTTGTGCGCCGAGACGTCCGCTCGCTCGCCTACGTCGATCTCGGCCATGACAATGGCGGCATCGTCCTGAACATGAGCGAGGGAGGCCTTGCCGTCCACAGCGCCGTCTCGCTCGACGACACTTACCTGCCGGCCATCCGCTTCCAGCTGCCCCAATGTCCTGACTGGATCGAAGCTCGCGGGCAAATCGTTTGGACCAGCGACAGCAAGCGGCAAGCTGGCATCAGCTTCGTCGAGATTCCCGCTCTCGCTCGTCGCCAGATTCGCCAGTGGATCGCCGCGAACCATCGGGGCACCAGCGCGTCCGAGCCGCTCGGCTGGGTCGCCCTCCCGCGAACCACTGCCCTGGCGTCCGCCACGTCCAAGGCAGCGCCGTCCGAAGATGGCGCCTCGCGTGACCGGTCTCGCGTCGCGCTGACTCCGCCCGCGTTGAGCCTGGCATTCGAGAAATCGAAAAACGCTCCCGCCGTCCTCCAAACGTCGCTTCGGACTCCGCAACGGCCGCCGGAGCCGGGCCTGAGCATCCTCTTTGCCGACACGGCCGTCGAACGGCCGGAAGCGCGCTCGCAGGGCTGGTGGGGCTTCCTTTCCTTCCTCGGGATGCTGGCCATCGTCTCCTTCATCATCGGGCTGGCAGCCGGACGCGGCGACTTCAGCCGCCTCGGGCGCTTCTTCTACAAGTCGGTGGCGCATGCGGACGCTTCGCCGCAACTCGCGAGCGCGATACCTGCTGCTGTAACGCCTGCGTCTGCGATCGTTCCACCTCCCGTCGGCCGCGTGACCATCGCGTCGCGCGCCTACGTTCCCGTGGTCGCGCCCGATCCGCTCGGCGCGCCGAAGGTTGATCGCCTCCAGGTAGGGCAGGTCGAGCGCCGCGTAGAGCCTGACTATCCCCTGGAAGCGCGCATCCAGAAAATCGAGGGCACGGTTCAGCTCCGCGTCAGCGTCGCGGCAACCGGCTTCGTCCAGCACATCTCCGTCATCGCCGGCCCATCGTCCCTGATTCAGCCGGCCATCGCCGCCGTTCGCGAGTGGCATTACAAGCCCACTCTCCTCGACGGCCACCCGATCGAAACGGAGCAGGAAGTCGCCATCGTGTTCTGGCTCCCGCCATCCAGCGCAAGAACGGGCGGCAAGTAAGCCCCGTTCTCCCATCGAAAAAGGGTCTGCACATCAACGAAAAAATGGCGAAAAACACGCTAAAATCGATGGTTCTGGAGGCTTTGCAATGCTTCGCGTAGGTTTCATCGGCTGGCGGGGAATGGTGGGAAGCGTCCTGATGCAGAGGATGCGCGAGGAGAACGACTTCGTGCGCCTCGAGCCCACCTTCTTTTCCACGTCGAATGTGGGCGGCTCTGCTCCCGCCGAAGCCGGCGCGAGCGCCACGCTGAAGGACGCAAGAAATCTTCGCGAGCTTGCCGGGTGCGAAGTTCTCGTCAGTTGCCAGGGCGGCGAGTACACCACGGAAGTTTATGCGCCTCTCCGAAAGAGCGGCTGGAAGGGATACTGGATCGACGCTGCTTCGACGCTGCGGATGAGCGGCGACTCCGTGATCATTCTCGATCCGGTGAACAGACACCGCATCGAGGAAGGGCTCGCGCGCGACCTGCGCGAATACATCGGCGGGAACTGCACCGTCAGCCTAATGTTGATGGCGGTGAGCGCGCTGTTCAAGGCGGGCTTGGTCGAATGGATGACGTCGATGACGTACCAGGCCGCGTCGGGCGCGGGCGCGGCAAAAATGCTCGAGCTGGTGAAGCAGATGAATTGCCTCACCGATCCGTATCGCGCGACGCCTTCGGAAAACGCGCTGGAAGTGGATCGCATGGTGATTGGCGCGCAGCGCGCCGATTCGCTGCCTCGCGACGAGTTCGGCGTGCCGCTTGCGGGCAGCCTGATTCCGTGGGTCGATCGCGAAATGCCCGGCGGCCAGACGCGGGAAGAATGGAAAGGCATGGCGGAGACCAACAAGATTCTCGGGCTCGATCCGGCGGTGCCTGTCGATGGAATCTGCGTGCGCGTGGGAACGATGCGGTGTCACAGCCAGGCGCTCTGCATCAAGCTGAAGAAAAATATTCCTCTCGATGAGATCGAGCAGATTCTCGCGCGCGGCAATCCGTGGGTTCGCATAATTCCCAACAACAAAGAATCGACGCTGCATTGCCTGACGCCCACCGCGGTTTCCGGGACGCTCAACGTTCCCATCGGGCGATTGCACAAGATGACGATGGGTCCCGAATTTCTCGGCGCGTTCACGGTGGGCGATCAACTTCTTTGGGGCGCGGCGGAACCGCTGCGACGGATGCTGCACATCCTGCAGGATCATCTCGGCGCGTAGGCGCCAGTCCTCGAGAAAAAATGGCCGCTTCGTTCGAAGGCGCGGAACGCAGCGTTGGAACTTCTCCACAGCGGTTGTATTCTTCCGTGATGCGTTCTCCGGAGCGATCGCCGACGCCGGGGCTGTTTCTCGGCCTGATCGTCACGCTGGCAGCAGTGGTGGCGTACTCCGTCTACATCACGTACCAAATTTCCGGACTCAAGGCGCTGCAGACAAATCTTGCGGACCGCAATCGAAAAGATTCCCTTCAGCTTTTGCGCGTGCAGAACGATTTGAATTCGCTGGGCCTCGCGATGCGGGACATGCTCGACAACGACGAGCCATATCCAATGACGGCTTGGCGCGCGCAGTTCGAACGCATCCACTCCGACCTGGACGACGCGCTTCGCCGCGAAGGCGAGTTGGCTGTGGTCGGACGCACTCCGGAGCAGAGCCAATATCTCGCGAACAATCTAGCGCAGTTCTGGAACGCGGTGGACCGCATGTTCGTCGCGGCAGGCAGCGGCAAGGACGCGGATGCGCGGAATCAAATTCGCATCACGCTGCAAGCGCGGCAGGCGGCGCTGAGCACGGCCGTGGCGCGGCTGCTGGTGGAAAACAACGAGCGCGACGAACAGGCCAGCGCGCAGATCGCGCGAATCTACGACAAGGTGCAGCGCCAGGTTTATCTCTTCCTGACGGCAATCCTGATCGCGATTCTTTTCACGAGCCTTTACCTGATTCGCTCGAACCGAAGGCTTTTCGCGCAGCTCGCTTCCCTTTCGAACCAGCGCAGCGAGCTGGCGCAGAAACTGATCGCCACGCAGGAATCGACGCTGCGATATATTTCGCGCGAACTGCATGACGAATTCGGGCAGGTTCTGACGGCAGTGGGCTCCATGCTGGCCCGGGCGGAAAAGCACGCGCCGGAAGGATCGCCGCTCCGCACCGAACTGCGCGAGGTGAACGAAATCGCCCAAACGACGCTCGATAACATACGGAGCCTCTCGCAAGCTCTTCATCCGGTGATGCTGGACGAAATGGGATTCGAAAGCACGCTCGACTGGTATATCCGCACGACGGAGAAACAGACAGGAGTGGACATTCATTACGAGAAGTCCGGGACTTCGTTTCCCGTGAACGGAAATTCCGGCATCCATATTTACAGAATTCTGCAGGAGGCGCTGAACAACGCCGCGCGACACTCGGGTTCGCGGGAAGCGTGGGTGCGGCTGCGATTTTCGGACGAGGCGCTGCAGATGGAAGTGGAGGACCATGGAAAGGGTTTTGCCGCACAGGCAGGCGCGCCGGGAATGGGCCTGGTGGCGATGCGCGAACGGGCGGAATTGCTGGGAGGCACGATCGAGTTTACGGAGCCTGCGGAAGGCGGAACGCTCGTGACTCTGCGGGTGCCGCGAGAAAGGCCGGATTCGAATGCCGCATAAGATTTCCGTGCTGCTGGTAGACGACCACCATCTGGTTCGCCGCGGATTCCGGCACATGCTGGAAGATGAGGCGGACATCTCGGTGGTGGGCGAGGCGGGCGACGGCGACGAGGCGATTCGATTGGCGAAGCAGCTTCGGCCGCAGGTGATCCTGATGGACTGCGCGCTGCCGGGAACGAGCGGACTCATCGCGACAAGAAAGATTCTGGAAGAGCTTCCGAAGACTGCGATCCTGATGCTGAGCATGCACTCAGAGGACACGCTGGTGCGGCAGGCGCTCGATGCAGGCGCTTCCGGCTACATTCTGAAAAATGCTATGGACCTGGAACTGGCGACCGCCGTGCGGAAAGTGGCGGGAGGCGAAAAAGTCCTGGCGCCGCAGCTTTCGCGGCCCGGAGGGCTGAAGGGCGAGCGGCAGGCCGCGCTGACGCCGCGGGAGCTCGAAATCCTGAAGCTGATCGTGGACGGGAAATCGAACAAGGAAATCGCCGACGATCTGGATCTGAGTGTGAATACGGTTTCGGTGCACCGCGCGAACATCATGGATGCGCTGGGAATTCACAAAACGGCCGAACTCGTGGTCTACGCAATTCGAAACGGACTGGTGAATATTTCGTGAAGCGCCGGTCGTTTCTCCAGGGGTTTGTTGGCGGATTGATCGCGCTTCCCTTCCTCGATCCGTTGAACGCTTATCCCGCGCAGAACCGGGCAAAGAGCGATCCGGGATTCCGGCTCGTCGAGATTGCAGCCCGCGCAGGTATTCAATTCCAGCACAACAGCGGCGCGTATGGCGGAAAGCTGTTGCCGGAGACACTCGGCTCCGGATGCGCGTTCCTCGACTACGATCGCGACGGCTGGCAGGACGTGCTGCTGATCAACGGAATGGACTGGCCGGGGCACAAGAAAGCGCGCACGACGATGCAGCTCTACCACAACAACCACGACGGAACATTCACAGACGTGACCCGGAAAGCGGGGCTTGACGTCGAGATGTACGGAATGGGCGTAGCGGTGGGCGATTACAACAACGACGGATTCTCGGACATTCTGGTGACATGCGTCGGTCAAAACCGCCTTTTCAAGAACAACCGGGGACACTTTGTCGAAGTGACGGACGCAGCGGGGCTAGGACACAGGGAAAGCCTCAGCACGTCGGCTTTGTGGTTCGACTATAACAATGACGGCCTGCTCGACCTCTTCGTGTGCAACTACGTGAAGTGGTCGCCGGAGCAGGACGTTTTCTGCAGCCTGGACGGAAAGCACAAATCGTATTGCACACCAGAGGCGTATCGCGGCGAGACATGCTGGCTTTTCCGGAATCGCGGCAACGGCACGTTCGAGGACGTGACGGCAACGAGCGGAATTTTCGACAGCAGCTCGAAATCGCTCGGCGTGGCGATGTTTGACTACGACAACGACGGCTGGGCGGACCTATTCGTCGCGAACGACACGCAGCCGAACAAGCTATATCGCAACCAGCGGGACGGAACCTTCAAGGACGTGGCGCTGGAAGCGGGCGTGGCGTTCAGCACAGAGGGCAAGGCTCGCGCGGGAATGGGAGTGGATACAGCGGACTTCGACGGTACGGGCGCAGAGGGCATCGCGATCACGAACTTCGACAACGAGATGGTGGGACTCTACCGCCGGCTGGGCAACGGGGAGTATCAGGATGTGGCGACGCAGGAAGGAATCGGCGCGGCGTCGATGAACACGTTGGGATTCGGATGCGTCTTCGCGGACGCAAACCTGGATGGGCGGCCGGATTTGGTGGTGGCGAACGGCCACATCGACGAGACGGTGAGGAATATTCGCGGGAACGTGGGCTACGCGCAGCCGCCGCAGCTTTTTCTGAACGAGGGCCAACTACACTTTCGCAATGTTGCGGCGGAAGTCGGAGCGGATTTCGATACGCCTCGAGTGGGCCGCGGGTTGTGCTACGGCGACTTTGACCGTGACGGCGACCTGGACTTCCTGATGACGACGAACAATGGGCCCGCGTGCCTTTTCCGCAACGACCAAAGCTCCGGAAACAAGAGTATCCGGATCCGGCTGACGGGAACGAAATCGAACCGGGACGCTATCGGCGCAAAGGTGCGCGTGATCGAAACCGACGGAAGCATTCAGTTGCGAATGGTGAAGACAGGATCGAGCTATCTTTCGCAGTCGGAACTGCCGGTGACGTTCGGGCTGGGCAAGGAAAAGACCGTGGCGCGCGTCGAAATCGAATGGCCGAGCGGGAGAAAAGAGGAGTACAAGAAGCTGGCCGCGGGGCACACGCATGAATGCGTGGAAGGAAAAGGCATCATCACGTCGGAACCGGGCTTCTGAACGGATAGCGGATTCGTGCTATTGCAAGGCAGGCCAAGGCATTTACAATGCGGCCGAAAGGAGAATCAAACGATGCTTCGTTTTCGAAATGGAATTCTTCTGACGCTTGCGCTCTGCACGTTTGTTGTTTTGAACTCCTATCCCGCCGCGTCCCACGCCGCAGCGGAAGGCAAAGACACGGTTCTGAAGGCGGCCCAGATTACCGCTAAGCTGTTTCCGGAGAGGGTGTTTTATCAGGGCAAGACCGCTCCAACGGAGCTTCGCAACACGGGCGGAATTCGCTTCGCGGACGGCGCCTACTTTCTTGCCGGGCTGGTGGACAACTCGGGCTACTCAACAGCCGTGAAAGAGAAATACCAGGCCTACGTGCTGACGGAAGTGCCGCTTCAATTCGAAGATCAGGAAGTGAAGGCGGGCGCATATGGCGCGGGATTCGTGTCCGGATACTTCGTGATGACCGACATCGGTGCGCACGACCTGTTGCGCGTGGCTGCGAAGCATGACATGGAGATGAAGCGTCCACTGCCGCTGCAGGTGGTCGCGGGTAGCGACGGGATGTTCCGGCTGTATCACGGGCGCGATTATGTGGAATTTCGCCGTGGAGAATGATTTGAGCGGAGCGAAGTGAGGTAATACTTTTGCAGTATTGCCAACGTTTCGCGATGTATTTAGAGTGCGCGTCAGACAATGAGCTCGGATGCGGTGGCACCCGCCCCGGGCCCCCCAAACCCGAAAAGTGGCATCCCAAACACGGACTCCCAGGCCGGACATGAGCGCCGGCCTGGGAGTTTCCGTTTAACGCCAAGACTGGGTCTGGGCTGGCGAGAATGGACCTTGTGACGATGAGCGCGGACACCGTGGCAAGCCCGGGGGCAAGCGCGTCTTCCGAGGGACTGCGAAGGCAGCTGGGGCTGGGGTCGGCGGCAGCCGCGGTGGCCGGCGAGGTGATTGGAATCGGGATTTTCCTGACGCCGGCGGGGATGGCGAAGTCGCTCGGCTCGCCGTTCTGGCTGCTGATGGTTTGGCTGGTAGTTGGCGCAACGACGATTTGCGGCGCGCTGTGCTACGGCGAGCTGGCGGGGCGATTCCCCCGCCCCGGGGGAAGCTACGTTTACCTGCAGGAAGTTTACGGCTCGGGCGTAGCGTTCTTGTACGGCTGGATGTGCCTGCTGGTGCTTGACCCCGGCGTGACGGCGGCGCTGGCCGTGGGCGGAGGCAGCTATGCGGCGTACATCTTTCATTGGTCCACGGTAACGGTGAAAGCGGCGGCGGTGGCAACGATCCTGATTCTGTGCGGCGTCAACATCTTCAGCACGGTGCTCGGCGCGGGCGTGCTGAGGTGGATTACATGGCTGAAGTTGGGAGTGCTGGGGCTGCTCGCCATTTGGCCGATCGCGTTTGGACTGGGATCGCGCGCGAACCTGGTGCCGTTCATTGCGCAGCGGCCGGGGGCCTTGCCGCTTGGCGTTGCGCTCGGCGGAGCGCTGGTGGCCGCTGTGTATTCGTTCGGCGGCTGGTGGGACGTGAGCAAGATTCAGGGCGAAGTGCGCGATCCCGAACGGACTGTGCCGCGCGCCCTGATTCTGGGCGTTTGCGTCGTGACGGCGGTGTTCGTTCTGATCAGCGGCGTGTTTCTGTATGTGGTGCCGCTTTCGCGAGTGACTTCCGGCGAGACGTTTGTGGCGCAGGCGGGCGAGGCGCTGTTTGGCACAGCGGGAGGAGTGGTGCTTTCGGGGATCGTCGTGGCATGTGTGGTAGGGAGCCTGGCGGCGATGATTATTTCGTCGCCGCGGGTCTACTACGCGATGGCGCACGACCGGCTGTTCTTTTCGAGCATCGCGCGGCCGCATCCACGATACGGGACGCCGGCGGGTGCGATTGCGATTCTGGGGGTGCTGGCGTCGATTCTGGTTATTGTGGGGACATTCGAGCAAATCATCGCGTACTTCTTTTTTGTGGCGGCGGTGTTTCTTGCGCTGACGGTAGCGGGACTGTTTTTCGTGCGGCGGCGCGGATTGGGGGCAGGCTCGGCGGTGAGGGCGGCCGGGTATCCGCTGACGCCTCTGATATTTCTGGCGATGATGGGAGTGCTGCTGGTCGCGCTGGCAACGCAGAATACGCGCCAGGCGCTGGTGGGCTGCGCGATCGTAATTTGTGGAATTCCGGTGTATGCGATGTTTCGAAGGCGTCATTCGGTTGCCGGCACGCGGGAGCAAGAGAAAATCTGAAATCCTGATCGGGCCGGAGGAGGGTGGATGAACGAGGAGAAAGAAAAGCCGCGAACGAAGATTCGAATCACCGAGGATAACGAAGCTATAGGTGACACGGCGGCGGCTTACGATTTCTGGCGCGCGGGCTCCGGGCGGCAGCAGGTGCCGGGGATCATCAAGTGTTTCGGCGCGCGGCCGGACTTTCTGCGGCAGGTGGTGGAGTTTTCGAACACGGTTCATTTTTCGAAGGGCCACCTCGAACGCCGACACAAGGAGATGCTGGCGAGCTACGTGTCTTTCTTGAACCGGTGCCCGTATTGACTGGACAGCCACGCCTACTTCCTGCGTGTTCAGGGAGCCACCCACAAATGCGTTGCGGCAATTCTGGAGGGCAAGCTGGATGAGGCCGGCCTGACGGCGGCGGAACGCGCTCTGCTGGAATATGCGGAGCTGATTACGAAGGCGGCGTACAAGTCGACGGCGGAGGATGTTCAGAAGCTGCGCGACGCGGGATGGAGCGAGGATCAGATTGCGGAAGCGGTGTACGTGATTGCGCTGTTCGCGTTCTTCAACCGCGTGGCGGACGCGTTCGGGGTGCCGTCGCAGAATTATCTGACGCTGGGGAAGATGACGCCGTAAGTGGCGCGCGCGGAGGGTTTGCGCGGGCGCGGCGCGGCAGAGGCTAGTCTGCGACACGATGAGGAATCAGGCCGAGAAGGGCGAGCATCAGAAGACACGAGACGACGGGCACGAGCAAGCCGGCGCGCAGGCTCCCCTCGCGCGTCGAAACGAAGCCAACCAGCCACGGAGCGACGGCTCCGCCCATTCCTGCGAGCGCGAACATGAGGCTGCCAATGCGACGAGCGCGGTCGCCGAAATGCTTGGCCATCCATGTGACGAGGACTGGGTAGATCGCAGCAAATCCCACACCGGCGAGTGCTACTGAAACGGCGGCGCCCCAGAAAGTACGGACGCGGAGGAGTCCCACGCAAGCCGCGAGACCCAGCAGCAGGCCCAAGGCGACGAGAAGCCTTTCTTTTTTGCGAAGCGAAATCATCGGAACGAGCGCGCGGCCCGTCATGAGGCCGCCCCAGAAGAACATCGGGGCAAGCGCCCAAAGGTTGTGAGGCGTGGCGGGCATTCTTTTTGCGAGAGCGGCGGCCCAGCCGCCGAGGGAATTTTCGACTCCGACGTAAAGAAAAAACAGTGCGCCGAGAGCGATGGCGGCGGTCGGGCCGGAAGCGACGGCAGATTTCTCCTCGGCGGCAGGGTTCGCGAGCGAGTCGGGCTCGAGAGGAAAGACGGCGAGGATGAGCGCGGCGATCATCGCCAAGGCCGCGACGGCGTAGAGAAAGGCGGAGATGGCGTGGGCGCTCTGCGCGGCGAGAATCAACGGCGAGCAGGCGATCGCTCCAATTCCCCAGGTGAGATTCAGGACGCTGAGAGCGGCGACGCGGGTGGACCTGGTGACCTCTGCGACCCAAAGATTCGAGCTGGGGAGGACGAGGCCGAGGCCGTAACCGAAGAGGGCGGTCGCGCAGAAGCAAGCCGCCTGGCTGCTGGACGTGAGTCCCGCGATTCCGAGCGCGACAGCCGAGTATCCGCAGACGAAGGCGACTTTGTAGCCCCAACGGGAAATCAGGAGGCTGACAGAGGCGACGCCAGCCATCGAAGTGCCGAATTGAAATGTGAAGAAAAGGCCGGCGCGCTCGTCGCTGAGGGACCAGCGGCTGATCAGAACAGGCAGAATCGGGCCGAGGAGTGTGGTGACGACTCCGGCAACGATAAAGGCGCCGAAGATGGCGACCGCGGCGCTGCGCTTGCGCGAGATTTCCTCGGGTGAGACCGGAGGGGATGCCATGGGGCAGGAGTCTATCAGGTCTGAGGCTTGCCCTGGCCTTCGCGAAGGACGACGTAGCGGTCGACGGGGAGATCGGTAAAGCGCTCGACGAGACCGCTCGGCTGCGGCCAGCGCACTTCGACCCAGTCGATGCGCGTGCGCTGTCCGAGGCCGAGGACGACGCGTGGGTCGTGCGAGGAGAGATAGCTGCCGCCGCCAACCTTGAAGACGTGGCGCTTGAGGTCGCCAGCCTGATAGCTGATTTTCGCGCCGACGGCGTCGATATTCGCTTTGTTGCCGATGAGGCGAACGCCGAGCCAATGATTCTGGCGGCCGGCGTTGTTGCGGAGAAGGACGGGCGCGTCGTCGTTCTGAGTGAGGAGCATGTCCACTGCACCATCGTTATCGAAATCACCGAGCGCGAGGCCGCGGCCGGCGAGCGGGCGTGAAAAGGCCGTGCCGCCCAGATGGCTGACGTTTTCGAAGCCGGAACCGGTGTTGCGGAAGAGAAGCAGCGGCTCGCGATACTTCACGCCGTAGACGCGGCCCTCGATCTTGTCGTCGGGATGGCCGTTGCAAAGAAGCAGGTCGATATTGCCGTCGTTGTCGTAGTCGAAGAACTTGAGTCCCCAGCCGCTCATCAGTCGGGTGGTTGAGCCGATGCCGGTCTGAATCGCGAGATCGCGAAACGCGCCGTCCTTGTTGTTGCGGTAGATGGAGTACATCTCCTGGTCCACGTTGGCGACGAAGAGGTCGATCCAGCCGTCCTGGTCGAAGTCCGCGGCGTCAACGCCCATTCCCGAGCGAGCGCGGCCGTAGGAGCTGTATCCGACTCCGGCGAGCAGACCGTCCTCCTCAAAAGTGGAGCCGCGATTCACGAAGAGGAAATTCGCGACGGTGTCGTTCGAAACAAAGAGATCCGTGCGGCCGTCGTTGTTGATGTCGGCGGCGACGACGCCCCACGCCTTGGCGAGCGAGGACGCGATTCCGGATTGCTTGCTGACGTCGGTGAAGGTGCCGTCGCCGTTGTTGTGGAAGAGCCAGCACGGGGCAGGATCGTAGACGCTCGGGATGCAGTAAAAGCGGTTGTTCGTGGTTCGATCGCCGCACCATTTGTTTTTCGATTTGTCGTAATCGACGAAGCGGCAGACGAAGAGGTCGAGACGGCCGTCGTTGTCGTAATCAAACCATACGGCGCTGGTGGACCAGCCCGGAGCGGCGACACCCGCGCGCTTCGTGACGTCCGTGAAGGTGCCGTCGCCGTTGTTGTGATAGAGGATGCCGTTCGGGTACTGCGTGACGTAGAGATCCGGGAAACCGTCGCCATCGTAATCGCCGACGGCAGCGCCCATTCCGTACGCGTTGCCTTGGACGCCGGCTTTTTCCGTGACGTCGGTGAAGGTGCCGTCGCGATTGTTGTGATAGAGCGCGTTTCGCAACGGCGGATTGGGATGGTAAAAATCGCAATTCCCACTGTTGACCAGATAAATGTCCATCCAGCCGTCGTTGTCATAATCGAGGAAGGCACAACCGGCTCCCACGGTTTCTGGGAGATACATCTCCGGCGAACGTCCGTTGACATGGACCCACGAGATGCCACTGGAGGAAGCAGGAATTTCCTGGAAGAACGGAGAGATTGCGGGAGGGGCGGACGCCTGGGTGAATGCAAACGCGCGGCGCGGAAACGCGGTTCCGAAGCCCGCAAGCCCGAGCAGGCGAAGAAAGCGACGCCGGGAAGTCAGGCCCAATTGATCGGTCCCCATTTTCTATGATTCGCGGCGGCAGACTGCGTGGGATGCATTCCTATTGCGGTTGACCCGCGCCCTGGGGTTCCTTGTCGTGCGAACGGTTGGCCAGATTGCGTTGAATGGCCATTTCCTTCTCGGCCTCGTCTTTCCGGCCGCTGCGCGCGCACGCGACAGCAAGCTGGTAGTGCCCCGCGGGATCATTCGGCTGCAACTTGACATACTTCTCGAGAGGAGCGATGGAGTCCTCGAATTTTTCCTCCGAGTTCAGCGACATGCCGAGCGCCAGGTACGCCATGGCAAAGCCGGGGTCGAGCTTGGTGGCGCGCGAAAGATGAGTGATCGCGTCGTCCCAGCGCTCAGACTGGCGGGCAAGTTCGCCGAGCACGTACTCGGCGTCCGCATTGTTCGGATCCAACTTGAGCTCAGCTTCAAATTCTTGAGCGGCGTCCTGTGCGGTGGTGGCGCTGGGAGGCTCTGAGAGGATTATGCGGCCGAGACGGTAGTGGATGCCGGGAAGATCGGGATGGGCGGCGAGGATCTTGCGGTATTGGTCGGCAGCTTCACTCCACTTGCCCTGGATTTCCAGCGATTCGGCGTAGAGCTCGCGAGCCTGATATGAGGAGGGCGCCGAGACAGCCAGCTTCTGAGAAGCGCGCGTCGCCAAGTCGGAATAGGCGTGGGTGGTGACGTAGAGGACGTCGGGATCGCGAGGAAAATCACGGTTGAGGAGAAGAAGGGCACGAACCGCGGCGTCGGTATCTTCAACCTTCATCGCGCAGCGAACGGTGGCGAGGCCCGCCTTACGCCGCAGATCCGATTCAACCGCCCGGCTATTGGCGCTCTTCAACAGCGGCAGCGCTTCCTCACACCGGTTTTGCTGAGCCAGATCGATAGCCCGCTGGACGGACGCGGAGGAACCCGGTTCTTTCGCAGTTCCGGAGGATTGCGCCAAGGCAGACTGCGGCCCCAGCAGGAAAAGAGCGAAGAGGATCGCCGAAGGGACGAATGGATACATAGAAAAAAGTGGGGCAGGCGAACCGCACGCCTGCCCCATTCTACAGCCCACTGGGTGGGGTGGGGTTAGAAAATAAACTTCACGGCAAACTGAATATTTCTTTCTCCCTGAGAGGTCGTGATCAAACCGAGGCCGGTAGGACACGGAGCACTCGCTGCTCCGCCGCAACCGCCGTCCGGCGAGTTAAAGATCGGGTGGTTGAAGAGATTGATGAACTCACTCCGGAACTCGAAGCGTTTGGATTCGCTGATCGGGAAGTCCTTGTGAATGCTGAGGTCCACTGTGTTGATTCCGGGACCCCGGACACCCGCCACGCCGCAGGTTCCGAATGTGCCGTTCGCCGCATTGGCATAGACGCTCGGATCGAACCACTGAACGCCAACCAACCCCGCGGCCGGATTATTCACATCCTGCTTGAGATACTTCGGCTGTCCCAAGCAATCTGCTCGTGCACCCTGAGAGCCGGTTCCCGAGAAGTCGTCGTCGGCGACCGTAATTGGGAACCCACCGTGCCATGTCCAAATGGGACTCACGGTCCAATTCCCGATCGCGGCGTTGACAATCGAGTTGAGGCCCTTGCCGTACTTGCGATCGTGCCCGACCGGCAGATCGTAGACGGCGTAGGCCGTGAGGTCGTGTGTCACGTCGTAGTAGCACGGCCCCCACTCAGCTCGCGGGTCGTAGAGGTTCTGCCAGTAGGGTGAAGCGGGGGTCGTCTGGCCGCCCCACGAACCATAGTAGCCGCTCGAGTTGGTCAAGCACTTCGAGTAGGTGTAAGAGACCTGATATTCCAGACCGTTCGACAGGTGCTTCTGCAAAACGGCCTGGAGGGCGTTGTAGCTCATCGTGCCATCGGAGAACGTGCCCTTCACGCCGCCCGAGCCGTTGTCCGCAACGAGCGCGGGATTGCCGGCGAGGAACGGGCTGGGCGTAACGGTTCCATTCGACTGCAAATCACCTTGGAGCATCCACGTCGGAACCATCAGGTGCGTGCCCTTCTGGCCCACATAACTCAGCTGGAACGTCATCGAGTTGCTGATCAGCTGCTGCACCGCCACGTTCCACTCCTCTGCGACCGCCGGGCGAAGGTTGGGCTGCCAAACGCGCAGAGTGGCACCGGCAAATGGATCGGTCGGCGGCGAAAGGGTCAGGCCGTCGCTGACAAGCGTGGGGGGAGCAGGAGAGTTCAAGCTGTCATAATCGGTGTAGTCCTCCACGCCGAACGGCGGATTCAAAGGCAGACGGAGGTTCGTCCCTGTGCCTTCGAGGTAGTCGGAAGTTGTAAACGCTCCTCGGAAGACGGTCTTCTGATTGAATATGTTGGGAGTCCAGGCAATCCCGATGCGCGGTTCGAAGTCCCCGATGCCATAGTAGCCGTCGTAGAGGGCGCGGCTGCTTCCGTTGATCGGAGCGTTACAACCGGCACAATTGACGCTGGGCAGCGGCGAACCAGCCGGATATTCAGGAGTGCCTGTGTAAAGACCGAAGTTGACTTGTTGATCGTGAACTTCGGACCACGGAGTGTGAGCCTGATAACGGACGCCGAGATTGAGGGTCAGGGTCGGCGATACGCGCCAGTCATCCTGCACGTACGTGCCGAACACGTTCGAGCGCTGGCCCCAGGTGCCGCCAACGATTCCCCGGCCATTCTGGTCGGCCATGCCGAGGTAGAAATCGGACTCGGCAGCGCCGCTGTAGCGGCCGGAGAAATCGAAGAAGCCGAGTACGCCGTTATTTCCCGAGTAGTAGGTGTTGATTCTCTCCCGCCAGAACTGGAAGCCGGTTCTGATCGTGTGGCGGCCATGGTTGATGATCAGGTTGTCCTCGTATTGGAAGACCGTGTCCGCGAACTTCTGTGTGACGCCGGAACCGCCGATTGAAGTGACGTTTCCGATCGTGTCCGCCCCTGCCGTGCCAAGTAAACCGAGAAGTCCGGGCCCGGTATCGTTGCCATTGGGAATCCCCAAGGTCACGCCCAACTGCCCCAGTGCGGCGGAAGAGCCGGAATTGATGGTGTTGAGGTCGACGTAGTTGGCTCCCATACGTGCCTCGTTGAGCAGGTTGGGGCCGAAGTTGTGTGTCCAGTTGAGAACGCCGCTGTGAATCACGGCATTGCCGACGTCGATGGGGAGGATCGGCAGCGATATCGTCTCCGGATTGTCCTGGCTTTCATCAGAGAAGCGGAAGAACAGACGGTCCTTCTCCGAAATGTTCCAGTCGATTTTGGCATCGCCCTGGTCCACGTTCAAAGCGCTGTTCGTGACGTACTGGGCGTTGTTCGTGAGCTGCGGATTAATGGGAGCCGGATAGAAGGAGGAGGTAAATAGATTCGAAGCGACGACGTTTGGGTTGAGTCCCGCGTCGGCAAGATTGTTGTTCGGAATATTCGCACCGTTGTTGGGATTAATGAGCTGTGTGTGCGGAGGAGGATTCGACGCGCCGGGAGCAGGCTGAATGCAATTGCCGCTGCCGTCAAATCCAGTCTGACAGAGAGCCCCGAAATCGCCCGCGCGCTCAGCCGCCGTGAAAACCGTGAAAGAAGTTGTGCTCGAGGGATGATCGAATCGCTGACCCTGGTAGTCAGTGAAGAAGAACAGTTTGTTCTTGATAACGGGACCGCCAAACGTCGCGCCGAACATGTTCCAGCGCAGGGCGGCCTTCGGGAGACCTTCCAGATCATTGAACCAGTTATTCGCGTTCAGGATGTCGTTGCGGAAGAACTCCCAGGCGTCGCCGTGATATTGGTTCGTGCCGGACTTCAACGACACGCTGACAATTCCGCCTTCGAAGTTGCCGAACTCAGCCGGCGCGTTCTGCGTGATCAGGTTGAATTCCTGAATCGCGTCGGGACTGGGCGTGTAGCCGACCAGGTTGTCAGAAACCTGGTTGTTATCCATTCCATCGAGCATGAAGTTGTTGGACTGCTCGCGGTTGCCGTTGATGTACGGCCTGCCGGCGCTATCGATGCGCTGCGCCTGGGACAACGTTTGGGGATTGGGAGTCACGCTGCCGGGAGCCAGGAGCGTCAACTGAATGTAATTGCGGCTGGCCAGCGGGACGGCGGTGCTGGTGTTGGCGTCGACGATAGTGCTCAGCTGAGTGGCTTCCGTCTGGAGCACAGGCTCCTCGGACGAGACCTCGACAACTTGCGTAACCTCGCCGACCTTCATTTGGAAGTCGAGCCGAGCCGCCTGGTTCAACACGAGAGTGAACGTCGGATGGACTTCGGTCTGAAATCCTTTGGCCTCAACCTTGACAGCGTAAGACCCGGGCGGGACGCGCTCCAGGTCGTAGACGCCTGTGTCATTTGTGTGACTGGTCCAAACGGTTCCACGATCCGCATCCGTGGCTGTGACGGTTGCGCCGGCGATCGGCGCTCCGGACGGATCGGTGACCGTGCCGGTGATGGAAGCGGTTACGGCCTGCCCCCAAGCAGGCGTTCCCGTAACGAAAAGAACGATGAGAGCAACAGCGGCGAAAACCCACCCCAGGGCGAAATACGAACGATTTCGCTTCACAAAAACCTCCTCGTCAGTCGTGCGAGAGGCTGCTATACCCCAATCCCTCCCCGCGTGGGAGTGAGCTATATAGCAGAGATTTTCCCTTGTCAAGAAAAAAATCTCAGGTTATACAGTGGTGAGACGAACGGGCAGCGCAGCTCTATAGCAGAGATGTCGACGGCCACCACGATGCGCTCTATAGCAGAGCGAGGCAGAGGTATCACGTACGATGCCGCCCCTCGAACTCGCACCCTGACAGGGTAGACTTACAGCGCGCGGAGCACCGATGACCTCGAATCACCGAAACGGCGAGCCTGCATACAAGCGGATCCAGAGCGCGATTCGCAAGCGAATCGAATCGGGAAAGTTGCGCACGGGGGATGTTGTCGACTCGGAGCGCGAGCTTGCGAAGATTCATAAAGTGAGCCTGATGACTGCGCGCCACGCGCTGGCCGACTTGGCCCGCGAGGGCGTAGTGGAGCGCAGGCACGGCGCGGGCACGTTCGTCGCGCCGCCCAAGATCCACTTCAACAAGCTGATGAGCTACACCGAGCAGATGGCCAGCCGCGGGCTTTCGGCGCGATCCAAGATTATTCGCGCGAGCAACATTGGCGCCGAATCGGAAATTGCCGCTCGCCTTTCTGTGCCCTCCACCAGCGCGCTAACGATGATCGAACGCGTTCGACAGGCAGCCGACGAGCCCTTTGCGCTGGAGACTTGCTATCTTTCGGCGACCGAGTTTCCGGATCTGGGCGGAGCCGCACTTGAGCGCGGGTCGTTGTTCGCGACACTGGAAAGGGACTACGGAGTCACACTTGCTTACGCCGACGAGGAGATCGACGCCACCGATGCGGACCCGAGAACAGCGGACCTTCTGGCCATTCCGCGGAATTCCCCCATGCTGCGCATTCGCCAACTGATTTACTCGAGCAAGGGCACGCCAACGATTTATGTCGTCGGCCTCTATCGCTCCGGCAGGCACACGCTGATGATTCGGCGCTTCCGCTAGAAGCTGGGATCACTTTCGAAGAGCAGCGCTTTGAAGTTGACGCTTCGACAGGCAAAGCGCGGCGGCTCCCACGATCGCGGACTCCGAACCATACCGCGCTTCCACAATCGGGATATCGCGCCAGCGAGGACTGATCGCCCACGTTTCAAGCGATTGTCGAATCTGTTCGATGCGCGACGCCATCACGTGACCGACGCCGCCCCCCAACACGATCACTTCGGGTTCCAGGAGATCGATGATGGTCCCGAGCCAAATCCCAAGGCGACCTGCCGCCTCGTTGAGAACGTCGATCGCGAAGTGGTCCCCTTCGGCCGCCGCTGCGCTGACAATCTCGCTGGTCACGTCTTCGACTTTGCCGTGAGCCAATGCGAGCGTGCGAGAGCCGTTTGCGGCGCGTTCGGAAAGCAGCTCGCGAGCGCGACGGGCAATCGCGGTGCCTGACGCATACGCTTCGATGCATCCTCGCTTCCCGCAACCACACAAGGGGCCGCGGAAGTCGATGGTCACGTGGCCTCCCTCGCCGCCAGCGCCCGTCGCTCCCGAATAGATCTTGCCGCTCACCACGAATCCGGTGCCGACGCCCGTGCCGAGGGTGACATAGAAGACGTTTCGGTAGCTGGCGCCCGCTCCCCAGACGGCCTCCGCCAAGGCTGCAGCGTTCGCATCGTTTTCGATGCGAGCAGGCATGCCATATCTCTTCGTGACTTCGCGGGCGAGAGGAAAATTGTGCCAGCAGGGAATGTTCGTCGCGCCAAGAAGAATCTTGTGGGACGCATCGACCCAGCCGGGGATGCTGATGCCGATCGCATGGGCGGCCTTCGCCCTGCGGTCGCGCAGGAGCGCATCGATCGCGTCGGTCACGGATTGCAGGCCGTCCTGGCTCTCGCGATTTGCGGCCATTGGCGAGCGCGAGCGGGCGAGAATTTTCCCCAGCGAATCGACCAGGCCGACGGCAACTTTGGTGCCGCCGATGTCGACGCCGAGAAACAACGGATTCGGAGACTTACGACGCATTCTCGTGGAAATCAGGAGACGCGGCCTTCCTCCGACGTACGACTCAATTCGCGCGACATCTGCCATGCGGAAATGATCGCCACAATCACAAGGATTATTCCGGCTGTCCATCGCTCGAGAAGGAGTTTGCCCACGCCGAACAACGCCGCGTAAACCATTACACAACCGAGGACCCAGCACCATAGATTCCTGCCAAGGTCGCGCGTCTGCGGAATCTCGGGCGCTTTCGCCGCGATGCGCTCCCAGCCGGTAACCTGCGGCCGAACCTTACGGTAGAAGGAAAGGAGAATATCATCCCGCTCCGGTTGCGTGAACCTCGTGGCTAGAATCCAGATGACGGTCGTCAGCAGAGTTGTTGTCAGCGTCGATTTCGCGAATACAACGCTGGCCGAACCGGAGAACAAGTCGGGCCGGTGCAACAGGAATTGCCAGAGAGCATCCCAATGAATCGCCAGAGTCGTGACCAATGCCGCGATCATCGCTGAGATTTCGCTCCACGCATTGATCCGCCACCAGTACCAGCGGAGCAGATATACGCCTCCGGTGCCGGCCCCAATTTGAAGAACAACCTGCCAGCCCGACCGAATCGATGCAAGCTGTCCCGACACGTAGCACGTCATGATGACCAGGAGCACCGTCACAAGCTGCGAAATGCGAACGTAATGGCGCTCAGTCGCGTTGCGCTTCACGAAGCGCCGGTAAAAATCGGTGACAATGTACGAACTCCCCCAATTCAACTGCGTCGCAATGGTCGACATGAAAGCTGCGAGGAACCCCGCGAGGATGATGCCCCGATAGGCGTGCGGCACGTAATCCGTAACGATCATCATGTAGCTGGTCTCGGGATGCGCCAAGCCCGGATAGAGTACGATTGCGGCGAGCGCTGTCAGGATCCAGGGCCACGGCCGCAGCGCGTAATGGGCGATGTTGAACCACAGGACGGACAGCAAACCCTGGCGCTCATCGCGAGCGCTGAAGATTCGCTGCGCAATGTATCCACCGCCGCCCGGCTCCGCGCCCGGGTACCAAAACGCCCACCACTGCACGCCGAGGTAAACCGCGAACGTGATTACGGGCAATGTCCACAGCGTCTCTGTTGTGAAGCCACGCGAAAAATCGGGGAAAAACGCAGTGGGATCGGCGCCGCCGTTCGTCGCCCGCAACGCTCCAATCTTCGAAAGCATCGAACCCATTCCCCCGGCCGCGATCACGGCGTAGTAAGCGACGCCGATGACGATGGACATCTTCAGCACGAATTGGAAGAGATCGGTCCACAAGACTCCCGACAGGCCGCCGAGAGTCACATAGACTCCGGTGAATGGAATCAGGAAGAAGATGCAGACGACCAACGCCTGCCCGTTGGCTCCGGAAAACGTCGGGCCAAAAATGCGGCTCAGGAAATTCGAGAAACCGACGAGCACGGGCCAGCCCTTCATCGTCGGGCCCATGGTTGTCGCCACGATTCCGATCATTGCTTTCGTGACCCAGCCGAGAATCACGCAATTCATCAGCAGCCCGAGATAGATTGCACGAAAGCCGCGAAGGAACGCCGCCGGTTTGCCGGCATAGCGCATCTCCGCGAACTGAACGTCGGTCATCAGGCCGGACCGCCGCCACAGCCGGGCAAACAGGAAAACCGTCATCATTCCTGACGGCAAGAACGCCCACCACAGCCAGTTGCCGGCGATTCCTTGCGTGTAAACCAAGCCCGCGACGAGAAGCGGTGTATCTGCCGCGAACGTTGTCGCCACCATCGAAGTGCCGGCCAGCCACCACGAAACTGTGCGTCCGGAGACGAAATAGTCTTCGGTGCTCTTCCCGGCGCTGCGCCGGAAATAGAGGCCCAATAGCAACGTGATTGCTAGATAGCCCAGAATTGCGGACCAATCGAGAAATGTGAACGTCATGGCGGCTCGAATTTATGGCACACCTTATCGAAAAGACGCAAAGCAAAATCACGGAAGGGTTTCGGCCGGAGTTGTCCGCGCGCGCAAGTGCTATGGTTCAGGGAGGGCGAAAGCGTTTGTTCCTTCGGCGCAATTCGTACTATGCTCGCGCGCTTGATGCATTTCTGGAGTGCTTTGGAAGGGATCCATGCGATTTGCTCTCATCATTTCACTCGTCTTGACCGGCGCCATTAGAACCATGGCGCAAACAAATCAGCAAAGCGAAATCGGCGTCATGCCGCTGCCCGCGCAGATAAAGTTGGGCTCGGGCGAACTCGTGATTGATGGCTCGTTCTCTATCGCACTTGAGGGCGCGAGTGATCCACGCCTCGAACGCGCGGCCGGCCGCTTCCTTGGCGATCTCTCCCGCGAAACGGGCATTCCGCTCAATCCAGCCACGGCAATTCATGCAACGGCCCTCCCGGGAACTGGTCGCGAAGCACAGGAGGCTGCTCGCAAGGCTTCGCGAAAAGCTGGCACTCCCATTCGCGCGGACATTCTCCCGGTCGGCGAAGCAACTCTCGTCGTTTATATCCAGCAGGCTAGTCCGTCTGTTCCGCAATTCGGCGGGGACGAGAGCTACACACTCGAGGTGACGTCTGCGCGAGCGACTTTGAGCGCCTCGAACACGTTCGGCGCGCTCCACGGACTGCAAACGTTTCTCCAGCTCGTTCGGTCGACGCCTGCAGGATTCGCCGCGTCGGCAGTTCAGATTCAGGACAAGCCCCGTTTTCCCTGGCGCGGGCTCATGATCGACGTGAGCCGCCACTTCATCCCGCTCAACGTCATCAAGCGCAATCTTGACGCAATGGCCGCCGTCAAACTGAACGTGCTTCACCTGCACTTGTCCGACGACCAGGGCTTCCGCGTCGAGAGCAAGAAGTTTCCGAAGCTGCAGGAGATGGGCTCCGATGGCTACTACTTCACCCAGGATCAGATTCGCGACCTGGTCGATTACGCGGCTGACCGCGGCATTCGAATCGTGCCGGAATTCGATATGCCGGGTCATGCCACATCGTGGTTCGTTGGCTATCCTGAACTTTCGAGCGGCCCGGGGCCATACTCGATCGAGCGCAGCTGGGGCATCTTCGATCCCGCGATGGACCCGACGCGAGACGAGACCTACAAGTTTCTCGACAAATTCATCGGCGAAATGGCTGCGCTCTTTCCCGACCAGTTCTTCCACATCGGCGGGGATGAGGTGAACGGGAAGCAATGGGATGCGAACCCGACGATTCAGTCCTTCATGAAGGACCACGATCTGAAAAGCGATCAACAGCTGCAGCAATATTTCACCACTCGGGTCCAGAAAATCGTCGCCGCACACCACAAGACCATGATCGGGTGGGACGAAATTCTCAGCCCCGGAATGCCGAAGGACATCGCCATTCAGTCGTGGCGCGGCCAAGCGTCTCTTGCGGACGCGGCGCGGCAGGGCTATCAAGGATTACTCTCGAGCGGCTACTACCTCGATGGGATGGCGAGCGCGGCGCGATACTACGCCGTCGATCCGCTCTCGGGCGACGCCGTCAATCTTACTCCGGAAGAAAAATCTCGAATTCTCGGCGGAGAAGCTTGCATGTGGGCCGAGTTCGCAACTCCTGAGAACATCGATTCGCGCATTTGGCCACGAACGGCCGCGATTGCAGAGCGCCTTTGGTCGCCTGCGGAAACAAGCGATGCGTCGTCGATGTACGCTCGCCTTGTCAGCGTCGCTTGGCGCCTCGAATGGCTTGGAATTGACACCAAGGCGAACTATCTCGCGATGTTGGGCCGCATGGCGAATACCGACGACATCTCAGCGCTGCGACTGCTCGGCGACGCCGTTCGTCCTGTCGACCTCGGCACTCGCGAAAATAGGGCTGAAGCCGCCGGCACCCCGCAGACTCAGGCGACGCCTTTGAATCGCCTCGTCGATTCGGTCCCGCCCGAAAGCGAGGCGGCAAACGATTTCAGCCGGAACGTGAACGATCTCGTCGCCAGGAATTTCAAGGATGCGGACCTCGAGGCGCAGATTCGCCTTCAGCTCACGCGGTGGCGCGATAACGACCCGCGACTCGAGCCCATGCTCAGCACGTCAAAGTTGCTCAACGAACTGACGCCCGTGTCGCAGACGGTTGCGTCGCTCGGCGCGGCGGGACTACAGGCTCTCGACTATCTGGATAAAGGGGAAAAAGCGCCTGATGCCTGGAAGGAGCAGACTCTCGCTCTGATCGCACGCGCGAAGAAGCCGCAGGCGGATCTTTTTATCGCGGTGATTCCCGGCGTCGAGACGCTCATCAACGCGAGCTTGGGCTCGCCTGCACAGCCAGCGGCAAAACCGTAGAGGATCGGGAATTTAGCGCGCGGCAACCAGTGAGCCCAATCGCACGATCCCCAAAGGGTTCACGCGAGCTCCGTCGATAACCAGACTCCAGTGAAGGTGGGGGCCCGTCGCGCGGCCGGTTGCTCCAACGTGTCCCAGCACTGTGCCCGCTACGACCATCTGGCCTTCCGAGACCGAAATTGATTTCATATGGCCGTAGAAGGTGTAAATCCCGAGGCCGTGATCGAGAATCACCGTGTTGCCCGAGTAGAATAGATTTTCTGCGAGCGCGACACGCCCACGCTGCGTTGCATGGATCAGCGTCCCGGCAGGCGCCGAAATGTCCAGCCCAGTATGCGGTGATTCCGCCTTGCCGTTCAGCACGCGCCGCTTTCCGAAGTTGTGCCCGGTCCGATTGCCGTAGAGCGGCATGCGGAACTTGCCGTCCCAAAGCGGCTCTGGCGTGATGGTCGCGAATATCTGGTGGGTATGCTCGCGCTCTCGGTCGGCGCGGGCCTGATCCTCGGGGCTCAATTCGACAAATCCAGGAGCGACCTTGAGGCTCTCAACAGCAAAGTGACCCGGCTCCACATTCACCGCCACGGAGCACGTCATCTGCTGTCCGCCCTCCCCGCCGGAAACGGACACATTCAGGTCGTATTTGCCCGGAGCACGCTCAAGATCGATTCCAACGAGGCCATGGCGTGTCCTGTCGCCGTCCGCCCAGAAAGGAATCAGATGACCTGCCATGTCACCTTTGATCTCGCCGAGCGGCGAGGTGCTGGTGACCGTCACCTCCAACAATCCGCCCTCGGGCGCCTTCGACGACGTCAGGCGTAGAGCGACGCCGTTTCCGCAATCGTGTACCGCGGCTGGGTTTGCCGGCGCCTTCCGGGCCTTGAGATTCTGCGCCCTAACTTCCGGAACGGTTGCGAAGATCAGAACGACTCCGGCCAAAATTGCAGCAATTCGACGGCGATAATTCGCTGATGGCTTGCTTTCGACGAGCATTTAGAATACCCCTTGGCACTATACGACAGGAATTCGGGGGCTTGCCTCAGGCGAATGAGGCGTGCGTTTCGCTACAGGCAAGGGCCCGAGGAGATTCGCTTACCCTGAACCCGTGAGCCGCGAGAAAACGAATATCGATTCGAGTGCGCCCGCGAAGGCGTGCGCATTTTGTCAGGTTCTCGCTCATAGACCTGACGCGCACATCATTTTCGAGGACGCGATCTCTCTCGCGTTTCTGGACCACCGCCCTCTTTTCCCGGGTCATTGCCTGCTCATCCCAAAGCAGCACTACGAAACGCTGATCGACCTGCCGGAGAAGCTGATTGGGCCGCTTTTTACAAACGCACAATTTCTCTCAAAGAACATCCAGGAAACGATGAAGGCCGAGGGCTCCTTCGTTGCCATGAACAATGTGGTCAGCCAGAGCGTCCCGCACTTCCACATCCACATCGTGCCGCGGTCTCGCGGTGACGGCCTGCGCGGGTTCTTCTGGCCGCGACAAAAGATGAGCGAGGAAGAACTTCGCAGCGTGCAAAAGGCCCTGGTCGACGCAATTAAGACGCGATGACGCGAAGACCAAACGCGGCGCCGCTGGGCGCGCCCGACGATTGTGGCGGTGGCACCGGATAAAATTCGTTGACCTCGAATGACCGGGCGAGTATCCCTACTACCCTGAATAGACGCCTCCGAGTCAGAGATCGAGGCATCGCGGATGGCTAATAGCGGGACCGGTGGAACGCTCAGGTGGGCAGAAGCCGGAAAGAAGCCGAGGAGAATCACGCTCATGCGGAAAGCTCGCTTTACTCTCTTGATCTTGCTCGTTGCATTCGCCATGCGGGTCGCCATCGCTCAGGCGCAGCGCCCTTCTCCGGATGACGTTGAAAAGCGCGTCGATTCCCTTCTCTCCCAGATGACTCTCGACGAGAAGATCGAACTGATCGGCGGGATCAATAGCTTCTACACGCGCCCCATCCCGCGGCTCGGCATCACCTCCTTGAAGATGTCCGACGGGCCGCTCGGCGTTCACGATTACGGCCCTACAACGGCCTACGCAGCCGGCATCGATCTTGCCGCTTCATGGGACACCGACCTCGCTCACCGCGTCGGCGTGTCGATGGGACGCGACGCGCGCGCCCGCGGCGTCAACGTCGTTCTCGCGCCTGGACTCAACATTTACCGCGCGCCGATGAACGGTCGCAATTTCGAATACTTCGGCGAGGATCCCTATCTCGCCTCGCGCATGGCTGTTTCCGTAGTCGAAGGAATGCAATCGCAAGACGTAATCGCCACCGTCAAGCACTTCGTCGCAAACAACATGGAATATGGCCGCAACGATCACAGCTCGGATGTCGACGAGCGCACGCTTCGCGAAATTTACCTTCCGGCCTTCGAAGCGGCCGTGCGCGAAGCTCATGTCGGCGCCGTCATGGACTCCTACAATCTCGTCAACGGCGAGCACATGACTCAGAATGCTCACCTCAATAAGGAAATTCTCAAGGACGAGTGGGGATTCGATGGAATTCTGATGTCCGATTGGGGCGCCACGCATGATGGCATCGCAGCTGCGAATGGCGGCCTCGACCTTGAAATGCCTTCCGCAGAGTACATGACTCCGCAAGTCCTCATTCCCGCTATCAAGGATGGCAAAGTCTCGATGGCGACTATCGACGATAAGGTCCGCCGCATCCTGCGCATGGGAGTTCGCTTCGGCTTCTTCGGTCACGATCAGACTGACTCGAACATTCCGCTCTACAGTCAGCGCGGCCGCGAGCTTGTTCGCGAAGAGTCTCGTGACGGCATGGTGCTGCTGAAAAATGACGGCAACCTTCTGCCGCTCGATAAGACGAAGCTGAAAACGATTGCTGTGATCGGGCCCGACGCTTATCCCGCCGTGATCGGAGGAGGCGGCAGTTCGCTGACCCAACCATACAATCAGGTCAGCTTTCTTGAAGGCATCAGCAATTACCTCGGCACAGGCGTCAATGTGCTGACCGCCGTCGATTCCGTTCCGGCAGCCACTGTCGCCGAGAACACAACATTCCACACCGCCCCCGACGGTCCGGTCGGTCTGCAGGCGGAGTATTTCGATAATCAGGAACTCGCCGGACCGCCTTCACTGAAGCGCGTCGATCCGCGCGTCAACTTCGATTGGGGCGACGGCAGTTTCGCAGATGGCCATCCCGTCGATCACTTCTCCGCGCGCTGGACCGCCTACTACATCCCGCAGACGACCGGCGATTACACCTTCTACGCCTCGACCGACGACGGAGCCCGCCTCTACCTCGGAAACGACCGGATCATCAACGACTGGGCTCCGCACTCGGAAACCCTGGACACCGCAACGAGGCACCTCGAAGCCGGGCACGCCTACCAGGTACGACTGGAATACTTCGAAGACGGAGGCGGCGCGACCGCACGGTTTGGCGTCATCAATGCCGCAGACGTGATCGGCCGCCAGACGCAGTCTCTCGCGGCGAAGGTCGACGCCGTGATTCTTTGCGTCGGATTTGACCCCACCACCGAAAGCGAGGGCTCCGATCGCACCTTCCGCTTGCCCAACGACCAGGACGAACTGATCAGCAAAATCGCGAGCGTGAACAAGAACGTCGTTGTCGTGGTCACGGCCGGCGGCAACGTCGACATGACCGGCTGGCTCGACCGCGTCCCGGCTCTCCTCTACGCCTGGTACCCGGGACAAGAGGGCGGCGCCGCCCTTGCGCAATTGCTGTTCGGCGATTTCAGCCCGTCGGGAAAACTTCCTGCTTCATTCGAACGGCGCTGGGAAGATAATCCAACGTTCCACAACTACTATCCGCAGACCGACAAGCGCATCGCCTACAACGAAGGAATTTTTGTCGGCTATCGCTACTACGACCGCTCTTCAACCAAACCTCTGTTCCCGTTCGGCTTCGGCTTGTCCTACACGCGGTTTCGATACAGCAATCTCAAAGTCTCTCCTGGTTCGAGCAGCAGCCCGGACTCGGTTGCGGTCTCTTTTGATGTACAAAATACGGGAGCGCGCGCCGGTGCGGAAGTGGCCGAGCTCTACGTCGGCGATTCGCACTCCAGCGTTCCGCGCCCGGTGAAGGAACTGAAGGGCTTCGCGAAAGTATTCTTGCAGCCCGGCGAAACGAAGACCGTCAACCTCACCCTCAACCGCAGATCATTTTCTTACTACGACGTGCGCAACAAACGATGGACCGCAGAACCAGGGGAATTTGCAATCCTTGTGGGAAGTTCCTCAGAAAGGATTGAGCTGACCGGCTCATTCACTTTGACTAAATGATTCGCGCCAACGATTGCATTCAAGAGAGCAAGACTCCTCGTGCAAACATCCTATCTCGTTACGTTCTTGCAGCCCTGGCGCTGATTTTCGTGTGCACGGCTGCGAGCGCTGATCCATCCCTGCCGCATCTCTTCAGCGACCACATGGTCTTGCAGCGCAACGCGCCGATCCACATTTGGGGACACGCGGACGCCGGCGAAAAAATCACTGTCACCTTAGGCCAGTCGGCCAGCGACACTGTTGCCGGCGCTAACGGTGAGTGGGAAGTGAACCTGCCTCCCATGGACGCCGGTGGGCCCTTTCTGCTCACCGTTCGCGGCAAGCAGACCATCGAGATAAAGGACGTGATGATCGGCGAGGTTTGGGTAGCCTCGGGCCAGTCGAACATGGCCTTCGCCTTGAATGGCGCCACGGGTGGCGAGGAAGAAATCGCCAACGCCAACCATCCGGAAATTCGCCTCTTCACTGTTCCAGGTCTCGTTGCTGCGACGCCGCAGTCGGATACTCGGCCAGCCGGTTGGAAACTTTGCACGCCCGAATCCGCGAAGGATTTTTCCGCTGTGGCTTTCTTCTTCGCCCGTCATCTTCAGGAATCTCTTCACGTACCGGTTGGAATTATTCACACTTCCTGGCCCGGCTCGGCAGCCGAGGAATGGGTCACTCCCGAATCGCTGCGGGGCAACGCCATATTGAAACCCATCGCTGACCGTTGGGCCGCTCTGCCAGCCGACGTCAGGTCATTCGCTGCCGGACCGGAGTCCGTCGATCTTGAGTTCGACGACTTCGAGCTACTTCCTTCGCCGGACAGCTCTGAAAAACCGCTCCCGCTCAGCAGTTTCGATAATGCTTCAGACAGTGTCGCGCCCAACGGTCATTGGACCTACTCATGGAGCGACGCTCCTCAGACCGTCTTTTCTCTGGTATCTCCAGGCCGTGGCGGCTCAGGCTACGCAGCCAGCATAACCGGAGAAATGGCGGAACTCGACTCTTCTCGCCTCGTGGCCGCCTTTCAAGCAAGTGGCGTCGCTACCGATCTTCACACTTATGGCGGGATTCGTTTCTGGGTCCGCGGCAAAAGCAGATTTAAGTTCCAGGCGCTTCAGCCCACAATCATTGACTGGGACAACTACGAGACGAAGATTCTGCAGGCCACTCCGGACTGGCAGCAAGTAACAATCTGGTTCAAGGATTTGAAGCAGGAAGGCTGGGGAGTCAAGCAGCCACTCACGCTCGCGTCATTGTTGGGATTTCAACTCGAGACCATACCCGAAGCAGGCGACTCGCCGCGTCCTCCGTCGGGACTCTACGATGGGATGATCGTTCCCCTCAAACCCTATCGCATTCGCGGCGCGATCTGGTATCAGGGAGAGTCCAACACATGGCGTTCGTATCAATACCGCTCGCTCTTGCCGGCGCTAATCGATGACTGGCGCAAAGCGTGGCAGGAAGGCAATTTCCCGTTCTTAATTGTGCAGCTTCCTAATCAAGGCTCAAGTCCCGAACTCGGTGATTCCATCTGGGCCGAATTGCGTGAAGCCCAATTGTTCACCCTTCGCACCGTGCCGGACACAGGCCTCGCGGTAACCATTGACGTCGGCGACCCAAACAACCTGCATCCTCCCCGCAAACGGGAGATCGGCGACCGTCTCGCTCTGTGGGCTTTGGGAACCACGTACGGCGAAAAGCTTGTCTACTCGGGGCCTCTGTACCGCTCCGCGCAAGTGCAGGGCGACGCAGTAAGGATCCAGTTCGACCTCTTCGGCTCATCGCTGGCGACAGTCGGCGGCCCGCTGAAGGGCTTCTCTATCGCCGGCGCAGACCGAAAATTCCATTGGGCGGAAGCGCGTATCGAGGGCGACACGCTTGTTGTTTCAAGTGCCGCCGTGCCCTCTCCCGTCGCCGTTCGGTACGACTGGGCGGACAGCCCCGAGGGAAACCTCTTCAACGAGGAAGGTCTTCCCGCGTCTCCGTTTCGCACAGACGATTGGCCGGGTGCAACTTTCGATAAGCGCTGACAAAGCACCAAGCATCCACGCTCGATCAGGTGGAAGCCCATCCGTCTGCCGGCTCGGTAACCCCGGCGCGTCGTCAACGTTTCGCAGTGTGTTCCCGCGTTCGCAGGTAAGCGCCAAGCCGCTCGTATTGGTCTGTTGCGATGTAGTCCACTCCCGCCTCCGCCGCCGCCCGCCAGCGGATCTTTACCGCCGCAAGCGAGCCAAAATCGTACGACCGGAACCATCCGTGGCAGCTCAGCTCCGAAGGACTCGCCCCATCGAGCGTGTAGAACCGAATCCACAAACCATTTGCATGGGCGTGCTGCACGAGTGACCGAAGCCGTCGATCGTACGCCGCGTCCCACGCTCCCGCTTTCGTCTGCCCCCCACGTTCGACCACCTTCCAACTGTTGTTCCACCATCGACGGTAGTTCGTCGCTCGCGCGGGCTCGAGCACATCCGGAGCTGCCGTCGGATCCTCTGTGTGCGTGTGGACTGCGCCAAACACAAGCAAGCGGCCGCCGACCGGCACTTGATCGTAAAACACGCGCTCTTGCGCGTCGGACTCGCCGGTCAAGACGAGGACCGGGCGAACGTCGAGCGGCTCCACGATGCTTCCATCTTTTTCGCGCGGAGCCGTCGTCAGCCAATCGCGGTATTTTTCAAGCAGACTCCAGACTGCCTGAAGATGTTCCGGCTCCTCTGTTTTGAAATCCAAATTCAGCGTGATGACAGGCCAGTCTCCGTGGTTCCCTTCCTTGAGGGCGCGCTCGACGACCGGCCGAATCCGATCGAAGAAATAATGCTCCATCGTCGGCTCCTGCCCGGACACGGGAGCGCCGTGCGCCACAACCGACCATGATTTTCCGGTCTTAGGATCGGTATACCAGTAGAGATCCTGTTCGATCGCGAGCGGCGTTCCGGCCGATAGGGCGCGGTCGATTCGATCGGACCACCACTCGAAGTAGGGATAGCAATTGTGCGCATCCATCACGCTGCGGCTTCCAGGGTTGTCCGCGGGAATGCGGGCAGCCCCGGAAGGCAGCGCGAAGGTCGCAATCAACAAGAGCCGCGCAACGCGGCGAGCAGACAGTGTCACGAAAAACTTCATCTCTCGGCCCAGCGCAATAGCCCGCTTAGAACGACAACCGCAGCGCGAACTGCATCACGCGCGGGTCGCCCGAGAGCGAAGTGATTGTGCCTGCTCCGGAGCTGGTGATGTTTCCGCTCGGCTGGCCGAAGAGCGGGTGATTCGCCAGATTGAACACTTCCCAGCGAAACTCGAGGTTCGCGCGCTCGTGAATAGGAATTTCGCGAATCAAGGCGAAGTCGAACACGTTGGTGGAAGGCCCGCGCAAAGTATTGCGGCCGCTGTTGCCCACCGTTCCCGCGGTGGTGATTTCGTAGGCGTCGGTAAGCCCGGAAGCGAGAGCGGTGCAATGGGAATTGATCGACGCGTAAAACCAGCAGTTGGGATCGCCCACGATGTGCGGCGAGCCCACGACGTTCGGCACACCGGTGGCCACGCCGTAGGGATCAAGCGCGCTGCTATAGCTGCCGCCCTGGTTTATCGTGAATGGATGGCCGCTGTAGTAGGTGTAGACGCCGGAGGTCTGCCAGCCGCCGACGATCCACGAGACGACTCCCTGATTGAGGAACTGCTTGCCGTGCCCGAACGGGAATTCGTACACGTAGCTGACGGCGATGCGATGCGGAACATCGAAATCGCTCGGGCCGTACCACGCGTTGAAGTCCCTGCCGTTCGGCGGTGCGCCAGAGTTTGTTTCGAGTTCTGCCGGCGTGTCGTCTGTGCTGCGGGAGTACGTGTAAGCGGCACGCAGGCTCAGCCCATCTCGGAAGCGGCGGGTCAGGGTCGCTTCGAGACCATTGTATTTCCCGAAGCCGACCGGGTTCGTGTATTCGATGTAGCCGAAGTTGGGGTAAGGCACCGTGCCGGTGCTCACCCCGTTTACGATGAGCGGCTGATTGAAGTCCCACAGCGTATCGAGGTGCGTTGAGTGGGTGCCTACGTAATTCACCTCAGCCACGAATTGGCCCAGGAATTCTCGCTGCACTCCGACGCTCCACTGCTGCACCATTGGAGAGGGGTCGTCTGGATTCATCGTTCGAATGTGAAAGGCCTGAAGATTATTCAGATCGATCGTGTTTGGATCGAGGAAATCAGACGGGAATCCAACTTGCGGACTGAGCACCGGAGCCACATTGCTGGCGAGAACCTTGTTGATCAAGAACGGCGGATTCAGGCCGAGCTGATCTTCGCTGCCATAGCGTTCAAACACCGTGTAGTAGATTCCGTAGCCGCCGCGGAACACCGTCTTCTGATCGGGCGAATATGCGAATCCGAAACGAGGACCGAAGTCCTTTTTGTTGGTCTGCACCAGCCCGCGCTGCTCGAGCGACCCGGAACTGCCGAAGACCAAGGCTCCTTCGCCGCCATTTCCCGCTGGATCGAAATTCGCCATTTTATCCTGACCCTCGAGCGCGGGCGTGGCGAAGTCGTATCGCAGGCCGAGGTTCAAGGTGAGTTTCGGCGTGACTTTCCAGTCGTCCTCGCCGAAGCCGGAGATCATCCAGAGGCGCTGGTCGACGAAGTAAACGTTGGTGAGCTGCGTGGATTGCACGAATCCGAGCAATCCGTCGGCATATGAAAGACCGGTGCCCTTGGTGCATGGAGAGGTCGGGGTTGCTCGCTCGCAGGTAAAGACGCCGGTGAATCCGAGGTCTCCTCGCATTCCAGGCTCATCCTGGAAAATGTTGCGCATCGGGGCCCACAGGTTGATGCCGAACTTCAGAGAGTGCGCGCCCCGGATGAGCGATACGGTGTCAACCCATTCGTACTGCTGAGGGATCTGCCTCTTGGGCAGAAAGTCCGGCGAGCCGAGGAATCCGAAGTTCGAAAATTGAGTGAGTGGCACGCCGCCGGCGATCGCGGGGTTATTCGGAATTCCCGGAACATATTGATCTGCCGCGTTCAGGCCGAAGGGATCCTGTTCCGCGAACGAATAGTTTCGGATGAAACCGAGATGGAAGTCGTTGACGAGGCTGGGAGAGAAAACGTGCGTCCAGCCAAGAACGAAGCTCCAGGCTTTTAGATATTGGCGGCCCCACGCGGAAGTGGAGGTCCCGTCGGCTACGCCTCCCAGGTATCCGGGGATGAAGCGATATCGATTCGAGTAGCTGTATCGTCCGAAGACCGTGTCAGCGGCGGTGGCACTCCAGTCGACGCGACCATCGTAACTATCGTCGTTATCCACGGCCAGCGCGTTGCGCGCGTAGTTGTTCACATCACCCGGAAGATTTGGCATGGGGAAGAGAGCGAAGAGCTGCGACATGACCGGATCGATGCTTCCGGACGGAACCTTGTTGTCGGTAAAGGGCAAGCCGGTGCTCTGGTCGTAGATCACGGGATAGGGCGGAAGACCCAAAGTAGCAGCCGTTTCGGGGCTGAAATCGCCGATTCGCTCATTCTGCAGAGGGACGGTAGTGATGCGGGAAACGCCCTGCTTGATGCGCGTTCCTTCATAATCAAAGAAGCCAAAAAGCTTGCTTTTCAGAATCGGGCCGCCGAAATTTCCTCCGAACTGGTTCTGGTTGTTTTCCGGCTTCGTCAGGCCGTTCTTATCCGAAAAATAGTCGTTGGCGTCGAAGTAGTTGTTGCGCAGGTATTCGTAGGCGACTCCATGGAACTGGTTGGTTCCGCTCTTTGTGCTGACGGAGACTGCTGCACCCGGCGCGCGGCCGTATTCGGCGGAGTAGGGATTGGTGATGACATCGAATTCCTGAATCGTGTCCACCGATGGATGCGACGCTTCCGTGCTCAGCTCCTGCACGTTCTCCGAAAACGTGTTGTTGTCGATGCCGTCGAGGATGAAATCGTTTTGAAGCGAATGGACCCCGTGGACGTTGAAGTCGCCTACGCGTCCGGCGCTCGTCGCTCCGCTCTGTTGCGTAAACCTGTTGATTTGGACACCGGCGACCACGCGCAGCAGGTCATCCCAGTTGCGAAGATAGAGAGGGGTCTTCTGCACGGTCTCGTTGGTGATGACCGTGCCGATCGAAGCGTCATCGCGGGACAGCTCCGGCACACTCGCGGTGACCTCGACAGTTTGCGAGGTGCTACCAACCTTGAGTGCGAAATCGCGTCGAACCTTTTGCGCCGTATCTACCGTCACATCCGCCTTCAAGGTGTCAAAACCCTGCTGCGAAACCGAAACCTGGTACGCTCCGATTGGGAGGTTTTGAAAGGAGTAGTAGCCCGCGCTGTCCGTCTCGGCGGTGCGCGAGTAGCCCGTTTCCGTATTCAACGCGGTGACGTGCACGCCCGCGACAGGTGCGCCGCTCTGGTCGGTAATCAAGCCTGTGACGCTAGCGGTGTTGACCTGCGCGCAGACCGGAATTGCGAGTGAAAACAGCGCAATGACCAAAGCAATTATTCCCAACCCACGCATTCGAATGAGCATTCGCGTTTGTCTCCCTATGAACCGTGTTGGAGTAGCGGTTCGGAACCCTGGGCGCCTTGCCGCCCGGATTCGGCGAGCAAGACTCGCGTGCTGGTGTTACGTCCAAATGAACCGGTCGTTTCCAGACCGTGACATTCGTTTCGGCTGGGCAGCTGAAACCAGGAAAGGCTGGGGCAGGAATTTCTCTGCAAATTACGGGCTGTTCACACCCGCCAAACAACCCTGACACCGCACCGAAGATTAATTCCCATTCTTGCCCAATATCAACAGAAATGGCCGCGGGGGAGAGGGGCGCGCGCATGTGGAATTGCGGGCGTCGAGTCTGAAGCAGAAGCAGGGTGTGGGAAGGGTTGGTGGTGAGCCGCCCAGGACTTGAACCTGGAACCCGCTGATTAAGAGTCAGCTGCTCTGCCAATTGAGCTAGCGGCCCACAAGGGGAAAAATTATAGCATGAGAGGATTCGCGGCTGCGCGGCCACGGGGCGAGCGCCGCTGGGCGTCAGCAGCGCCGAAGCTTGGCCGCAATCTCCTTGGCAACGAGGCGCGCTTTGACGAGGTCTCCGGGGCCAAACGAGATCGCCGCGACGCGCGCGTGGCCTCCGCCACCGTACTTCTCCGCCAGCGACGCGAGATTCACTTCCGCGGACGCTTCCTTCCACGGGTTGGTTCCCACGGAAACCTTTGCACGCGTGGGCGAAGCGCTGACGCCGACGGAATAGAGCGCATCCGGATACAAAAAGTACGGAATGAATTTGTTGTAGCCCTCGAGATCGAGGTCGCTGACGTCGAAGTAGATGACGCCGTCGCGGTAATCCATGCGGTCGCGCAAAACTTCCATCGAGTGGCGATGGCGGGTGAGCAGAGGGCCGAGGTGCTTTTTCACGAGGGGCAGCTCGACCATCTCCGCGAGGGATTTGTAGCCGAGTTCGGGAACCAACTTCGGGACCAGGTCGGGCTCGGGCGCCGCTTCGATCACGAGTGCAAGTTGCATGGCCGGCTCGGCGAGGCCGACCGCGACTTCGGGGCTCGCAAATTGCGCCCCATCGATGATGTCGCCCCACTTGATGAGATCGACGAGAGGCTCGGCGTCGAAGCCGAACTTCTCCGAGGCGACCGTGGCCAGGAACTTGGTGCAGGACTTGAAGCTCGGGTCGTAGAACTTTTTCCCGGAGTGGTCCTGGCGGAAATGCCCGGCATCTTCCGGCTTCAGGAAGGCGCTCTGGTGATGGTCGAACCACCAAGTGAGGAGAGGAGAGCTGGAATATTTGAAGTCGACGATGGCGTTCTCGTCGCCGTCGAAGACGCCGTCCTCGAAGGGCTGTGAAGCCTTGTGGGTCATTCCGGTGTAGAGGAACTCGGCGTCGGGATTGATGCGTTCGCGATAGAAGCGCGTGAAGATAGCGGCGGAGGAGGCTCCGTCGAAGCATTTGTCGTGAAAGCAGATGCGTATGCGCAAGTGGATCTCCCAGCGGGGACGGCGTGATGCGGGAAAGCATCCTCCGCGAAGGAAAGCCAATAAAGATGGACGGTCCGATTCGTGTTGTCAAGGGGGAGAAAGGTGAAGAAGGACGAGGCGGAGGCAAGGAAAAAGAAAGAGCCGGGGGCGCGTACAGATTAGAAAAATGCAAGTCGCTGATTTTGGGATGGTTACGGCGATTCCTAATCTTCAGTCGGAAGATTAGAGAGGGAAGGTGAGACGCGATCGCGCGCAGGTGATGAAATGGCTTTTTTTCGCGATTAGACTGAGTGCCGGTCCTTTGTTTTCTATGACTTACGGGCGGTTCTAATAATTGGAATTCGCGATTAGAAATGCCATGGCTGGCTTCCGGGGAGAACATAAGAAAAAAGGCCGGGATTCTGTATAGATTAGAAAAATGTAAGTGAGTGATTCGGCGAGGGTTACGACGATTTCTAATCTTCAGTGTATAGATTAGAAAAGAGAGGTCCTTCGCTCGCGATGCTCCTCTCAGGACGAGGATCCTGATCGGATCCTCGATTCGAAATGGGGCGAATGTCGAGCCATCAAGGAGGTCGATAGGGCCACGACAATCGCGCATTCGCTGCTATCTCCTTTCGTTTCAGCGTCGCCTGCTGGCGGGCAGAGGTCCGGCGCTGGCGTGCCATCGAGCGGGCACACGACAATTATTATCATTTTTAATGGAACAAGTAGTATATCACAGGAGGGACCGGGAGTCAAGGGAAATCGGGAAGTAAAGGAAACAAAGGAGATAGGGGAGGCGGCGATGGTCTCTCTGCCGCCCCTAAAGGGGCTCTGAGCTCCTGCAAGCCTCAGTATCCCCACGGCTTACGCCGTGGGCCACATTCTGGTGCAGACCGGAGACATACCTGACAGATCAGACCGGGGAGATTCCTGACACTGTGAGTTGAAAGGGCGGGTGCAGACCGGGGACATACCTGACAAATCAAACCGGGAGGTTCCTGACACTGTGACTCAAGACCTTGCTGAAATGGAGCCAGGGAGGCAAAAGGGCCAATGGGGAGATTCATCCCTCGTGATCCGCGGGATGAGGAATGGGGTAGGGGTCCCAGGCGCGCGACGTTCTCGTGAGCGAGGCGGACGGTGGTTTGACCCGGCTCGCCGGAGGGATTTAAGATGATCGACAAGATCGAAACGGGTGTTGCCACGTCTCACGCGTACGGGAGAATCGTCATGCGAAGAAATCAGGTCACGACCGCCGCTCTAGCATTCCTATTGCCGGTGGTCTTTGTTGGCTGGGCTCATCCGACGGGAGCGCAGGAGAAGAGTGCATATCCGGCGATGGCGCCCGTGGAGCAGTATTTGATTCCGGATGAGAAGGCGGAAATCGCTCTGGCACGGAGCGCCGCTCCGGCATCGATTTCAGACGAAGCCGAAGTAATGGTGCTGGGACGGAAGGGATTCACGACCGCGGTGAAAGGCAAGAATGGGTTTATGTGCCTCGTGGAACGGTCGTGGGGCGCAGCGACGACCGCTCCGGAATTCTGGAATCCGAAGGTGCGGTCGCCGATTTGCTTTAATCCGGCGGCGACGAGGACGTTTGCGCCGATCTTCCTGATGAGGACGAAGCTTGTGCTGGAGGGAAAATCGAAGGAGGAAATCGTACGAGAGACGGCGTCGGCAATGGACAAGAAGGAACTGCCGCCGCTGGAGCCGGGCGCGATGTGCTACATGATGTCGAAACAACAGTATCTGAACGACGACGGAAAGAGCTGGCATCCCCATGTGATGTTTTTCGTGCATGGCAATGTGGCAAAAAGCTGGGGAGCGGGCTTGCCCGGCTCACCGGTCCTGGCGTCGGACGATCCCGAAGAGCGTGTGACGATTTTTATGCTGTTGGTTGGGAAATGGTCGGATGGGACGGTGGGGCAGTAAGAGGAAGTAGAGGAAGTAGAGGAGGTAAAGGAGATAGAGGAGGTAGAGGAAAAGGCAGGACGAGTCGGCGACGCAAGATTCGGCGGATGAATAGCAGATTTTTCTCGGGCTGCCTAGCGCTGCGAAGACGAAGCGGAAGCGAGTGAAGGGGGCTCTGAACGGGGTCCACCGCTAAAGTGAGAATCAGCGAGACCTGGCTTCAGCGGCTAGCGCCGTCCTTTCTTGAGCGCGTTACGGCGGGAATGAATCCCTGGCCTTCCGCAGCAACGCACGGGAGCGAACTACTGTTGCGCTTGCGGAGCGCGAGGAGGCGCAGAGGCGTCGATGGAATCGCCGTTGACGACGAGCTCGACGCGGCGATTCTTCTGGCGGCCGTCGGGCGTATCGTTTGAGGCGATGGGCTGCGTCTTACCGAAGGCGCGCGCGGTGACAGAAGAAGCGGCGACGCCCTGGTCGACCAAGTAGTCGCGGACGGCACCCGCGCGGCGTTCGGAAAGATCCTGGTTGTAATCGTCGCTGCCGACACTATCCGTGTGACCTTCGATCTGGAGCGTGAGGCCGGGATGCGCGAGGACAACTCCGGAAATTTTCGCGAGCTTTTCGCGCGCGGCGGGACGAAGCGTGTAGCTGGCGGTATCGAAGAGAACGTCGGACATGTTGACGATGAGGCCGCGGGCGGTGTCTTGCGTTTGGAGAATGGTGTTCAACTGATCGAGGAGCTGCTGGCGCAGCGCGGCTTTTTCTGCTTCTGATTCCTGCATCGCTTTGCGGGCCTTGTCGGCTTCGGCTTGCGCGGCTTGTTGCTGCGCGAGAGCGGCGGCTTTCTCTGCTTCTGATTGCTGCATCGCCTGGCGGGCCTTCTCGGCGTCCGCCTGAGCGACTTGCTGCTGGGCCAGCGCCGCGGCCTTGGCGGCTTCGGCGTCGGCTTTTTCCCTGGCGGCTTGCTCGGCGGCAAGGCGTTGGCGTTCGGCTTCGGCTTGCATCGCTTGCTGCTGGACGAGCGCGGCAGCCTTGGCGGCTTCTGCTTCGGCCTTTTCGCGGGCGGCGCGTTCGGCGGCTAACTGCGCTTCGAGTTCGGCGCGCTGCGCGGCTTCGGCATCAGCCTTGGCTTTCGCTTCGCGAGCGGCAGCGGCGGCGCGCTCCTGCTGCTGCTTTTCTTCCTCAAGGCGCTTCACGGTGATGGCGCGGGCGTCTTCCGCGGTCTGGACGGCTTCGCGCGCGGCCATCTCGATTTGCTTCTTCTCGGCCTTGTGCTGCAGTGAGCCTTCGGCCTGCGCGAGAAGCTGCGTGGCCTTCTGGTAGCTGGCGGCAGCGTAATGATCGGCGCCCATCGTCTTCGCGATTTCAACGGCGTTGCGCGCTTCATAGAGGCCGAGCGGAATGTGCGAATCGAGCGCGGAGGGCTGCGCTCCGCTATCAACGAATTGATACTGGCCGCGCTGGAGAAGATCGAACTTGGCGTCCATTTCCTCGACGTCGCCGATGGTGTCAGGGCGGACGACATTTTCGAGGACAACGACTTCGCTGGGTTGCGTGACGGCGAAATAAGGCTCGGCGGTGACGATCAGCGCGAAGGCCTGGAGCTGGGCAGTGACGTCGAGCTTGCTTTTCGACCCGTCGAGAAGAACTTCGCCGAGATTATCGGCGCGGCCTTCGGGGGAAATCGCCCAGAGGACATAGGTGAGGAATTGCGGGCCGAAGCGGTTGGCGGACTCAAGCTTTTCGAATTGCGCCTGGATCCGGACGGCGCCACGCTTGCCTTCGACCTTGGCGTCGCCGTGAGCGAGAGGCATGAGGACCGTGCCGCGGAAATCGATTTTGGTGGCGCCGCTGAGATGGCGGTAGTTGATGGCTTTGGTGGTGCGGGCGACAACGGTGACGCGATAGAGGGGGCTCGAGTTGTCCTGGGCCTGCTGGGGCTGTTGCGATTGCTGCTGCTGTTGAGTCTGCTGCGGCGACGCGGCGGATTGGCGCGGGGTCGCGGCGAGAGGCGCTGCGGCGACAGCGATGGCAGTGACGAGCACCAGGCTCCAAGAAGCGGTTTTCACGTTCGAACTCCCTGACCGCCGAGTGGGGCGGTCACCGGTCAGATTTGCGTCCAGAATTGGGAAAAATGGCTGATTTCAGGCTAGCAGAACGGCGGAAAGACAAGAGGATACGGGAATGGTGTGATGTGCAAGTGATTATGGGCCGAAAGGACAGGGGCGGATTAGGAGCCGGGAACGGCCTTGGTGGCGGGAGGAGCGGCGGCGGGCGCGGGTTGGGGCTGGGAGGCGTAGTAGCCGTCGCGGGCCTGGACGGCGAGGTCCTTCTGCGTCGTGGTGAGATGGATTTTGTGGTAGTCAGCGGGATTGGGAGATTTGTCGGGAACGTAGCCGAGAATGTATTGGTTGCGAAGCTCTTCCTGAATCTGCGTGTAGATCTGGTCGACGGGCTGCTTTTTCGAGACTTCGAAGAGGCGGCCGCCGGTTTCCTTGGAGATGCGGTCGAGGACCTTCTTGCCGTCGGGGCGCTCTTCGCGCTGCTGCGGGTAGCGGCGGCCACCGCCGCCCGGGTAACCACCGGGGTAGCCGCCAGGGCCTCCCAAACCGACATGAGTGCCACCGAAACCGCCGCGGTGCCCGTAGGGCTCGTCATCCTTAAATAGGATGGAGTAGACGACGGTGTTCGCGCGCTGGGCGGCTTCGATGGCGGAGGTGATGGATTCCTTGCTGCCGCGATCGACGCCGTCGGAGAGGACGATGAGGGCTTTGCGGCCCTGTTGCTTCTGCATGAGGTCGTCGGAGGCAAGAAAGACGGCGTCGTAAAGAAGGGTGCCGCCTCCGCCGTAATGATGACGGCCTCCTCCGCCCTGGCCCTGCCCTTGACCTTGGCTCTGGCTGGCATCTTCGAGCTCGGGCGTGTCGAGAAGGCGGAGCGAGTCTTCAAGTTTCTTGCGCGAGGTCGTGAGGTCCTGGAGAAGTTCCACCTCTTTGTCGAAATGGATCAGGAACGCCTGGTCCTTCTTATCTTCGCGAAGCGTGTGGTCGATGAAGGAGGAACTGGCGGAGCGTTCGTCGGCAAGGACGCGGCGCTGGCTCAGGCTGGTGTCGACGAGCAGGCCGACAGTGAGCGGGAGATCATTCTCGCGAGCGAAGTAGCTGATGGTTTCGGGGCGGCCGTCTTCGTCGAGCGAGAAATCGGATTTTGTGAGGTTCGAGACGATCTGGCCGTGCTTATCGCGAACAGTGGCAGCGACCATGACCATATTGGTTTCGCTGGAGATTTTGGGAGCCACCGTAGGTGGCTGAGCTTGCTGCTGCGCCGGAGCTTGCTGTTGTTGCGCATCGAGCGGAGCGACGGGAACGAGAAGGAGCGCCGAGAGCAAAAGCGCAGTGGCGGGCGCGAATTTCCGATGTTCGTTCATTGAGGCTCTTGCAGTGACCTAGTGTTGCGTTCCTAACGGTTCATTCCCGTTGGAGCGAAGCAAAGTTCCAGAAATAAGATGCGGGCGGAGGCAGGCGGGTTTGCAGGCCGGCCGAGGCGTGAGAGCCGGGGTGGCGCGGTCAGGAGACTTTGGCTCTGACAGCCGCTTCGAGAGAGCTGGTGATTCGCGCCCAGTCTTCAAACGGAT
This sequence comes from Candidatus Limnocylindrales bacterium, assembly GCA_035501415.1. Taxonomy (GTDB): domain Bacteria; phylum Acidobacteriota; class Terriglobia; order Acidiferrales; family UBA7541; genus Palsa-295. Next base: position 50,789 of record DATJWH010000008.1, on the reverse strand, counting down.
GGGCGGATGGCTGAAGCCGACCGGGATTCAGGATATTCCCGGGGTCGAGGCCCTGCTTGAGGGCGGCGACGGCGCGGATGCCAAGGGGAGAAATGTCCGCAGTGAGCCATGGGAGATGTTCCGTGCCGACGGCATGATGGTGCGAAAGAGTGGCGCCGTGGTCGATGAAGGATTGCTGGACGGCGCGCTTGACGTAGAGATACTGCTCCATTTCGCGGCCAAGCTCCTGCTTGAAACCGAAGGTGAAATAAAGGCTCGCACCCGACTGATAGGTGTGGCTGATGTGGCAGCCGGCCCAGGGCGGCATACCGCGTTCACGGATGCGTTTGCGCATCGTGTCCATAGTGGCGTTGTAGAGAGGAAGGATGTTGCTCCACACCGTGCACGTCTCGCTGACGTCGGCGGTGACGTCGTGCGCGAGAAGGAAATCGCGAATGTGCGGGAAATCGTACTTCGTGGCCTCGAAGGATTTGCCGGCACTGTAGCCGAGGCTGACGGCACCGGAGCGGCGGTAGATGGAACTGACGTTGCGCAAGTGACGGGCTACGTCGGCGTGGCGGCCTTCGAAGGCAACGAGCATCAGGCAAGCACGCGGCATGTCGAAGCCCTTGAAGCGCAAGGCGGTCTTAAAGGCTTTGCTCACGGCCTGAGAGAGAGGAGACGAAGGACGCTTGAAAGCGACGGAGAGAGCGGTCTTATCGGGATCGTTGAGGCGCACCATCGAAGGCATGCATTCCCTGCTGACACATTCGCGGATGGCGTGGACGCCGGCCTCGAATTCGGGAAAAAGAAACGCGGGAACAATGCGCGCTTGAGGGCGCGGATGAACGCGCATGGTGGCTTCGGTGATTACGCCGAGAGTGCCCTCACTGCCGATGCAGAGATGATTGACGTCGATTCCGTTAGAGGATTTGGGAACAGAGCGGGTGGCGAGGATGCCGTCGGGCGTGATCATGCGGAGAGCGACAACCATATCCTCGATCTTGCCGTATTTGTCGCTCTGCATTCCGGCGGAGCGGGTGGCGATCCAGCCGCCGAGAGTGGAATGGAGGAACGAATCGGGAAAGTGGCCCAGCGTCATGCCCTGAGCGGCAAGCTGCTGCTCGAGATCGGGACCAAAGACGCCAGCCTGGACGCGAGCGGTGAAGGATTCCCTGTCGACCACGAGGACGCGGCGCATGCGGCGCGTGTCGAGCGAAACGGCCATGCGGCGAGTTTCCATGCGCTCGAGGCAGCCGGAAATATTGCTGCCGCCGCCAAAGGGGATGACGACTACGTCGTGGTGTGCGGCGGCGCGGAGCACCGCGAGGACGTCGTCTTCGGTCTCGGGATAGACAACGAGATCGGGAGCGCTCTCGAGGTTTCCGCGACGCATGCGGAAGAGATCGCGAAAACCCTTGCCGTAGGCGTGAACGATGCGCTCGTAGCGGGAGTCGCAGACCTGGTCTGGACGAAGGGCGGAGGAAATGTCAGTTAGGAAGCGGCGGTTCGTGACGGGATCGGGAAGCTCGACAGAATCGAGGTGCGGCGGCGCCGCCGGGCGCATATCGCCGTCGATGCCGAGCTTACTGCTCGCGTATGGCCAGAATCCCGGGTGAGCGGCGGAATTGAAGAGCACGTCAGGATCGCCCCATCCCCACCACTTCATGTGCCTGGGGCCCTCAGTCATGCCCGCCTCCTCGCGTCGATAAACCTACGCCCAGGATCGACGCCACTCGTACAACGCAGTTCGCGAACCGGATCCGACGATGGCCGTGTCCAACCAAATTGGGCCGCTGTGGCCACCATCGTAGCCCTGTCTGGACTTCGACACAATGGCAAGGGCGAGGCGGGACGCCTTAGGCGAAAGCAGCGGTAATGAATTGACATAGGAGTTGGGCGCGGTCTATGTATTCGTGCATGAAACGGACACTTTTTCTCGTTCTGATCTGCTGCATTTCCACTCTGGGCGAGCCTAAGCCGGCTAGCCTGATCGCAAATATACCGGGTCGCGCGACACACAGCCTGAATGGCGTGTGGAGGACGATTGTCGATCCGTACGAAACGGGACTAGGGATGCGGTTCTACGAGAACCGAAAACCGAAGAACAAGCAGGAGCTGGTGGAATATGACTTCGACGCGTCGCCAACGCTGAATGTGCCGGGCGACTGGAACATGCAGAGGCCGGAGCTTTTCTTCTACGAGGGCCCGGTGTGGTACGAGCGGACGTTCCTCTATCAGAAGCACGAACACATGCGGACGTTCTTGCACTTTGGCGCGGCGAATTATCTGGCGCGGGTCTACCTGAACGGGACGAAGCTGGGCGAGCATGAGGGCGGGTTCACGCCGTTTGATTTCGAGATTACGGATGCGGTGCATGAGGGTGAGAACTTCGTGGTGGTGGAGGTGAACAACGCGCGGAGGGTCGATGCCGTGCCGAGTGTCAACACAGATTGGTGGAACTTTGGGGGATTGACGCGCGACGTGGAGATGGTCGACGTGCCGGAGACGTTCATTCGGGACTATTCCGTGCAACTGGCGAAAGGCTCGACGAGCGAAATCACCGGATGGGTGCAGTTTGACGGCACGCGCTCGCGGAACGAAGTGACGATAGAGATTCCCGACGCGAACATTATGTATAAGACATTGATATCGCCGGACGGCCGCGCAGAGATCGCATTTGACGTCAGCAAACTCGGATGCACGGATAACCGCCCCGCGAAATGTCCGAAGCCGTTGCAGCTCTGGTCTCCAGAAACACCTAAGCTTTATCGCGTAGTGATTTCGGGAGAGGGCGACCGAGTGGAGGAGGAGATTGGGTTTCGAACAATCGAGACGCGCGGGCACCAGATTCTGTTGAACGGAAAGCCGATTTTTCTGCGCGGCGTGGCAATGCACGAAGAGGCGCCATTCCGCGGCGGGCGCGCGTTTTCGGTGGAAGACGAGAGGACGCTGCTGGGATGGGCAAAGGAGCTGGGCTGCAACTTCATCCGGCTGGCGCATTACCCGCACAATGCAAACACGGCGCGGCTGGCCGACCAAATGGGGCTGCTGCTTTGGGAGGAAGTGCCGGTTTACTGGGGGAACGACTGGAAGAACCCGGCGACGCTGGAAGTGGCGGAAGAGCAGATGCGGGACTTGATCGACCGGGACAAGAACCGGGCGTCTGTGGCGCTGTGGTCGGTGGGAAATGAGACGCCGATTGTGCCCGACCGGCTGGAGTTCCTGAAGAACGTGGCGGCATATGCGCGGGAGCTCGATTCGACGAGGCTCATCACGGCAGCCATGAACGAGCGGAAGAGCGGCGGGCCGGATGTGCGCGTGTTCGACGATCCGTTGGGGCAGTACCTCGACGTGCTGGGAATCAACGAATATATAGGATGGTACGACGGGCCGCCGGAGGATTGCGACCGGATGCAGTGGAAGATCGAGTACGACAAGCCGGTGATTATCAGCGAGTTCGGGGCCGGAGCGCCGTTTGGGAATCACGGGGACGCGAATGCACGGTGGACCGAGGAATATCAGGCGGACCTATACACGCGGCAAATCGGGATGCTGAAGCGAATTTCCCAGCTGGCGGGGATGACTCCGTGGGTGCTGATGGATTTTCACTCGCCGCGGCGCTTTCTGCCGGTAATTCAGGACTTCTACAACCGCAAAGGGCTGATTTCCAATCGAGGACAGCGGAAAGAAGCATTTTATGTCCTACAGAAGTTCTACTGGGAAATGGCAAACACGCCGCAACCATAGAAACTGAAGAAAATCTGGAGAATTTGCCGCGACGCTGAAGGTGAGGTGTCTGTGTACAGCTTTCACTGGATTGCAACGCTGGATTGAGGATTCTAGGGTGGAATGGAAGGTGAAATTGAGGGAAGGAGAAGGACTATGGGACGAAAACCCAGCAAGGAAGAGATCGAAGCGAGGGCGTATGAGATTTACGTCCAGCGAGGTGGAGAACCCGGCCGCGAGTTGGAGGATTGGGTGATCGCCGAGAAAGAGCTCAGCGAACCTGTAAGCCAAGCTAAGTCGGAGCCGGAACGCGATCCACGGAACGTGATTCGGCCGAATCCGCTGAGGTCGCAGAGGGCCACGGCAAGCGGAAGTGACCGCTCGTAGCGAGCACTCCGCCAGCGGAGACGGACCGGACGTTCTAAGGTCCGAGTGGAGGCGCAGGATGAAGCACAACCACAAGTTCGACATCGCAGACGTCAAGGCAGTGCAGGTGCTCGTAAGCAAACTGGTCGCCAACGGAGCGCGGCAGGAGCGGCGCGAGAAGCTCCTGAGGGCGCTGGATGAAGCGAGCCGCCACTATCGAGACTCCAATCAGAAGACGCGTCAGGCTTTCTTCCACGGATTGCTGACGGGCTACGCCGTCGCGCTCAAGCTCTGGTAGACGCGCCTTCCCCTCCGGTCCTGCCTCCTCGAAACACGGCTACCGACACCAAGGGCTTCGCTGCACAGAAGAGGAAGTCTCCACGATCCAATCGGGCGACAACCGTCGCGGCACGCCGGTGCAGAAATTCGAGCCAAGGCTCAAATTTTCCTTGCATCGTGGTGCAATTCTCGTATTCTGCGCGTGCGAACTCGCTCCGAGCAGCGCGGGTGTGTGAGCGAGGGTCGCTGATGGAGGACGCGACAAACAATTGAGCACGATATCCCTCCCTGCTGAGTTCCCTTCCCAAGCTGTTCCCAAAGTAAAGCGAGCTGCAAAACTGGCGCTCTGGCCGCTTGTGGCGGCGACGTTTTTTATGGTGTCGGGCGGAACCTACGGCACCGAAGACATCATTCACGGCGCCGGGTACGGGAAAGGGATTCTGATCCTGCTGCTGACGCCTCTGGTGTGGAGTTTGCCGACGGCGTTCATGATCGGCGAGCTCTCGAGCGCGATTCCGGCGGAGGGCGGGTATTACGCCTGGGTGCGGCGGGCGCTGGGGAATTTCTGGGGATTTCAGGAGGCGTGGCTGTCGCTGGCCGCCAGCGTGTTCGACATGGCGATCTATCCGACGCTGTTTCTGGAGTATCTGAAGGTGCTGGCGCCGTGGTTCGGGATCGGAAACCACGGACTTTTCGTGATGCTTGCAATCGTGGCGGTGTGCGCGGTGATGAACATCGCCGGGATTCGCGTGGTGGCGATTTCGTCGCTGTGGCTCTTCTTCCTGCTGTCGGCGCCGTTCGCGATCATCGTGCTGCTTGCGCCGTTCAAGATGGGAGCGTTTTCGGGTGCGACCGTGGCGCCTTCGGGGTCGACGGTCGGATTGATCGGCGGGCTGCTGATCTGCATGTGGAACTACATGGGGTGGGATAACGCGTCGACGATTGCAGCGGAGGTGGAGCGGCCGCACCGGACGTATCCGCGCGCGATGCTGCTGGCGGTGGTGGTGGTCTCCGCGACGTATATTGTGCCGTTTCTCGCAATGTGGATTACGGGGATGCCAGCGTCGGCGTTTCAAACGGGCTCGTGGGCCATTTTCGCCGGAATGATGGGCGGGAAATGGCTGCGGGTGGTGCTGGTGCTCGGCGGGATGATGAGCGGGTTCGGGATGTTCAACGCCCTAGTGATGAGCTATTCGCGATTGCCGCTGGCCATGGCGCAGGACGGAATGCTGCCCAGCGTTTTCGGGAAGCTGCAGCCAAAGACGCGGGCGCCGTGGGTGGCGATTCTTGTGTTGGCGGCGGGCTGGGCGCTGTGCCTGGGGCTGGGTTTCGAGCGGCTGGTGACGCTCGATATCCTTCTATATGGGATGAGCCTGATGCTCGAGTTCGTGGCGCTGGTGGCGCTGCGCATTCGGGAGCCGGAGCTGAAGCGGCCGTTCCGCGTGCCGGGAGGAATGGCGGGGGCGATATTGTGCGGGGCGTGTCCGGCGTTGCTGCTTGGCTTCTCTGTGGCGCACGGGCAAGGCGAGAAGATTCTCGGGATGAGCGGACTGACGTTCGGCGGCGCGCTGATTTTGAGCGGATTCGGCGTGTATTTCGCGATGAATGCGCTGAAGCGCGACGGGTGGCTGCTCTCGGCGCTGCGCCAGCGAAAGGCAGCGTAGAGTATGCGGCGCTACAGCGTCGCCTCTTCGCCGGGCGCGGGGCGTGACACGTTGGCTTCTGCGGGCAAGGGCTCAAGTCGGCAGCCTGCAACATTTCTGCTATTCTCTTCGGCGTGCTGCGTTCGACTGTTACGGGTGCGTTGATTGTCGCGGGATGTTTCGTGGTGGCTTTCCGCGGAGAGACGCGCGCACTGAGTAGACCGAGTGCTCCACGGGCTCAGGCCCAAGCGCAGCAGAGCCAGCAGCAGCCTCCTCCGACACCTCCTCCTTCTTCTCCGGCTCCGCCGCAAGCACCCGCTTCGCAAGTTCCGACGCCGATTCCAACGCCGCCCGCTCACGTGGGGCCCATCGTTGTGCTCGATCCGGGACATGGGGGCACCGACACGGGCGCGCGCGGCCAAAGCGGAGCGATCGAGAAGGACGTGGTGCTGCAGTTCGCGATAGTGGTAAGGGGCGAGCTGGAGAGCCAGGGATTTCGTGTGGTGCTGACGCGCATGGATGATTCGAACCCGTCTTACGACGATCGCGCGGCGATCGCAAATGCGTATCGCGATGCGGTCTTTGTGAGCCTGCACGTGGCGTCGAGCGGCACCGCCGGGACGGCACGGGCTTACTACTACCAGTTTGGGAGCACACCGAGCGGACCGCCGGCGGCAACAGCCGGGGTGACGGCGACGAGCGGCACTACGGCGCCGTCGGCAGCTCCAGCCCCTGCGCCTGCTGCGGCCGCGCCAACGGTTCCTTCGCTCGCGGTGTGGGAACTGGCGCAGGAGCCGTACGTGGTAACGAGCCACGCGCTGGCAGATGCGCTGCAGGCGCAGCTTGCGCAGAGATTTTCGGGGTCGCCAGCCACGCCGGCGGGAGTGGCGATACGCGAGCTGAGATCCGTGAGCGAGCCGGCAGTGGCGATCGAGGTGTCGAGCGTTTCGGTGGCGGACCCGAGTTCGCTGCAGACCATGGCGGCGCCTCTGGCAGTCGCGATTGCACGGGGATTGCAGGCGTTTGAATCGAGCCATCCGGCGGGGGGCGATTAGTGCCGCGCGATTTGAAGATTGCTGCCGGCATACTGGCAACGGCCGTTCTGATCGGGCTGATCAGCTTGCGCAGCCTGCATGAACGCGTGCAGCGGATTTCAGCGGAGAGGTCCGAAGAGTTGGCGCGGCGCGAGGTGCTGGCGCCTCCGATTTCGACGCCGACGGACGTGAAAGTGGAGGCAAAGATTTTCTGGGCGGCGGGAAATGACACGGTGGCGCCGGCCATTGTGGAGCTGCCGCTTTCGGCCGACGCGGCGCAGCGCTCGAAGCAGGTGCTCGACGAGCTGATTGCCGATCCGCCAAGCGCCGAGCAACGGATATTGCCGGCGGATACGACGCTGCTCGGGTTCTACGTGCTGCCGGACGGGACGGCGATCGCGGATTTTTCGGACGCGCTGGTGACGGAAACGCCGTCGGGCATTTCGAGCGAGGAAGCGGTGATCCAATCGATCACGGAGACGCTTGAGAATAACGTTGCATCGCTGCGCCGGCTGAAAATTTTGATTCACGGCCAAGAGGTCGACACGCTGGCCGGGCACGTGGACTTGACGGGATTTTTCGATTTGAATCCGCCGGCGGCGGCACAGCCAAGTGCAGCGCCGGCACAAGGCGGCGCTACGGGAGCGCCGAGTTCACCCGCGCCGGTAAGCGCAACTCCGCAGAAACCCCAGGCGCGAAATGGGCCGGGCGTGTTGACAGGGGCCGACGGGGTCGGCAAACTGTCCGTCCGAAACTGGCTTCATCCACGAACGAAAGGGGCACTTCTTGCGAGCTGACGGACGCGCGCCGGCCGATTTGCGGCCCGTGAAAATTACGCCGGATTTCATCACGCACGCGGAAGGGAGCGTGCTGATCGAAGCGGGACGAACGCGCGTGATTTGCACGGCGACGGTCGATGACGGAGTGCCGTCGTTCTTGAAGGGCACAGGCAAAGGCTGGGTGACGGGCGAATACGGGATGCTGCCGCGCGCCACGGAGGAACGCACGGCGCGTGAATCAACGCGAGGGCGGCAATCGGGGCGAACACTCGAGATTCAGAGATTGATCGGGCGAACACTGCGAGCCGTGACGGACCTGAAGGCTCTGGGCGAGCGAACGGTGTGGGTCGATTGCGACGTGATCGAGGCGGACGGCGGAACGAGAACCGCGTCTGTGACAGGCGCGTTCGTGGCGATGGCGCTGGGGCTCGAGCGAATGGTGGCGGCGGGAATTCTTCGCTCTGTTCCGCTGAGCGATTCGATTGCAGCCACGAGCGTGGGGATTGTGGATGATCAACCGCTGCTCGATCTGGCGTACGAAGAGGACTCGCGCGCGCAGGTGGACATGAATGTGGTGATGACGGGCACGGGAAGATTCGTCGAAGTGCAGGCAAGCGCTGAAGGGCGGCCGTATACCGGCCAGGAGCTGCAGCAACTGCTCGAGCTGGCAGCGGGGGGCATTCGTCACCTGAGCGAGGTGCAGCAAGATCTGCTGCACATGAACTTCAGTGGCCGCCGATAACCGCGCGGGCGGCGATCTTATTCTCCTCGCGTCATCGAATGAAGGAAAGCTGCGGGAGTATTTGGAGTTGGCAGGCGGTGCGCTGACGCTTGAGCTGCTGCCCAATTTTCGCGCGCTGCCGCCATTTGAGGAGTCGGCGCCTACCTTCGCAGAAAACGCTGCCGGAAAGGCTCTTCATTACAGCCGCCATACGAGCGAGATCGTTCTCGCCGACGATTCGGGACTCGTGGTACCAGCGCTGCAGGGAGCGCCCGGCGTGCGCTCGGCGCGCTACGCGGGCCCGGATGCAACAGACGCAGATCGCTACAGCAAGCTCCTGAAGGCAATGGAGGGCAAAGGAGACGACGAGCGACGCGCGCATTTTGTTTGCGTCATCGCTCTGGCACGCCGGGGACACGTGATCGGGGTGGTTTCGGATGCGGCCTATGGGGTCCTGACGAAAAAAGCGCGCGGTTCGGCGGGATTTGGCTACGATCCAATATTTCTTTGCCCAGAAGTCGGGCGCACGTTCGCGGAACTGAGCCCGGAAGAGAAGAACCGGTATAGCCACCGGGGAAAAGCTTTCGCGAAAGTGCCGGGTCTCCTTTCCCCGAAGTCCACGTTGTAACCTTTGGGCGCTTCCTACATCTAATCGGCTTTGCGGGAAGAAAAGCATTGATGCCGAGGTGTGGCGGGCGGTAAAAAGGTATGTCCCGTCCTCAAAGGTGACCTATGGCAACCTCCCGAATGGCTCCTGATGCGGATACGACTCTGCTGGCGCGGATGAGCGAGGCGCGCGCCCGCACAGACTCATTATTCCGACTCTTGCCGCCGAATTCGTTTTACGAACGACCGATTCCCGAACGGCACCGCCTGATCTTTTATTTGGGCCACCTGGAGGCTTTCGACTGGAATCTTCTCGCGTCGACCCTGGGGCTCGCGTCGCGGCACACGGAATTCGACAAGCTTTTCGCATTCGGCATCGACCCCGTCGGAACCGGGCTGCCAACCGACGTGGCAAGCGATTGGCCAGACATCGCGCGGGTGGAAGGCTACATGAGAGGCGTTCGCGAAGCACTGGATTCCGGATTACGAACCTCTGCGAAATCTACTGAATCCGCGGCGAGGCGGACGCTGCTTAACGTAGCGATCGAGCACCGCCTGATGCATGCGGAAACGCTCGCGTACCTGCTGCACGCCTTGCCGGTCGAGCGAAAAACGCCCCAGCCTCGGCCGTCCGCCGATGCGAGGCCATCGCCCCAGCAGCGATCGATCGCCATCTCTGCGGGTCGCGCAACGCTGGGACAAGCTCGAAGTGATTCCGGTTTTGGATGGGACAACGAATTCGAAGAAAATGAAGTGTCTGTGCCGGCCTTCGCAATCGATGCGTTTCCGGTGACGAATGGGCGATTCCTGAAGTTCGTGCAGGCTGGCGGATACGAAGATGAAGGCTGCTGGAGTCCCGCTGATTGGGAGTGGAAACAGCGCGAAGGGATCGAGCATCCCCACTTCTGGAGCCGGCGATCGGGTTCATCCGCGGCCGACCCCGACGCACAGTGGGAGTACCGCGCGATGTTTGGCGCGATTCCCTTGCCCCACTCGTGGCCCGTTTACGTGAGTCACGCGGAAGCGACAGCATTCGCCAATTGGTCGCGGAAGAAACTGCCGACGGAAGCGCAATGGCATCGAGCTGGGTACGGCACACCGGCAGGTTCCGAGAGGCTGCAGCCGTGGGGCGACGAACCAGCCGATGCAACGCGCGGGAATTTTCATTTTCAACGTTGGGATGCTTGCCCGGTGGATGCACATCCGGCGGGCGCAAGCGCGTTCGGCGCTCACGACCTAGTTGGGAATGGGTGGGAGTGGACCTCGAGCTATTTCTCGCCGTTTCCGGGGTTCGAGCCGTTCTCGTTCTATCCCGGATATTCCGCGAACTTCTTCGACAACAAGCATTACCTAATGAAGGGCGGCTCGCCGCAAACGGATGCGTGCATGGCGCGGCGATCGTTCCGAAACTGGTTTCAGCCGCATTATCCGTACGTGTACGCCAAATTTCGCTGTGTGGAGGAATAGGCGATGGGAACCTCCGCTCGAATGGCGCGGACAGACGCGGTATCTGCGCCCCTTCAATTTGCCTCCGAGGTAGTGGTGGGACTGAGCAACCCCGGGCAGAAAGAACTCCCTTCCAAATATTTGTACGACGAAATCGGCTCGGCTCTTTTCGACGTGATCTGCACGCTGCCCGAGTACGGCCTGAGCCGCGCGGGAAGGCGGCTGCTGCAGAGGAATTCGACGGAAATCGTGGGACATCTTCCCGAGCCCATCGTGGTGGCCGAATTGGGAAGCGGCAGCGGGCAGAAAACACGCTGGTTGCTTGAGGCGCTGGCGCGACGCCAGCGCGTGAACTACTACCCCATCGACATCTCGGGATCAGCGCTCGACAGGTGCCAGCAAGAACTCGCACACATCGAGATGGTGAGCATCGTAGGGTTCGAGCGCGCCTACCTCGATGGGTTGCGCGAGGTGGCCGCGCGGCGGCGGGAGAATGAGTGTTTGCTGGTGCTGTTTCTCGGCAGCACGATTGGGAACTTCGACAGGCCGGCCGGGGAACAGTTTCTACGAAACGTGCGCGAAACCCTGCGAAAAGGTGATGCGCTCCTTCTTGCAACCGACCTGGAAAAGCCCGTCCACCAACTGATTCAGGCATACGACGATCCGACGGGAGTAACGGCAGCGTTCAACAAGAATCTACTGGCGCGCATCAATCGCGAGCTGGGTGCCGACTTCGATTTGTCGCAATTCGAGCACGCGGTGCGGTGGGACGAATCGGAGCGCCGAATTGAAATGCACCTGCGCTCGATCGCATGGCAGCGCGTTACGATTCGCAGCGCCGGTTTTCGATTGCACTTGCGCGAGGGCGAAACGATCTGGACCGAGAGTTCGCATAAATACGATCCCGATGAAGTGATCGCCATGGGCCAACGGACGCGATTCCGCTGCGTGGGACAGTGGACCGACAGCGAGTGGGCCTTCGCGCAGAGCCTCTTCTTCGCCGACTGAGGGGCCAAAGCCGGCTGTGCTATAGTTTCCGCGCGATGGCGAAGGCGAGGAAGAAATCAGCAACTGGCAAGCGAAGCACGCTGAGCCGCAAGGGCAAGTCGCTCCGAGGCGCCGATCCAAAGCGTGTTCGCGCGATCCTGCAAAAGCTGGACGAAGCCTATCCCGCGGCAACGTGCGCCCTTAAGCACGGAAATGCGTTCCAACTCCTGATCTCCACGATTCTCTCGGCTCAGTGCACGGACGAGCGCGTGAATCAAGTGACCGCCACTCTTTTTCCGAAGTATCCCGACCCGCAAGCATTTGCGTACGCGAACCCCGCAGACCTCGAGCGAGAGATTCGGCCCAGCGGATTCTTCCGCAACAAAACGAAATCCATCATGGGAGCCAGCAGGAAGATCGTCGAGGAATTCGGGGGTCAAGTTCCGAAGACGATGGAGGAGATTCTTACGCTGCCGGGTGTTGCGAGGAAAACGGCAAATGTTGTTCTTGGGACCGCGTTCGGAATCGCTTCCGGAGTGGTTGTCGACACGCATGTGACGCGCCTTGCGGGCAGGCTCGACCTGACGAAGCACACGGATCCGAAGAAAATTGAGCAGGACCTGATGAAGGTTATCCCACAAGAAAGGTGGATTCTGTTTTCGCATCAATTGATCTGGCATGGGCGGCGAGTGTGCCAAGCGCGAAAGCCTAAGTGCATTGAATGCAATCTCGAGCGGCTATGCTATTCGAAGGACAAGACGATCTAAGGTTGGTTGAGAACGGCTGAGAGCTCGCACCTCGGCTCGGGCCGCAGACGCGCATGCGGCGCAGGGTTCGGTAATAATGGTTCGAGAGTAAAGCTACTTGCGTTCGAGATTTTTTCGTAAGCGCCGGATCTCGACCAAGACGAACCCTATGAGCACAATCACGATCCCGGCGTAGATGTGAAAGAACGCATCAGTCCCCATTACGAACACCTCCTAGATTTGCCCACTAAGCCGTCATCCAACGCAACGAACCGAGTGCAATTTGTGAGCCACTCGTCCTCGAAGATTTGCGCGTTGTCTGCTGTCATTGCGAGATGACTACCTGTGAACTGCTGTTCATGACCAGCGCGCCCTTCGGAATCAGAGGAAAAATGGGCTGGAAGCTGTATCGCACTTGTATCTGAACGAGGCTCCCGGGCTGGTTGTCCGGCGTCCAGGTGGTGGTTACGGTGACCGCCAGCGGATTGATTCCCGCGGGCACGCTCTTGATGTAGCTCTGGATGTCGGAGGCTGACGCAGGACAGGCGGAGGGCCAACTTTTGCAGGTGGCGCCACGAACCATCGCGTAGCGAGTTCCCTCTCGCGCCGCGTCGGCCACCCATTGGTAGGCATAGAGAGCGCGAGAAAGATCCATGATCGCGAAGAGAAACATGAAGAGCACCGTGAAGACGGCGGCAAACTCGAGCAGCACAGCGCCGCGATTGGAATGGCGGCTATTGGCCGGCACGCATCACCGCCTGTCCGTTGAGCGTCGTGGTGGAAGGAATGCCGGCGCAAGAAAACCAGGGCTTGTACGTTGCGGTTGACACGACCTTCACATAGTTGACCAAGTGGGTTCCGGTGCAGGACGGAGCGTTGGGAGAGCAGCTCGCGGTCACGGCGCTGCCGTCCGCGCATTGACACCAGTAAGTTGCCGTTATGGTGAGATTGCCGTTGCCGGCGCCCACGAGATCGGGAGCGTCATTTGCGGCGGCGGTCTGCATTCCCTGAACGTCCGCCCACGTGCTTGAATTCTGCTGGCCGTACTGCACTCCCGCGCGCGCCGCATTCGACACTTCGATGCTCATGTACGCAAGACGGCCGAGGTCGATCGTGCCGAGAAGAAGCAGAGTCAGGATTGGGAGCAGCATGGCTACTTCGACAAGACTTCCACCTCTCTCCGATCGCATCTCGCGGCACGAAGGCTTGGCCTGCAAGTTGGCGTGGTTGAGCAGAAATGAGGGCCACGGGGAGGCGGTCCTATTCATCGAGAACGCCGTTTCCCTTGACCGGCGAACCTGAGGCCAGCGAAGAATAATCGTTCGTAAAGCCGCTCGCGCTGAAGTTGGCTTTGGAAAAGGTGAGGTAGGCGAAACGAATTTTGTCGGCGACGAGAATGTCGTATTTCACGTTGCCCGAGAAAGCGAAGACGACCGACGCCGAGGGAAGGTAATAAGATCCTTCGAGCGAAGTGTTGAAGCTGCTGCTCCCGATGATCTGCGCGGCAGCCGTGTCCTGTGGATCTTGGAAGAACAGCAAGCCTTGGTAGGTTCCCGTTGTCGGAGCCGAGAGGCTCACCTGATTCCCCGACGAGAACGAAGTGAAGTTGAACGTGATCGCACCGATGGGTCCGTAGTTGTAGAACATCACGCCGTAGGGCGACACTGCCGTGTTCGTGGAGACGTTGCTTCCGACATCGACCGTAAGCCCGCCCGTGGAATTCTTGGTGGTGAGGATGTAGGTCCCGGGATTCAGAATGACGTTGGCTCCCGGCTGAATGGAGATTCCACCGCAATAAACGCCGGGATTGATAGTCGTCGGCTTCGAAGGCGGGCTTGTGGTCGACGTGTAAACCTGCTGCTTCGAGAACGTGCAGGAGCCGACCGTCGGAGTGGGAAGGTATGCCAGCGGATCGCTGGGAGTGGGCGTGGCGATCCCGGTGACCGGGTGAGGCGAGATACCGCAAAGAAAGCTCTGGACGCCTCCCACAACGCCAATCGATGAGGCCGAGATCGAAGAGAAAAAACTGCAGGAAAGCGCGTTCGAGGCGGCCGACTCCACGACAATTCCACACTGCGACGAAATGGAGGCAAGACCGTCCACCGAGAGCGCCGAACTGGCGGATGGATCCAGAGCGAAGATGCAATTGTTTCCGCTGCCGAGATGGGCCACCGCACGAGCCTTCAGATTCACGGTCGACACGCCGAACGCCTTCGCAAAAAATGTGGGAGTCGTTTTCCCGACGATCGCCTCCACATACTTCGAATCGCCGACGTGCTGGCCGGACAGCGGCGGATTGTTGACTGTCACCGTGGCGCCATTCGCTCCATCGGTGAAGCCGTTGGCGGCGGAATCAGCTTTGGCGCCTGAGGAGACGTCACCATAAGGCAATTCAGCTGCTCCGGCCATTGCGGCAGCGTCCGCGGCGGTCTGAAGCTCTCGCTTTTCGTAGCGGAGATAGCCGATGTCGACTGCCAGGCCAAGGATGGCAAGCAGGGCGACGAGCGCCAAGGCGACAACAACGATTGCCTGCCCTGCCTCTCGGCGACGCGTGATGGAAGCTGAAATTCTCATGCGAAAGGCGCAGCCGGCTCTTATGACGGCACAGCGCTCGCAGTGAATCGGAGCAATCCTCCATCCAAGGCAGGTGCTGCTAAGGCCCGCGAATGAGTCACTTCCGAGGGGTGCGTCGGACGCGGAGGCAGTGACGTGTGCCAGATTGGGACCCACGTCCCGTTTTGGGCCGAATCGACAAGGAGCTGCCTCGGACACTTCGATTCACGAAGGCTTGCGAAGCGAGAGGAGGCGATACGCGAACACTTTGGGAAATGCGACGAGCCTTTGACGTTCTGACGCTCTGGCAGATAGCGTGCTTCGAGAAGAGCGGGATTTGTGCACAGCGCCGAGACTCCTTTCGTGGGCTGGTCAAGCAAACGTGAATCAAGAGTTGCAAGAGCGCGAGGCGGCAAATCAAGAAGAGGCCGCGGACGAACCATGGCTGAGCGATCTGCTCGGCTCGCAGAATGTGGACGGAGGCTGGGGATTCCGCAGAAATCAGGCAAGCGCAATTGAACCGACGAGCTGGGCTCTGCTGGCACTGGCCGCGATGGAAACGCGAGCGTTGCCGGGAGCGAAGGGAGCGGGGATCAGGTTTTTGAAGGCGAATCAGCTCCGCAACGGATCGTGGCCTGCGGTGCCAACCGAAAAAGAGGGGAGCTGGGTGACGGCGCTGGCGTGCTTGGCGCTCAGGCAGTACGCAGGCGCGGATCTGCCAGCGGCCGCGGGACTTGATTGGCTTTCGCGCAGCACGCCAGGCGAAGGCGGCGCCTGGTGGAGCTTGCGGAACCGCCTTTTCGGAGACGCGCATCTTGCGACTCAGAACAACCGGCTGCGCGGCTGGAGTTGGACGCAAGGAACAAGCAGCTGGGTCGAGCCGACGGCGTGCGCTCTTCTGGCCTTGCGTGGAGCAGAGGGATCGCGATCGCTTCTCGCGCGGCTGGAGCGTCGACGCAAGCTCGCGATGAAAATGCTGTGCGATCGGGCGTGCGCGGACGGCGGATGGAACTGCGGAAATCCGATGGTGTATGGCGTCGCGGGAACTCCTCTCGTGGGCCCAACGTGCTGGGCGCTGCTGGCGCTGGCCGAGTTCGCAGACGAGTCGAATGTTCGCGATCGAATTGACGACGGCGTGCGTTGGCTGGAGCGCGCTTACGTAAGAACTCGCGGCGCCGGTTCGCTCGCGCTGGGCCACGTATGCCTGAAAGTCCTCGGACGAGATCCGCAGCCCATCGGATCTGTGCTTTCGGATTTTTATGAGCGCGCGGGCTTTCTGGGCCAGATTCCTGTTCTCGCGTGGGCATCGATGGCTCTTCGCCCAGCGCCCGCCTGGCTTCCCGCAATTCGCGCGCACGGTTGAGAATGTCGTACGCCACTCCTTCACTGATGCCTTCGTTTCAGAGGCCACCCTCGCGCGTGGCGATCCGCCGGGCCGCGTCGTATGAGAGCGACCTCGCGCAGATCGTTTACGAATCACTTGTGGAGTTCGACCTGGGAGAGCGGGTAAAAGGCAAGAAAGTTTTGCTCAAGCCGAATTTTGTAGGCATCGGACCGGAGGCCGCGGCGAATACGCATCCCAGCTTGGTCGCTGCGGTTCGCGACAGCTTCCTTCGAGCCGGTGCGGCGAGGGTGGTCATCGGCGAAGGCCCTGCGCTCGAGCGCGACACGGAAGCGATCCTCGAAGAGCTTCGGCTCCGCGAATACCTCGGCAGGTTCGACGACGTTTTCGTGGACTTGAATGTCGATGACGTCCACACGGTTGCTCTGCGAACGAGGGCGTCATCGCTGAAGCGCCTCTGGCTACCCGCGACGGTCCTCGGATCCGACTTTGTCGTTTCCATGCCGAAATTGAAAACGCATCACTGGGCGGGAGTGACGCTCTCTCTCAAGAACATGTTCGGCATCGTGCCGGGGCTTTGCTACGGCTGGCCCAAAAATATCCTGCACTGGGCGGGAATCTCGAAAGCGGTGCTCGACCTGAACAGCACCGTCCGGCCGGATTTTGCGATCGTCGACGGCATCGTTGGGATGGAAGGAAATGGGCCCGTGCAGGGAGAGCCCAAAGCAGCGGGGGTGCTCATCCTCGGAGACGATCCGGTCGCGGTGGACGCAACGGCGACGCGCGTGATGAAGCTGCAGCCTGAACGCGTGGATTACCTCCACGATGCAGGAATTCTTCTGGGCAATCTGAGCGAGCGGAAGATCGAACAGATCGGCGAACGGATCGGCGACGTAGCGCACAGTTTTCGCGTCGTTCCGGAGTTCGAGCACTTGAGGGCGGCAACCGCCAGCCTGCCCGTGGGATCTGTCCGTGCCTGACAACGTCGTGAGGAGCGCTTCGGCGCTTGCCGGCTCAGCACACGCAGACAGCTCTGGCGGGGTCGCGAGGCATGGCGTCATCGTAGCGTTTTCGTTTCCGGTCCTTCTCGCGGTGTTGTTGGCGGCGGCCGTCTTCTTCGCAAGTCCGACGCAGAAGAAAGGCGACTCGCTGTTCAGCGAGGGTGATACCTGGTGGCACATCCGAACCGGAGACGAGATTCTTCGCACCCACCAGTTCCCTCAAACTGACACATATTCCTGGACGGCGGCGGGAACGAATTGGATTGCGTACGAATGGCTCGGCGACGTCGCGATTGCGGAGGCGTACCGGCTCGGGCATCTGCAGGGATTGCGCCTGCTGCAATGGATTCTTGCGGCGATTCTATTGGTTCTCTTGTACGCGTATGCCGCGATTCGATGCGAGAACTCGAAGGCCGCGTTCGCGGCGTGTGCGATCGTCGTGCCCATCATCGCCGGGTTCTGGTCGCTCAGGCCGCAGTTATTCGGATACATCTTCTTTCTGATCGTTCTTATAGTGCTCGAGCGGTTCCGGCAAGGACGAGCCTGGACGATTTGGCTTCTTCCCGCCGTTTTCGCTGCATGGGTCAATACGCACGGCACGTTTGCGTTCGGATTCCTGGCCATCGGAATTGCCTGGATTTGCGGAGTGCGACGTCATCGATTCAGCGCGATCGAATCGCACGAGTGGACGAAGCCGGAGCGGCTTCAAATCGTCCTCGCCACGCTCGCGAGCGTTCTTTCGTTGCTGCTTACTCCCTATGGATCGAAGCTGGCCGCATACCCCTTTGACATTGGCTTTCTGCAGCCCGCAAACGTCGCCAACATCCAGGAGTGGATGCCGATCACGAGCCAGCGGTTTCTCACCCTCACGGTGCTGGCGCTGCTGCTCGCATTCATGCTCGCGAAAATCCTGCTGCGGTTTTCGTGCCGGCTCGACGACCTCGCCTTGCTGTCAGTCGCGGCGACCACGACCTTTCTACATCTGCGCTTTGTGCCCCTGTTTCTAATCGTGACCGTGCCACTCTTGGCGCTGCCTCTCGCGAGATGGTTCTCGGTCTACAACCCGGAGCGAGATCGACCGGTAATCAATGCAGCGCTAGTGCTCGTTTTGGGATTGGGAGTGATTTGGTACTTTCCCTCGAACAGCGAGCTGAGCGTTTCGTGCGCAACGTATTACCCGACGGCTGCGGTTGAGCATTTGAAGGGCGCACCCAAGATTGGAAACATTTTTAACGAGTATGGTTGGGGCGGATTCCTGGAATGGTCCCACTTCCCTCCAAAAGGGGTCTTCATCGACGGCCGCGCCGATGTTTTCGAGCGCGCCGGCGTTTTCAGCGATTATCTGAGCGTGGCGAGGCTCGAGCCAAACGCGCTGCGCATACTCGACAAGTACGACATCGAGACCTGTCTCATTCGGAGCGATTCTCCTCTTGCCACTTTGCTGGCAGCATCGCCGGCGTGGCAATTGTCCTACCTTGATGACGTGAGTGCGGTGTACACGCGCCGCGAAAAACCCTCTTCGGAACCGGTTGCATTGCCTCCTCAAGATATTTCACCTCGGTCCGGGCGTTCCATTTTGGTTCATCCATCGCTGCTGCTTTTTCGCCTTGGTTTCTCTAAGGGCTGGTAAATCAGTACGTTCATGACTTTCTCGTTTGGCAGCCGGAGTGCCAGAGGATGCGTGTGACACAAGACCCCTGGCTTGAGCCTAGGAGGAGAGATGAAGGAACGATTGAGGATGCTGTGGCAGGACGAGTCCGGTCAGGACTTGACGGAGTACGCCTTGCTGATCGTGCTGGTAGCGCTCGCGGCAGTCGCTTCGATGAAGGCGCTGGCGACAGCAATCAGCACCGTGTATTCGAACGCTGCGACCAACTTGACGACGAACACTTAGGATCGCGTGTGCCCGAAGGTCTGAGTTGGTTGTGGAGCGATGAACGGGGCCAGGATCTGACCGAGTACGCATTGTTGATTGTGCTGGTGGCGCTCGCGGCGGTTGCTTCGATGAAGGCACTCGCTCGGGCGATCAGCACGGCTTACTCGAATGCAGCAACGAATCTGACCACGAACACGTAGACCGGATGGCCGAGACTGAACGACGAGGCCGGTGAAGAAACAGGGCCGAAGTGTCAGGGCCATCCCGCATTTGTATAGGCGGTCCGAACAGGGTCGATCGCCACACGGGAATGCGTGAACGGGGAAAGAGTGCAGAGACTTGAAGGGTGACGCCACATTCGTCTGTGCAGTTCTGGTTGCGGGCGTAGCGGGCTTCTGGGACTGGCGCTCTCGCAAAATTCCAAATTGGCTTACGGTCCCGGCGCTCGTAATGGGTGCGAGTGTCAACATCGCCTTCTGGGGGGCATCGGGAATCCTGCGGTCCCTTGAGGGCGCAGCCATCGTTCTAGTGGCGCTCTTGCCGGTTGTCCTGCTCCGAGGTCTCGGCGGCGGCGACTGGAAGCTGATGGGAGCGCTGGGGGCGTGGTTGGGCCCACAGCGAGTCGTCATCGTGCTTCTCGTCACGATTTTCATCAGCGGAATTCTCGCGCTCGTCCAAGTCATCCTGAAACGCCGATTCGTCGATACCGTTCGCAACGTCTGGGAACTGCTGCGGGGATTCTTCATTTTCGGATTGCAGCCGCATCCCGAAATCAACTTGAACAACCCGACTGCGCTCTCGCTCCCATTTGGCGTCGCGGCTGCGCTGGCGACATTCGGCTGTTTCTGGGTTGCGTTGATTCGGTGATCGGGAAGGACGTGGTCGCCGGCACATGAACGAACGGCCCGTGCTCGTTCAACTCGGTTGCCTGCTGCCCATGGTCATTCCGCTGTTGTGGGTGATTCGGCACGGCGGCGCGGGAGCGGCATGGCTCCAGGCGTGGCCAAGCTGTTCGGCGATCGTTTTGATGGGTTTTCTATTCGTCTACCTGGGAATCGAGAGCGACTAGGCGGGCGGCGGTTCTGGGGGTTCCGGCGTGGATCGAAGGCGAATCATGATGGCATTTGCGGTGGCGGTGCCGCTGGCACTGATTGCGGCGATGCTCGTCTACCGGCAACTTTCCCGCGCGGCCACCGGGCCGGGACGAATCGGCTCGACGAAGATTGTCGTTGCAGCGGGGGCGCTGCCGCCAGGCACTCAGCTCGGTACCGACAATGTCCGCCAAATTGACTGGCCCGCGGCCAAACCCATGGAGGGAATGTTCTCACGCGTCGAGGATTGTGCTGGGCGGGTGGTTGTGACTCCGGTTGGCGAGAACGCGCCCATCCTGGAGGGCAATCTGGCGCCAAAGGATTCTGGCGCGGGGCTTTCGGCCATTATTCCGCCGGGACTCCGAGCTGTTTCGGTGGCTGTGAACGACGTTGTTGGCGTAGCGGGCTTTGTCCAGCCGGGCACAACGGTGGATGTGCTGGCTACGGGCGCTGTGCAAGGCCAGGGAACCAGCCTAACGCGCACGATTCTTGAAAATATTCGCGTTCTTGCGGCCGGTCAGAAAGTACAACCCGATAAGGACGGCGCTCCGCAGACCGTGTCTGTCGTGACCCTGCTCGTCAATCCCGATCAGGCAAACGTTTTGACGCTGGCAAGCACGCAGGGGCGCATTCAACTCGCGCTCCGAAATTTTGTTGACACGAAGCAGGTCGATGTCTTGCCCGCTGAATTGAATGAGGTGTTTGGCGGCGCGCGGCCGGTCGCCGTTCACGTCGCTCGGCCGTCTACGCGGCCTGTTTCCGCCGAGCCGGCTCCGCGTCCCTATGAGATTGAAGTGATCCGGGGAGATAAGCCCGAAGTGCGAGTGATTCCACAGCAATGAGGAACACTTTGGTCGACGCACACACGCCAAGCCGCCACGCACGTCGAAAGCCAGGAAATATCGCCTCGGTCTGGGCAATCACCTTTTTCTGGCTCCTGATGGGGCTGAGTGGCCAGGCGCAGAATAGTGCCCCGGCAGCACTGTCCACATCTGCCGCGCCAGCCGTTGCCACCGCGCCACGTTCACCAAACGTTCCCACGACTCGCCTCCACCTCTTCATTGGCCGCTCCCTCGTCATTTCGTCGCCTGAGCGGATCCGGCGCGTTTCGGTGGCAGATCCCGATATCGCGGATATCCTGGTGCTCAATGCAAATCAGATTCTCGTGAACGGCAGGGCCTCCGGCGGCGTTTCCATTGTGGTTTGGGACGAGAACGAGCAGAGCCGAACCTACGACGTGGATGTCACTCCCGATCTCGCCACACTCAGCGAAAAGCTGCGCGCTGCATTTCCCAACGACGAGCTTCAAATCGAGGCGTCTGGCGACGCGCTGGTGCTCTCCGGGCGCGCGGCCTCCAAAGAGGAATCCGACCGAATCTTCAGTCTGGTTTCCGCCGTGGCGCCGAAAACGCTGAACCTGCTTCAAGTCCCGGCAAAAGCAACAAAGGGACAGATTCTGCTCGAGGTGAAGTTCGCCGAAGTGGACCGCGGCGCGATGAAGAATCTCGGTTTCAACCTGCTCAGCGTTCCCGGCTCCACGACACGGACTCTGGCGGTCACAGGAACTCAACAGTATGGGCCGATTCAGCTGCAGCAGAATCAATCGTCGACGAGCACTTCAGGAACGGGATCCACTGGCGGCCTTGACCAGGCGAATCTCACCCTCAGCGATTTGCTGAACATTTTTATTTATCGCCCCGACGTGAATTTGGGAGCGACGATCAAGGCGCTCGAACAGAAGAATCTGCTGCAGATCCTCGCGGAGCCGAACCTGCTGACCGCGGCCGGCAAGGAAGCCGACTTTCTTGCTGGAGGCGAATTTCCCGTTCCAGTCGTGCAGGGCGGCGCGGTAGGAACCGCTCCCACCGTCACGATCCAGTTCAAGCAGTTCGGCATCAGCCTCAAGTTCACGCCCGATTTGATGGACGACGATACCATCCACCTGAAGGTGCGGCCGGAAGTGAGCGCGCTTGACTACACGAACGCGGTGACCGTCTCCGGCTTCTTCATCCCCGCAATTTCGACGCGGCGAGTGGATGCGGAAGTCGACCTGCGCGACGGCCAGAGCTTCGCGATTGCAGGCCTGGTCGACAACCGAGTCACGGATTTGTACAACAAGGTTCCCGTGCTCAGCAGCATTCCGCTGCTCGGAGAAATCTTCAAGAGCCAGTCGAGAAACAAGACAAAGACCGAGCTTCTCGTGCTTGTGACTCCGCACGTTGTGATGCCGATTCCGGTCGGCTCTCCACGGCCGAGCCTGCACTTTCCAAGCGGGTTTCTGGATTCGGCGCCGCCAGCGCCGGAGAAAAAGCCCTCGCCAAAGTAGTCGACGAGCGTTTGCGGAAATTGCGAGCAACGAGAATCGAAAACCTCGGAAACGGAGCAAGTCCATGCTGACCGCCGCAGTGATCAGTTCCGACAAAGCCGGCGCGACGGCGCTACGCACAGCGCTGCAGCAAACGGGCCTCGTCTACGGAATTCGCGAATGGGATCCGTCGGATAGCCATCTCAACGCCGGCGATGCCATTCCAGACGTGGTTCTCCTGGACCTGCCTCGGGAATCCGAAGGATATTTTCTCCTCGCCGCTAACCTGCGTCAGTTGCGCCCAACAGCACACATCATCGCGTGTTCGAGCGTGACGCCGGAACCAGCGCTGCTGATGGAGGCCATGCGCAGCGGCGTGCAGGACTTTCTGGCAAAGCCGCTGATTCCGGAGCAGCTGCGCGAGGCTCTTCTCCGCCTAGGCTCCGAGCGATCTGCCGACGGTTCCATGCCCGACAAAGCCATCATCGTTGGAGGATCGAAGGGCGGCGTTGGAACCAGCACCGCTGCCGTCAATCTGGGAGTTCAGATCACGCAAATCACAAAGAAGCGAGTGCTCCTTCTTGATTTTGCGCGGCCCATGGGCCATGCGTCGCTGCTGCTCGATCTTCAGCCGAAATTCACGCTTCGTGACGCTACCGAAAATCTCGAACGGCTCGATTCGCATTTCCTGGGCGGACTCGTAACGAGGCATCCCACCGGCCTCGACGTCCTGGCGGGAGCCGCGCATCCCGGCGAATGGCAACGCTTCAGTGTCGCGGCCCTGGCTGGCGTGATTGGCGTGGCCCAAAGCTGCTTCGATCACCTCGTTGTCGATGTCGGCGTCGAGGATCCCTCCGAGTGGGCGCCGATCCTGCGGTCGGCGCGCGCAATTCTCGTCATCGCGGAAGTTTCCCTTCTCTCGTTGTGGACTCTCGAAAGATACGTTTCCGCAGCGGAAGGGGTCGAGTCGATAGGAGACCGTCTCCACGTCGTCATCAACCGGTGGAGGCGCAACGACGAGCCCGCCCTGCGCAACGTGGAGCAGCGCCTCCGGCGAAAGATATTTGCGCGGCTGCCCAATGACTATCGCGAAGTCACCGACGCCGTTACTCAGGGAATGCCGCTTACGGCGAGCAGTCCTCTGAGCGCGACCTACCGCCAGCTCGCTTCAGATCTCATCAAGGCATCGCCGAAACCGGCGCCCAAGCGCAATCCCCTGGTCAGCATGTTCGCCCCCACCCGGTAGGAATCGGACGGCCCAATGCCAATCACCTCTTCTCCCCAGCGAACCGATTACACCTCCTTCAAGGCTGCGATTCACCGTCGCCTTCTCCAGAACCTGAATCTCGAGCGTCTCGCGGAATTGAACCGCGAGGCGGCTCTTTCGGAATTGACGCGCATCATCGAAACGCTGATGGACGCGGACGGCATGCCCATCACGCTCATGGAGCGCGAACGGCTCGCCCGAGAAGTGCTTGACGAAGTGTTCGGCCTCGGCCCTCTCGAACCGCTGATGCGCGACCCAAGCGTCGCGGACATCCTCGTGAACTCCGCGAAGAATGTGTACGTCGAGCGGCGTGGCATCCTCGAGAAAACCGACATCCAGTTTCGCGACAACGCCCACCTGCGCCAGATCATCGATCGCATCGTCTCGGCCGTCGGCCGCAGAGTCGACGAATCCTCGCCCATGGTCGACGCTCGCCTTGCGGATGGCTCGCGCGTCAACGCAATCATTCCGCCTCTTGCGCTCGATGGTCCCGCTCTCTCCATCCGGCGCTTCGCGAACGTGAAACTTTCGGGCGCGGAGCTGGTGACGAACCACACGCTCACGTCCCAAATGCTCGATTTGCTGAAGGCGTGCGTGAAGGCGCGGTTGAACATCCTGATTTCGGGCGGCACGGGCGCTGGCAAAACGACTCTTCTCAATCTTCTTTCTTCCTACATCTCGGACCGCGAGCGAATCGTCACCATCGAAGATGCGGCCGAGCTGCAGTTGCAGCAGGAGCACGTCGTTCGCCTGGAAACGCGCCCCGCAAATATCGAAGGAAAAGGAGCGGTGCTGCAGCGCCAGCTCCTGATCAATTGCCTTCGAATGCGGCCGGATCGAATCGTCGTGGGAGAAGTCCGCGGAGAAGAAGCTCTGGACATGTTGCAGGCGATGAATACCGGCCACGACGGATCGCTCACCACCATCCACGCGAACACTCCGCGGGACGCCGTAAGCCGCCTCGAAACGATGGTCGCCATGGCGGGACTCAATATTCCCGACAAGGCGATTCGCCGGCAAATTGCGTCTGCGATTGACGTCATTCTGCAGATCAGCCGCCTCAGCGACGGCACACGCAAGGTGATCTTTCTCTCTGAAATCACGGGAATGGAAGGCGAGACAGTTTCCATTCAGGACATCTTTCAATACCAGCGCCGCGGAATCGGGCCTCGCGGCGAAGTCCTGGGATCGTTCGTGCCCGTGGGCATTCGGCCGAAATTTGCGGACCGCCTGGACGTTGCAGGCATCAAGTTGCCTCCCGAGATGTTCAGCCGCTTGAGTGGCTCGAGGGATTGAGCGCAATGCTTGTCACGATCGCCTTCACGTTTCTGGCCGTCCTCATGATGGCGTGGACGGCAGGGATGCTGCTCGGCTCGCGCAAACCCGCCGACCTCTCCCACCGGCTCGAGCAGATTTCCCGTCGCCACCAAGAGCCGGCGGTAATCTACGACCAGGATCTTCTTCGAGACGAGGGATTAAGCAGCGTTCCCCTGCTGAACCGCTTGCTGCGGCGATATTCGTGGTCCGCGGCGCTCCAGTCGCTCCTCACTCAGGCTGGTTGGAACATCAAACCGGCAAAGCTCGTCCTGCTCAGCGCGGTCTTGAGCCTCACATTTTTTCTGTTGTCCTGGACCATGCTGCCATTCCTGGCGGCTGCGATTTTGATCGGCATAAGCGCGGGTCTGGCGCCGCTCTTTCTTGCTCTATTCAAGCGGGCGCGCCGGTTTTCGGGATTCCAGCGCAGTTTTCCGGAGGCCATCGACCTGCTTAACCGCGCGGTTCGGGCGGGTCACGCATTCACCTCGGGACTCGAGCTCATCGCCAACGAGCTTTCCGATCCCGTGGCCTCGGAGTTTCGCACTACGTTTGATGAGCACAATTTCGGACTGCCCCTTCGCGACGCGCTCTTTCACCTTGCCGAGCGGGTGCCGCTCGCCGAAGTGCGGTTCTTCGTCACCGCCATGCTCGTCCACCAGGAATCCGGCGGCAATCTCGCGGAGCTTCTCGAGAATCTCTCCGCCGTCATCCGCGAGCGGTTCAAGATTTTGGGCGAAGTCCGGATTCGAACCGCCCAAGGCCGGCTCACAGCCGTAATTTTGATGGGCCTGCCTCCGCTGCTCCTTATTCTCTTGAGATTTCTGAATCCGGATTACGTGATGCTTCTTTTCAATGACCCGCTCGGCCAGAAGATGCTCGCGGCTGCGTGTTCTCTGCAGGCAATCGGCTCGGTGGTGCTTTGGCGGGTCGTTCACATTGACGTATGAGCGAGCGATGGGAGTGATTCATTGATTTTGGTGACCGCAATCGTATGTTTCCTGGCCATCATGGCTGTCGCCGTGGCGTTTTACCTGCTCCTCGCGCCGTCGACGAACTTCCTGCAAGCGCGCCTGTCGACGCTTTGGCGAGCCAATGCTGGGGCGCTTGAACCTGCCCCATTTTCGCGGAAGCACAAGCAAAAACTCGAGCGGGCTCTCGTCGACCTCGGCAAGCTGCTGCCCTCCTCCGAAAAGAAGGCGTCGCGAAAGGTTCGAATGATGTTGCGGGCTGGTTTCCGCAGTCCTGAGGCAGTCAAAATTCAACAGGGCACCGAGATATTGCTCCCCATCGGATTTGTGGCGGCAGCCTATTTCACCGGCATCTACAGCGTGAATCCCCTCTTCGTGTTTGCGTTCGCGGCTTTGGCCGGATTTCTTCTGCCTGACTTCTGGCTTTCATGGCGCATCAAGCGGAGGCAAACGCGCATCATCATTGCCCTTCCCGATGCGCTCGACCTGCTCGTCGTATGCGTCGAGGCAGGAATGGGCCTCGACCAGGCGCTCTTCCGCGTCGCGCAGGAGCTGCGGATTTCGCATCCCGAACTCAGTGACGAACTACAGCTCGTCAACCTCGAAATGCGCGTGGGCAGAAGCCGCATGGACTCTCTGCACGAACTCGCGGTCAGGACCGGCGTTGACGACGTGAAAGCGTTTGTAACGATGCTCATTCAAACCGATCGCTTCGGCACCGACCTCGCGCAGTCGCTTCGCATTCACTCGGATAATTTGCGGACCAAGCGCCGGCAACGCGCCGAAGAAGCGGCGGCAAAAACGACGGTAAAAATGATTCCGGCGCTTGTCTTCCTAATTTTTCCGGCGATGTTTGCCGTCCTGCTCGGGCCGGCGGTCATCAGCATCATTCGGCAATTCAACATTGGTGGCGGATCTCCGTAACAGAAGTTGGGCTTGAGTATCGATAGACCACGAGGAGGAAAGAGATGGACACAATCACGATGATTCGCGCCGCGGCGGGTATAGCCGCCGCAGTGATCGCCGCGCTCATCATTTGGCGCCGCAGCCGGCGTGAATCCGATTAGCGAAATCTCAGATTGCAGTCTAGGGCATCGACACGGCCTGCCGCGCGCAAACGACATCGTCAGGCCCGGCGCAGCATTGTCGCTGCGTAATCAGACGCGCA
The DNA here is from genome assembly GCA_035501415.1 of Candidatus Limnocylindrales bacterium. Lineage (GTDB taxonomy): Bacteria > Acidobacteriota > Terriglobia > Acidiferrales > UBA7541 > Palsa-295. The sequence continues at coordinate 23,586 of DATJWH010000008.1, read as the reverse complement.
ATTCGGTTCTTGCCGATGAGCTTGTGGTGGCCAATACATTCTTGCCCCGCCTGGTCGGGCTTCTGGCAAAGACGGCGGAGTGGTCAAGGGCTCGCCGCGGGTTGTGGATTATTCCGTCCCGAGGAGTTCACACCTGGGGAATGAGGTTTCCCATCGACGTCGTCTTTCTCGATCGCCATCGAAAGGTGCTTCACATCGAGTCCAACCTGCGTCCCTGGCGCATTTCGAAAGTCGTTGTGGGCGCCCGCAGCGTCGTCGAGCTGCCTGCGTCCACCGTTGCGAACACGCGGACTTGCGTTGGCGATCAAATCGAAGTTATTTCCGCCTGACGCCCTGCGCGGTCACGGATTCCCATCGCCTATCGCAAAATCCACTCGGACGGCTTGTCGAGGAACTGAAAGTCGGCGCGCTGTCCCGGCGTCCCCGGCCAATCGACGCGAATGGCGCGGGCCTTGCCCGAAAACTGCTGCGCGTTTTTTGCGAGGTAGACCTCAACCACCGCTCCTTCCTTCAGCGGAGGCTGGTAAGCGCAAAGAAAGCCGCTTGCGCTCACAGTTTCCGTTACGGTGAGCACATCGGAAGCCGCGCCTGCCTCGTCCGTCGAGCGAAGCTTCAACATCACCCTCAATCGAACGCGCGGCTCACCCTGATTCCCGTTATGACTTCCTTCAACCAGTTTCGTGATCTTCATCTGAAGTGCCTCGAAATCCACAGGTTTTTGTACGAAGTCCTTCGCGCCCAGCGCCTCGCAGAAGTCCTTGTAGCGCGAACTGGATTCTCCGGAAACGATGATGATGGGAATGCGCTGCGTAAAACTGAGCGACGACAGCGTCTGGCATACTTCGAACCCCGAATACTTGGGCATCATGAGATCGAGAAGAATCGCGTCGGGCTTCTCTTTCAGAGCGAGCGAAAGAGCCGTTTCGGGCGAGCCGGTATCGATGATTTCGTACTTGTCTTTGAGCCGAAATCGAAGAACCTTGCGGACCGCTTCGTCGTCGTCAATGATCAGCAGCTTTTGCATCGCGCTCTCCTGTTTCAATCTGCTTTTCCCGCATGTACCGCGGCGCCCTCGATTTCGCACTTGGAGGACAACGCTTCCTCAACCGTCCTTAGCAGCGTGTCGCGCGTGAACGGCTTGCGGAGAATCACGAATCCGGCCGGCAGGGCCCCGCGGTCTTCAATGGCGCCATCCGTGTAGCCGGACATAAACAAAACGCGAAGGTCCGGATGGTCCGGGCACATCCTCTTGGCAAGTTCTCCTCCGCTCATTCCCGGCATGATTACGTCCGTGAGCAGAAGATCGAACGGAGTGGCCGTCTTCTTTGCGACTTCGATCGCTTCCGCCGCGTTCGTGGCTTCAACAACCGTGTATCCCATTTCTTTGAGGGTGCGTTGGGTCAGCTTGCGCAGGGATGGCTCGTCTTCGACTAGCAGGATCGTTCGCGGCCCGGCTCCTTTTTCAGCCGGCTTCACGTGGACCGGCGCCTCTTCGGGTTGCTCCACCCGCGGCAGGAAAATCCGGAAGGTTGTTCCCTTCCCCAGCTCGCTCTCGAGCCAGATGTAGCCTCCACTCTGTTTCACCACGCCGTAAACCGTCGCCAGTCCCAGCCCTGTTCCCTTGCCCTTTTCCTTCGTCGTGAAGAATGGCTCGAAGATATGCGCCTGTGTCGCGGCGGTCATGCCGGTTCCGTTGTCGCTCACTTTCAGCAGCACGTAGTCGCCGGGCAGCACGTATCGGTGGCGAACCGCGTCTTTTTCGTCCAGCTTCGCATTCGCTACCTCGATTTTCAGTTCTCCGCCCCGCGGCATCGCATCGCGCGCATTCACCGCCAGGTTCAGAACCACTTGCTCGATCTGTCCACGGTCTGCCTTCACCCGCCCCAGGTCTGGCGACGTCTCGACCTTCAGCTCAATGTCTTCACCGATCAGGCGCCGAAGCATCTTCTGCATGTCGACCACAATTCCATTCAGGTCGAGGACCTTCGGCTCCATCACCTGCTTGCGGCTGAAGGCGAGCAGTTGTTGCGTCAGAGTTGCCGCGCGCTGCGCGGCCTTCTGAATCTCGTCAATCGCTTCCCGTTTCGAATCTTCCGGGCCGATTGCTTGCTGCAACGCCTCGCCATACCCGATGATCACTCCAAGAAGGTTGTTGAAATCGTGCGCCACACCCCCAGACAGCTTCCCCACCGCTTCGAGGCGCTGCGACAACACGAGCTGCTGTTCCAGGTCGCGTCGCTCCGTGATGTCGCGGTTGACGATCACCAGCTTCTCGACGTGCCCCTCCGCGTCGCGCACCGCGCTCGCCGTCGACTCCAGCACGCGCCACTCTCCATTCTTGTGCTTCACTCGATATTCGAGGCGCCGCCCGATTCCCGTTGTCCTCGCTTCCTGCGCCGCGGCCACCACCGCCGGCATGTCATCGGGGTGAATCTGCTCGTAAGCCGAGGTCCGCTCCAGCTCTTCCGGAGAATAGCCAAGCAGTTTCTCGTACGACGGGCTGTTGTAGAGACGGTCGCCTCCCACCGTCACCACCGCGATCATGTCCGCCGCGTTCTCGCCGATCAGGCAAAAAAGCTCTTCCTGCGCCATCAGCCGCATCCGAAAACGATGGATTTGCAGCTGCTGATAAATCACGTAAACAACGAACAGGAATACCATGCCCACCAGGGCCCGGATCGCGATGTGAATGTTCAGTTCGTCCCACGAATCGCGCTGCAGCACATAAAGAACCAGCGAGAAGGAGACAATGCCCAGCGTCAGCAGCAGTGTGACGACGACGCCCGAAAACGAGAGCCACCACTGCCGGCGCTCCGCCTTCCTCAATCCGTCGCGAATCGACGTCGAGTTGCCCTCCTTGGGAAATGCGAATGGCCTTGCCATCAACTGTTTCTGAAGCCCCCATGTGCTTCTCTGCGTTGGCAAATGACGCAGATTGCACCGGCATCAACGCAGCACTTGCGTTGCCAACCGCGCCGCTGGAATCGCCGCCTGAACCCGCTAACCCTTTTGCCCTTCGCGTCTTCCAGCTCTCGGTCGACGTCACTTTTTCCTTCTTGTCCCTAAACAGAAGCGCTGTTTCGTCGCGACACACCACCTTTCGCTCCCCCCAACTTTTTCCCCGAGATGAGTCAAAGTGGGACAGTAATCCTCTCGACCCTCGCTTTCAGCGAATCGTCAAATTGCTTTTGACACCTTCGCCGCAGTAGCCCTATTCTTTGGTTCCCCTTCCTCAGATTTGCCTTCTTTCCCCGGAGACGGCTGTGCGCATTCTCGTTTCTGAAAGTGACTCTGACTTCGCAGCGTTCCTCGAGCAGAGCTTCCGAGCTGACTCGCACACGGTCGATCTGGCTCAAACGCCGGACCAGGCCCGGCTTCTCGTCGACAAGAATCCTTACGATCTCACGCTCCTCGATGTAAGCGTCTCCGACGACTCTGGAGTTGAGCTCCTCAAATATCTCCGCCGCGTCCGGCCGCACATGCCGGTCCTCGTGCTCATTAATCAGGCGCAGCTCGACGACAGCACGCGCCTCCTCGGCATGGGAGCGGACGATTTTGTTTTCCGCCCCGGTGCGTCTTCACCCGAACTATCGGCCCGGGTGCGCAGCGCGTTGCTCCACAGCACTCGCTTGGCCGAGCCGATCCTGCGCGTCGACGATCTGGAGCTCGATCCGGCAAAACGCACTGTCTCTCGCGGAGGCAGGCCGATTCACCTCACCCTGAAGGAATTCTCTTTGCTGGAATATTTAATGCGCAACGTAGGCCACGGTGTAACGCGAGAACAGATCGTCGAAAACGCGTGGAGTCTGCCTGTCGCTCCTCAGACCAACGTGGTGGAGGTTTACATCAATTCCCTGCGCAAGAAAATCGACGGGCACTCGCAGCGCAAACTGATTCACACCATTCGCGGCAGCGGCTACGAGTTGGGGGATGCCCCTGCTTTTCAGCACCGCAAGTTCGATTCCGCAACAGCCTGACCGCGCGAGCGAATCGAGAACGGAGCAACGGATCACAACGAGGCGAACTCATGAATGATTGCACGCTAACAGTCATTCCAGAAAACAACGCGATTCAACGGGAAGAAATGATCCTCGAGCACTTGAGTCAGGTCCATCATATTGCCCGCCGCATTCACTGCCGTTTGCCGCCGTGCGTCCTTCTCGAGGATCTGGTCCAGGCCGGAGCCCTCGGCCTCGTCGACGCGGTGAACAAATATGATTCCCGCAAGCACGCGAAGCTGAAGGTCTACGCCGAATTTCGGATCCGCGGCGCAATCCTGGACAGTCTTCGCGAATCGGACTGGAGCACGCGCTCTCTGCGGCGCCGGGCGCGTCGTCTCGAGGAAGCCACGCTTCAGTTGGAAGCTCGCCTTGGCCGCGAACCGTCAGAGCCGGAAATCGCTGCAGAGCTCGTCTTGGCTCTCGACGAATTGCAGAAACTTCGGCGCGACCTCGATGGCCTCCAGACTGAAAAGTTCGAGGAATTGACAGCGAGCACGAGGTTGACCCCCGCTCACCGTCACAGCGAAGATCCCTTCTCGGCCACTTCGCACGCCGAGGTGATGGACCTTGTCGGGAAGGCGCTCGCTGAGCTCTCGGAGCGCGAGCGCCAGGTCGTCACTCTGTGTCACGTCAAGGAACTGCGGATGAAGGAAATCGGTTTCGCGTTGGGCATCGGTGAATCGCGCGTCTCGCAGATTCATTCCGGCGCGATCGTTCGTCTCCGAAAGGAGCTCGCTCAGCTCATGGCGCCAAGCAACTCCACTCGCACCGGACCTTTCCTTTCCTAAGTCTCCTTTCGCCGCATCAGATAAGCCAGGTCGTCGAGCTTGTCATCGAGCGAATTCAGTTTCGCCGCGAGCCCTTTGATCTCCCCCGCCGCCCGCCGGTTCACGTCGAAATCCAGTTCTCCTCGCAGCCTGTCTTTCTTGTCCTGCCTGTTCTGGCTCATCATGATCACCGGCGCCTGTATAGCCGCCAGCATCGAAAGGAAAAGGTTCAGCAGGATAAACGGATATGGATCCCACGCCTTCCTCCCCAGCGCGATGTTGATGATCGTGTAGATGATCATGAACCCCAGGAATATGCTGATGAACGTCCACGACCCGCCGAACGACGCCACGGAATCCGCCACCTTTTCGCCCCACGTCTCCTTTTCCTCGATCAATTCGTTCGGGTTCCGGTTCGCTCGCACTCTCACCAGTCCCTGCGACGCGTGAAACTGCCGGCCCAGCGTGGTCAGCAGATCCATTCCCGCGTGCGGCTTCCGCATCAGCAGCGCCTCGATATCGTCGCGCGAAACCTCCAGGCACGTCGTCTCCTCCAGCGCAACCGCGTTCGTTTGATGCGGCGTCTGGTCCAGCATCGATGCAAACCCGAAAAACTCGCCGTTGCCGGCCTCATCGACCACCACTTCCTGGTGGTCCTCATCCACCGTGGTGACGCGCACCCTGCCCGAAACCGTAACGTACGCCGGCCCGCTCGGATCCCCAATTTTGTAAATGCGCTCGCGCGGCCCAAATGATCGGATCTCGACCTGCGCGGCGAGCACTTCCGTTTCGTCTTGATCCAGCAACGCAAACAGTGGAACGCTCTTCAACATTTCGGGTTTGGACGCCACGAGCATCTCCTTTGCACGACAAATGTCCGCCGCTCCGTTTGGAGAATCGATAGCCGCAAGACTTTGTCGCGCTTGATGATCGAAAGTCATGTTCTGCTGCGGATAGGATACAGCGAAAAAAGGCCCTTTGCCTCCGGCCCTCGCCCACTTCCATTTGACATCGTCCGCGCCCGCCATTTATCTTCCTCACGGCTCTGGCGCATCCTCGTTGCCCTGCGCCGCCCACAAAAACACCCAGGGGAGCAAAGATGAACCGCTTCGGAAAACGCTTTCTGACTTTCCCCATCGTTTGTTTCGCCCTCATCGCCTCCGCTGCAAGCGCGCAGGAAGTTTCGAATCTCCCTTACATGAATCCGAAACTCTCGCCTCAGGAGCGCGCCGCCGACCTCGTCCACCGCATGACGCTCGAGGAAAAAGCCACGCAACTCGTCAATCAGGCGCGCGCCATTCCGCGCCTCGGCGTTCCCGCCTACGACTGGTGGAGCGAGGCTCTGCATGGCGTGGCCGTTAACGGCACCACGGAATTTCCGGAGCCCGTCGGCCTTGCCGCCACCTTTGACGTTCCCAACATTCACGCGATGGCCGTGGACATCGGCATCGAGGGCCGCATCAAGCACGCGCAGGACGAGCGCGCCGGGCACTCCAATATCTTCGAGGGCCTCGATTTCTGGGCGCCCAACGTCAACATCTTCCGCGATCCTCGCTGGGGCCGCGGCCAGGAAACCTACGGCGAGGACCCGTTCCTCAGCGGACGCATGGCCGTCGCCTTTGTCACCGGAATGCAGGGCACGGATCCGAACTATTACCGCGTGATTTCCACGCCAAAGCATTTCGACGTGCACAGCGGTCCAGAGCCCACCCGTCATTTCACCGATGTCGACGTCAGCAAGCACGATGAGGAGGACACATATCTCCCTGCTTTCCGCGCCGCGATTGTCGAAGGTCATGCCGGCTCCGTGATGTGCGCCTACAACGCCATCAACGGCGAGCCCGCATGCGCCAACGAATTCCTCCTTCAGCACACTTTGCGCGATGCCTGGCAATTCCAGGGCTACGTCGTCTCCGATTGCGGCGCCGTCCGCGATATCTTCAACGGCCATCGTTACCGTCCCACGCAGCCCGAGGCCTCGGCCATCTCGCTCGAACGCGGCATGGACAACGAATGCATCGACTTCACCACGAAGGTGACGGACGACCACGACTACAAGCCCTATATCGAAGCCGTGCAGCAGGGCTACCTTTCTGTAAGCGCCATCGATACCGCGCTCATTCGCCTCTTCACTGCGCGCATTCGCCTCGGCATGTTCGATCCCCCCGACATGGTTCCCTACACCAAGATCGACGAGAAGGAACTCGATAGCCCCGAGCACCGCGCCCTCGCGCGCAAGCTTGCCGATGAAGCCATGGTGCTGCTCAAGAATGACGGCGTCCTCCCGCTCAAGAATTCCGTCAGGCGCATCGCCGTCGTCGGGCCGCTCGCTGATCAAACCGCCGTCCTCCTCGGCAACTACAACGGCACTCCCACTCACACCGTCAGCGTTTTGGAAGGGATGAAGGCCGAATTTCCCAACGCGAAAATCACGTTCGTTCCGGGAACGCAGTTCCTTTCCAACCAGGGAAATCCCGTGCCCGCCTCCGCTCTCACCACTCCTGACCACAAGCCCGGCCTCAATGCCGAATACACTTCCGGCTTCCGCGCCGAATCAAAACCGGCTCCGCTCACGTCCCGCGTCGAATCCACTCTGGATCTGAACGAGAGCAATCTTCCCGAACAGGCAAAAGACACCAAGGCGCTCGGCGTCCATTGGACCGGCTACCTCACCGCTTCGGAAACTGGCGACTACCTCCTCGGCATGGAGGCAAGAGGCTTCGCGAACATTTCGCTCAATGGCAAGGAGGTCGTTCGACTCTTCAGCGGCGGTTCGGGCGACACCGTGGTCCGTCTTGGCCGGGTCCATCTCGAGAAAGGCCAGCCCGCGAAGCTCAATATCACCTATGGCTTCAACGCGTCCGGTGCGAAGCCTGCCGCGCAATTGCTTTGGGCTCCCGTCAACAACGCGCCCGATCCAGCCGCCATCGCTGCCGCGAAAAATGCTGACGTCGTCATCGCCGTCGTCGGCATCACCAGCCGTCTCGAAGGTGAAGAAATGCCCGTCGACCAGCCCGGCTTCCTTGGCGGCGATCGCACGAATCTCGATATGCCGGAGCCCGAAGAGGCTCTCGTCCAGGCCGTCGCTGCCACCGGCAAACCGCTGGTTGTCGTGCTTTTGAACGGCAGCGCGCTAGGCGTGAATTGGGAAAAAGATCACGCCAACGCGATTGTTGAAGCGTGGTACTCAGGCGAGGAAGGCGGCGCCGCCGTTGCTGAAACTCTGAGCGGGAAGAACAATCCCGCCGGGCGTCTGCCCGTCACCTTCTATAAGGATGTCCACCAGCTGCCCAACTTCGAGGACTACTCGATGAAGGGCCGCACCTATCGCTACTTCGAAGGCGAACCGCTCTGGCCCTTCGGCTACGGCCTCAGCTACACCACTTTCAAGCACAGTGAACTCGCCCTGCCCACCGCGCCGATCAATGCCGGCGATCCTCTCGATGTTTCCGTCACCGTGACGAATTCCGGGAGCGTTGCGGGCGATGAAGTTGTTCAGCTGTATCTAAAATTCCCCGAGGTAGCCGGCGCACCCATCCGCGCGTTGCGAGGATTCCAGCGAATTCATCTCGAGCCCGGCGCCAGCCAAGTCGTTAAGTTCCATCTCGAGCGCCGCGACCTCAGCATGGTCACGGAAGCGGGAGACATCATCGTTGCCGAGGGCAAATACACCGTTTCCGTCGGTGGTGGCCAGCCCGACACCGCAGCGCCATCCGTCAGCGGCAACTTCGAAGTCAACGGCCAACTCACGCTGCCCGAGTAGCTCAGCCTCCAGCCCGCATCGCAGACGCGGCCTTGCGCATCGAATGGGAGGGAGCAGCATCCCGAGAGAGGTGTAACTTTTTTTCCAGTGGTTCGTCGTCCCCACCTCGACCTCCACAGAACCCCAAGAGCAGAAAGAGAATCCGCAAATGGCCATGGAAACATTGACGGCCCTCATTACCGGCGGAACCAGCGGCATTGGGCGCGCGACCGCCAATAAACTTGCTGCCCTCGGCATCCACGTTTTGCTCGTTGGCCGCAATCGCGAACGCGGCGAGAAGGCGGTCGCCGAAATCCGCACTTCGGGAGGAAAAGCCGATTCTATTGCCTCTGACCTCCGGGACGCTTCGAGCGCCCGCGAAGTGGCGAAGAAAGCGATCGATCTCGGTTCCGGCCACGTCGACATCCTGATCAACAATGCGGGGATATTTCCGTTCGGCCCTACCGACAAAACCACGGAAGAAGACTTCGACCGCGTCTACTCGCTCAACGTCAAGTCGCCCTATTTCCTCGTCGCAGAACTTGCTCCGCTCATGGCGAAAAGGGGGAAAGGAGCCATCGTCAATGTCTCCAGCATGGTTGCCGACTACGGCGTGTCCGGCATGGGCCTCTATGGCTCGAGCAAGGCCGCGATTAATTTGCTGACCAAGTCGTGGGCGGCTGAGTATGGCCCGCGCGGCGTCCGCGTCAATGCAGTCAGCCCCGGACCTACGCGAACCGAGGGCACAGAAGCAATGGGCGAAGGCGTTGACCAACTTGCGGCCCAGGCGCCCGCGGGCCGTCCCGCAACCGCCGGCGAGATTGCCGAGGCCATCGTCTTCCTGGCCACGGATCGCTCCAGTTTCATTTATGGAGCAAAACTCGCCGTCGACGGCGGCCGCACCGCCGTTTGAAATACACCGAGGTGAACAATGCCTGGCACACAGCACTATGCTACCGCTGCGGCTCCTTGAACGGTTTTCGCTGCGGTTCGAATCACGTCGATCACGCGTTCGGGTTGAGAAAGCATCGGCACATGGCTGCTGTCGAGCTCATAGGTGGTTGCGACCATGCGCTTGGCGAAAAAGCGCTCCCGGTCAGGATGGACAGTGCGGTCGTTCTTGCCGACGATGTGTGTTTTCAATGATTTAGCGTGTTCCGATTTGCACGAAAGCGCCTCATTTGCGGCCGATAGTGCACCGAGAGTGCACCGCCTTAGCTTCTCTTTTACCGGTCATCCCAGGGCCAAGGTCTGATACGAACCGGTCGAAACTGTTTGGCTTCGACGCACCCCATCACGTTGAATGAAGGCACCACCAGGGAGGATCGAGTCGAGTCTCGAACTAGAATTTTGGCTCCTGCCGGAGGCGCAAGTAGCAATAGAGTGGCCAAGCGTGGGCATGGGCGCAATATGTGATGTTTTGCGCGAGACCCTGACTCGGAAGCAGTGACGAATTGATAGAGTCCGAAGCGCTCCACTGGCCGGTCCAATAACCGGGAAAACATTCTGCGTAATGACTGAATGTCATTCGCCTGAGAAGATCTTCAGCTAGCTTTGGATCGATCGTGGCCGTGCCAAGGACAAGAGGGCCGTGGAGCGCGAACCAGAATCCACCGTTCTCTCTCGCACCTTGTGGCGTCCCGGGATGAACCAATGGCTTTTCGATTTGGCGGGCACCTAATTTTTCCGGCGCCAGCAGTCGGCGCTGGAGTTCCGTCAGCAGCGTACGTTTACGTTCGACGGTCATCTCGGGGATGAGCAACGCGAAACCTTGCGGTTCGAGCCACATGTTGTCTTCGCCGAGCGAGGTGGTTGCGTCTGTCCACGCACGGCGGGGAAACGGACGGTCGCCTAAATCGCGCATCCAAGCCTCGAGCAGGCGGGCGCGAAAATCGAGCATCGCGGCAACCAGTTCGCCAGCTTCCGTGTCGTTCGAACGTTTCAACAAAGGAGCCAAGTCTCCAAGGATGACAATTGCCATCGCAGAGTTCATGCAACTCTCGGCGGTTTCGAAGGTGTAGTTGTACGAACCTTTTGTAGCCCACGCGTAAAAGAGATCATTCCAGTCAGAATTCCACAATCGGATAAGCCCATGCCCGCCGACGCTTATGCGGTCACGAAGGAACAGGAAAGCCTGGCGCACATGGGCGAGTACCGTGTCTTCACCTGATTTTTCTGCGGGGTAATAGCAAATCTTTTCCGCGAGCAGCCCGACATCTGCGGTAACGCGAAGATATTCAGCGAGCAACAAGAAAAAATAGAGTTGCTGATCGCTGGTCTGCATGGCGCTAGAAGCGGCCCAACCGAAGCCTTGGTCCATAAGCCTGATTTCTCCATCCGGGGTGGTGCGCTTCAGGATGAAGCGAAGAGTTGATCGCGCCAAAGCTGGATTGATGTGGCAGAACGGCAGAGCCTGCTGCGCGAGGTCGCGGCTCGAGGCCACCCATCCCCAGGCGTAGTCGTACATGCATCCCTGGGGGACGATCGTTTCGTTGTAATACTCGCGCCACTTCGCCATGGACTCGAGCACCGCGACATTCCATTGCATCTCGCGGCGTAATTGCAGGTCCGACTCCGTGGCAAATCGGGGCACAATTTTCCGCCACTCGCCGATGAACGCCGAACCATCAGTCACGTTCGAGCCGTGCTCTGCGGTCAGGGTAGCTGCGAGACCTTCGATGCCTTGGGTGGACGTGTCGCGCGTGTAGCCGAAGACGCCACTCACTTCATGAACTTCGCCCGGTTTTAGTGTAAAACGTGAACGGATGCCGATTGAGGAGCGGCCTGCGGACTCCGCCTCGCTGTAGGTCCGGGTGGCAGGATTGCCTGCAGTATGAACAAACAGGGCAGGCGGGTACTGCTCGAATGCATTCATCTGGCCGGCTGGCGGAAACGTCAGCGGATAGCGGGGCTTTACGGTGAAGGGAACAAACAACGCGTTCGACCCCGCGGCTTTTGCGGAATTCGCGAAGTATTCCGGAAGCCTGGATTCGCTGATAGCGAACGAAAGCATTTTATAGTTCGCCAGCACGGTCTCGACGTATTCCACGTCGAGCGGCGCGCCAGAAGAATTCTCAAATCGCACACGAAGCAGGAAGGCTGACGCACCCTCGCCGATTTTCGTGGAGGGTCGCACATGTATGGATCGCTGCACTTTAAAACCGTGGTCGAGCTGATAGGAGTAGCGAGCGAAGCCCACGCCGAAAAGCTTATCTGCCCCTTTTGCGGCGGTTTGATCCGGACCGATCAGTTCACGCTTCGTCCCCTCCACGGAACACACCGCTCGATTTGCTCCCGACCAGATCTCGTCGCCCTGGTTCATGCGTGCCCAAGCGCGCTCGCCACTCAGGATTTGAATTTGTCCGCTTGCATGGGTGAAGAGCGTCAGGCGATGGTTGCCGAGAAGAAAGACGGGATCATCCGGGAGCATCTTTCCGTCGAGACCCCAAGAAGGATTTGCTTGCTGATGATCGGAAAAACGAATCGGCCCGAGGTAGGAAAAACAGGGCAGACCTTCGCTGCCGTCGAGCCATCGCCCCAGTGATGTGTCGGGCGCCTCGGCCCAAGTTGGCTTCGTGAAAGAGGAAGCTACGGCCGCAGCGCCGACGCTGGCGAGAAACGTCCTTCTGGTCCACCGTCCGTTTTCCATTTGGCAATTCCTTTCGTCCTCGCCGAGCTTTCCGATTCAAATGCGCAGAAATTCCGTTAGCCGTAAGTAGTCTCAGCCTTCTTCGCGAGATGCCAGTGCCGCCAAACTCACGGGTTTTTCCTTTGTCCAGTAGGCCTCGCCGCCCGTCCTTGTTGTAGTCGAAGACGGCGCACCCGCCCGCCATCGTCGCCGGAGCATGCGGAAACTTCGGAGTTTCGTCGGAGTCGAGCCGAAACGGTAGAGTCTGCGCGGAAAACTGAATCCTGGCTGGCGATTGTTCCGGCTGGTTTTGCGTCGGTGCACCGAAGCTACCTGGAAGCAGTGTTGGTTCGCTCCACGCCGTCAGCGGCCTCGCTGACGCGAATGCGGCGGCCGCAGGCGCCGCCGCGCGCATCCATTCTCGCCGGGAGAATCGCTGCCCTTTGATGCGCCCCTCCCGATCAAGCGCAAGCTGGCGGGCTCGCGCCCGGATGTTGTCTGCGCTCGCGAGCATAGATTATAGCCGCCGGGACGTCACGCGGAGCAGCATTCAGCGCCGCAAGTACCGTATAATCAGTGCGTATTCATGTCGGGGCGTAGCGCAGCCTGGTAGCGCGCCTGCCTTGGGCGCAGGAGGTCTGGAGTTCAAATCTCCACGCCCCGACCAACTTCCTCAAAAGAATCATTGGCTTAGCATCCGGCCTGTTTCCGCTCCTGCTGCGTCGTGGTGCAAGTTGGGAACAGTTGGGAACAATACCTGGCCCAATTTTGCAACCGCATCGCGTTCGGATTCAGAAACGGGATGGGTGTAAACGTCCATCGTTGTTGCGGCGCTCGAATGTCCCAAGAGAGTCTGTTGAACTTTCACGGGCGTTCCGAGATCGTGCAGCAACGTGCTGTACGTATGGCGTAGCGTGTGCCAATCGATCCGCCTCACTCCCGCACGCCGACAAGCCGAAGCGAGACGTTTCTTCCGCAGATTGTCTGCCGATAGTGGTTCGCCATCACCGTCACAGAACACGAGTGCGTCGGCGGAATCATCCGCGCACCGAGGTCTGTAAGCTTCAAGGGCCTGAACGACGACAGGCGCAAGCGGCGTGCTTCTGCGGCTGGCTTTGGTCTTCGGCGTGCCAAACACGCCCTTGTAGCAGAGTTCTTCGATTTCGACCGTCTGACGGTCGAGATGGACTCTGCCCCATCGAAGGCCAAGTACTTCTCCAATCCGCAAACCTGCTAAGGCCGCAAGCATTGTGATCGTTCGTTCCGGTTCATTCATTTTAGAGAGGAGTTTTCGAAGCTCCTCAATCGAAAGAGACCTGCGAGGGCGTTTGAGTGTGCGTTCAGGCATCTCAACTCCCGATGCAGGATTGTCCGGTAAGTACCGCCATTCTTTTGCGGTACCCAAGACTTTGCTGAGGAGGTGCCGCATGTGACTTGCAGTTTCCCATGCGTAGCCGTCCTTCATCTTTCCGAGAATGAACCGTTGCACCTCGGGCGTGGTTATATCGGCCATAGGTCTCTCACCGAAGTGAGGGAGCAGATGTTTGTCGATCAGGAGCGTATAAATTTCCTGCGTCGCAAACTTCAGGGTTGGGAGAACTAAGGGTTTGAATTGATCCTCGACAAACCTACGGAAGGTGATCATAGAACGAGGAGGCGTCCGGCCTTCATTGACGGGCCGGAGCCGATCCTCAAGAAGATTCTGTGCCTGGCGCTTCGAGAGTTCGCTCACCGTTCCCAGAACCTCGGAACGGAGAACCGTAGTCATGCTGCCTTCAGAACCGACCACTCGCTCTCTCCAGCGCGCGACCCAGACCTTCGGACGTTTACCGCGAACAAACAAACAGCCGAACTGGTATCTGCGACGAGCCATATTTCCCTTTCCGTTGGCCCGTCCAGTCTTTCGCGCATCGACATTGAGTTTATCTTGGGAGTCAAGCGGCTGCGGTACCACCATGCCTGTTCTCCTCAACCCAAGCCTTGATGTCGCTGAGCCGAAAACGCCAGTACTTGCCGAGTCGGAAACCGGGGATGCGATCTCTCGAACGGCGTCGAGTGCGCTCATAAACCCACGAATTCGGAACACGAAGAATTTCGGCAACCTCTCGCACGGTGAGCAAGTCTTCATCGGACTGGTACATTGGCGTTGGCTCCTTCTACGAGTCCGGCCGGCGCGCTGGGCTCCTGCGTTGCGTCTCTCGTCTCGATTGTGTGATTTGCGCTTCGCTCTAGGGCTGCCTGCGCTTTCAGAACGGTATGTCGTGCGTAGTACTCTGGATTTGGTTTTTCTTCGGCCCGGAAATCCGCTATGCGCTGCATAACGATTGCCGGATCATCGCCGCGAGCAAGGGCGCGTTTGGCGTAGGCCCAATCCTGCTCGGATTGGCTCCTATGCCCCGGCGAGATTTCGCTTCGGGCTTCACGCTCGAACCGTCGCGGAGTTTCCAGGGAATCTTCCTGAAGCTGGAAGTCGCGTGCGTGATGAACGGCGTCAGACTCGTGATGAGCCTGTACGATGAACTCCGCATCATATTTCCTGTTTGCGAAGCCGGGCAGCCGGAGCAGTCTGGTGGAGTCGGTTGCTGCGGGATCGCCGCCGAATTGATTGGCCATCGCTCGTAGCAGTGCCTCAGCTTCTTCGATAGCTAATCCCTCCACTCGCCAGACCACTTGATGCTTGTCGGGCGATGTGTCCAGGATGAAGTTCGGACCGGGCACATCTGGTGAGTTTCTGATCGCGTCTAGGGCATTCTCCCCGCCTCTATCCAGGTCGAGATAAAGATGCCGAATCTCGCGGATGTTCTCTTTCGTTCGGCTATTCGCACCGACCTTGATTGGATTCATGCCAACGAAGATGTCGGCTCCCGCTGCGCTTTCGCTTCGCAGCCAGCTCTGGAACTGAGGGCCGGTTATCGTCTCCGCAGCTGCGATTCGCTGTACCGTTCGGCCCGTCCTGCGATTCCGGGTGAGGATCGCCACTTCGTCAGCAGGCTCGAACAGTGCCAAAACGTACTCGGAAGCGGACAGAGTCTTTAGCGAGTCTGGCGTCATGGCTGCTCCCGTTTTACGAGGTACACGGCACCGAAGTCGTAGAGATCCGCGTCGGGATCGTAGCCATTGATTTCAATCACTTCGGAGATATAGCGGAGTCCGGGCCTGCGCTCAATGTGGATCACGACATTGAGCGAGTCGGCAATATTCGTCTTGATGGCGCGGTAAGGCAATTCAACTCCGCTCTGAAGCACGCAGCTCGTAAACCGCGCGAGCCCCTGACGCGCCGAGTTCGCATGGATGGTGGAGAGCGTTCCCGAATGGCCGGTATTGAGAAGCTGCAGGAGATCGAATGCCTCGCCGCCGCGAATCTCACCGAGAATGAGGCGGTCGGGCCGATGCCGAAGCGCCGCTTTGAGGAGGTCGCGGATCGGCACTGCCGGTACCCCATTTTGCGCCTGGCGAGCCTCGAACCTAACCAGGTCCGGCTGCGACATCTGAATCTCCGCAGTATCCTCGATCAGCAGGATTCGTTCGTCCTCGGGGATGAATCGTCCCAAAATATTCAGTAACGTTGTTTTGCCGGTTCCTGTGCCGCCGCTAATGAGAAGGTTCTTGCGGCTGAGGATGTAATCTTCGAGCCGATTCGCAAGGGATCGGTCGAGCATTCCCGAGCGGATGAGGTCCTCCATTTCGAAGCGCCGGGCAGTGAATTTGCGGATGGTGAGTGTGACTCCCCGCAAACTGCACGGCGGGATGACTGCGGCAACACGGCTCCCATCCGGGAGTCGCGAGTCCAAGATGGGCTTTGCTTCGGAGATGTCATCGCCCAAGCGTCGCGCGATATTCTTCACGGCGACCATAAGGGATTTCTCCCCGAGCGAGACGCCTTTTACTTGCTCCAGAGAACCGCCCTTCTCGATAAATACCTGGTCGGGTCCGTTGACCATCACTTCGCTAATCGAGTCGTCGAGAATCAGGTGCTCGATAGGCTTCAAGAACGGCAGGATCATTTCGAACCCGCTCACCGGGCCTGTTCCATTTCCGGTCGTCATAACTGTCCATCCGCAAGCTGGCGGAAATACGATTTGTTCGGATCGTTGTAATAGGGCTTGAGGTAGCAAAACATTGGCGGCATCGGATTGAATCCGTCGTAGGCGACAGTGACCGACTGCGCGTTGCGCAACTCGGTGAACGTCTTCACGTCGAAGCGATAGTCGCTTTGCGTGTTGTAGCTCTTCGAAGCGGTGATGTTGGCCTTGTGCGACACGGCTTTCCCGGTCAGGAAACTCACGCGAGCATCGTGGCCGCTCTCCGAGAGGTTATAGCTGACCTTTAGTTGATCTTCGCGCCCGCAAAGCTCGCTCGCGGTCTTCGCAGAAAAGTCATCCGATAACGCGAGAAAAATCTTCGTCCGAAAGGTCTGTAAAAGTGTTCGCCAGGAATCGCCGGGCAGAGCGGATTTGAGCGAACTGATACTTTGGGTGGCGATAATCGAGATGCACCGGGGCTGCCGCGCAAGGCTGAAGAACTTCTCATCGCCCGTAGGATCGTTCTCGCCCACGGTAGCGAAGTGCTGATATTCGTCGCACAGGAATAGAACCTGTCGGATATGTCGCTCGGGATGCGCTTCGATTGCGGGTATTCGATTCAGAGTGGCTCGCTCGAAATCGAGCTTCATCATGACGCCCAGAGCCTTGGCTAGTCCGGGGTTCATCCCGACGGGGAAATTGAGCGCGCAAACTTTCCCATTCTCGATCAACCAAGCGAAAGACGGCAGAGGCTTGCCAAGTCTTTGATCCCCGTTCTTTGTTGGGTCGTAGCAGTCTTTCTTCGGGCAGAAAACTCTCTTTACCTTTGGATTGTCGTCGAAGAGCGAAAGGAATACGGAAATACCCTCGACTATCGAAGTTCGCAGCTTCGGTTCGATGCGCCTCCAGTCATCCTCAAACCAACGCTTCACCGCTTCGAGTTGTGCGAGCTTTTCGGGGTCGGCCTGGGAGGGGTCAAGTACGCTTCGGGACTCGAAGCCGATGCCCTTGTTTTGCAAGGTCTGCCGAAGCTCTGGCGTTGCAGGTGCCAGGTAGCGGTCTTCCTTCGCGTCGTGAATGAATCCCAGGCCGGCCAGGTGTGCCGCCCGCTGGCCGTAGATGTCCGGTTTGATAGCAACAGAATGGCGGCCCATAACGATATCTTCAGCCTCGTGAATCCGCTCTTCGAGAAGAGACGGAGAGATCGCGCACTGGTAGACATCGAACAGGGTCACGTAGTCGTAAGCGACCTTATGAAGAAGGATGATGAACTTGACCAGATTCGTGTATGCCTGCTGCCAGAATGGCTCCTTGCCCTTGCCAAACAAGTTGTTGAGAAGCGATGCGATACTGAACGCCAGGGCGTATGCGTCGAGATCGTTGTGAAGCGGGTTGTAACGGTATTCGGAATCGAGGCTGATTTCGATGTAATCTTCGCCACGTCCGTGCTTGTCGAGGATGCCCTTTACCTTGCGGCAGAAGTCGCCTTTGACTTCAAGGATTAAGCCTCCGATGCGGTTCGCGTCCTCACCCGCTTTATAGGCGAGAACCTGCTCGGCAAAGGGGTACATGCAGCAGCTTGTTTTTCCGGTGCCGACCGCACCGAAGATGGCGATGCCGGTAAACAGACCGCGCTCAGGAATCGAGAGCCATCGCGGATTCTCAGATGGTCCCGGTTTGCGCGGGTTGTGAACCTCGCCGACCACGACATAAAGGCCGTCCCGTTGCTCTGGGTCAATGTACTTGGGCAGGCGTCCCGGCGAGATGCGATGGCGCACTTTGAGCGTGAAAATGTAGAACCCCGAAAGCACGGTCGAGAAGAGCAGGAATGGCGTAGTGAAGAGGAACAGATTATAGAGGTACTCGAAGCTGAGAAAAGCGCGTGGGGCGCGGGTGGCAGTTACGCGTAGGAAAATCTGGTCGGACGGAAATGGGTGCGTGTAATAAAGGACGGCTCCGGCAACCATCGCCAAAAGAGCGGAGACGAAGCCGCGCGAGTGGAGAATACGCTGCATCATGCCTTCGTTCTCCCTTCTGTGGACTGCGGCCTGTCCGAACTGCTGCGGCGCTGGTCCCGCCACTTGCGGTAGTCCTGATCGCGCCACAGGACTTTCTTCAATGCGGCGTTAATGACGTGATCAGGGCTGCTTTCGATGAACCGCGCATAGTCTTCGACCAACTCATTCACGGGTTCCTCGAGACGAACTTCACGGGTATGGATTGCGGGTGCCTTCTTGATGATCGACATCTCGTCCTCCTAAAGTCGTTCGGGTTTTAGCTCTCTGCTCTCACCGTGGAAAAAGCGCGGGGCACGTCACATCTGTGCCGAAGGGCGGGAGCGACCCACGATGCGCTTGGGCGGCTGAAAGCCGAAAAAGCGGGGTCGCTCCCGCCCGATTTTGCGTTTTTTCCACGGTGGCTTTTGCTTTTCATAGTCCTTTCACCTGAGCCTGAACAAAGGGGTTCTGTCCCTCGGGCGGTGCGGAAACTGGTGAAGACGGCGCTGTAGGTCCGATTTCTGCGTTCTGCACCCTCGATTCAGCGGTTTCAGTGCCTGCTGGAGCAATTCGCGGAAGGATTTGCGCGGCGAAATGGACCGTGTGCGCGCGACCGTCTCCACCGAACTCTTGACGAATATTGCCTTCGGTCAGTCGTCCCGCCTTCCAGGTGCGATAAAGATTCTCGAAACGGTTTCCCGGGAAACGGGCTTTGGCATTGTTGCGGAAGACTAGGTCGGCTTCGCTCAGCGTGCCGTATTGTTTCAAGTCCCAAGCCTTGCGGATTTGGAAGTACCGAACGATGTCTGCCGACGCGTCGGACTGAAGTGGAATCGTGACCAGCGAATCGAACAGTTCCTTGGCCGCATGGAAGTGCGAATCCGCACGTGCCAGATAGAGAAACCGAAACGCGGACAACTGCCGAAAGAGCGGTAGATAAGCCTTCAGGTGATGAACGAACTCGGCCATGCTTGCTTCGCTGCCCTGCAGGAAGGTAAACGTCACCACAGGAGAGGCGAGAGTCTCATCACCCAGAAACATCGGAAACTTATCCACGAAATAGCGAATCGTGGGCTGGGAATCGCGGCTGCCCTGATAGGTTTTGGCGGGCAGAAAGTGACTTGGAACTTTCAGGCGCTCGCTGAAGAACCGGACCTTTTCCGGCTCGGTTTCGAGATACCGATACTCCCGATTCGACAGCACGAAATCGAGCATGGCGATGCGCTGGCGGATGAACTCGATCTCATGCTCGCGGCGGTTGCGAAGGTTCTCGCGCCCGATTTGCCGATACAGCCTGCGGGAGAAGAGGTGATAGATCACGCCGCTCTTAGGAAAGCATTCGGTGCGGGCATGCTTCTGCGCGTGGAGTTTGGCCCAGAACATGGTCGTCCGCTTGCCCCAGTGAGCGCCGGTAAATCCAAGGAACTGGCGGGCGACGAAGTAGCCGGAATGCGTGGCAACGAGATACAGGAAACGAGCTTCGGGTTCGGTATAACCGAAGGCTTTCAAAGCATCGAGATGGGATGGCGAGGTGGTCATAGAGAAAGAATTCCTGCCGTGAGGTCTTGATCGTTCAAAATGCGGCGCAGGCGGGACGCGTCTTCGGGATGGCTGTATAGAGAGAATCCCGCTCTGGCTTTTGCCGCCAATCCATGCGGGCGATAATGACGCGTCGCCAACTCAGCATCTGTATGGTCTAGCTCGCCCTGGGCGTTCTCGTATTCGATGCGAAGGTCGGGTAGTTGGACTTTTCCGTTGACCACTGGAAGATGGTGCTTCTCTGCTACCGCTTGCTTAATCTCGGGATCGTCTTTGTGAGGACCAAGAGCTTCCAAATCGCGGTTCAGGTCGCGCTTAAGTTCGTAATCGAGAATGACGCGCAAAGGCCTGCCGCCCGCATGTTCAATTCGTGCAGCTTCCTTCTGATAGAGCCGGTACAGATCCGCATCGTGCTTAGCCTCTTTGGGCTTGCGCAAACCGTGATAAATCTCCTGCTCGTCCGCGATTCGATTCGTGCTGCGGAGGAGCTTCGCTCCTTGTTTCGTCAAGGTGACAACGCGCAATGTCTTTCTGCCGGAGATTTCCAGAGTCTGTGCGCTCAGTAACGACTGCTCTCTGAGCCGCCGAATATCCCGTTCCATTCGTGCGCTGTCACCGCCATAGCCATATTTTGCGAGATCGTGCGGAGCTACAACGCGGAACCTGCCTACTTCAGAGAGCGTCCGAATTTCGGATTCGCGGAGCAGATATTCGCGGTCGCGCAAATAATAGGCGCGCGGCGAATCCTCGCGGTCGGGCTTGAGAACCCTTTGCTCGCGTGCTTCCGGCTCTTGGCGGTCAGGAAGCGACGATTCTCCCGATCCTCTCCCTGATGGGCTGTACCTTCCTTCGCTCCCGCAATGGTGACTCGGAGTGCGACGAGCCTCATCGCGCGTGTCCTGGGCACTGTCAGGATAGAAGTCGCGGGACATCTCAGTTCCTCTCCTCGTCCTCGGAAGGAGCGGGCATCTCGGCTTGGCCGACATTGAACTGCTTGTCGAGGTGGGAAAGCTTGCGTCCCGTATCTTTCAAAAAGAATCGGCGGTTGATGGCCAGGAACGCGGCGAAAACGTTTAGGAAAAGCACGGCTGCCGCGACGAGAAGCACACCGCCATAGGCATGGAGAATGACGGCTTTATACGAGGCCATGAACTTCAATTGGTCCATCAGCCAGAAGCCGTAAGCGAGCAGCACGGCAATCGTCAGAAGTAGTGCGTTTGCAATCATGGCCTCAGTTGAACGCCTCGTCTTCGCGGAAGTAGGTGATGGTTAGCCCGAGCGGGTTAACGGGAATCAATTCATTTGGGACCTTGCTGCGGAAAATGAAAACGAAATCGGCGGTGTAGAGCTCTCGCTTAAGCTCGCTGTGGTCTACAGGCGAGTAGTACACCATATCGAAGTCCACACGCGCGCGATACGGAGGGTTCTCGAAGCCTTCAAGGGCGACGTTCTTAACGTCAATGTCGATCTCGGGCGCAGAAGAATTCGCAAGAAAAGTCTTGATGATCGCGCCTTTCTTGTAGGCGTCGAAAACGCTATTCGCCAGGCTGCTGTCGAGGAAGTAAAGCGACTTCGAGAAATCGTCCTGAATCGTGTAGCGATTTCGACGGTAATACAGAGTGCAGAACTGCGTCAGGAAATAGCGCACCTCGGCGTCCTGGGGCTTGTAATCGAAGGTGTGATAGTCGAGAGCCTCGGCTCTTCCCAACTGGTCAATGCGGATCACCAGTGGCCTGAAATTCTGAAACGTCCGAATCGTTTTCAGGTCCACCAAGGCCAAGCCGATGGCTACAAGGGAGAGAAGCACTAGCGCAATCTTGAGATAGGTGTTGGTCACCATAGGATCACCGTACTGTTCGAGGTAAAGCCGCTTGGCGTTTTCGAAGCTCGCATCGTTGTTCATCCGAACACCTTTTCGAGAATGGCGGCAGAGGACGTTCCCGAGGTGCCGCTAAAGATGTGGTTGGTGAGCGCCGGAATCTTGAGCAGCGCGTAGATCGCAGCCAGGAACGTGATGAAAAGGACGGGAAAAGCTTCCATGAGTTGAACCACGGAAATCGTGCCGGTCGGCTCCAGATCGAGGATGCCGAGAATGAGGTTCCCAATGATGTAAACGACGGCTGCGGCAATCACCTGGTAGAAGGCGTACTGGATGAATGCCTTGAACCATCCCCAGAAGAGCCATTCGAGCTTCGGAACAATAAAGAACGGCACAAAGATCGGCCCGACCAGAACACAAACAGCCGTGGCAATGAATCCATAAGCGATCACGACAATCGCGATGGCCTGCGCCGCCGCGAGAAGAATCGTGATGACTACGTATTCTGCTGTTCCGAGGATGTCGCCGAACGTCGGAGAATTCATGCGCACTTCGAAGTCTGCAATTCGCTCTTCGACGGTTTGCAATTCGGTCTGATTGATCTTGGTCGAAAGGAATTGCGATTCGTCCGTAATCAGGTTGTGAAAACTCCTGCCGATGCCAGGAATGGGAGTGCTGTAGTAATTCACCATCCCAAACCCAAAGCTGATCGTAAGAAGGAGAGCCGCGAAATTATCGAAGTGAAGGAAGTGCCTGCCGCTGGCGGCGGACAGAGCGGATTTCACTCCATACCAGACGACCATAATTGTCGCAAACATGCGAAATAGGTTCTGGCCCATCGCGTCGAAGAAGCCGAGATTCTGAGTGAGGAGATTGTTGATGGCCTGAAAGATGAACTGAAGGTAATCGGTCTGCATGGCTGCGGCTCCTCCGGCGCGGTCGGGCGTCTCGATCTAGGGAATCTGGAAACTCTGAAGAGAACTCGTGAGCGTGCCGGTGACCTGGGTCATATTGCCGGCGAGGTTCGCGCGGCGCTCGATGTCGGCGTTTATGGAGTTGGTGGTACCTTCACGTTGCTGCTTAGCGAGGATGGTCTGCTCCTCAAGCAGCGAGGCAAGAAGCTTGTTTGAGTCCTGAAGCGTACGCAGTGTCAAGACGCCTGCGGCGTTAATTTTGTTCAGCACGCCAACTTCGGTGTTGAGATCCGGGTCAGACGAAAAGGAATCCTGTTCGAGGTTGTTGATTTGGGTCTGGATGTCCTGAGAATCGCCACGAATCGAGCCTATCGTCTCCATCGCAGTGGTGTTGGCACCGTCCGAAAGCTCGACTGATGCGTATTGGGACTGTACGCGACTGAGTTCATCCGGTGTCATGCCGCCGAGTTGCGCGGAACTGTATGGAAGTAAGCCGGTCGTCGCCTGCTGATAGCCGGTTGTAACGGTGGGAACGGCTCCCGAATTGATCCCGCTGATCCAGCCCCCGGTGTTGCCGTAGGTGTTTGGCGCGGTGGCGTAGCGCCATTGAGAGAAGAGCGCCTTATAGCGCGCAGGCATGTTCTGAAGGTTTTTGGACATTTGAAGCGCGAGGTTGTAGGCAGTAACAAGCTGCGTGTAGCTGTTCTTTAGCTGAACGAGTTGTTGTTCGAGTTCTGCGTAACGGAGCAGAGCGTTGGCGTAGTTCGTGGGGTCGTAGACGATCCCGAAACCAAACTGGGCCGACGCGGTGCCAACGCACAGCCCTGCTATCAACAAAAGACCGACGACTTTCTTTTTCATAGAAACTCCATCCTTTCTCGCCTTCATAGGTTCGAAGGCAGTTGGTGATTGTTGTAATCCGGCAATGGCAGATCGCCTGAGAGATAGACCTTTACGCGGTGCCCCTCCCGGATCGTCACGGTTGGAAGAATGTTCAAAAAGCGGTCGAGAATCTGTTCAGAGGACTGGGCCATGCTGGAAGCGAACTGCTGGCGCATCAGGTCGCTGCCAGATTCGTTGAACGCGCTGCCGGTGCCGGTTTCGGCGACGGCTCCCAAAGCGCCGATGGCGAGTGACGTTCCGAAGATGCGCAGATA
>DATJWH010000007.1:0-3409 GCA_035501415.1 Candidatus Limnocylindrales bacterium | reverse complement strand
GTGCATGGCAGCCTGGGCTATTCGCGGGAAAGCGACGTGGAGCGCTACTATCGCGACGCCCGCGTGCTGACCATTTACGAAGGCACCAGCGAGATGCAGCGGCTGGTAATCGCGCGGGATCTGCTTCGCGCGGGAGGCCGTTAGTTGGCGAAGCGCAAACGAGTGCTGAGCGGCATGCGGCCCACGGGCCGGCTTCATCTGGGCCACTATTTTGGCGCGCTGCAGAACTGGGTGAAGCTGCAGGCAGAGTACGATTGCTTTTACTTCGTGGCGGACTGGCACGCGCTCACCACGCACTACGAAGACACATCTTCCATTGCCGAAAATACCCTGCAGGTGGCGATCGACTGGCTATCGGTAGGGCTCGATCCGGCGAAATCGACACTCTTCGTGCAGTCGAATATCCTCGAGCACGCCGAGTTGCACGTGCTGCTTTCGATGATCACGCCGCTCAGCTGGCTCGAGCGCGTCCCTACATACAAGGAACAGATCGAGAGCTTGAAGGATCGCGAGCTGGGGACGTACGGTTTCCTGGGCTACCCGCTGCTGCAATCGGCGGACATCGTGATGTATGGCGATCCGCGGCAGGAGCTTCTGGTGCCGGTGGGCGAGGATCAGGCTCCACACGTGGAATTGACGCGGGAGGTCGTGCGGCGCTTCGATACGCACTTCGGATTTGTGGTGAAGGAATCGCTTTTCGAGAGCGCGAACCAGACCGCGCTCGAGCAGTCGCTGGACCACGCGAGCGTCTCTTTGCCGCGGGTCGAGGCCCCGCTCCGCGGGAAGGAGCGAACCGCCGCGCTAGCCGCTGCGTTCCGGCGACGGGCGCTCGAAATCGGCGTCGAGAATTTCTTTGAAAGCGTGGGTAAGCACAAGAAGTTCTTCAAAGTAGAACCGGTGCTGCGCGAGCCTGCTTACCTGCCCACCGAGACGCCGCGTCTGCCCGGTCTCGACGGCCGGCGCATGGCTAAAAGCTACGGGAATGCGATCTGGCTCTCCGATCCGCCCGACGAGATTCGCGCGAAGGTTCGCAATATGATGACGGACCCGCAGCGCATCAAACGCACCGACCCGGGGCGCCCGGAGATCTGTCCCGTCTTTGCTTACCATAAGCTCTTCTCGCTGCCGGAAACCATCGCCAAAGTGGATCACGATTGCCGGACGGCGCAAATCGGCTGCGTGGATTGCAAGAAACTGATGGCCGAAAACCTGGTCACCTGGATCGAGCCTATTCAGACACGTCGCAAAGAATTAGAGGCCCATCCCGGCCGGGTTTGGGATATTCTCGACGCCGGTTCGAAGAAAGCGCTGAAGGCCGCGCGGAAGACGATGAAGCGGGTGCGCAACGCGATCTTCCAGTGGGACGAGGCGAGAGACTGAGTGATGAAGGAAACGAAACAGGGGAGAACAGGCTGAAGAATGGCGTCACCCTATCGGATTAACTTGCCGGTGTACGAAGGCCCGCTCGATCTTCTGCTTGATCTGATTCGCAGGCAGGAGATGGACATCCACAACATTCCCATCGCCAAAATCACCGAACAGTACCTCGATTATCTCCACCAGCTCGAAAAATTCGATATCGACGTTTCGGCCGACTTTATCTACATGGCCGCCACGCTCATCCACATCAAGTCCAAAATGCTCTTGCCGGCCGATCCCCTGGCGGGGCCGGAAGGGGAGCAGGACCCGCGCGACGAGCTGGTCCACCGGCTGCTGGAGCACGAGAAATTCAAGAACGCGGCGCAGCTGCTTTATCAAAAGCAGCAGATTGAAGACCACGTCTGGTCTCAGCCGGATCGCTCGCTCTACGGAAGCGAGGAGACGGAAGGGGAACTGGTGGTTTCGCTGGTGGATCTGGTGAAGGTGTTCTCGCAGATTCTGGAGCGCCGCAAAGAAGTGCCGAAATTCGAGCTGCGCCACGATAGCGTGACGATCGCGCAGATGATGGACCGCTTGCGACAGCAGTTGATCGGAACCGAAGAAGCCGTTTCGCTGATCGACTTTTTCGAGTCCTGCACGTCGCGCCACGCCATGATTGTGGCGCTGCTCGCGGTGCTCGAAATGGTGCGGATGCAAGCGGTTCTGCTGGTGCAATCCGAGCTTTTTGCGGACATTCGCCTGCGCAAGCACAAGATGTTCGACGCCGTGTTTGCCGGGCCGGACGCGATGGCGCAGATCGAAGAACAGTACCTGTAGCGTCCGCCCGTAGGCGGGCGGTTTTACGCAACACGCGAATCAAAGGTGCCGACGATGACGCCACAAGAAATTCAGGCTGCGCTCGAAGCCATCATCTACGCCGCGGATGAACCCGCGTCGATCGACCAGATCTCGCGGGCCCTGGGCGTTGAGAAGGCCGAGGCGCGCGCGGCGCTCGATCTTCTCGTCGCTTCCTATCAGACCGACGACCGCGGAATCGAAGTCCGCAAAGTGGCGGGCGGCTGGAAGTTCTACACCAAGCCGCAGCATCACGACGTGGTGCGCCGCTTCATCAAGAGCCTGCAGCCGCCGATTCGGCTGACGATGCCTGCGCTCGAGACCCTTGCGGTGATCGCCTACAAACAGCCGGCCACGGTGCCCGAAATCAACGAAATTCGCGGCGTGAACGTGGGCGGCGTGATCAAAACTCTTCTCGAGAAGCGGCTCATCACCACCGCCGGACGCAAACCCGTAATCGGCCGGCCGATTTTGTATCGCACCTCGAAACAATTTCTGATGCGCTTCGGACTCTCCGATCTCGAAGAGCTGCCGAGCCTGAAGGAATTTGAACAGCTCGCGCAGGCGGCTCTTGGCTCCGACGAGGGCGTCGCTCCGGTGGAGCCGGAAGAAACACAAGGCGCCGAATCGACGGGTGCGAGCGAGTTCGCCGCGTCGTCAGAGACCAGTGGAAATTCGCGGGAAGCAGCCATCGAAGCGGAATCGCTCGACGTCTCCGGCGAACAAGCCGCCGAAGCCGAGAGCAGCGCGACCCCTGAGGCTGCGTCTGCCGCCAAAGCGTTCACGGAAACCGGCTCGCCAGAATCCGATGCGCAAGCGAAGGGAACGTCAGCATAGCCCGCGAGTCGCTTTGAATCGGCAGGGCATTTTGCGCGTGGCGTTGTGCTCCTCGTGGTTGCTCGCATCGCGGTTCCGCGTTCCGCTGGCGGACATTTTTCGCTACTCTATTACAGCCATAAGCGGCGCTAATGGCCGCCATAGACGAAAGCTGATGCAAGAGCGGCTGCAAAAAATCATCGCGCGCGCTGGAATCGCCTCGCGGCGGCACGCGGAGGACCTCATCCAGTCGGGCCTGGTCACCGTGAACGGCCAGATCGTCACCGAGCTTGGTTCCAAAGCCGACGAATCGACCGACCACATCAAAGTGTCCGGCAAGCTTTTGCGGCCGGAACAAAACCGCGATCGCATCTACCTC
>DATJWH010000006.1:0-2981 GCA_035501415.1 Candidatus Limnocylindrales bacterium | reverse complement strand
GAAATGCCGTGACCGGCCAGATAGCCCGCCACGCCGGCGGCGCGCGTGGTGCCGTAGCTTTCGCCCAGCATGAAGAGCGGCGAAGCCCAGCGCTCGTTGCGGGTGATGTAAAGGCGGATGAATTCGCTGAACGCTTCGATGTCGCCCTTCACGCCCCAGAATTTCTTGAAGGTCTCCAGATCGGCGGCGCGGCTGAAGCCCGTGCCGATCGCGTCCACCATCACGATATCGCTCTTATCCAGCAGCGTGTAAGGATTGTCTTCGATCTTGTACGGCGCGGGCGGCATCGAGCCGTCGGGCTGCAGCGTCACTTTGCGCGGGCCGAGCGCGCCCATGTGCAGCCAGATGGACGCCGACCCCGGACCGCCGTTGAACGCGAACGTGAGCGGCCGCTTCGCGGCGTCGGTGCCGCCCGGGGCGTCCAGCGTATAAGCCACGAAAAACATTTCGGCTTCGATCTTTCCGTCCACACGCTTGATGGGCAGGCGTCCGGCGGTGGCGGTGTAGTGCAGCGGCGCGCCGTTCATGGTGATGGTGTGGTGAGTCACGATGGGCGGCACTTCGGTCATGTCGAAGTGCAGGTCTTTGTCTTTGGCAGCTTCGCCCGTTGCCGCAGCGGGCTTTTGCTCTGTTGGCGCAGCAGGAGTAGCCGCCTGCGAAGATGGCTCCGTCGAGGCCGGTGGATTTTCGGCCGCCTTTTTCTCCGAGGATTTCGCGGGCTTCTTCGACTGCTGCTTGGCCTCGGATGGATTGACGTCCGCTTGCTGCGAATCAGGCGCGGCCTGCGCGAATATCGGAGCGGCAGGCGCCGCCAAGGCGCTGCCCGGCGCGACGAGCGCCCCAGACGGAATCACGAACGACAGCCATGCTGCTGCGAGAACGAAACGCATCCAAATCCTCCGGGTAAGTTTGTGAGTCGCCGCGCCGTCGGCGGCTGCCTGGGCACGCGGCGCTGCGCATTGCCGAGATCGGTGCGCCGACAAGAGCGCGCGGCATTATAGCCCACGCTTTGGACGCACCTGCGGCCAAAAGGTCTGCTTCAAGTTTCGCGACTTACGCTTGCCGTTCGCCTGCGTCCGCGAGACAATGGCGCGGGCCGGCGGACCGTCAGGCCGGCGGCATTTCACTGAGGGGGACAAATCGTGGCCGACAACCAATACGCCGAACAGAAGAGCATGCTGGTGATTCGCGTGCCGCTCTCGGAAGAGAGTTACGCATCGATTTATTTCTCGAATCATGAGGGCAGGCCGATGAACGCACGCGAGTGGTGGCACCTGAAACAGGTGGTCGAGCTCGCGAGCCACGCGTTCATGAAGCCCGAGGAAAGGCCTCAGGCGCCTACGCAAGCCATGGTTGCCGGCGCTTCCTGACGCCCAGTAGCGCGCTTTTGTGTTCGCCGTCTTTTCCTCGGCGGGCTTACAATGGCCCGCATGCGGTGGCAGCTTTTCGAGATCCACGACCAGACGTGGTTCCCTGACTTTTTGCGGCGCGAAGTGCTCGACGCGCTGCAGATGGTCCTCGAGCGTACGAACGCCTACAATCCCATCGCTGGACGCCTTCGCGGCGCGCTCGACCGTGCGGGCACGCGCGAAGTTCTCGACCTTTTCTCCGGCGCCGGCGGCCCCTGGCCGTCGCTGGTGCACAGTTACAAAAACCAGGGCGGTCCCGCCCTCGAAGTTTTCCTCACCGACAAATTCCCGCGGGCGGCAGAAGAATCGGAAACGAACGCGCCAGAATCGCAAATCCATTTTGTGGCGCGGCCCCTCGACGCCACCGACCCCTCCGCATTTCCATCCGGCTTCCGAACGATCTTCTCTTCGTTCCACCATTTCAACCCGGCCGAGGCGCGCCGCTTTTTGCAGGACGGCGCCGCGAAGCAGCAGGGAATCGGCGTCTTCGAAGTTGCCTCGCGCCACACCTTCACGCTGCTCGTGATTCTGTTCGTTCCGCTGCTCGACTGGATTTATACGCCGCTGCGCCGTCCGTTCCGCTGGTCGCGGCTTTTCTGGACCTACGTGGTGCCCGTGGTGCCGCTGGTGCTGCTCGTGGATGGACTCATTTCCTGCCTGCGCGCCTATTCCCTCAATGATTTGCGCGCCTTGACGACGGGCCTCGAAGGTTCCGCCCCGCCCAAGGGCCCGAGCTACGAGTGGCAAATCGGTGAAGAGCGCAGCGGCCGCCTGCCTCTGCGCGTGACCTACCTCATCGGCTGCCCGAAGTAACGCTCGTTCCTGCGTGGACGCCGGCTCTTTTTCTGTTGCTTTGCCGCACGGATGGGTCGCGCAAAACCGCTGCTACTTGCCCGTGTCGTGCAGCACTACTACGTCGGAGGGGCGCTCAACTTCGAGGACGGCAAGAGATTTGCCGTCCGGAGAGAACTCATAGCCGCGGATCGTACCGGATGCAGGCCCGACGTAGGGCCGCGGAGAAGAGCCGTCGAGCGGCTGCAACAGCAAGCTGTCGGTACCGTAGCGGCGAATGGCGTACACCAGCCCTTTCCCGTCAGGGGTGAAACGTGGGTACCCCACCCCCCCTTCGTCAACGTCGAGCAACCGGGGCGACGAATCGGCGTTGTCTCGATTCGCCAGGGCGAATTTGAAATGCACCAGATTCTGGGGGTCGTGTCTTCCGATGAGATAGGTGATCCACTTTCCGTCACGCGAGACATCCAGCGTCCAGGTTGGATTCGGCCACAGTTCCGACGGAGCGGCTGAGTCAACCAAGATCTCGAAACCGGGCACGGAGGTTCCGGGACTTCGATCACTCAAGCCACCCGATGCCAGCTCACGGCGAACTTGGCGATTCTCGGGCGTCGAATAGTAAACCCATTGGCCGTCGGGCGAGCAGGCGGCACCGGCAACTTTACTCCCCTTGGTCAGTTGCATAAGGCTTGATCCATCCGCGTTCACACGCCAGAGATCTCGCCGGCCGGTCCCTCCGTGTTCGTCCCAGACGAAAAGCGCAAACTGGCCACCGGTGCA
>DATJWH010000005.1:0-2985 GCA_035501415.1 Candidatus Limnocylindrales bacterium | reverse complement strand
CTTCCCCAAGGATCCAGCTCGCCGCACGCTGTACCAGAGCCTCATTCTCGAGGAACCGCTCGACCGAATCATCCTGCGTACTCAGGTAGAGGCCCTCGACATCATCCCTTCTGACAAGAACCTCGCCGGAGCCGCAGTCGAACTCGTATCCGCCGACTCAAGAGAATTTCGCCTCAAGTCGACGCTTCAGACCATTCAGGACCGCTACGAGTTCATCCTGATCGATTCGCCGCCTGCTCTTGACCTCTTGACTCTGAACGCACTCGCCGCGGCAGATTCTGTGCTAATACCCATCCAGTGCGAATACCTGGCTCTGGAGGGTGTCTCCGAGCTCCTAGACACGCTCATGCGCCTTCGGCGCACCATCAATCCTTCCCTGGCGATCGAGGGAATCCTCCTCACGATGTACGACGACCGCACGACCCTATCCAAGCAAGTCGCTGCGGATCTGAGGAGCTTCTTCGGATCCCAGGTGTTTGAGTCAGTCATCCCCAGAAATGTCCGACTGGCGGAAGCGCCGAGCCACGGAAAGCCTGTCATATTCTACGACATACATAGTAAAGGCGCTGAGAGCTATATCCAGCTAGCCAAGGAGGTTATATCCAATGCCGAGAAACGCGCTGGGCAGGGGGTTAGGCGCGCTGATTCGGGAGCCGGAGCCGCAGCCGCAGCAGCCGCCGCAGGCGCCACCAGCAGCGGTGTCGACCTCGGGAGCGGCGGTAGCGCCGGCAATGTCCCCGGTGACGTCGACGGTGACGACTCCGGCCGCACCGAGGGGTGACGAGCTCCTTCAGGTCGATATCGACCTAATCGACCCGAGTCCGTATCAGCCGCGTACCCGTTTTCGCGAAGAAGCTCTCGACGAACTTGCTCGATCGATCGCATCGAGCGGCATCGTGCAGCCGCTCGTGGTGCGCCGCATTAACCAACGGTATCAGCTGATCGCCGGCGAGCGGCGCTGGCGTGCGGCGCAAAGGGCGGCGATTCAGCGCGTTCCGGTCGTGGTTCGCGACGTCCCCGACGAAATGGCACTGGAGATGACGCTCGTCGAAAATCTTCAGCGCGAAGATCTCAATCCCATTGAACAGGCTCGCGCCTTCCTTCGTCTAAGCGAAGAATTCAATCTTACGCAGGAACAGGTGGCTGAGCGTACCGGCAAAGACCGGGCCACCATCGCCAATGCCGTACGCCTGCTGCGGCTCGAGCAGCCGATCCAAACTCTCCTCGAGGAAGGGCAGCTCACCGCTGGCCACGGCCGCGCCTTGCTTTCGATTGCCGATAGCCAAACCCGCCTTGATCTTTCCCGCCGAATCGCGCGCACCGGGATGACGGTCCGCCAGGTCGAACGGCTTGCCACGCGAGCCCCGAGGTCTGGATCCGCACGCGCGCCCTTCCAGATTGACGCCAACACCAAGGCTGCGCTCGAGGAGCTTCAGCGCTCCTATGGAACGCGAGTCTATCTACATCCGGCACAAGGAGAGCGCGCTGGTCAGCTCATTTTTGAGTACTATAACGATAGTGACTTGCTTCGCTTGTACGATCAGCTCACTGCACATTAGAACTATATAAATAGGAGACTGACGATTGGCTCTGTCTTGGTTTGACCGGAAGGTTCAGGATTCGGGCGAGTGGACGGGCTTCTTAGAAAAGGGCGTACGCTTTGAAGGCAAGCTGGAGGTATCCGGCACCTTTCGCCTCGATGCCGCCGTCAAGGGCACGCTCGTCTCCACGGAAACTTTAATACTGGGGGAGCATTCCTCGGTTGAGGGTCAAATAGAAGGGAACTCTGTAATCGTCGGTGGCCGGTTCGACGGGATCATCAACGCCCGGGGAAGAGTTGAGATCCAGACCAAAGCAATCGTCACCGGCGAAGTTCACACTCCATGCCTGATCATCGAGCCGGGTGCCGTGTTTGATGGCCGCTGCCACATGCTGACGGCAACTCAAGCGCCTGCCGGAACCTCCAAAACCATCACCATCCCGATCCGTTCCGCCACCTCCCAAGGCTGACCGGCGCATACCCGGATTCTCGGCTGAATCGCTACTCCCTGCTTCGCAATCCAACTCGGAGCGCTATAATCCTTGTTTGCAAACGGGAGAGGGAATTTGGCGGAAATCAACACCGTCCGACTTACAACCACGGCGAAGGCAGCCGGCTGCGCGGCCAAACTCAGCCCCAGCATCCTTGATGCGGTGCTGAAGCGGCTCCCGCACCAGACCGACTCGAATGTCCTTGTCGGCTTCGAGACCAGCGACGACGCCGCCGTTTACCGCCTCACCGACGACCTCGCCTTGGTCCAGACCGTCGATTTCTTCACACCCATCGTTGACGACCCGGCCTTGTTCGGCCAGGTGACCGCGGCAAATTCTCTGAGTGACGTCTACGCGATGGGCGGACGCCCGATTTCGGCGCTTACGATCGTCGCATTCCCAGCTTCCAGCCCTCCTGAAATTCTCGAAGAGATCCTGCGCGGCGGCCTCGCCAAGATGATCGAAGCTAATTGCACGGTCGTGGGCGGGCACTCGATCCGCGACGATGAACTGAAGTTTGGCTACGCCGTCACCGGTTTAATCCATCCCGATGGCGTCTGGAAGAACGTCGGCGCACAGCCGGGCGATCTTTTGATTTTCACGAAGCCCGTCGGCACAGGCGTTATCTCGACGGCCCTGAAACAAGGCCGCGCAGAAGCTGCCTGGGTCGCAGCTTCCACCGCTTCCATGACCCGCCTCAATCGCGACGCCGCAGAGGCTCTTCATGAGCTGGAAGCCGCGCAAACGCCAAACGGACGCGGCGACGCGGCAAAATCGAACCGTTCGATCCATGCCGTGACGGACGTCACCGGCTTCGGCGTTCTCGGCCACGCGCGTGAAATGGCCATTGGCAGCGGCGTTTCGCTCAAAATCGATCATGCCCGCATCGAATATCTCACCGGCGCCGTGGAAGCATCGCGAGGCGGTTTCTTTTCCGGGGGCATGAAGAACAAT
>DATJWH010000004.1:0-2109 GCA_035501415.1 Candidatus Limnocylindrales bacterium | reverse complement strand
GCCTGTTTCACGGCGAATCGCCGCCTCAACGGCCGGCGAATGAGCGCTGCGCGTAATGACGATCAAGTCCGCCCTGGCGAGGGCTGTTTTTGGCTCACGCAAACGGCCGGCCGGAAGCAAGCGGCCGCCGCCAAAGGGGTTCGTTGCGTCAATCATCACGATATCCGCGGCGCGAGCGAGCTGCACATGTTGAAAACCGTCATCCAGAACGAACCATTGAACCCCTTGCTGCGCGAGCTCCTGTCCGCGTGCAAAGCGGTCCGCGCCCACGCCAATCGCGACGCGGTCACCAAGCCGCGCGGTCATCAGCTGGACTTCATCGCTGGACGATTGGCTTGTGCTCCGTCCAACTCGGCCGGCGGAAGAGGCGGGCTCGGAAGCGGTCTTGCCCCGGTAGCCCCGGGTGAGAATCCCGACGCGCTTGCCCTCGGCTGCCAGCCGCTCAGCGATCCAGATGACCATCGGCGTTTTCCCCGTGCCACCCGTTGTGAGATTGCCCACGCTGATGACGACGCCGGGGAGACGCTGTTGCTTCAACATTCCCATTCGGTAGGCCCGGGCACGCAGGCGCGAAGCCGCGCCGTATGGGACACTGAGCGGCCAGAGGAGAGATTCTTTCAGGGACATTGTGATGGCCGGGAACGGTTCAATAGCGGGGCATTCAGTAGCGGGACATTTAATAGGGGGGTAATGCGATTCAGGGTTCTCGCCGTAGAACCTCGATTTCGTTCGGAGAGCGCGCGAGCCGCCGCACCCATGCGCTCTCTCGCCGCATCGTCTTCAATCAGCTGGACCCATACCCTGCCGAGATGCGCCCCGCTGGAAACTTGAATCGCGGCGCGCGCCGAAAGGAACTGGTCTGCCATCTCCCCAAAATTTTCCATCGACTGGCCGAAAATCGGCGGCCGCGAGAACCAGGCGGGCTCAAGGATATTGTGCCCTCCGGCGGGTACGAGCGAGCCGCCGACAAATGTGGCATCGGCGAGGGCATAGACGCTTGCCAGTTCGCCAATCGAATCGAGCAGCAGCACGTCGGCATTTTCGCTGAGCGGCGCCGCGAGGTCGAACCGGCTCCGCCGCGCCACGTCCCATCCGGCCGCCGATACGATCGCAGCAGCCTGGTTGAAGCGATCCGGCTTGCGCGGAGCAAGCACCAACAAGGCGTGCCTCCATTGCCTCTGGACAACATCAAAGGCCGCGAGCACCGGTTCTTCCTCTTCGGCAACCACGCTGCCGGCCACGACAACGGGCCAGCGTTCCTGTTTCGCGATCTGGTCCTGCAGCCAGACGACAAACTCACCGCTTTCCGGCGGCGCGCCGTCGTACTTCAGGTTTCCCGCCACTTCAACCCGATCCTCGGGTGCGCCCATATCGACCAGACGACTCTGGTCCTCCGGAGTCTGAGCGAGAAAAAAGGCAGCATCGCGCAGCGTTCGTGCGAAGAAGTCACCGATGAGAAATCTCCACCTCTGAAAGCGCGCGAACGAGCGTTCCGAAATCCGCGCATTCGCGAATACTACCGGAACATCCAGCCGGCGCGCCTCGCGCAGGAAGTTGGGCCAGATTTCGGTTTCCATAATAATTACGAGCGCCGGTTGAATCGCCTGCAACGCGCGGCGGACGGGCGGCACCCAGTCAAATGGAAAGTAAAATATGCCATCGGCGCAAGGCAAGCGCGAGCGGGCCAATTTCTGCCCTGTCTCCGTAGTGGTGGAAACGAAGACCGGACGCGCGGGGAAGCGGCGCTTTAATTCCTCGGCCAGCGGCTTCGCGGCCAGCACCTCTCCCACAGACACGGCGTGAATCCAGACGGCTCCCCTTTGTGCGGCCGCCGCTTTCTGGGCAATTTCCGCAATCCTCGGTGGGATCACGCCCAATCGCTCACGGACGGCGGATAGCGGCTCCCCGCGCCGCCACCCACGCAGCGCAAAGTAGGGCGCGATGATGAGCATTGCAGCAGCTGTTAAGACATGGTATAGGAAATACATTCGGAAGGCGCAACGCGCGGGAACAGCACTTCTCCCCGCGCGCCAGCCGCGTATTATAGTGGCATCCGTTTAAAACGCGCACAACTTCCCGCGCCAAGAGTACATCTGACGCTCTGAAAGG
>DATJWH010000003.1:0-118620 GCA_035501415.1 Candidatus Limnocylindrales bacterium | reverse complement strand
AGAGAGATCCCTCGACTGCGCGTCCCGACGCGAAAATCGAAAAGACGCGATTTTCGCGGGGAAAAGCGTCGGGACGCTCCGCTCGGGATGACAAAGTTCAGAGGTCGTGCCGAGAAAATGGGCAGCGGCGCGCCTTTGCGTCAGGAAATCAACAAAGCCATTTCAGATTTGAAATTTCAGAGGAAGGCACGGACCAAAGGCCCGGGGCTAAAGCCCAAAGCTTCACGTGAGCCGCGTTTCGCACGGCCAAAGGCAAAGGCTGCGGCCGCCACGGAGGGCGAGAGCCTCTTGAATATCTAGGCCACAGCGAGCTCAAGCCCGTCGTCGGTGACCCGAGACGACGCATATTCGACATGCAAAACGCGGCGTCGCATTTCTGAGTGCGACTTGGATGAGGCATGAACAAGCAGCGGACGCATCGCGAGGACGGAGCCTTTCGAGGCGATGCAGACCACGCTAGTTACGTGTGACGTCAAGCGGCGGATGGCGTCGTTGCTCAATACGCCCATCGTGTGGGTTCCTGGAAGAACGCGCAGCGGGCCGTTGCCAGCTGCGGAGTCGTCCAAATGGATGCGGAGCGCCAGGACTTGACCGAGCGCGAGCGCCGGCGCACGCGAGTAGGTCACTCCTTCCTTGACGGACCATGGGCCCCAGCCGGGAGCCTCACGCTTCTCTCGAAGCGGCAGGGCCGTGTCCTGGTGCCATGCCACCAGCCAGTTCGAGAGAGGCGACTTGTCGAAAAGCGTCGCTCGGAATGGAAACGCGTGACTTCCGAGAACACGCCGGGCGATATCAAGAAGCCTTGAGTCGTTTGCCAGTTCTGCGATCGCAGGATGCGCAAGTGCATGGCGCACGCCGGCTTTGCTGCGGCGAATACTTGCGGAGGCAAGGCTCTGTTCTAAGCTTGAGATGTCGTGGTCGTCCAAGGCATCGCAAATGATTGCGAAACCCTGTTCTCCCAGGGATTTGGGCCACATGAGTAGCCGAATTTTTACATAACGGTGGTCGCAACTCCAGGATGGAAAAGAGAAAATGGAGGAGGGAGTGGGGGCGACAGACGGAGGCCGACGGAGCAAGCTCCGTCGGAGAGAGATTTTCTCGGGCGGACGGTTGTCCTCAAAAGCGGTAGCAAGCTACCGCACTCCAAAACGGCGCAGGAAGGCGCGAGGCCCAAGCGCACGACTTCGGCTATGCGGCGGCGAGGAGTCGGCAGGATGCGGGCGCTCTGGCTGCAATTCGGGGCGCGGCGGCAAATGAGCAGCGTCGCAGGAGGAGGGGGCGGCGGGTCAGGCGGTGGCGGCGTGGGGTTGGGCGGCGGGGTGGGAGTTCTTTTGGAGGAGGCGCCATTGACCGGGGGAAGTGCCTTCCCAGGCGTGGAAAGCGCGGAAGAACGAATTGGCGTCTTCGTAGCCGAGCAGGTAGGCGGTTTCGCTGAGCTCGACGGATGAGTGGAGCAGGTAGTGGCGGGCCAATTCGCGGCGTGCTTCTTCGAGCAGGCGCTGAAACGTGACGCCTTGCTCGGTGAGGCGGCGCTGCAAGGTTCGCGTGCTGAGGTGCAGCTCTCTTGCGAGGTCCTGGATTCCCGGGCGCTGACCCGCGAGCAGCCGCTTCAGGATCGCTTTTGCCTGCTCGCCGAAGGTTTTCTGCGCGAGCTGCTGCCGCAGTTCCGCCTCGAGCTGCGGAGCGACGATGGCGAGCAGCTCAGCGTTGTAGGTGACGAATGGCAGGTCGATATCGGCTTTGCTGAAGACGAGGGCGTTGCGGCCCGTGTTGAATTTCACGGGGCAGAGGAAATGCGACTCGTAGAGTTTGCGATTCGTAGGGGCGCGCTGTAACTCGATTCGCTTGGGAGCGACGGCGCGTCCAGTGCCGCGCTGACCGATGGCGACAATCCAAGCGAAACAAACGTCGACCAGCAGGGGAGGCTCGCTTTCGTCCGCGAGGAGCCAGGCGAATTGGACCGCGCATTCATTCGCACGTTCAACGAGGCGGATTTCCTCGGGGCAAGTGAGCTGCTTGTAGCGTGAGAGGCGCTCGATCGCGTCGCGAAACGAACGAGCCGCGAGCGCGGCGATCTTGATTGGGTCGTAGCGCGCAATGCGCTCCTCGGTTCCGAGCTTCAGACCGAAGGCGGGATCGTTGGTGCTCTCCGCAATTCCGCGGTAAAGCGCGAAGAATTCCTCGGTGGTCACAAGGATTTTGTCCTGGTTGAACAATTCGATGGGAAGGCCCGCCTGGCGGAGGACTACGTCCGGCGGAAGGCCCAACTCTTCGAGCTTGCGCGGGAGCGTGCTCGAAACTCGGAACCGGTTCGTCATGGGTCACTCCAGAGCATAGCTTAATTCCGCGATCGTCGCTGCACGGGCCGCGCACGAACCTTGCAGTCGTTCGTTTCCGGAAGAATGCTCTCCAGGGCTGCGCGAAAGGGGGTCACGATTTGGAGAAGACTTCTCTTGCCACGGTCACGGCGTTCACGGCCGTGGGCCACCCGGAGTAAAAAGCCAGGTGAGTGATTTCCTCGACGAGCTCCTGTTGCTTGACCCCGTTTTCGAGAGCCCGCTGGAGATGAAAGCGCAACTGCTCGGTGCGATTCAGGGCAATCAACGCTGCGACGGTGATAAGACTGCGGTCGCGCTTGGAAAGCTCCTTGCGCTCCCAGACGTCTCCGAAGAGGACCTTGTCGCTTAATTCGGCGAGCTTGGGCGCGATGTCGCCCATCGCCCGTTGAGCAGCAGAGGGTTCTTTAGTCATGTTGTCGCTCCTAGCGTATGTTGTGGCCCATAAGGCTTGCGCGGTTCGTGCTTTTGCGCGATCCAGCTGCCGGGGCCAAAGAGTTAGTGTGAGGACTAATCCAAATCGACCTCAGCGGCTGAAGCCGACCTCATTCGGCGTCGGTTACGGCACGGCTGAAGCCGTGCTCTGGCGCAACCGTTGATTCTCACACAGACTCTGAAGCCCCTGGTTTTTTGGAGAGACCGCGTTTCGCACAGCCTGAAGGCCGCGCTCCCCCGACTGAAGTCGGGGGCTTCCACCCAATGGCAACTGCAACTTCGATGCGATTGTCCCTTCGCCGACAAAATCTCGCACGCGAGTCAGCGGCCGACCATTTTCATCAGCTCTTCGGGGTAGCGAGCGCCCTGCACCTGAATTTTCGAGGTTGCGGCGTCGAGTTCGCTGAGATCCGCCGGTGAAAGCGTGACGTTAACGGCTTCGAGATTTTCTTCGAGGCGGTGGAGTTTTGTCGTGCCGGGGATGGGAACGATCCACGGCTTCTTCGCGAGCAGCCATGCGAGCGCGACCTGCGCGGGCGTGACTTTCTTCTGGTTGGCGAAGTGAGCGACCAAATCAACGACGGCTTGATTCGCGTCGCGATTCTCCGCGGAGAAGCGCGGAACGATGTTGCGGAAGTCCGTCTTATCGAACTGAGTGTCCTTGTTGATGGCCCCGGTAAGGAAGCCTTTGCCGAGCGGGCTGAAGGGCACGAAGCCGATGCCGAGTTCTTCGAGCGTGGGGATGATTTCTTTCTCGGGTTCGCGCCACCAGAGCGAATATTCGCTTTGGAGCGCGGCGACGGGCTGAACCTTGTGCGCGCGGCGGATGGTTTGAGCGCCGGCTTCCGAAAGGCCGAAGTGCTTGACCTTGCCTTGCTGGATGAGGTCTTTCACCGCTCCGGCGACGTCCTCGATCGGGACGTTCGGATCGACGCGATGCTGATAGAAGAGATCGATGACGTCGGTCTTGAGGCGCTTGAGCGAAGCTTCTGCAACTTCCTTGATGTGCTGAGGTCGGCTGTCGAGGCCGGCCTGCTTGCCGTTCTCGATCTTGAAGGCGAACTTGGTGGCGATGGCGACTTGTTTGCGGAAGGGGGCAAGAGCTTCGCCGACGAGCTCTTCGTTCGTGAAAGGGCCGTAGACTTCGGCGGTGTCGAAGAAAGTGACGCCACGCTCGACGGCGGCCCGGATGAGGGAGATGGCCTGCTGCCTGTCCATCGGGGGACCGTAGCCGAAGCTCATCCCCATACAGCCGAGGCCGATAGCCGAGACTTCCAGATTGGTTTTGCCTAGTTTGCGCTTTTGCATTTGCGGCTCCTTATTGCATTGCAGTCACCAGCATAGATTTTACGACAGGCCCGTTGCACTAGCAGAACGCGCCAATCTGCTTGCAGAACGCGCCATGGGATGGGGCGAACCAAGAAGCAATTTCAGATTTCAAATTTGAAATGGCTCTGTTGAGATCTTCGGTTTTCGAGAGGCTGGAAGAGAGATCCCTCGACTGCGCGCCCCGACGCGAAAATCGAAAAGACGCGATTTTCGCGGGGAAAAGCGTCGGGACGCTCCGCTCGGGATGACAAAGTTCAGAGGTCGTGCCGAGAAAATGGGCAGCGGCGTGGGGAAATCAACAAAGCCATTTGAAATTTCAAAGGAAGGCAAAGAGCCCCGGGCTGAAGCCCAGTTTGTTCTTGAGGGCTGCTTCGCGCCGCAGACAGCGCGGCGCTCCCTGGGCTGAAGCCCAGGGCTTCCACCCCAAAACCCGACGGCTGCCGGATTCGAGGGGCGGATCCGGCGATAGAGAATCTCCTCGCTACGGCGAAGGAACAGAACGGGCACAGCATGCTGTGCCCCTACAAGGAAACGGGCGCGATTCGGCGCGGCGAGAATTGCGCGGCTGGAAGATGACGCGGGTGCTGAGTTTCGATCACCACGCGATGAAGGGAAGCGCCCGGTGTAATGGACGAAAGCAAGAGCACTTTTGGAACCACAGATGAAGACAGATAAACGCCGATGAAACCCGGAAATGGAAAGGAGAGAAGAGGCGAAGAGAATTTCAAAAGAAAGAGCGAAGGAGCGCCCAATGGCGACGTCGCTGGGAAGGAACGAGAGGCATCCTAGCGGTTGAAATTCGAATCGTAGAAACGTATCCTTTGATGTTCGCCAAAAGAGTCTCGCAAAGCGATTCTTCGTAAAGGCTTTCATACCCTGCTTTCAAGAATGAACTCCGGCCAAGATGACACGGCTGCTCCCGGGTGCGAGGGAGCACGAGCCGCCATTGAGCCACGATGCCCGGTGTGCAATCCGGCGCTGGGAAAGCTTGCCATCCTACTGCTGCTGGTGAGTCTGGCCGGCCTCGCGACGCTGGCGAAAGACGGCCAGTACTACCCGAAGACGAATCCCGCGCGGTACGTCTCAATGTCGACCAAGATGAACGTGGGCCAGCCGACGGCGGTTGCGCATCCCGGCCCGCTTCAGAGAACCGCGCGAATCGTGGCAGCGCATTCGCGACCGGCGGCGCGAAGGACGATCGAACCGCAACCGCTCCCGACCGACTCGGTGGGCGTGACCGTATCTCTTCAACATCGATCGCCTCCAACGGCGATTGCCTAGCAGTACTGCGCTTTTTCGAAAAACTTACAACCGGGTCGTTTGATCGAGTCCGCTGTCTGAAATTTCAGACACAGGAGAACCGATGAACGAGAAGCAATTAGCGCCGGCGCAACTGGAGCAGTTCCGGCGACTGAGCACGTGCGTCGTAGCGAGCGCCATCGAAACTTTCCGCGTGCGGCTGCCAAACGCGGGATTTACGGACGGGAGCGTGCGGAGCATGTTTCCGGACTGCGCACCCGTGGTAGGGTATGCCGCGACGGCGCGCATCCGAAGCGCCGATCCCCCAATGGAGGGCCACAACTACTACTTTCGAGCGGAGTGGTGGGACGAGGTTCTGAAGATGCCGGCGCCGCGGATCGTGGTGGTGCAGGACCTGGATACGCCGCCGGGGCGGGGAGCGTTCGTGGGAGAGGTTCACGCGAATATTCTTCAGGCGCTGGGAAGCGTGGCGCTGGTAACCAACGGGGCGGTGCGCGACCTTACAGAAGTGCGGGCGACCGGATTTCAACTGTTTGCGGGGAGCGCGTCGGTGTCGCATGCATACGCACACGTGTTCGATTTCGGCGGGCCGGTGAAGGTGGGCGGGCTGGAAGTGCGGCCGGGCAACCTGGTGCAGGCGGACCGGCACGGAGTGCAGACAATTCCGCTGGAGATTGCGGCCCAGGTTCCTGCAGCGGCGGAGCGGATTTTGAAGCGGAGACAATACTTCATCGGGCTGTGCCGGTCGGGAGAGTTTTCGTTGCAGAGCCTGCGAGGAGCGATGGAAGAACAGGGAGAAAGGGACGGAAGATGAGCGCGGAACCGGGAGAGGAATGCAAATTCACGCCGCTCGCGCACGGAATGCTTATGATCACACAACGACAAAAGCGAAGACGCAACGATTTAGGCTGCTGGACATGGCCGGCGGCCGCGTTTGTTCTGGCGGTTGCTCTTTCGGGGTGCGGGGCGGCCAACAAAGCCGAAGCGCAAAATGCCGCGCAGGCTGCGACCGCGCCGGTGGCGAAAGCGACGCGACGCGACATCGCGGATAACCTACAGATCGCGTCTGAATTCCTGCCTTTTCAGGAAATCAACGTCTACGCCAAGGTGTCCGGCTACATCCAGAAGCTTTATGTGGATTGGGGAAGCCACGTCCGGCAGGGACAGATCCTCGCCGTTCTCGAAATACCGGAACTCGAGCAGCAACTTCAGCAGGACGAAGCGACCGTGGCCCGCGCAAAGGAAGATCTCAACCGCGA
The DNA here is from genome assembly GCA_035501415.1 of Candidatus Limnocylindrales bacterium. Classification (GTDB taxonomy): domain Bacteria; phylum Acidobacteriota; class Terriglobia; order Acidiferrales; family UBA7541; genus Palsa-295. The sequence continues at coordinate 112,001 of DATJWH010000003.1, read as the reverse complement.
CCAATCGGCCTTCAACGTGGCCGACGTGACGTACAAGCGGCTCCTAGACGTGCAGAAGAGCCGTCCGGAACTGGTGGCGCAGCAGGACATCGATGTTTCGCAGGGAAAAGACCTGGAAGCAAGCGCCGCCGTCTCCGCCGCGAAACAGGCTCTAATCGCGGCGCAAGCCACGCTCGCGAAAGACCAAGCGATGTACGGATACGCGCGCATCACCGCACCATTCGACGGGGTCGTGACGGAAATCGACGCATACACGGGGGCGCTGCTACCGGCGGGAACATCTTCGAACAAAGGTGACCAGGCGCTCTGCCATCTCTCCGACAACCGCTTGCTGCGGCTGGTAATCCCTGTTCCCCAGTCTGCAATTCCAGATATACGGCTTGGCAGCAAGGCGGAGGTTCGCGTGCCGGTCCTCAATAAGGTGTTTCAGGGAACCGTTGCGCGCGTTTCGGACGAGGTGGACTTGTCCACGCGAACCATGCACACGGAGATCGACGTTCCCAATCCCAGGCTAGAGATCGTTCCCGGAATGTACGCGGAGGCATCGCTAGTCCTTCGGGAAAAGCGAGGAGCGCTGGTCGTGCCTGTCGAGGCAGTCGAAACTCAGCAGGGGCAAGCATCGGTCTTGCTGGTCGACAAGGACCATGTGGTGCAGCAGAAGCAGGTGCAAGTCGGGATCGAGACGCCTGACTGGGTGGAAGTTCTTTCCGGGCTCGAAGAGGGCGATTTGGTGGTGGTGGGGAATCGCAGCCAGCTTCGACCCGGCACCACTGTCCAGCCCAAGCTGGTATCGAGCAGCGCAGCCGACGGAGGGATGTGATGTCTGGCTTTTCGATTCGGAACCCCTACTTCATTGTGGTTGTGTGCCTGATCGTCACGGTCGTGGGAGTGTCGAGCCTGGTGCGCATGCCGGTGGATCTATTTCCCAACATCAATCTTCCGGAAGTCGTTGTGGCGACGTTCTACAGCGGAATGCCGCCGGAGGACATCGAAACCGAGATCACGGGGCGGTTTGAACGGTTCTTCACGCTGGGCAGCGGCATCGATCACATGGAGTCGAGATCCCTGCCCGGAGTGAGCATCATCAAGGTCTATTTTCAACCGACGACGAACTCGGATTCCGACGTGGACGAGATTTCGAATCTGGCAATGGCGGACCTGCGCCGCCTGCCTCCCGGGACGCTCCCGCCGGTGGTGGAGAAGTTCGATGCATCGAGCCTGCCCGTCTGCCTGATCACGCTGCAAGGGAAGGGACTGGACGAGACGCAGCTTCGCGATCTGGGCCAGTTCCAAGTGCGCAACCAACTCGCAACTGTTCCGGGAGCGTCGGTACCGCCGCCTTTCGGAGGCAAATATCGCCAGATCATGGTGTACGTCGATCCGGCGAAGCTCCAGGCGTACGCATTGAGCCCGATGGACGTGGTGCGCGCGGTCAACACGGCCAACCTGATCTTGCCCGCCGGCGACGTGAAGATCGGCCCATACGATTACGACATCTACACGAACAGCCAGTTTCCTGACGTGCGAGAAATCAACGGGATCCCGCTCAAGACAATCGGAGAATCGACGGTGACGGTCGCGGACGTGGGCCGCGCCGAGGACGCGCATCAGATTCAGACGAACGTCGTGAGGGTGGACAGCCAGCGGTCCGTCTATCTTCCGATTCTCAAGCAGGGTGGCGACACGAATACGATTCAGGTGGTCGACGGAATCAAGCAAACGGTAGCGAAGCTGACGGACATCCCGAAGAGCCTTTCGGCTCGCGTGGTTTTTGACCAGTCGCTGTACGTGAAGCGAGCTATTGATACGCTGCTGCACGAGGGCGGCGTTGGACTGCTCTTGACCGCGCTGATGGTTTTGATTTTCCTCGGGAGCCTGCGCGCCACCGTGGCGGTGTTCCTATCGATTCCACTTTCGGCCCTGGCTGCCATCATCGGGCTGTATTTCGGGGGCAGCTCGGTGAATTCGATGATCCTGGCGGGGCTCGCGCTGGTCTTCTCGCGGCTGATCGACAACGCCGTAATCGTGCTCGAAAACATTTTCCGCCATCTCGAACTCGGCGAGACGCCGGCGGTGGCTGCGGAGAAGGGCGGGCAGGAGGTGTCGCTCGCGGTCTTGGCGGCGACGCTGACGAGCGCCGTGGTGTTTTTTCCGGTCACGTTCCTGTATGGCGTGAGCCGGTTTTTGTTTTCCGCGCTGGCGCTGGCGGTGGTGCTCGCCTTGTTTGCGTCGTACGTTGTGGCCATGACCGTCGTGCCACTATTCTGCGCCCGCTACATCAAGGCCCCTTCGCACGTGGCGGAAGTGGAAGACGACTCGGCGGAGAAACGGTCTCTGAAACCGCGGGGTGCGCTGGCTCAATGGGGAGCGCGATTCAACGACCGGTTCGGCCAGGGATTCCATCACTTTCTTACAATCTACGACGGCTACGTGCGGAGATCGCTGGAACGGCCGAAGACAGTTGTGGCGCTGATCCTGGCAGCCTTCGTGCTGAGCCTTGCGATCTTTCCGTTCGTGGGAGTTGCATTTTTTCCGCGAACGGACGCGGGGCAGTTCGTCATCAACGTGAAGGCGCCGTCGGGGACGCGGGTGGAGGTGACGAATCAGGAGGTTGCGCGCGTCGAAGACATCGTCCGGAAAACGGTGGCGCCGAAAGACCTTCGATTGATTGTGTCGAACATCGGCGTGATCCCGGGATTTTCTTCGATTTACACGTCCAATTCAGGGCCTTACACGGCGACGGTGCAAGTGGCGCTCAATGAGGGACACACCGTCAGCAGCTTCGAGTACATGGACCGCGTGCGGCAGGAACTTCGAGAGGAGATGCCCGAACTTAGCACGTTCTTCCAGTCTGGCGGCATGGTTGACGCGGTACTGAATCAAGGATTGCCAGCGCCGATTGATGTGCAGGTGAGCGGCTCGAACCTGGAGTCCGACTACACAGTGGCGACGCAACTGGCGGCGGGAATTCGGAAGCTCTCCGGGGTGAGCGACGTGTACATTCCGCAGGACCTGGATTACCCGTCACTTCGGCTCAACGTGGACCGTCTGCGAGCGAGCGAGCTTGGGCTGACGCAGAAAGAAGTGGTCGACAACGTCATCACGGGCCTGACGTCCAACGGGATGATCGCTCCGAGTTACTGGATCGATCCGAAGACGGGGAACGATTACATGCTGACGGTGCAATACGGGGAGCAAGACGTCCGGAGCCTGTCTGACTTGCGGGATATCACGATTCGGTCGCCCGAAGCGAAGAGTCCCGCATTGCTCGACGCGGTGAGTCACATCACTCGTTTCAATTCTCCAACGGAAGTGGATCATTACCAGATTCAGCGGTCGTTCGATGTGTACGTGAATCCTTCAGAAGAAAATCTGGGGGGCATCGTGAGCGCCATCCGGGGAATTCTGGGGAAAACGAAGCTGCCGGAAGGGGCCCGCGTGAATCTGCGGGGAATGGTCCAGGGAATGGAAGCCTCGTTCCGCAGCTTTGGGCTTGGGCTTTCGCTTTCGCTGGTGCTGCTCTACCTCATCCTGGTGGCTCAGTTCCGGTCGTTTCTCGACCCGGCTCTGATTCTGCTGGCCGTGCCGACAGGCATCATCGGAGTCCTGCTGATGCTGGTTTTTAGCGGAACAACGCTGAACGTGATGTCCCTGATGGGTCTCATCATGATGGTCGGCATCGTCGTTTCGAACAGCATCCTGATCGTGGAATTTGCGCACCGACTGGAAGAAGCCGGCGACACCGTGCGGGACGCGATCATCTCGTCGTGCCGGATTCGGTTGCGTCCAATCCTGATGACATCATTAGCGACGATTATCGGGTTGTTCCCCCTCGCACTGAAATGGGGAACGGGAAGCGAGCAATATGCGCCGCTGGCGCGCGTGATCATTGGAGGTCTGATCACGTCGGTCGCACTCACAATTTTCATCGTCCCGGCCGCCTACCTACTGATGTACGGGCGCGGGAGATCTGAACAAGCAGCCGCAGAAGGAGCCTGATGAGAACCTGGATTTGGTTTCCGCTGCTCGCGGTTTTGGGGATCACGTTTTCCGCTCCGGCCTCAGGACAAACGTCTCCCCGAACGACTCCGCAACCATCATCCTCGCAAGCGCAGAGCCTGACGTTGCAGGATGCGGAGAAAATTGCGGTACAAAATCATCCGCAGATTCAGGCCGCGGCAAACGTAGCGATCGCGGCGCAGGAGCGCGTGAAGCAGGCGAAATCGGTGTACTACCCGACGGCCACGGGAAGCGCGACGGGCGTGGAGGCGGAGCACAATAGCCGAATCGCAGCGGGCGGGCTGAACAACCCGATCATTTACGATCGCTACGCGAACGGCGTGACGGTGACTCAACTGGTGACGGACTTCGGACGCACGCACGAACTGGTGAAGAGCTCGAACCTGCGCGCGCAAGCGGAACAGGAAAATGTGGTGACGACACGCGCGGATGTGCTGCTGGCGGTCGATCAGGCATATTTCGCCGTGCTGAAGGCGCAGACGCTGCTGACGGTGGCGCAGGAGACGGTGAAGGAGCGGCAACTGGTGTCGGACCAGGTGACGACCGAGGCGAACAATAAGCTGAAGTCGGGGCTGGACGTCAGCTTCGCCAATGTGGATTTGCAGCAAGCGCAGCTTCTGCTGATTCAGACGGAGAACGATTTGCAGGCATCGTTCGCGGACCTTTCGACGGCGCTCGGGTATTCGGACCAGCGAACATTTCAGCTCGAGGAGGAACCGCTTCCGGCAGAGCCACCGGGTGATTGGCAGCAAATGGTGCAGCAGGCGCTGCGAGACCGGCCGGAACTGATAAGCCAGCGGCTAGACGTGGGCTCAGCGCAGAGTTATGCGACGGCGGAGCGAGATTTGTGGATGCCGACGATTTCGGCGGCGGGAGCGGCGGGACTGACGCCGGTCCATCAGGATGATTCGCTGGCGCCGAGGTACGCGGCGGCGGGATTCAACGTCAACATACCGATTTTCAACGGGCACCTGTTCGGGGCGTTGCGCGGCGAAGCAAACGCGGAGGAGCGGGCGCAAGAGCAATATCTGCGCGACCTGCAAAACCGGATTGTGCGGGACGTCCGGACGGCGTGGCTGAACGCGAACTCGGCGTACCAGCGGCTTTCGGTGACGAAGGAGTTGCTGGACGATGCGCAGAAGGCGCTCGACCTGGCGCAGGCGCGATACAAGCTGGGGCTGAGCTCGATTGTGGAGCTGAGCCAGGCGCAGCTCAACGAGACGCAGGCCGAAATCGCAAATGCCAGCGCGAAGTACGATTACCAGACGCAAATCGCGACACTGAACTACCAGATTGGCGCGACGCACTAGCCGGGCAAGCGGCCGCATCCGAATGCCGCAAAAAATCAGATATCGGCGGGGAATGACTGCGAGTGTGTGCTAGATTCGTGCGCCGGGAGGCCGCGAAAATGCGACGAGCGGGAATTTTATTTCTGTGGATGACGGCGGGGCTGCTTGTGGGAGGCGGCGTGGCGAGGGCTCAGCAGAGTCCCGCGTTGCCGGCGCCGCAAGAGGGCGATTACGTCATTCACGATTTTCATTTCAAATCGGGCGGGACAATGCCCGAGCTGCGGATGCACTACTACACGTTCGGGAAGCCTGAGAAGGATGCGAAGGGCCAAACGACAAACGCGGTGCTGATTCTTCATGGCACGGGCGGGACCGGACGGCAATTCCTCTCGCCGTTGTTTGCGAGCGTGCTGTTCGTGCCCGGCGGACTTCTGGACGTGAGGCGCTATTTCATCATCCTGCCGGACAACATAGGGCACGGGAAGTCGAGCAAGCCGAGCGATGGGATGCGGGCACATTTTCCCCACTACGATTACGACGACATGGTGGCGGCGCAGCACGAGATGCTGGAAAAGGGCCTGGGAGTGAATCACCTGCGGCTGGTGATGGGAACTTCGATGGGCTGCATGCATTCGTGGGTATGGGGCGAGACGTATCCGGAGTTCATGGACGCGATGATGCCGCTGGCATGCCTTCCGGTGCAGATTGCGGGGCGGAATCGGATCTGGCGGGACATGGTGATCGAGGGGATCAAGCAGGATCCGGACTGGAAGAATGGCGATTACACGACGGAGCCGCGCGCTGCGCTCCAGATTTCCGCTGATTTTCTGATTATCGCGGGAAGCGCGCCGCTGGTGATGCAGAAGAATCTGCCGACGCGAGACGCGGCGGACGAATATCTGGACAAGACCTCGAAGCGACTGACGACGGGGCTGGACGCGAATGATTTTCTTTACGCTGTGAGCGCATCGCGGAATTACGACCCGTCAACGGGGCTGGAAAAAATTGAGGCGCCTGTGATGTTCGTGAATTCGGCGGACGATTTCATCAACCCGCCGGAGCTGGGAATCGCGCAGCGGGAAATTCAAAAGGTGAAGAAGGGCCGCTTCGTGCTGCTGCCGATTTCCGAGAAAACGCATGGGCACGGGACGCACACGGACGCGGCCGTGTGGCAGGAATACCTGAAGGAGCTGCTCGCCGAATCGCAGCATTGATCTTGGGACCTTCCCTCACATGAACGCTGCTGAACTGACAATAGTCATCCTGATAGGCGCGGCCATCGCCGGGTTCCTAGGGTCGCTGACCGGACTGGGAGGCGGAGTGGTGATCGTGCCGCTGCTGACGCTGGCGTTCCACGTCAACATCCGGTATGCGATCGGGGCGTCGCTGGTGTCGGTGATCGCGACGTCTTCAGGTGCAGCGGCGGCGTACGTGCGGGAGGGATTCTCGAACATCCGCATTGGAATGTTTTTGGAGATTGCAACAACGTCCGGCGCACTGGTAGGGGCATTCGTCGCGCTGAAGCTTCACGTGTCCGTGATCGCCGTGATTTTTGGCATCGTCCTGCTCTACTCGTCATACATCTCATTAAACCCGCCGCATGTGGCTCCCGATGAGAAGCCGGACAAGCTGGCCGCGCGCCTCCGGTTGAGCGGCGAGTACCCGACACCGAACGGACAGCAGTCGTACCATGCCACGGGAGTGCCGCAGGGATTCAGCGTGATGTTCGGGGCGGGGATGCTTTCGGGGATTCTGGGGCTCGGCGGCGGAGCGGTGAAAGTGCTGGCGCTGGACCGGGCGATGCGGCTGCCGTTCAAGGTATCGACGGCGACGAGCAATTTCATGATTGGTGTGACGGCCGCGGCGAGCGCCGGAGTTTATCTGAATCGCGGATACATCGATCCCGCCCTGGCAATGCCCGTGATGCTGGGAGTACTCGGTGGTTCGCTGATCGGGGCGCGCATGCTGGCCGGGGCCAACGTGAAGCTGCTGCGCATCATTTTTGCAATCGTGATCGCGTTCCTGGGAGTCGAGATGATCTTCAACGGGTTGACGGGAAGGATCTGAATGACTTTTCATCCCAACCCGGCGAAGGACGAATGGGCCGAGCAAACGATCGGAATCCTGCTGCGCACGGGCGTGATTCTGGCGGCGAGCGTGGTGCTGTTCGGCGCAATCCTGTTCCTCACGCGCAACGGGACGACGCAGCCGAATTACCGGGAGTTTCACGGACAGCCGAGCGATTTGACGCATGTTTCGGGGATCGTGCGCGACGTGGCGGCGTGGAATGCGCGAGGGATCATACAACTGGGCCTGCTGCTGCTGATCGCGACGCCTGTGGTGCGTGTCGCGTTCTCCATAGTGGCGTTCGCACGGGAACGAGATTGGCTGTATGTCTGCGTGACAGTGATCGTGCTGACATTTCTGCTCTTCAGCTTGTTTGGCGCCAAAGGCTATTAGTGGCTGCCGCCTTTGGCGCCTTGCCGCCCGCAGGGCGCTACCTGAATCAACACACTCTCTCGAACAGCGAATTGCGCGTCACATCGCTGGACCGCTAGGATAAAGTGCGATGCGGCGGGGCATCAAAACCTTACCTTTTGCAGCGGTACTCCTGGCGCTGCTCAGCCTCTCAAGGTGTTCGGGAACCAGTTCGCAAGCGAGTGAGAACCCGCAGGCCGCGCCTATCGAGTTTGTCGGGCAGTGGGGAGTGAAGGGCGCGGAGCCGGGACAGCTCGAAGACCCGGTGGGCATCACGACCGACACGCTCGGCAACGTGTACATCACCGATGCCGGGACGCACTTTATCCAGAAGTTCGATGCGCGCGGAACGCCGCTGCTTTCGTTTGAGGAAGACCCGCTGAAGCATCCGCAGTCGATCGCCGTGGACGATCTAGGCGTGATTTACGTGAGCGATCCGGCGCGCGGGAGCGTCTTCGTGTTTATGCCGGACGACCAGCACCATCGGGAAATCCGCATGCGGACGCGGCCGAACGCGGAAAACGAGTTGAGCGTAGCGGTGGATGACGATGGAGCGATCGATGTGTTCGACCAACGCGCGGGACGCGTCTTTACATTTTCCGCGAGGCTTCGCTTCCAGCGATCGTGGTTTCCAGGCGGATCGAAGGGTGGAATGGAGCACCTCGGACCGCTGGAATTGGGAGGCGACCACAATATCTGGATCGCCGACTCGCCTGAGAACCGCTTCCTGCGTTTTTCCGGAACAGGGCAACTGCTGGCGAGAGTGGCGCCGGGCACGGCGGACGCCGATCCGAAAGTCAGCGACCAGTTTGCAGTTTCGCACGACTACATTTTCGTGATGGACGCCAACGGATTGATGCTCCACGTTCTGACGCTGGACGGACATCCAAAAGTGGATGTGGATCTAGCGCCGCAGCTTGGACAAGCGAATCGATTGCCTCCCGCAATAGCAGTGAGCACTCGGAAGGAGCTTTTCGTCCTCGACGCTCCTGAATGCCGCGTGTACCGGTACCGCATTCACCTCTAAATTTCTGATATTGTTCTGGCGCGCGAAGGCGTCCAGGACATTCCATGCCCATTCTGCTGACGGAAGCGGACGTAAGGCGAATTCTGACGATGCCGCTTGCACTGGAGGCCGTCGAGGAAGGCTTCCGGCGGCTCGGCGACGGATCCGCGGTGGTGCAATCGCGGCAGCGGCTTCACTTGCCGGGGAAGAGTTACCTCCACTATATGGCGGCCGGCGATGCGGCGAGCGGCTACATGGGAATGAAGATTTACACGAGCTCCGCGCAGGGCTTGCGATTTCTGGTGCCGCTGTTTGGGGCTGCGTCCGGGGATTTGCTTGCGTTGATCGAAGCGGATTATCTGGGACAAGTGCGAACGGGCGCAGCGAGCGGAGTGGCGACGAAATTCCTGGCGCGCGAGGACGCGCACACGATTGGGATTGTTGGGACGGGTTCGCAAGCGCGAACGCAGCTCGAGGCGGTGGTGCTGGCGCGGGGGATTACGAGTATCCGCGTGTTTGGGCGGGATTTGCGGCGGCGGGAGGAATTCGCGAAGGAGATGACGGACAGGCTGAAGATTCCGGTGAGCGCTGTGGATTCGCCGGAGAAGGCGGTGCGGGACGCCGACATCATCGTGACGGCAACGACGGCGAGCCAGCCAGTAGTCGAGGGGAAATGGATCAAGCCGGGGGCACACATCAACGCAATCGGAGCGAACTTTCCGCAGAAGCGCGAACTCGACGACGACGCCGTGAAGCGGGCGGGATTGATTGCGGTGGATTCGCGAGAGCAATCGAAGATCGAATCAGGCGACCTGATTCACGCGCTTGGCGAGGACACTGCGCGGTGGGCGGCCGTGCGGGAGCTTGCGGAGATCGTGAGCGCAACGACCGCGGGACGAACGAGCGAGCAGGAAGTAACGCTGTTCAAGTCAAACGGCGTGGCGATTGAGGATATTGCGGTGGCAGGGCGGATTTACGAGATTGCTGTTCGAGAGTCCATCGGAAGAAAGATCGAAATGTGGGAGCGGGATCCGCGACTGGGGAACCAAAGAGGCGTTTAGGTGTGGGCGCGGCGAAGCCTCTTGACCAGAGCTTCATGTAGCCGGCTGCGCGTTTCCTCGGGAAGCGGGGCCGGCTCGGAATTGCAGTAGATTTCGATCGTCTTCTTGGTGGTGTTGACGATGACGCGGCATTTCTTGCACTTCAGCAGGTGCTCCTCGATCGACGCGCGAAGGGCGGGGTCGAGCTCCTTATCGAGATAATTCTCCAGTTCAATGACCAGCGTCTTGCAATTCACTTGTTATCACTCCGCCGAAAGTGTCGGTCGAGTTTTTGTCGCAACTTCAGCCGCGCCCGAAGCAGCCGCGACTTCACCGCCGGCACAGACAAGCCAAGCGCCTCCGCCGTCTCTTCGGTAGACAATTCTTCGATGTCGCGCAACTGAAAAACGATTCGGAAGGATGGGTCCAATTCCGAAATGACGCCCGAGAGGATGCCGGAGAGTTCGGCCTGCTCGTAGCGCTCCTCGGGAGAAGGCCCCCAGTCCTCCACGTCGCGGGGGATCGTCTCTTCGCCCGTGTCGATATCTTCATCGAGCGAAACCTGGTTGGGGCGGCGCTTGCGCAGCTTCATCAGGGCCTGGTTGACGGCGATGCGCACGAGCCACGTATAAAAACGCGAGTTGCCCTGAAACTCCGGAAGATGCTCGAAGGCCTTCAGGAAAGACTCCTGCATGGCGTCTTCGGCGTCCTCGCGGTTTTGCGTGATGTTCTGCGTGAGCCGGAAAATTTTGCGCTCGTAGCGGCCGACGAGCGTCTCGAATGCGGAGACGTCGCCCGACTGGGCTGCAGCGACCAGGGCGCCTTCGTCGTCCTTCACCACCTGCGAGGGCAGGGGATGAGACCTGACCGGATCTATCTTAGGAGAGCTCATGAATTGGTTGTCCACAGAAGAGGGTAGCACAAAATAGTAGATGCCGGACTGCGGCAACGGATGCCGAATTGAAGTGGAAGCGCGCCGGAGAGTGCGGCTTGACAGCGCTGGGGCGAGACAGTAGTCTAGATTTGTCGAACGAACGTTCGAATGGTATTTTGAGCGTCCACATGCGCAAAACGCACCCAGGCTCGCGTACATCCCAGGAGCGGCTGCAGCACATCTTGCACCACTCCGCGCGGGTTTTCTCCGAGAAGGGCTTTGATGGCGCGTCGATTCGTGACATCAGCCGGTCGAGCGGTGTATCGCTGGCGGGCCTCTACTACTACGTCGAGAGCAAGCAGCAACTCCTCTACCTGATTCAGATTTACACATTCAAGGCGGTCCTCGCGCGGCTGGAAAAGCGGCTGGCGGGCGTTAAGGATCCCGTCGAGCGGCTGCGGTTGCTGATCCATAATCACCTGGACTATTTTCTGCGCCATCCGGTGGAGATGAAGGTGCTGTCTCATGAGGATGAAGCTCTCGAGGGCGAATTCCGCAAAGAGGTGCTCGAGATCAAGCGGCGTTATTATGATGTGGCGCTGGATATCTTCGAGGAAATGCGCCGTCAAGGGCTGGCGCGTCGCCTAAATCCGCGAGTTGCGGTATTGTCGCTCTTCGGAATGATGAACTGGATTTATACGTGGCACCGGCCGGAGATCGATCCCCAGGCTGACGCGCTTTCCGAGAGCATGGCGGGTCTCTTCCTGCAGGGAGTCGTTGGAGGAGACAAGGACTTGCGTGTGGCGCGAGGGCGGTTGGGCGGTTCGCGGCGCTTGAATGCCGCGGCTCGCGCGGCGGTGTAGGATTAGCGGGTTTATGGAAGGTCGTGAGGAGGAAACGATGGCAATCATGCAGACCGTTGAGCAGAAGCAACTCGTCCGCTACACAGCGGAAGAGGGAATCGCCACCATCATGATGGACGACCCGCCGGCGAATACGTACACCTACGAAATGATGCAACAACTGGACGCGGCGATCCTGCAGGCACGGATGGACGAGACGGTGCATGTGATTCTGCTGCGGGGCGCGGGCGAGAAATTCTTCTCGGCGGGAGCGAGCATCCCGATGCTGGCGAAGGTGGACCCGCAGTTCAAATATTATTTCTGTTTGCACGCCAACGAGACGCTGTGCCGGCTGGAGCAGACGCCGAAGCTGGTGATCGCGGCGCTGAACGGGCACACGGTGGGCGGCGGCCTCGAGATTGCACTGGCATGCGACATTCGCATCGCAAAGAAGGAAGGCGGCAAGATTGGACTTCCAGAGGTGAATCTGGGCGTTCTGCCCGGCACGGGCGGCACGCAGCGGCTGTCGAGAGTTGTGGGGCGCGCTCGCGCGATCGAGCTGATGGCGACGGGGCGAACGTTTAGTTTCGAGGAAGCGCTCGAATTTGGCCTCATTCATTACATTTACGAGCGGGAGTCGTTCTGGGAAGAGGTGATGGCGTATGCGCGGCAGTTCTGCCCGCCGAACAAGGCGTCGCGCGCGGTTGGGCGAATCAAGCGCGCCGTGGTGACTGGCAGCGAGATCGGGTTCGGAGAAGCGCTCGGGCTCGAAAGGGAACTGCAGCAACTGCTTTTCACGAGCGACGATGCGAAGGAAGGCCTGAAGGCGTATGTGGAAAAGCGGCAGCCCGAGTTCAAGGGGAAGTAGATCGCGGATGCGAAGAGTTGTTGGAATCGTCGCCGACAGGAGATTCGCCGATGGGAACTCTTGCGAGGAGTTCTGAAGACTGAATGCGCACATTACCCGACCATCTTCGCAAAGGAATGAGGATGATTCTGGTTGGCTGCAATCCGGGCGACCGGTCCGCGCGCGTGGGGCACTACTACGCGGGGCGGGGGAATCAGTTCTGGCCGATCATGTACGAATCTGGCGTGATCCCGGAGCCCCTGGGCTATGAAGACGACCGGCGAGTGGTGGAATTCGGAATCGGGATGACGGACCTGGTGAAGAGGCCGACCAAAGGCATCGAGGAAATCGAGCGGCAGGAATTCGCGGAGGGCCGCGTGCTGCTCGCCCGAAAGATCGAGGAATTCAAGCCGCGAATAGTGGCGTTCAACGGAAAGATGGTTTACGAGAAATTTTCGGGGCGCCCGTGCAAGCTGGGATTGCAAAAGGAGACGTTGTACGGGGCGCAGATTTTCGTGCTGCCTTCGACCAGCGGCACCAACACTGGAAGCGAGAAGGCCGTGAAGATGCGGTATTTCAAGAAGCTCGCGGCGCTTCTGAAGAGCTTGAAGGATTAGCGCAGGGAGCGAATCAATGGGGACTCCGCAGCAGCAACCGGCCGGAGCCGTGGTTCTCGAGGAGCAAGTAGGAGCGGTGAGAGTTCTGCGGCTCAACCGGCCGCAGAAACTGAACGCACTAAACCCAGAGATGGGGCGGGCGCTGGTCCACGCGATGCTGCGCGCGGCAGACGACAAGCACATCCGCGCGGTGGTGCTGACGGGCGCGGGGCGGGCGTTTTGTGCCGGCGGCGATTTGGAGCTGCTGCGCGACGTGCGGAAGCGAAAGGCGTCGCGGGAACTGGAAGGGCTGCTCATTTCGGGAAAGGAGCTGTGCCTGGCGCTCGCGACGATGACAAAGCCGGTGATCGCGGCGGTGAATGGTCCCGCGGCCGGCGGCGGAATGAACATCGCGCTGGCATGCGATATGCGGGTGGCATCCGATCAGGCCAAATTCGCGGAGTCGTTCGCGAATGTCGGGCTGTACCCGGATTTTGGCGGGACGTATTTTCTTCCGCGAATTGTGGGCTTGGCGCTGGCGGCGGAACTGTTTTATACGGCGGAAGTGCTGTCTGCGGAGGACGCGCTGCGGTTGGGAATCGTCAACCGGGTTTTCCCGGCGGCGCAGTTCGAGGAAGAAGTGCGGAAACTTGCGGAATCGCTTGCAGCAATGCCTCCCATTGCGCTGCGCGACGTGAAGAGAACGATTCTGGCGGACGACCGGCACACGCTCGAAGGCAAGCTCGACGAAGAAATTCGGCTCCAAATTCACTGCTTTGAATCCGAGGATTGCCTCGAGGGCCTGAACGCATTTTTCGAGAAGCGCAAACCGAATTTCCGCGGAGTGTAGCCGGAGATCCGGTTTTGAGTTTTGCGAGATCTTCATACAGGGAGCGGTCAATGCCTGCAGCACGCATAAGCACCTTCGATGATTGGGTCGACTTGTTTCGCGTCTGGCGAAACGATATCGGCGTGAATTATCCAGAGATCGAAAACTACCAGTTCGAGGCGAAGTTTGGGCCAACACGCTCGAGCGAAATCGAATTCGGGGCATTCAAGGGGCGCTCGAAATGGCGCCGCGTGCTAGAGATTCCGGACCAGCGCATTCGCGACGGTTTGCTCAACCTGATCGTGTATCAGGGCGACACGGAATTCGCGTCGGTGGAGCAGCAACGGCGATTATTCGAGACATCGCCGAGCGAGCACGACCGCAAGTCGTTGTGCAGAGTCGTGACCGAGGAGATGCGGCACGGATGGCAGATGTGCCATCTGCTGATCAACCATTTCGGGTATGGCGGCAAGGTGGAAGCGCAGAAGATGCTGGAGCGGCGAGCGTTCGAGTCGAAGCGCCTGCTGGGCGCGTTCAACCAGATCGTCGACAACTGGCTCGACTTCTTCACGTACACGGATTTTGTGGATCGTGACGGAAAATTCCAACTCACGATGCTGAGCTATTCTGGATTCGAGCCGCTGGCGCAATCGATGAATCCAATGCTGCGCGAAGAGTCGTTTCATCTGGGAACGGGACACGACGGCTTGAAGCGGATTGTGCAGGCGGGCGTGGTGCCGTTGAATATCGTACAGAAATACGTGAACAAGTGGATTCCCGTGAGCTATGACCTCTTCGGCGTCGACCAGTCGAGTTCGGCGCACTGGTTTTATGTGTGGGGGCTGAAAGGCCGCTACGACGAAGCCCAAACGCAGCAGGAGGCCGACCTGGGCCACATGAACGAGCACAATCGGCAGCTTTATCATCTCGAGTGCGAGAGGCTGATCCAGCAGATCAACAAGCATGTTCCCGCTGGCCAGCCGCAGCTCTACGTGCCGTCGCTGAAGTTCAACCGGCACATCGGCGAATTCGCAAATCAGCCCTACAGCGTGACGGGCGAGCTGCTCTCGGCCGAAGCGTTCGCGGAACATTGCAGGGAAATGCTGCCGCAGTCCGAGGATGTGAAGCTTTTGAACGAAATTCAGAGCACTGAGCCGAAGTGGGTGGCGCCGAAGGGAAACATGGACTGACGTGGCCGTCCGCTCCGAACCCGACCTTGCCGCGCGCGGATACTCGCTCAGCGAATTGATGATTGCCGCCGCGGCCCGCGAAATCAACGACGGGGAGCTGGCATTTGTGGGCATGCGCCTTCCGATGCTCGCATTTCTCGTTGCGCGGAACACGCATGCGCCGACGGCGGTTGGGCTCTACGAAAACGGACTGATTCGCACGACGCCCGCTGCCGAACTGCTCTATACCATGGCCGATCCGCCAAACCTGAAGGGCGCCACGCAGTGCCTGCAGATGATCGACGTGATGGGGATGCTGCAGCAGGGGCGCGTTCACGTGGGATTTCTGGGTGCCGCCGAAATCGATCGCTTCGGAAATTTGAACACGACGTGGGCGCACCAAGGGCGCGAGCTGAAGAGATTACCCGGCTCCGGCGGCGCATGCGACATCGCGTGTCTCGCACGCCGCACTGTGGTTTTGCTCAAACATGATCGCAGCCGTCTTTGCGAGCGGGTTGCTCACGTTACTTCGCCGGGCTACGGCACAGGAGACGGCTGGCGGAGTCGCCAGGGATTGCCGGACGATTCCGGGCCGTCGGCGGTGATCACGACGCTGGGAGTTCTTCGGTTCGGGTCCGATGGCGAGGCGTTTCTCGCCTCGGTTCATCCCGGGATTAGCGTGGAAGAGGTTCTGGCGAACACGGGGTGGACTTTGCGCGTCGCCGACGAACTGATTGAGACGATTCCGCCGGTCGATGGCGAATTGAACGTGATGCGAGCGCTCGATCCGAATCACTTTTGGACTCGGTGAGGGACTGATTCGATGGCTGGCCCAGAACGAACAACGAAGTTGATGACGATGCGCGAGGCGGTCGAGCGGCACGTGCCTTCGGGCTCGATGGTGCTGCTTGGCGCGCAACTCGAAGCGATGATCCCGTTCGCTGCAGGCCACGAAATTATTCGCCAGGGACGGCGCGACCTGACGCTCGTTGGGCCAATCTCAGACATTCTTTTCGATCAGATGATCGGCGCCGGATGCGTCGCGCGTGTGATGGCGGCCTGGGTCGGCAATGTTTCAGCGGGCGTCGGCTATTGTTTCCGCAGGGCTGTCGAGCAAAACATTCCCCGGCGAATCGAAGTGGTGGACTACTCGAATTTTACGCTGGCGCTGGCGCTGCATGCGGCCGCGATGGGCGCTCCTTTCATGCCGACGTACGCGACGTTAGGAAGCGACCTGCTGAAGAAGAATGGCAACCTTCGCGAGTTTCCATCGCCGGTGAATGAAGAAAGGCTTGTCGCCGTGCGCGCGCTGCGGCCGGATGTTGCCATCGTTCACGTTCAGCGCGCCGACGCCGAAGGGAATGCACATGTTTGGGGAAGCCTGGGAGTAGCGGTGGATGGGGTGCGGGCGTCACGCAAGACGATTCTCGTGGCCGAAGAGATTGTGGAACCTGAAGTGATTGCGTCGGATCCGAATCGCACGCTCATTCCAGGTTTTCTTGTGACGGCCGTCGTACACGAGCCGTGGGGCGCGCATCCGTCTCCCGTGCAGGGCTACTGCGGCCGCGATCATTCCTATTTCACGGAATATCACGAGGAGACGAGCACGCTCGAAGGTTTCGAGCGCTGGCTCCGGCACTGGGTGGTCGGCCCGGCCGGGCGGCGCGAATACATGAAGCAACTGGGAGAATCCCGCGCCGAGGGCTTGGGAGTAAAAGAGCACGCACTCTCGGCGCCCGCGGATTTTGGCTACTGATGACCGAAGACCTGTACGCAAACATTGAGATTGCGCCGCGCGATGTGGAGAAAATGCTCCGGAGCGGCGCCGATTTTCTGTTTGTCGATGTCCGCGAGAAATGGGAGCACGAGCTTTCGCGAATCGAAAAGGCGAGGCTGATCCCGCTGCGCGAAGTGCCGGCGAATCTGGCGCAGTTCGAGCAGGCCTCAGAGATTGTTGTCTTCTGTCACCACGGCATGCGGAGCCTGAACGCGGCGGCGTGGCTGCGGTCGCAGGGAGTCGAGGGCGCGAAGTCGATGGCGGGCGGCATCGACCGCTGGGCGCAGGAGATCGATTCGAAAGTGGCGCGATATTAAAAGGGGGATGCGCTATGGCTACCAAGAGCTCGGATAAGAGGAAGGGCAGTGCGCGCGCGAAACCGCGCGGGGTCAAAGCAAAGTTTCTTCACAAGCCCACCTGCACGACTTGCCGCAAGGCGCGAAGCTTCATGGAGAAGCGCGGCTTCCAGCTTTACTTTCGGGACCTGGCGAAGGAGCGCCTGAGCGCAGCCGAGCTGGAAAAGCTGATCGGTAATCGCGATTACAAACAGTTTCTGAATCCTCGAAACGAGCTGTTTCGGCGTAAGAAGATGAAGCAGGATCCGCCTTCCCGCTCCGCCGCGATTCGCATGATGGCCAAGGAGCCGAACTTGATTCGGCGTCCCGTGATTCTTGCGGGAGGGCGCGTCGTGGTCGGGTTCGACGAGGACGGAATCGCAAGGCTCTGAATGGAACGGTGAGAAGCAGTCGGGGACGAGGACAGCGGCCGCAATGAACAAGGAACTCATTCGTTTCCGCATTAATGGAGCGGACCTGGAAATCGCGGTCGCGGCTTCGCGGTTGCTGCTCGATGCGCTGCGCGAAGACCTCGAGCTGACTGGCACGAAGCGCGGCTGCGACGATTCGAGCTGCGGATGCTGCGCGGTTATGGTGGACGGCGTTCCGGTGCTTGCTTGCGCGACGCTGGCCGTGAGCTGCGACAACGCTGAGATCACGACGATCGAAGGGCTCGGCGCGGCGGCGGCGCTCGATCCTGTTCAAGAAGGTTTCGTCGAGTGTGCCGGTGCGCAGTGCGGATTCTGCACTCCCGGCTTCATGATCACCACGGTGGCCTTGCTGAAGCAGAATCCTAATCCGTCGCTCGACGAAATTCGCGAGGCGCTCTCCAGCAATCTCTGCCGCTGCACCGGCTACATGCAGATCTACGAGTCCGTGCGTTACGCCATCGAAAAGCACCAGGCGGCGACGAATGGGCAGGCGGCCCAGGTCACGTCCGGGGCAAAGGTGCAATCATGACGGCTGCAGACGCCAAGCTGAACACCGTCGGCAAGCGCATGGTGATGACCGATGCTCGGTCGAAGATACTCGGCCTCGGAAAATATGCTGACGATCTTCGCGCGCCCGGGATGCTCTTTGGACGGATTCTGCATTCGCCTCACGCTCACGCGCGAATCGTATCCATCGACACGTCGCAAGCGGAAGCGTTGCCCGGCGTCAAGGCGGTGGCGACGGGCAAGGATGCCCCGACGCCATATGGAATCCTGCCGATCGGGCACGACGAATGCGTCTTCGCGGTCGACAAGGTTCGCTACATCGGAGACAACGTCGCGGCGGTGGCGGCTACTTCTCCGGAGATTGCGGAGCGCGCGCTGGACCTGATTCGAGTCGAGTATGAAGTTCTGCCGGCGTGGATCGATCCCGAAGAGTCGATGAAGGCTGAGTCGAATTGGATCCACGCGACGAGGCCGAACAACATCGAGAAGGAGTATCACCACGTCTTTGGCGAGCCCGATGCAGGATTCGCACGGGCGCATTTTGTCGCTGAGCAGCGATATGTGGCCGGCGAAGTGAATCACGCGGCAATGGAGCCGCACGCGACTCTGGCTATCTGGGAGCCGGACGGACGCATGACGGTCCATTCGTCGACGCAGGTGCCTTACTACCTCCATCGCACGATCTCCGAAGTGTGCGAGATGCCCATGAGCCAGATCCGCGTGATCAAGCCACTGATCGGCAGCGGGTTCGGCGGCAAGAGCGAAGTGATTCCGATTGAAATCGCGGCGTCCGTTCTGGCGAAGAAAACGAAGAAGCCCGTGAAAATTACCTACACGCGCGAGGAAGTGTTTTACGCGCACCGCGGGCGCCCCAAGACGATTGTCGATCTGCGAATGGGAATTACGCGCGAGGGGAAAATCACCGCGGTGCAGGCGCGGGTCGTACAGGATGGCGGCGCATACTGCGGCTTCGGGCCCGTAACCGTGCTTTATTCCGGGGCGCTGCTGGGCGCGATTTACGACGTGCCTGCCGTGCGCTACGACGGCTACCGCGTGCTGACGAACAAGCCCGCCTGCGGCGCCATGCGCGGCCACGGAACGGTGAACGTTCGCTTCGCGTTTGAGTCGATGCTGGATCAACTGGCCCGCCAAGCCGGGCTGGATCCAGCGACGGTTCGCCGCGTCAATCTTCTGAAGGCGCCTTGCATCACGGTGAATGGACTGCGCGTCACGAGCTATGGCCTGCCCGAGTGCGTCGAGAAGGTGGTGGAGCGCTCGCGATGGAACGAAAAGCGCGGCCGCTTGCCGTACGGCAAGGGAATTGGAATTGCGTGCAGCCATTACGTGAGCGGTGCCGCAAATCCAATCATCCGCTCGAACATGCCGCACACGACGGTGAACCTGAAAATCGACCGCGATGCGGCTGTGACCGTCTATTCGGGCGCATCGGATATCGGCCAAGGTTCAGACACGATGCAGGTTCAAATTGTGGCCGAGGTCCTCGGCGTCCGCCCGGAGCGCGTGAAGCTGGTCTCCGCAGATACGGAACTGACTCCGATCGACCTCGGCAGCTATTCCAGCCGCGTCACGTTCATGGCCGGCAACGCCTGCATCGAGGCTGCGAAAAACATGCGCGAGCAGATCTTTGCGGCGGTAGCGGAATCGTTCGGATGCCGGCCGCACGAGTTGGAGTCCGCGAACGACGTTATCCGCAAAACGAGCGAGCCGCGCAGGAGCGTCGGCTTCGATGAAGCCGTCGTGATGGCAATTGATTTTCACGGCGCGCTCGTCTCGCAGGGCGCCTATGCGCCGCCCGAAGAAGCGCGCGGCGGCAAGTTCAAAGGTTCGGGCGTGGGTCCTTCGCCGTCCTACAGCTACAGCGCGCAGGTCGCGGAAGTTACTGTCGATCCGGAGACGGGACACGTTCGCGTCGATAATATCGTTGCCGCTCACGATTGCGGCAAGGCGCTGAACCCGATGGCGGTCGAGGGCCAGGTGATCGGCTCGGTCTACATGGGTTTCGGCCAGGCCATGCAGGAGGAGATGGTGTGGCACGAAGGCCGCCTGATGAATCCGTCGCTGCTCGAATACCGGATTCCAACCGCGCTCGAAAATCCGCACATCGATTGCATCATCGTCGAGAGCGAGGATCCCGAGGGGCCGTTTGGCGCAAAGGAAGCGGGCGAGGGCTCGCTTGCGGCGACGATTCCTGCGATCTCAAATGCAATCTATGACGCGGTCGGCGTGCGCATCACGACGGTTCCTTTTTCGCCTGAGGTGATTCTGGCGGCGCTGAAAAAGAAGCAGGCGAGCTCCGGCAGTAGAGGCGACGGAAACGGCCCACGGCGGGAAGGGAATCGATGATCGTCGCACCGTTTCGCGTCGCGCGCCCGAAAACCTTGGACGAAGCCGTTCGCGTGCTTGCGGATGCCGGCCGCGACGCCATGATCATTGCAGGCGGCACGGACGTCATCCCGAATCTTCAGATGCGCCTTTTCGAGCCGCGCCTTTTGGTGGACTTGAAACCGCTGCGAATGCTTTCGGGCATCGAGTTTTCCGCGCAAGGCGACCTGCGCATCGGCGCGATGACGACGCTTACGCAGTTGCTCGGCTCGCGCGTGATACGCGAGCAATTTCCCGTTCTGGCGAGCGCCGTCGCGACCATCGCTGGTCCGCTCCAGCGCAATATGGGGACGCTGGGCGGCAATCTTTGCCTCGAAACCCGCTGCCGCTGGTACAACCAGTCGCACCTCTGGCGGACGGCGCTCGGCGGCTGCCTCAAAAAGGACGGCGACGTTTGTCACGTGGCGCCGGGTGGCAAGTTCTGCTGGGCGGCATGGTCGGGCGATTCCGCGCCGGCGCTGCTGGCGCTCGATGCGGAAATCGAAATTGCGGGGCGAGCAGGCACGCGACGCGTCCCGCTCCGTGACTTCTACAACAACGATGGCATGGACCGAATCGCGCTTGCTCCGGGCGAGATTCTCACTTCGGTCCACGTTCCGGCGAGAATGGCCGGGCGCCATGGCGCGTACCGCAAGCTGCGAGTACGCGATTCGATCGATTACCCGCTTGCCGGGGTCGCGGTGGCGATGGATGTGGACGCGGTGGGAATCTGCCGAGACGCGCGCGTTGCCCTCACGGCCGTGAATCCCGCGCCTGTGCTGGTTCAGCAGGCCGGCGAATGGATGGCCGGGCGGAAAGTCAGCGCGGAGTTGATCGATCGCGTCGCCCACACGGCGATTCAAACGGGGAAGCCGCTCACGACTTCGGCGTCGACGCCTGTCTACCGCCGGGATATGGTAAAACTCTTCACTCGCCGTGCGCTTGAAGAGACCTGGCGCGCGCACAACGGTTCGGCAAGTTGAGCAAGTCGCGCGGTCGCCGGAACAGATACGCCATAGGATGCCCGAACTGATGCCGATCATCGACATCCATATCCACATCCAGCCGCTCGCACAATTCAGGCCCGACGCGCTGGAGCTCATCAAGCGTGGGCGCCGCGACTACGACGAGGTCCTGAAATATTCAGAGAGCCCCAAGGAATTCCTCAAATTCCTCGATACGGCCGGCATTGAACGCGCGGGCTTGATCAACTACGTCAGCCCCGACGTCATTGGATTCGGACCCGAAGTGAACGATTGGATCGCGCAGTATTGCTCGGCTGAGCCAAGGCGTCTGCTTGCTTTCGGGTCGGTTCATCCAAAATACGTTCCCGACGCGGGCGCCGAGGTGGAGCGCCTGAAGAAGCTCGGAATCCGCGGGCTGAAGGTTCATCCGTCGCATCAGCTTTTTGCGCCCAACGACTACCGCAACGGCTTCGGCCCATTGCGCGCAATGTACGAAAAGGCGGAAGCCCTCGGCATGCCCGTGATGATTCACACGGGGACTTCGATTTTTCCCGGCGCCCGCAATCTCTATGCACAGCCGATGCTTGCGGACGACCTCGGGGTCGATTTTCCCAATCTCGTTGTGATTCTTGCTCACGGCGGCAGGCCGCTGTGGATGGAAGAAGCTTTCTTTCTCGTCCGGCGCCATCCGCGGATGTATATCGACATTTCCGGAATCCCGCCGCAGAAACTCATGGAATATTTCCCGCGGATCGAGGAGATTGCGGACAAAGTGCTATTCGGCACGGACTGGCCCGGCCCCGGCGTCCCCGGAGTGCGCGGTAACATCGAGAAGTTTCGCGCGCTTCCGATTTCCGCAGCCACGCAGCAGAAAATCCTGTACGACAATGCGGCTCGGCTTTTCCCCATTTAGTTCGAAACGCGAGGTTCATGCATGGAGATAAAGACCATCGGAGTGATCGGCGCCGGAACGATGGGGCGGGGCATTGCCTACGCGGCAAGTGCCGGCGCCTATCGCACGATTTTGGAGGATGTGTCGGAGCCCGTGCTCGACCAAGGCGTCGCGTACATCCGGCAGGCGTTCGACGATGGAGTCGCGCGGGCAAAAGTCACGCCCGAGCAGCGCGACAAAGCCCTCGCGGCGTTCACCACGGCGCGCTCCGTGGAAGATGTGTGCCGCGAGGCGGACCTCCTGATCGAAGCGGTTCCCGAAGAGATGGAGTTGAAGCTCGAAATCTTCACGATTTTCGACAAGTTCGCAAAGCCCGGCGCGATTCTGGCAAGCAACACGTCGTCGCTTTCGATCACGGAAATGGCTGCGATCACATTTCGGGCGGAAAACTGCATCGGCATGCACTTTTTTAACCCCGTGCCGAAGATGAAGCTGCTTGAGCTTGTCCGTTCGCTCGAAACCTCGAATCAGACCGTTGAGACGTGCATCGAAGTCGGACGCCGGATGGGAAAGGAAGTCGTGGTCGTTCGCGAATCGCCCGGCTTCATCACCAGCCGCATCAACGCCATGATCGGCAACGAAGCTTTCTACATGCTGCAAGAGGGGGTGGCCACTGCGGCCGACATCGACAAGGCGTTGAAGCTTGGGCTGAATCACCCGATGGGGCCCTTTGAGCTTGTCGACCTCGTCGGCCTCGACGTGAGGCTCAGCATTCTCGAATATCTCCACAAGACCCTGGGCGAAAAGTACCGGCCGTGTCCGTTGCTGGCGCAATACGTGAAAGCCGGCCGGCTGGGGAGAAAATGCGGCCGCGGCGTGTATGAATACGAATCGACGGGCGAGAAGAAGGCGTCCGCATAATGACGGGAAACGCAGCGGCAGGCGATCTTCGCGCGCGAGTCATCCTCATGAAGGGCGACCTCACTGAGATGGACGTGGATGCGATCGTCAACGCTGCGAACAACGATCTCCAGCATGGCGGCGGCGTAGCCGGCGCGATTCGTCGCAAGGGCGGCAACGTGATCCAAGAAGAAAGCGACGCGATCGGAAGCATTCCCGTCGGCGGCGCCGCGATTACATCGGGCGGCAAACTGAAGGCGCGGTATGTGATTCATGCGGCGAGCATGCAGCTTGGCGGACGCACGACTGCGCAAGCCCTGCGAGGTTCCACCGCGCACTCGCTGCGCATCGCTGCGGAAAAGAATCTGAAGACAATTGCTTTCCCGGCGGTAGGCACGGGGATCGCGGGTTTTCCGATGGAAGAGTGCGCCGAAATCATGCTGCGAGAAGTGAGGGGACATCTGAAGCGCGGCAGCTCCCTCGAGAAGATCTATTTTGTGCTATTCGATGGCGAAGCGCTGGCGACCTTCGAGCGCGTCTGGCATCGCATGCAGGACGAGGCCTAGGAGGCTCTACGGCAAGCGAAGCCAATGGCGCGCTGGTCGAGAAAGTCCGCGAGGAATTGACGCGGTACGAGCACCCGCTCTTCGAGTTCGACGCTCGCCCTGCTCCGGACGGCGTCGAAATCCAAATCCGCTTCAAACCCCCGGAGCCCGAGGTTCACACGTACCTCTTTCAACTCCGTGCGCGCGAAATCGAGCATCCGCAATTTCCCTGGTCGTTTCAGCGGCAGCTCTACGACTGCCTTCACGACTACGTCATCGAGATGTTCACGTGCAATCCGCAGCGCAAAAACTGATGCCTCCGGCGCCTGAACGCACGCCGCTCGCCGATCTTCTCGCCGAGCGGATTCGTAAGGAGGGGCCGCTCTCGTTCGCGCAATACATGGAAGCCTGCCTCTACGATCCCGCCCACGGCTACTACTCAAAGTCGCGTCAGGAGCCGCGCCGCGATTACGTCACCAGTGTCGACGTGGGGCCATTGTTCGCGCGCCTTCTCGTTCGACAATTTCACGACATGTGGAACCATCTCGGGCGTCCAGGCGCCTTCCAACTCGTCGAGTGCGGCGCGGGACTCGGCACGCTCGCTGGCGACATTCTCGATGCCATCGCGCAGTCCTTTCCCGAACTGTACGAGGCCACGCGGTACGTCGCGGTCGAGCGTTCCGCCTCGCGGAGAGCCTCGCACGCCACCAGTCTCGAAGGGCACGCACGCAACGGACGTTTCCGCTCTTCGCTCGAGCTGCCTGAAGAAATCGCCGTCGGCTGCGTGTTCTCGAATGAGTTATTTGACGCGATGCCCGTCCATCCCGTGATTCTCCGAAAGAACGAATTGCGCGAAATCTACGTCAGTCTCAACAATCACGGTGCGTTCTCGGAGACTGAAGGCCCTCCATCGTCTCCGCGAATCGCAGCGTACTTGGCCCAGCAGAAGATCGCGCTTCACGATGGCCAGCAGGCTGAAGTCTGCCTCGACGCGTGCGACTGGATCGAAACTGTTGGCCGCCGCCTCGGCCGCGGATTCGTTCTCACTATCGACTATGGCCACGAGGCTCGCGAGCTATACGACGAGCATCACATGCGCGGAACGCTGCTCGCCTACTACCATCACCATGCAGACGAAAACTATTTTCGCGCGCCCGGCGAGCAGGATCTTACTGCCCATGTGAATTTCACTGCGCTCGATCTCTGGGGCCGTCGCGCCGGGCTCGTTCGCACCGGGCTGACCTCGCAGACAAATTTCCTGCTCGCGCTCGCCCGCGATTCCGAATGCGCCGATCTCCTCTCGCCCACGGAGAACGAACAGGAAAGCAGCCGCGCCCGCCTGCAATTCAAAACCCTTATTCACCCGGAAGGAATGGGCGAGGCGTTCCGCGTTTTCATCCAGCACAAAGGAATCGAGCGGCCTCACCTGGTAGGCCTCGAACCTCTCTGATTTTTTTTGATTCGCAGCAGCAGAGACTACTGGTTGGGATCGCGCTTCTTCAGCACAGGCCGGTCTGATTTCCCGTCGGGCTGCTGCTCGGGCGCCTTCGTTTGGCCGGAGGCGTTCTGCGTCGGTGACGCCGCCGCGTTGAGCGTATCGCCGTTGTAGGGCTTCTGCAGGTAGCGGCCCGCCTCGGCCTGAGCGCCGGCGGTATCGTCGTTCGAGTGTTGCGCGAGGCTGTACTCGTTCACCGCGCGCTCGCGCTGCCCAAGCAAATCATAAATTTTGCCGATGTAGATGTGGCTCCACACGACCACCCACTTCGGGTCGAGGTCGCCGTCGAGCACCGCGCGGAACGAATTCGCGGCCGCCTGATAATTCTTCTGGTAGAACATCGCCTCGCCCATGCGAAAATCCGCCAGCGAATTATTCGGCGCCAGGTCCAGCGCCCGCTGATATTCCTGAATCGCTTCGAAATACTTGCCCTGCTGCGCAAACGCCTCGCCTCGCGCCACTGCCGCGCGCACGCGCAACCGCGGGCTCGACTTCAGCAGGTTGTTCGCGGGATCGATCGTGATTCCGCCCGGCTTCGGCCGGCCAAAGGTATCGATCTCGAACGCAGACGTCGTGCCGTTCACCAGCACCTTCTTGAACTCCGGATTTCCCTCGGTGTCCACCTTCACGTCAACCGGCATTCGGAATGTGTCCAGGTCCTGATGAATCTTCCCGACGATTTTGAAGCCTCTTTTCGTTCGGTAGACGATGTAGTCCATCTTGAATTCCGGCACGCCGGTGGAATTCAGCCACTGCGAGAAAAATGCGACCAGGTTCAGAGGCGGATCGCCGGGCTTCGTGGGCGGCACTTTTGTCGCGCTCAGCTTCTCGAATTCGTCGATCGTCGCTGTCTTGCCGGAATGATTCTTGTAGAACTCCTTCAGCAGCGCAGTGAAATTGTCGTCGCCGATTTCCGAGCGCAGCATGTGGAACACCATTGCGCCCTTGTCGTCCACCACCGATTGATACTGCTCCGAGTATGCGCTCAGCCGCTGCGCCTGTCCGATGGGAGTCTCGCTCTCATACATCAGTGCGCCGACGGCAAAATCCTCCAGCGCCCGGTGCAGCCCAGCGATTCCATCGGCCTGTTCTTCATACATCGCGGCGGCATAGTGCGCGAGCCCATCGGTCAGCCAGACGTCCGCCGGCGTTGCCGGAAGCACGCGATCGCCCCACCATTGTCCTGCGGCAAGCTGCGCGAGCAACTCCTCGTTCGGTTTTGGCGCCCACATGCGCGCGCTGATCAGCAACAGTCCCGGCGCCGAAAATCCGTCCAGTGAGCCGTCCGGCATCTGCGCGATGGTCAAGTTGGGTTCACTTTCCAGCGCGCCAAAGCTGTCCGTGAACGAGCTCAGGATGTGCGCGAGCGATTGCCCATATGCATTTGCCGTCGCCACTTGCGTCGGAGGCGTGAACACCGCGAAGCTGTACCCCTCGGTTTGCACGGGCGTCAGCTGCAGCGCGCCCGCGACAAACGAGCCGACCGGAGCGGGCCGCTCGCAGTGAAAAACATATGTCGCCTGCCCGGGACCCTTGCCGATGCCCGGCATCGTCGTCGGCGCCTGCGACGTTCCAGTTCCCACAACCACGAACGAATCCGGAACGATGATGTGGAATGTGCCGGTGTATCGGTTCGTCGGGTAATTCGTCAGCGGGAACCATCGCGCGGGCAGCAGCAGGTAGGCGGAAGTCTTGTCGACGGAGCCGAAGCGAACGCCCTTCGTCGGGCTGTCGTTCTCATTCGAAATTGGCCCCGTGTAATCGAACGTGAGGGTGAACTGCTTGCCCGGGGTCGCGGTGTCGGCAAGCGCGACGCTCAGATACATCGGGTCGTTATTGTCGCGCTGAAAGCTCAGCGACTCTCCCTTCGCCGTCTTGATCGAGTTGATGTGCAAATCGGGGTGCAGCTCGACCAGCAGCGTGCGGCTCACTTCGCTCGCCACGAAATCCACTTTGGCAAGCGCCGAAATCGTCTGGCTGTCGGGCTGAATCTGCACTTCCACGTCGTAGTTTTTCGCGCGGAAGGGAAATGCCCGCGGCGCCTGCGCTGCGGCCGAGAAGGCGCACAGGAGAACGAGGGCCAGGCTGGCGGCGAGCCCTGCGATGGCAGTCCGATGAATCCTGGACAAGGCTGAAACCTCTCGACGCGAAGGCGATAGTTCCACTGCTTGTTGGATACGCAACCGGCCTCCGCAGTTGCCTGAAGAAACAGGTTACAACATACGTGCGAAAATGTCCGCTGCGCGCTCGATGGCTCCTCCAGGACCCATCTTTTCGCGCACTTCTGCAAGCCCGCGCACGGCATCTTCCCGCGCGCTCGGCACTTCCAGATACCGCCGCAGCTCCGCTTCCACAGCGGCTCCCGTGAATCGATCCTGAATCAGTTCCGGCGCCACCTGCCGTCCCGCTATCAGATTCACCATCCCGATGAACGGCGTCCGCAGCATTCGCCGCACCACGAACGCCGTGGTGGGCGCTACTCGGTAGACCACCACCATGGGCGTGCCAAGCAGCGCGGCCTCCACGGTTGCCGTTCCACTCGCTACGACCGCGCAATCGGCGCTTCCCAGCGCATCGTACGTGGCGCTTTCAATTCGCTTCAGCGCCAGATCCGGCCGCGCAAATTTCGACCAGAAATCTTCGTTCAGTCCCGGAGCCGCCGCATGCACGAATTGAATCCCGGGAATCGCATGCGGGCCGCGCGCCAGCCTCTCGCAGCCGTCGAGGATCGCCGGAAAATTCCGCTGGATTTCGCTTCGCCGGCTGCCCGGCAGCAGCGCGACAATGGGGCGCCTCGAATCGAGCCCGTGTTCAGCGGCAAACTCTTCGCGGCTCTTTGTTCGCCGCACCGAGTCAACCAGCGGATGCCCGACAAAATCCACCGGAACGCCCGCATCGCGGTAAAACCTCTCCTCGAACGGGAAGATCACCACCATGCGATCTACGACGCGCTTCACCACGCGCACGCGCCCCGCGCGCCACGCCCAAACCTGCGGCCCGATGAAATATCCCACCGGAATGCCGGCGTTCTTCAGCCGACGCGCCACGCCTAGATGCGTCCCCGGCGAATCGACCAGAATGGCAAGCGACGCCTTTCGCCGCACCGCCTCGCGCGCCAGCCGGTTCTGCACGCGCACCACCGACGGAATCTTGTGCACCACCTCCGTAATCCCCACGACCGCCACTTCGTGATAATCCGCGATCAGCTCGACGCCCGCCTCCGCCATGCGCCGGCCGCCCATGCCGAAAATCGTTGCGCCGGTGCGTTCGCGCAAAGCCGTCGCGAGCCGCGCCGCGTACATGTCGCTCGACGCTTCTCCTGCAGAAAGCAGAATTGTCGGCGCGCTCATTCCATTGAGGCTGCGTCAATCATCGGCGGGCATCGATTGCGGCAGGCCGGAAGCGCCGGAGCCCGCGAGCGGCATGGCGATTTCCTGTTCCTTGTACTGAAGCTGGTAGAGCCGGTAATAAATTCCGCGCAGCGCGAGAAGCTCCTGATGCGAGCCCTGCTCGCGGAGGCGGCCTTTGTGGAAGACGAGAATCTGGTGCGCGTGCTGAATCGTGCTTAGCCGGTGCGCAATCACCACCGCCGTGCGGCCCTCGAGCAGGCGGTCGAGCGCCTCGCGAATCAGCAGCTCTGTCTTCGTGTCCACACTCGAAGTCGCTTCGTCGAGAATCAGGAACTGCGGATTGTGCGCCAGCGCGCGCGCGAAGCTCACGAGCTGCCGCTGGCCCACGGAAAGCGTCACGCCGCGCTCCGTCACCGGCATCTCGACTCCTTGCGGAGCTTCGCTGAGGAACGGCCCCAGCCCGACCTCGCGCAGCGCCTTCTCCGTGGCCGCGCGGTCGATCCGGCTCGTGCCCAGCTTCACGTTCGATTCCAGTGTTCCGGTGAAGAGGAACGGATCCTGCAGCACGATTCCAAAGAGCTGCCGCAATCCCTTCGAGTCCATCTCGCGGATGTCCACGCCGTCCAGCAGAATCTGGCCGCGTTGGATTTCATAGAATCGCAGCAGCAGCTGAATGATGGTCGTCTTGCCCGCGCCCGTGTGGCCCACGATCGCCAGGGTCTGCCCCGGCTCCACGCGGAACGAAACGTCGCGCAGTACCCATTCCTGCTCCGTGGGATTCGCGCCGCCGCGATAGGCGAACCACACGTTGCGAAATTCGATTTCGCCGCGCGGCTCACGCAGCGCCTGAACTTCTTCGTGCAAGGCGGGCTCCGTGAGCGGTTCATCCAGCAGCTTGAAGATTCGTTCGGAAGCGGCCATCGCGCTTTGCAGGATGTTGAATTTCTCACTCAGGTCCTGAATCGGACGGAAGAACCGCTGCGCGTACATCATGAAGCTGATCAGCACGCCGATCTTGATGTCTCCCGAAATCACGCGCAGCCCGCCGGTCCAGTAAATCAGCGCGATCCCGCCCCAGCTCAGGAATTCGACCGCGGGATAGAAGTAGGCGAACGCGTCGATCGCGTCCATGTACGCTTCCATGTGGATGCGGTTCAGCTCCGAGAACTGGTCGCGCGCCTTCCGCTCGCGATTGAAGAGCTGCACGATGGCCATGCCGCTGATGTGTTCCTGCAGGAAGGCGTTGATGCGCGCGATGGCCGTGCGAATCTTGCGGTTCGCGCCCCGAACCTTGTTGCGGAAGAAATACGTCAGCAGGATCATGAAGGGCAGCGGCGAGAACGTCACCAGCGCCAGGAAGCTGTGCCACTTGATCAGCACGGCCGCCATGGCGAACAGCAGAACGAAATCGTTCAGCATCGCCACCACGCCCGAGGCGAACAGATCGTTCAAGGCGTCGACGTCCGTCGTCACGCGCGTCACGAGCCGCCCCACGGGGCTGCGGTCGAAGAAGCCCATCGGCAGCCGCTGCAAGTGCTCGAAGATCTCTTTGCGCAGGTCGTACATGGTTTGCTGCCCGACCCACTGCATGATGCGCACTTGGCCATATTGCACGGCGAAGCTCGCGAGCAGCGACCCGGTGTAGGCGGCGACCACCAGCATCAGGCCGTGCACCGCCGCGGAGTGGCTGATGGCGTGGTTGAATCCGGGAACGATGAACTTGTCCACGGAGATGTGACCGAAAAGATAGGGTCCCAGCAGCTCCATGCCAGTGAAGCCCAGAGTGAGCGAAAGCGCGAGCACCACCTGCCAGCGGTAGGGCCGCAGATACTTCATCAGCCGCCGCGTGAGCTGCGAATCGTAGAGCTTTCCTAATTTTTCTTCTTCGCGAAAATCGCTCATTGCCGTTCCAGCTCTTCTTCGAGCAACTGCTTCTGGTAAAGATCGGCGTAATAGCCGTTCAAGCTCAGGAGTTCGTCGTGCGTCCCGCGCTCGATGATTCGTCCGTCCTTCAGGACGATGATCTGGTCCGCGCCCTTCACTGTCGACACGCGGTGGGCCACCAGGATTGTCGTGCGGCTGCGCATCAGTTCGCGCAGGCGGTCGAGAATCTTCTGTTCCGTCTCGGTATCGACGCTCGAAAGCGCGTCATCAAGAATCAGGATTTTCGGCTGACGCAGAATCGCGCGCGCGATCGAGGTTCGCTGCTTCTGCCCGCCCGAGAGCGTAATCCCTCGCTCGCCCACCATCGTGTCGAAACGCTGAGGAAACGCTTCGATTTCTCCGGAAATGCTGGCGATCTCCGCTGCTTCGTAAACCTGCTCCTCCGCCACATCGCTCACGCCGAAGGCGATGTTTTCGCGCAGCGTCTCGCTGAAGAGGAACGTATCCTGCGGCACATAACCAATCGCTCGGCGCAGCACGCCGAGCGGGTAGTCGCGAATCGAGCGTCCGTCGATCAGGAGAGTTTCTTCCGGCGCTTCCCACAATCGCGCAATCAGCGCGGCCAGAGTGGATTTGCCGCTGCCCGTGGGGCCGACAATCGCCAGGGTGCTGTCCGCCGGAATATGGAGATTGATGTCGTGGAGCACCGGCTTGCCTTCCGCGCCGTTTCCGACGGTGGGATAGCTGAACGTGAGGTGCCGCAGCTCGATGTCGCCTCGAATTTCCGAGGGGACCGCCAGTTGGCTGTGTCTCGCCTGAGCCGCGCCGTTTTCTTCTTCCTGCCCCGCAGCGTCGCTTACGGGATCGCCGATCTTCGGCTCCGCGGTCAGGATGTAATTCAGGCGGCCCATGGAAGCGGCGCCGCGTTGGAAAATGTTGGTCACCCATCCGATGGCAATCATCGGGAAGATGAGCTGGATCAAGAAAGCGTAGAACGCGGTGAAAGTGCCGAGCGAGGAACCGCCGTTGATCACCTCGATGCCGCCAACCACGAGCAGAATCACCACCGACAAGCCGATCAAGGTCGTCAGCGCGGGGAAGAAAAGGCTCCAGGTCGAAATCAGCTTGATGTTCTGGCCGACGTAATCGCGGTTCACCAGGTCGAACCGCTCGATTTCCGGTTGCTCCTGCATGTACGCGCGGATCACGCGAACGCCGGTAAGATTTTCTTCCGCGCGGGTGGAGAGCGCGCCAAGCGCCGCCTGGATCTGGACGGAGAGGCGGTGGATGATTTCGCCGAAGTGGCGGACGGCAATCACCACGATGGGCACCGGCACAAGAACCCACAGCGTCAGCGCCGGCGAAAGGCGAAGCATGAAGTAGATTGCCAGCACGGATGTGGCGATGGTCTGCGCGCTATACATGATTCCCGGGCCGAGAACCATGCGCACCGCGTTCAGGTCGTTCGTAGCACGCGACATCAGGTCGCCCGTGCGGTTTCGCACGTAGAATTCAGGCTCGAGCTTCAACAGCCGCCCGAGCAAATCGTTGCGGATATCGAATTCAATTTCCCGCGAGACGCCAATCAGGACCCAGCGCGTCCAGTAGGAGAAAAATCCTTTCACCAGCATCGCGCCGATCAGAATCAAGCAATAGATTCCAATCGCGTGCCGGCTAAAGGGCGCGTACAGCGCGAAGAGGGGATGCAGAATCGCGCGGGACGTTCCCGTAAGCGTCGAGAGAGGCCGCGGCGAGCCGCCGAGGCAATCGGTGATTGCGCCGATCACCAGTTGCGGCAGCGCGCCGATGATGCCCGTCATCGCCAGCGCCAGAAGGCCAAAGGCGGTAGCTTTCTTGTAGCGCCATACGTAGGGCAGCAGCGGCTTCAGGTTATCCCAGGCCGACGGCTTTCGCTCGGGCCGCGCAGCCGCAATGGCCGGTTGGGCGATGGCGCTCACAAGGGCCTCCGCGATTCGGGCGTTTCGAGCGCCGGCAGTTCGCTGAGGAAGTGTTCGTAGTTGCGGTCGAGCGTCTCGTAGCGCTTCACTTCGGGATTCCAGCGGACGCCAAGCGTCTGGACGTAGCCGCCTTCAGGCTTCGCGAGAGGAGTGAAGTAGAGTTGCAAGCCCCTCTCGGGATTCTGCTCGTACTGAATGCGCCACGCGCCCACTTCCGCGAGCGGAATGCCCCCAAGAAACCCTTTCGGATTTTTAAGGTGCTCGTCGCAGCGGAGAATTTCCTTCCACTGGCCGCCGTCGTTTTCGATCACCGCAGCGCGCGAGACCAGAATGCCCGGCACCGTTCCCGGCGGAGTGGTCTTCAGCCGGTTGACGACCAGCGCCTGCGTTTTGCCGTCTTTTGCCAAGTCGCCGTAAACCAGCACCTCCGCCTCAGAACCCAAGTCGCTTTGCGCGGCTTTCTGGATCGCATCGGGAATCACGGGCGCGGCGGGCGCCGCCGGAGCTTGGGATTTCTCGGAGTTCGAGCTGCTACACGAGGCGCAGACGAAGGCGAGCAGGCACAAGGCCGCAATTTCGAGGATTCGTTTCATCGATGGTTGTATCGGATGCGGACCGGCAAGAACTCGATTCCAGCTTCGCCGCCCGGCAGCAGGCATTTTATAGCCATCGAGCGCGGCGGGGAAGGAGTCTCCTGCTGGGATTTTTCGCAGCGCGAAACCTTCGCCGCGCACGCTATCGCGCCGCCAGAATCTCATCGAGACGAGCCTCAAAATTTTCCTCTCCCTCGGACCACAGGCGGATATGGTCGACCGCCACTGCTTTCTCAATGCGCCGCGTCCAATCGAGCAGCTTTCGCACGTTCTCGCGGGTCTTCTCCTGATACGCCTGCAGATTTTCAGGCCAGGCCATTGCTTCGAGGAAGCGAGCCTCCTCGGGGCTTTCCGCGGCCGCTTTGGCGGCTCGATGAAGGCCGAGGAGACCAGCATGGCCGGTGAAGAGATGCTCGAATCCGAGACTCACTTCGATGTGGCCGTTCTCGCGCCAGAAGCCGTCGTCGTAGTCTTCGCCATAAGCGTAGACCTCGAGGCCCTGCGGTTCGAGTTTGGGCTTCGCGGAATTGGTGTCGAAGACCCACAGGTCCCAGCACGCCTCGACCTCGTAGGCGCAGTCGGCGTGCAGATGATCCTGGGCGATTTCGAGCACGCCCGCGGGATCGAGCGGCACGGAGCGCAGGTCCTGTTCGAGGACCGGCGATTCCGCCGCGTCGATCGCGCGAATCACAAGCCGCGTGAATCCCGGCCGCGAAGTGGAAAAAGGAACTGTGGCGAGGAACGCGCCGAATTGCTGGAGCTGATGCGCCTCGTCAAATTGTTTGCACCAGATGCTGAGATAGGCCTGGTTGGACATTGGGCCATTATACCGAGAGGCGGGCGCGAGCCGGAAATCGCTCGAAGCGGTCGGAGGGAAGGCGGCCGGATTTTTCACGAGGCTACTTTTTCTTGGGAGGTTCGGGGGCGCCGTTTTCTTCTTCTTCGTCGGAGGCGAAGTCGCCGGAGAGGCCGATGAGGCGCTCCTTCAGCGTGTCGCCCATGCCGGCGAGGACGTCCTTGCAGGTATCGCGGAGGCGCTTTTCGGCGGCCTTCGCGATGGTGTCGAGGACGGCCTGCGAGTGCTGGCCGAGGGTGGTGGCGGAAGCAAGGAGCCAGGAATTGGATGCGTTTTCGAGGCGCGTCTTGTACTGCTCGAGCGACTCGTCGGTGGATTTCTGGAGCTGCTGCATCCACTCGCGCTGCTGGGAAATGCGGTTTTCCTCCCAGCTTTCGACGAGCGGGACGAGCTGCGAATTCAAGTAGGTCTTCGCCTGGTCGACGCCTTCCTGAATGCGGTCGTCGAGAGTCTTCTGGAAGGCGATGAGGGAATCCTCGCGCGAGAATTCCATGTCGGAGCGGGCCTTTTCGAGGGCTTCGCGCGAAGCGTCGTCGAAGCGGCGGAGCGACTCGTCGGTGACGCGGCGGACGCGATCGGTGAAGGCCGCGTTCGCGATTTCCGCGGTTTCGCCGAGCTTCGAACGTTCACGCTCGACCACTTCCTTGGCGGTCTCTTCGATTTGCGCCTGGCTGTGTTCGAGGTACGTGCGGCGATAGTGATCGAGTTCGGAAGCGACGAGGCTGGAGATTTCGGCGGCGCGGTCGCGGAGATTCGCGGTGGATTGCTCGACCGCTTTTTCGAGCGACGATTGCATCGTCGTGTGCGCTTTTTTCTGGTACCACTCGGAGGCCTTGAGAAGAGCCTCGTACGTGGCGTGCTGCATCTCCGTGCTCTTCTGCTCGAGGTCTTCCTCGACCTTGGAAAGGGCGTCGCGGCAGGTCTTCTCAAATTCGGCCGGATATTTCCCGGTTTCTTCCTTGAGGCGCGTGAGCGATTCCTGAATCGCGGTTTCGGAGAGTTCGTGCACCTGTTGTTGCAGCGCCTGCTGCATCTGCGCAGCCTGTTCGGAAGCCTGCCTCATCTGCTCCTGAACCGAGGCATGCAGTTCCGCGGTTTGCTGTTGCGTGGCGGCGAGTTCTGAAGCGGCCTTGCGGGCTTCGTCAATCTTGGGAGCAATTCTGGAATCGAGCTCGCTGGCTGCGCGGTCCACTGCCTGCTGGGCGGATCGCGCGACGACGGAATCGATCTGCTGCGTGCGGTCAGCGATGACCTGATCGGCCTTGCGGCCGATTTCCTGATACTGCTGCGCGAGAACTTCGTCGAGCTTCTGGCGGGTCTGCTCGAGGGCAGCGCGCGCGGCCTCCTGCAATTCGGCCTTGGTGGCCTGGCTGCGGGCACGCTCGTCGGCGAGGTTGCCGGCGATGGATGCAGCGCTGGCCTGCGCGCCTGCCAGCACTTCGTCGAGCGATGCGCGGAGGCTGGAGCTGCGCGCGGCGATGTCCTGCTCGGCCTGCGCGAGAGCCGCCTGCGAGACCTCGCTGAATTGCTCGCTGAGCTTCTCGGTCGCGCCCTGAAGCGCGGACTCGAATTGCTCCTGCCACTTTCGGGAGGCATCGGCGACGTCGGTCTCCGACTTTTGAAGCGAGGCGGAGCGAACGTCCTGCGCCGTTTCCTCGAGATCTTTCTTCCACTGGTCGAGGTGGCGCTGCGCTTCCTCGGGCGAGGAGAGAATCTGGAGCGACGGCGTGGCCGCTTCGCGCTCGGAGATGGCGCGTTCGACGGCCTGCTGAATTGTGTCCTTCAAGTTCATCGCCGCCGTCTGTTGCGCGGCTTGCTGGGCGGCCTGCTCAGCGGCGCTGCTGACCGCTTCCTGAACGGCGTTGCGAACCTTGGCGTCGAGCTGATCGGCGCTGGTTTCCGTGGCTTTGCGAGCTTCCTCGACGATGGCGGCGGTGCGGTCCGCGGCCTGCTGGACGACTTTCTTCACGGTGGATTCGGAGACGCGATCCATGGAGACCTTGATGGCCTTCTCGACGGCGTCGTGAAGTTGCGAATCGAGGTGCTGGCGGACGACGGTCATCTCTTCGTTGATCGCCGTTTGGGCATCCTTGCGGAGCGATTTATCGAGAGCGTCTTTTGCGTCGGCAACCATGCGCGCCATGTGGCGGGCCAGGGTGGCCTCAGCTTGCGGGGACGGTGCAGGCGGCGCGGCCGGAGGCGCTGCGGCGGCCGGAGGCGTTGCCGCCTTGGGAGGAGCGGTGGGCGGCACAACGTGAAGCTTGCCTGCCTCGGCGGGAGCAGGAGGCGCGGCGGCCGGAGCTTTGGATTGCAGCGGTGGCGCGCTGATGGGAGAAGGAGGTTTGGCTCCGCCGGTGGGCTTGGCGGAAGCAGGAGCGGCTGGCGCGGGTGCAGGCGGCTGCGGAGCCTTTGCCTGCGGTTGCGCCTCGGGAGCTTTTGCTGCCGGCTGAGCTGGAGTGGCTTTCGCGGCGGGCTCCTCGGGCTCGAGCGCCGCTTCTTGTGCCGGCGGGTTCTCCGTCGCTTCGAGGATGGCTTCAAAGGCGTTTGGATGCACCTCGTGGACGATCGAGGGACTGGGCCCGGCGACGTAATTCTGGCCAGGCGTGGTGGCCACCTCGTCGGGAAGCGGGAACCAGTCGTCGGGCGGGAAGGCGATGCCCCAGACGTTCCCTGGAGTGTCAAACTCGAGTCCGATCTGGAACAACTCGCGCACCGTTCGAGGGCGCTGCACCCAGACGACGCGGCCCTGAGTGCTGCGAGGAGGCTGTCCCGATTCGGCCCGGGGAACCTCGAGCTTGATGATGGAATTCTTGGGGACGTAGTGTTTCGACTGGTACTTGCAGCCGTGACAGTTGACCATCACGGTGGTGGTGCGCTCCTTGAAGGGCTGGCCGAGGGCGTCGACACCCGTAACCGAGAGCGGCACAGCCTGCACGATACGCGTGCTGCGGCGCTTCTGGTTACTGGGGTCAAAAGATGTCAGAGGCTCGGTCACACACTCCTCCGAGGGCAATTTCCAAGCCTAGCATTGGGGCTGGAAGAGGTCGATAGACCGAAAGGACAGGTGCGTAAAAGTAACGCGGAATAGGAGTTGGCAGGAGCCTCTGAAAAATGGCGTGAAAAGGGCCGGGATTTGTATAGATTAGAAAAATGTAAGTGGCTGATTTGTCGAGAGTTGCGGCGATTTCTAATCTTCGGTGTATAGATTAGAAAAGGCAGAGGCTGGAAGCTAGAGGCTGGAGGCTGGATTGGAGCCGCGCCCCTCTGCAACCGTAGATTAAGCAAGGGCTCGGTCCTTTGTTTTCAACGACTTACGGGGAAAATTAATCCCGTTACCGTAGAATAAAGTTCGCTGGACCTTCGCTATTCCCCAGCCGCTCCCCACGGACTGCCTCCCCCTAGGCGTCAGGCGTTACGCCACAAGTAAAAACAGCGTATGTTAGCATACTTATAAACAGAAGTCAATAGGAAAGAATTTGCCACTCTGCGGCGGACGGAAATAAAGGAGTTAGAGGATCTCACAGCGAAGACCCACCGTTCGAAAACCGTGAACAATGGAGGACCCGTTGGGGGCATTTGTTGAGGGAGGATGAAATTCGCGAGGAGAGGCTTACGGCTTCGGCGGAGCCAAAGGCAAGCCTGGCGTACCCGGCGGTCCGAGGGTTTGGGTTTGCTCCTCGAAGTCGAGGGCCAAGGGAAGAGACTGGGATTGTATTAGGTTGAGTGTGCGCCCATCCGCCCACGCTACGATCGCCTTCGGTTTTGCGGTTTTTGTGCCGTCAAATGTGGCGACGACCCTGTCTAGTGGAGCGGTCCCACCCGGAAGTTGCTTTTTGCTGCGCTCGACAATCCGTGATGCTCTCTTCATGAGGCTTTGCAGTCGGGCTAGTGCCTCCGAGTTTGACTTGTACGTTTCCGCAATTCGCTCAACCACGAGGTCGTCTTGGGACTTGTATCGCGTGAACGAGACCTCCAGAGCGCCGGGTCTCCCGGTTCTACCACTGCCGTCCCACGTAAACTTGGCGTGCTTCGACTGGAGTCCTTGTTCAGCGCGAAGTAAGTTCGGAAAGGCGAGCAGAAGAATCAGGAGGGCGTAAGCCACGGTATTGTAGGCTCGTGTAGAAATGCTCCGAGCACTGGCGCGGGTTCTAGTTACGAGCATCGCACCCTCCGCTGACTGGCGTTCAATAGGGGACGGCTTGAAACGCCGGATATCGGCCCAAGGCGGGTGGCCGACCCTTAGTTGCTTGGTGAATTCTCTCTCTCGATATCATAGCGCAGGCGGATGATACCACACCGTGCCGGACCGGTTGGGCGGAGACGCCCACCCTTAGACTTCACAGGGGTGCGGCACCCCGCCGCACAAATCATCTCCAGCTCAACACAAACCGCACGAGTACGTATCCGAGGACTGAGGCAGCCGCCGAAATTAGGATGGTACGTCGCCACGTAGTGCGGAAATGAGAAGGGCTTGCAATAAGCAGGCACAGGCTAATTAGCCACGGTATCAGTAAGAACGCGACCGGGCGAGACACGACATGGCTCTCGATTAGTGCGACGGATAGGCCTGCACCGATGTACTTGCCTACCGTCGCTCTCACCGGAGCGCTCCCTTTTAAGTCTCTTCTAATCAGTATACCGAGAAACATCGAAGAGTGTTAACCACCTCCAAAGTCGAGCGGAGAACCGGGGCAGGCTTCCGTCCAGATCAGAGTAGGGAAGACGACTTAGCCGGGTGGGAGGTCTGCAGGGCGACGGCCTCGGCGAAAAATCACGATCCCTGCGAGGCGGCACCGGTGGGCGGGTGGCCGAGCCTTGGTTGCTTGGTGAATTCTCTCTCTCGATATCACAGCGCAGGCGGATAATACCACACCGTGCCGGACCGGTTAGGCGAAGCTTGCGGATTCGGCATAGCCACGGGCAACACCTGAGGCACCCGGGGAGGGGCTGGAGGGGGTAAGATGGCGCAAAGGAGGCAGATGGCTCAGGCTTCGCTGCGGTGTCCTGTGGGTCTGTACGGCTCGCGAGGCTTGAAGCGGTCCACGATGCGGTCGAAAATCACGGCGGACTCGAACGCGAAGCCGAACATGAGCACCGGAACGAAAACCACAGCTTTCATCATGAGCTCTGGGAGCTTCACATCGCTATAAAATATCACCGCCAAGTAGCTCAGGTGGAATGGGAGCGTTGCAAGAACGGCCTTCCAAAACCAAAGCTTGCGCATGTTCGTTTGCCGATCTGCATAAAAGCTGCTCCCGTACGCGGGAATCGTCGCGAAAAGTCCCTGGAACACCTGGGTTGCAAAGGGAAGGCCAAGAATGAGGTATATGATTGACAATGCGACGCCAAGCAAAAATGCCATTCCGACACGGCTGACCCTGTCTTCCTTTGCTTCGTCAAAGTCCGGATCAATTTCTTGTCCGAATAGAGTTGTCACAATAGTTTTCGCTAACTACCAGGTTTGTTATAGCAAACAGCCGCGACCCAAGTCGCTTTGCCGACTACTAGACCCAGCCTAGAATCTTGATTGGCGGATGGCTGCCTCTTAGTTGGTAGGTGAATTCTCTCTCTCGATATCACGACGCAGGCGAATAATACCACACGGTGCCGGACCCTTTCGGCGAAGCTTGCGGATTCGGCATAGCCACGGGCAACACCTCAGGCCACCAGGCGAGGATCTGGAGAAGGTAGATGGCGCAAAGGAGGCGGATGGCTCAGGCTTCGCTGCGCTGCTCTGTAGACCTCTCCGGATCGCGGGGCCCGAAATGCTTCACGATGCGATCGAACACAAGACCTGACTCCAAGGCGAAACCCAGCGCGAGCACCGGAATGAAAACCGCAGCTTTCATCATGAGTCCTGGGAGCTTCGCGTCGCTATAAAATATCACCACGAGGTAGACCGTGTGGATCGGGAGAGTGGCAAGAATGGCTTTCCAAACCCATAGCCGGCGCAAATTGGTTTGCCGGTCCACGTAGAAACTGCTGCCGTACGGCAGGATCGTTGCGAAGAGACCTTGGAACACTTGCGTGGCAAAGGGAAAACCTAGAAACAGGTACACTATTGCCACTAAGCCGCCACCCGCCAGAAACATGTTGGCGCGGCTGCCTCTATCTTCCTTCGCTTCGTCGAAGTCCGGCTCGATTTGATATCCAAATAGACTCGGCACGGTAGTCTTGCCTAACTGCCAGGTTTGTTATAGCAAACCGCGGTGTCCCAGGCCGCTTTGCCGCCCGCCCAACCCGAGCCTAACACTTTGAGTCCAGTACCGAACCGACGCGGGTGGCTGACCCTTAGTTTCGTGGTGAATTCTCTCTCTCGATATCATAGCGGGCGGATAATACCACACCGTGCCGAACCGGTTGGGCGGAGACGCCCACTCTTAGACTTCAAAGGGGTGCGGCACCCCGCTGATTTTGTGGGTGACGGAATGGACGGTGGGGTGCGGATGGATGGGTCGTGTCTTCGATCTGGTTCGCGAAATCGAGGCAGGGGTAATAAAGGGTGCGCCACCGGCCACACGGAAATTCAAGGGAAGGCGGCGACCGGGAGGGAAAGGCCTCAGGTCTGAAGACCTGAGCTACAGGGCTGAGGCGGGCATTTGAGGAGGCGCGCGGCGCAGAGGCGTGCGAATGTCAGCCGTCGCGCGCCCTTCGCAGACAGCGCGAAGAGCGCGGCACCGGAAACTCGAAGGACACGGCGAAGAGCCGGCGGGACGCCGGCGGTACAACGCGTCCTCCGGAACGAGTCAAAACCGAGAAACGCTGGTCGGAGATTCGTCGCGCCTTGACCCGCGGCGTGAGGAAGAGGTGGCGCTCCCAGGAACCCGAGCGAGCGGAAAGGAAAGGCCTC
This sequence comes from Candidatus Limnocylindrales bacterium, assembly GCA_035501415.1. GTDB lineage: Bacteria > Acidobacteriota > Terriglobia > Acidiferrales > UBA7541 > Palsa-295. Next base: position 71,291 of record DATJWH010000003.1, on the reverse strand, counting down.
AGGTCTGAAGACCTGAGCTACAGGGCTGAGGCGGGCATTTGAGGAGGCGCGCGGGGGAGAGGCGTGCGAGTGTCAGCCGTCGCGCGCCCTTCGCAGACAGCGCGAAGAGCGCGACACCGGAAATTCGAGGGAGACGGCGAAGAGCCGGCGGGACGCCGGCGGTACAAAGGCGTCTTCCGGAACGAGTCAAAACCGAAAGACAGTGGGCCGAGATTCATCGCGCCTTGATCCCGCGAGCGCGATATGGGTGCGGCCGAGTCCAGGTTTCTATCGTGAGTCAGAGCGGAGAGTGGCTTCCATACACGCGGTCGTGTATTTTGCGAGGGACGGCGGGGTAAGAGCGAGAGGCGGAGAGCGGGAAGGAGCGCTGGGGATGATATTCGGCAAAGTGGCTCTGATTGCGGCAGCGGTGCTGACGCTAGGGATGATGGCGGTGCTCGGCGCGGTGACCGCAACGGGGAGTGAAGCGTCCGCGCGCATGCACGAGCCGCGATGGACGCTGACATGGAGCGACGAATTCAACGGGCCAGATGGGGCGCGGCCGGACGCGTCAAAATGGGAATTCGATATTGGCGGGAAGGGGTGGGGAAACCAGGAGCTGGAGACGTACACGGACCGCGCCGAGAATTCGTTTTTGCGCGGCGGGAACCTGGTGATCGAGGCGAGGAAGGAAAAATTCACGGGCGCGGATGGCGTGACGCGGGAGTACACGTCGGCGCGGTTGAAAACGCTGGGACTCTTTGCGCAGGCGTACGGAAAATTCGAGGCGAGAATCAAGATTCCGCGCGGGCAGGGGATGTGGCCGGCGTTCTGGATGATGGGGGACAACATCGAGAAGGTGGAGTGGCCGACGTGCGGCGAGATCGACGTGATGGAGAATATCGGGCGCGAGCCAAGCGTGAATCACGGGTCGATGCACGGGCCGGGATATTCGGGAGCCGAAGGGCGGACGGCGGCGTATACGTTGGCGGGCGGCGCGGCGATGGCGGACGATTTTCATGTGTATGGAATCGAGTGGGAGCCGGGAGTGGTGCGGTTTTATGTCGATGGACATTTGTATGAGACGGTGACTCCGGCGAGTTTGCCGGCGGGGAAGAAGTGGGTGTTCGATCATCCGTTTTTTATTTTGCTGAATGTGGCGGTGGGCGGGGACTGGCCGGGTGCGCCGGATGCGGGGACGAATTTTCCGCAGGAGATGCTGGTGGATTGGGTGAGGGTGTATCGGGCGGAGGAGTGAAGAGGCAAAACCTTTGGAACCACAGATGAACACAGATAAACACTGATAAGGCGAAGAGGGATTTCAGATTTCAAATTTGAAATTTGAAAAGAGGCAAAGGCGAAGAGAGGTCCCTCCGCTGCGTTCTGCGCCCGCGCTGCGAGCGGGAAAGGCGAAGAGGCCCAAGCACGACAAGCGCGGGGCGGTTTTCAGTGATTTCCGAAGGAAGGATTCGACGCGAAGAGTGCCGATGGCGCCAGGTGTTTAGAAGAAGGGCGCACGGCCGGCAAACAGAGGCGGGGCCACGTTATACTTGCGATGGACCGGGCAAACTCTGGGGAGCCACAACGTCTTGGGGATGGCCCGCCTCATCGGGATGACGAGGTGCCATGGCATGAGAAAGCTATCCGCGCTGGTCTTGCTGATACTGGCAGGCTCCCTGGTTCCCTGCAGCCGGGCGCAGGGCCTTGGTGCGCTTGAGCGACGGGAGCAGGCGAAGGAAAACGAGGTCAAGCAAGACGAGCTCGTCAACCTGGAAAAGCAGACGGCGCGGGCACTGCAGTCGAAGAACGTGGGGCTGTTCCAGCAAATCTACGGTGAAGACTTCGTGGGAATATTGCCGTCGGGACGGATTGTGGACAAGGCGGAGTGGATCGCCACGATCGAGAATTCCAACGTCAAGTACGATTCGTTTGGTGCGACAGATATCCGGGTGCGCGTCTTCGAGGAGACGGCCGTGGTGACGTGTCTTTGGAGTTTGCGCGGAACCGAAAACGGACATCCTTTTTCGCGGCAGTTGCGTGTTACCCACGTATATGTCTACAGCCAACGCGGCTGGCAGGCCATTGCGGGCCAGGAGACGCTCCTGCCCGGCTAGGTCTGCTTCGTGTTTCGCGCCGGGGTTTAGGACCCAGACAAAAAAGCAGCTTCCAGGACAGAGATGCGGCACGCGCCTGAAACGAGGCGATCAGATGCCGGCGTACCAGGCGTAGCCTGCGCCGAGGGCGCCGGAGCCGCGATCCTTGCCGAACTTCTTCAGGTCGTCGGTAACGGTGAGATGCGTGACGAATTTCACGCTCTTGTAGCCGAGCTGGCGCGGAACGCGCAGGCGAAGCGGGCCTCCACTGGGAACTGGCAGGTCGGCGCCATTCATTCCGTAGGTGAGGAATGTTTGCGGATGCATGGCGTCGTCCATATCGATGCTTTCCTTCCAATCGGGCTGAATCGAGAAGTAGACGACGTAGCGGGCTTGCGGTTGCACGCCGACGAGATCGAGAACGTGGGAAAGAGGGACGCCATGCCACTCGGCGATGTGCGACCAGCCCTCCTCGCACGAAATTTCCGTGATCTGGCTGCGGGAGGGGAAGCTCCTGAGTTGAGGGAGCGTGAAGGAAGCGGGGCGGTCGACGAGGCCGTCGACGGTGAGGCGCCAGTCGGCGAAGCCGGTGGCCTCGAGGCGCTTGAAGGCGTCATCGAGAGGCGGGCCGATCTCGTTGGCGAAGGCGGGATTCGAAATCTCGCTGGGCGGAAATTCGCGGGCGAGCGAATGGCGGCCGATGAGGCGATGCGAAGCGTAGGTGAGCGTTTCGCCGAGGCCGTAGACGCCGCCGCCATCGGGCGGGACGAGGCCGTACTTTTCGGCGAGGCGAGCGGCGACTCCGAGGCTTGCGAGGCCAGCGGCGGCTCCGAGGCCGGTGAAAATGAGTTTGCGGCGCGAGATGTTGGTCATGTGCGCTCCCTCTGTGCAGCGGGCCGGCCTGTGATCATGGTGCGCGTGCGGGTCCAGAATCCGGCAAGAGCAATCATCACAATGTGGACAATCAAGAAAAAGACGAGGGCGATGGAAACGAAAAAATGGATCGTGCGCGCCGATTGGCGTCCGCCCAAAAGAGTGACGGTGGCGGGGAAGGCTCCGGTGAAGGCCGGGGACATGGCGAGGCCGGTCCAGATGACCAGCGGGAAGAGCACGAAGATGACGAGCAGGTAGGTGAGGCGCTGGAGGACGTTGTAGGAGGAGGAGTCGGAGGCGCTGCCGCGAATGGAGCGCAGGTGGCCGTAGAGAGCCGCTGTGAGATTGTGCCAGGAGAGATCGGACCCGGCAGGAAGCAGGTTCCTGCGGAAGTGGCCAGAGAAGAAGCCGAAAATTGCGTAGAGGAGTCCGGTGAGGACCAAGATCCACGCGGCTTCGAAGTGGAGATAGCGGCTCCAGCCGTTCTGATCGGGGAGCACGTAGTTGTAGCCGGTCTGGACCATGTCGCGCGAGGACGGAATGGGGATCTGGAAGAGCGCCTTCGTGTGGACGTTGCCCGTCTCGCCCCAGTAGAAGCGCGGGTGCGAGATGAGAATTTCGATTCCGGTGAGGAGCAGCGCGAAAAAGCTAAGAGTGATGATCCAGTGCGTGATGCGGACGAGAGCCGAGTGGCGAGAGGCGGACGCGTCAGAGCGGACTGCGGACGCGGAGCCGGCGCTCAACGGGACATTCGCGGATTCGAGCCGGGAAATTTTGGGCCTCCTGCACGGACGCGCTGGATGCGGGCCATGGTATCACGGCGCGGGTCAGCCTGTGGCTGAGTTCGGAGGAGGGCTCTTCTTACTTCGAAAAGGTCCAGTCGGTCTGGATGGGGTGACTCTTGTTGGCTTGAGCGGCGGCAATGCGGGCTTGCAGGACGGCCGCGGGATCGGTGCCCACGTAGCAGCCGGAACCGGTGCCCTTGAAAGAATACTTTTGCACGAGATATTGCGTGAAGGCATTGGTCCAAGCGGGAACGTTGTTGACGGTGTAGGGGAAGGGACGGCTCACGTAGACCTTGCCCTGGTCCGGGGCGGAATTGCAGACAGCGTACTTGGTTCCCGCTGGCATCTGGGGCGTCAAGGTGTGGGTGGTTGTGACAGCGTCGTTGTTGAGGCCGCTCGGGGCAGGAGGAGCAGGAGAGGGCGTGGGCTGCTGCTTCGGATCGTACTGCCAGGTTACCTCCCGCATTCCACCGCGAACGCGCATCTCGTGCACTTCCCGCAGATTCTGAAGCTGACCGACGCCGCAATTGCCGATGTTGGGCCGGCCTTGACTGATCCATTGCTGTTCCTGATCGGGCGCGTACGTGTGCATGACGTAAGCCATCCAAGCAGCGGCCACGGCACGTCCCACAGGCGCACCCATGCGCGAATCGCTGAGGGTTGTTCCAGGAGCGGCTGCGAAGGGCTTGCTGGCGAAGCCAATCATGGAGCCATGGCCGTTTGAGATTTGAGCCTGGCACTGCCAGTAGAGCTGCGGCTGGGCGGAAGCGCCTTGCGCCGGAGGCACGGGTGCAGCCGCCGCCGGCGGCGCGGTTGAAACGCTGCCGAAGAGGAATGCGAACGCAAGGATTGTGACAAAAGAAATCCGGCTCATGACGTCACCTCCGCGGCGACAGCGTCAACGAATTATGCGGGTTTGAATTTCCGTTTTACGGCTCGGACGGCCCTCGTTATACACGCGGCGTCCTTCCAAGTGAACCAAAATTATTTTGTAGCAGACGGGTCATGCCACGAGACCGAAACAAACCAATGACGGAACTGCGAAAAGCCGACGGGCACGGCATGCTGTGCCCCTGCAGGGAAACACGGCTGCGGATGCGACGAGTCGAGGCCTTCGTCACTCTTCGTCTTTGCCCTGGGCTTTGGCGATGCGCTCGATGACGCCCATATCTTCGAGTGTGGTGGTGTCGCCGGAGACGCCGCCCTTGGAGGCGAGTTCGCGGAGAAGGCGGCGCATGATTTTGCCGCTGCGGGTTTTGGGGAGAAGGTCGCAGAAGCGGACATCGGCGGGACGCGCGATGGTGCCGATGGTCGAGGCGACGTGTTCCATCAGGCCGGTGCGAAGCTCCGGATTCGGCGAGTGGCCGGAGCGCAACGTGACGAAGCAGATGATGGCTTCGCCCTTGATGTCGTCGGGGCGCGCGACGACGGCCGCTTCGGCGACTGCGGCGTGAGCGACGAGGGCGCTTTCGATTTCCATCGAGCTGAGACGATGGCCGGCGACTTTGATGACGTCGTCGACGCGGCCGAGGACCCAGATATAGCCGTCTTTGTCGCACTGCGCGGCGTCGCCCGCGAAGTAGACGCCGGGGATGCGGCTCCAGTATTCGCGGACGTAGCGGTCGTCGTCACCGTAAATGGTGCGAAGCATGGAGGGCCAAGGCTTTTGGATGGTGAGGTAGCCGGTCTCGCCGGGCTTTACGGGTTTGCCTTGGAGGTCGACGACTTTGGCGGCGATGCCGGGCATCGGCAGGGTGGCGGAGCCGGGCTTGGCGGGAGTCGCGCCCGGTAGAGGCGTGATGAGGATGGAGCCGGTTTCCGTCTGCCACCAGGTGTCGACGATGGGGCAGCTATTTTTGCCGATGGCTTCGAAATACCATTTCCAGGCGGCGGGATTGATGGGCTCGCCGACCGTGCCGAGGACGCGAAGCGATTTGAGGCTGTGCGAGGTGATCCAGTCCATGCCCCAGGCCATGAATGCGCGGACGGCGGTGGCGGAACTGTAGAAGATGGAGACGTTGTAGCGGTCGACGATTTCCCAGAAGCGGTCTTTGCGTGGGTAGTCGGGCGCGCCTTCGTACATGACGATGCTGGCGCCGTTGGCGAGCGGGCCGTAGACGATGTAACTGTGGCCGGTGACCCAGCCGATGTCGGCGGTGCACCAGTAGATGTCGTCGTCGCGGAGATCGAAGACGAGGCGAGTGCTCCACATGGTTTGGAGCAGATAGCCGGCGGAGGTGTGGAGGACGCCCTTGGGTTTGCCGGTAGTACCGCTGGTGTAGAGGATGTAAAGCGGATGCTCGGAATCGAGAGGAAGAGCGGGGCAATCGGGAGAAGCGGCGGCTTCGAGGTCGTGCCACCAGAGGTCGCGGGAGTTGTCCCACGCGACTTTATCGCCGGTGCGGCGGACGACGATGGATTTTTCGACAGTGGGGCAATTTTTCAGGGCGGCGTCGGCCGTGTCCTTAAGAGGCACGACTTTGCCGCGGCGGAAACCTCCGTCGGCGGTGATGAGGATTTTGGATTTGCCGTCCGCGATGCGGTCGGCGAGGGCGGTGGCGCTGAAGCCGCCGAAGACGACGGAGTGCATCGCGCCGATGCGGGCGCAGGCGAGCATGGCGATGGGCAGCTCGGGAACCATGGGCATGTAGATGGCGACGCAATCGCCGGTCTTGACTCCGAGGCTGGTGAGGGCGTTGGCGAACTTGCAGACGCGGGCGTGAAGCTCGGCATAGGTGAATTGGACGGTTGAGCCGTCTTCGGCTTCCCACAGAAGGGCGGGCTTATTGGCGTTCTTGGCGAGGTGGCGGTCGAGGCAGTTATAGGAGACGTTGAGCTTGCCGCCAACGAACCATTTGGCGTGCGGAAGTTTCCATTCGAGGATCTTTTTCGGGGGCTCGAACCAATCGAGCATTTTGGCCTGCTCACCCCAGTACTCCTCGGGATGATTGAGGGCGCGGTCGTAGAGCTCGCGGTATTCCTCGAGGGACTTGACGTGCGCGCGCTTGCTGAATTCCTGGGGAGGGGGAATGGGCTTCTCGTCGAGAACGTGAGGGTCGAATTCCAGCATGGTTCCTCCAGGTGCGGAAGCGCTGAAGTAGTGGCCGCGGGGCGGCGGCGGGGCCGCTGAGAGGCTCCCGAAAACGCCCTTACGTTATTGGACATTGAGGCGCGGGTCAAGACGGGCCCGGAGGGGGTGGCAAGGGTCTTGGAGCGGATGAGGCGCGCGGGTATAGCAGTTACGAACGGGGAAACGGGCGAATTTGGAACTTTTGGGCCGGGCGGGCGGAATATGTAACCAGAGCCACGGTAGGCCGTCCCAATAGTGATGATCAAGGTCACCGAGCTAACCGACGACGGCCTCTTGCGGCGGATGATCGCCGGAGATGAGGACGCGTTTACTCTGCTTTACCGACGGAGACAACCGGGGATCTATCGGTTTGCGCTGCATATGAGCCGGAACGCGGCGGTGGCGGAGGATGTTACGCAGGAAGTGTTCATGACGCTGATTCGGGATACGAAGCGGTTCGATCCGGCGAAAGGGACGCTTTCGGGGTTTCTGTTCGGAATTGCGCGGAACCACTTGCGCAAGAGATGGGAGCAGGAACGGCGAACAGTGGCGCTGGGCGATGAAGCGGAAATGGATTCGGCGGATGCGGCGTTTGGCGGGTTTGCCTGGGGAGTTGCGCGGTCGAACGGAAACGGAAATGGGCTGCACGCGCATCCGGTGGATCAATTTACTTCGCTGGAAAATGTGACGCGTGTGAGGCAGGCAATTTCAACGCTGCCTGACAATTATCGCGAAGTGGTGGTGCTGTGCGAACTGGAAGACATGAGCTACGAGGAAGCAGCGGCGGCGCTGGAATGTCCGGTTGGAACGGTGCGTTCGCGGTTGCACCGGGCCAGGGCGCTGCTGCTCGAGAAATTGCGGGAGCCGCAGCCGACTGCGCGAGCTTCGGCGGTGGCGAACCAGCGATGAGGGGAAGGCGATGAACTGCGTCGAGTTTGAAACGATTCTGCACGATCTGGACCGCGCGGGAACGAGCGGCGCGGACCACAGGGAAGAGGCGCTGGCGCATGCGGAGTCGTGCAGCCGGTGCGGGCGGCTGCTGATTGAGTCGGAGTCGCTGGATTTCGGACTGCAGACGCTGGCGCTGCGCGATGCGGAGCGCCAGGCGCCGCCGCAACTGGAAGCGGCGCTGCTGCAGGAGTATCGCCGGAGCCGGGCGGGAGCGAAGCGGCGAATCGCGGAATGGCAGATTGCCGTGATCGGAGTGGCGGCGGTGGCACTGCTGGCGCTGGGACTGGCGCGCGTGCGAATCGGGATGAGGCCGAACGGGCCTGCAGTAGCGAACAGCAATTCGGCGAATGCAGGCGAGCAGTACGCGCTGCGGACGGACCCGCAGCTTGCGTCGCTGGCCGGACCAGAAGACGGCACGGCGTTCGTTACGCTTCCTTCGGCGGATGATTCAGTGTCGCTCGAAGGCGGCGCGGTGGTGCGCGTGATGATGCCGCGGTCGGCGCTGGCATCGCTGGGATTGCCGGTCTCGGGGCTGGCTTCGACGGAGCAGATTCCGGCAGAGCTTGTGGTGAGCGAAGACGGGACGCCGCAGGCAATTCGACTGATTTCAGCAAGCACCAACGATTGATGGATCGCGAGAGTTTGCGGAGGGCGGAAACGATGAAGACGCGAAGCAAGTTCATGCGCATGGGCCTGACGATCGCGACGGCAATTCTGCTGGCCGGCTTCGGAGTGCGCGCACAGGGAGGCGCGGGAGCTCCACCGCCTCCGGGCGGACCGGGGCACGAAGGGCCGATGCGGTTCGATGAGATTGGATTTCTCGGCTTCGAGGCGGGCATCGGCGGCAGAACGGTGACAGGCGCGCCGTTTACGGCGACGTTTACGACGCAATCGACGCAGGCGCTGGCGGACGGGAATCAGATTCAGCACACGACGACGGGCACGTTTGCGCGCGACTCGCAGGGCCGGACGCGGCGCGAAATGACGCTGCCGGCGATCGGGCCGTTTGCGGCGGCGGGCAAGACGCCTCCTCACGCGATTTTCATCAATGATCCGGTGGCGGGCGTGAGCTATATCCTCCACGCGGACGAAAAGACGGCGGACGAAGTTCCGGTGCGGCACTGGAAGGGCCGGAGGGCCGAGGGTGAGCCGGGAGCGAAGCGGCGTCTCCAGACTGGCGAGAATGACGTGACGACCGATCTGGGAACGCAAATGATCAACGGGATTTCCGCGCAGGGAACGCGCATCACGCGTACCATTCCAGCCGGAGCGATTGGAAACGCGAAGCCGATCGTCATCGTGACAGAGCGATGGTATTCGCCGGACCTGCAAACGTACGTGCTGACGAAGCGCACCGACCCGATGATGGGAGATACGGTCACACAGTTGACGAATATTCAGCGACAGGAGCCTGACGCGACGCTGTTCCAGGTGCCGTCCGATTATTCCGTCAGCCAGCGAGGCGGACGCCGCGCGGGCAAGATGGGCGGACAGCGACCTCCGGCCGACCAGTAGACGACAGATTTGTTGCCCCGACGCTGCACACCACTTGCGGGCGGAAACTCCCCCAAAACACGCTCCGCCCGCAAGTTCCCCCTTGCGGATCGCCTGATAGAATGAAGTGAGGAGATATTTCTATGGACGTTCGCGAACTTGAATCAAAACTTCAAAAAGAGGGTTACACGCATACCTACGTTTGGAAGGATGCCTCGGAAGTGTTCTATCCGAACCACACGCATCCGGGGGAGACGGCGCACATTATCCTCGACGGCCAGATGACGCTGACGATGAACGGGAAATCGGAGGTGTACTATCCGGGCGACCGGTGCGATGTGCCGGCGCAGGCGGTCCATTCGGCGCTGATGGGGCCGAAGGGATGTGAGTACCTTATCGGGGAGAAGTAGCGGAGTTGGTTGCGTTGCTACCGAGGGCGCGGTCGAGAAGTTCGATGACGTGCAGGACTTCCTGGCCAGTGCGGTGAATGGCGGCGCCGGCGCGTAGCTGCAGAAGGCATCCAGGGTTCGCAGTGACAATCGCTTTGGCATTCGTCGTCCGGGCGCACTCCATCTTCTGGTCGAGCAGTTCCAGCGACGTCTTCGTCTGAGTCACGTTGTACACGCCTGCAGAACCGCAGCACTGGTCCGCGAACGGCATCTCGATGAGGTCCACGCCGGGAATGGCGCGCAGAAGCTTGCGCGGAGCTTCGCGGATTTTCTGTCCGTGGAGAAGATGGCAAGAATCCTGGTAAGTGATCGCAAGAGGGACCGGCCGAAGCGGGGCGACGAGACCGAGTTCGGCGAGAAATTCGGTGACGTCGCGGACGCGGGCGGAGAATCGAGCGACGCTTTGCGCGGCGGCCTCGTCATCCGGAAAAAGATGCGGATACTCCTTCAGGGTTGAGCCGCAGCCCGCGGCGTTCGTGATGATCGCGTCGAAATCGGGGGCTTCGAAGGCACGGCAATTCGCGCGCGCGAGGTCGCGTGCAACATCGCGAATTCCTGCGTGAGCGGCCAGCGCTCCGCAGCAGACTTGAGCGGCCGGAACGACGACTTCGCAGCCGTTTGCCTGAAGAACGCGAATGGTTGCGCGGTTGAGTTCGCTGAACGTGACCTGCGCGACGCATCCTGCGAAGAATGCAACGCGAGCGCGGCGAGCGCCTGCTGCGGGAAACGTCTTGCCTAATTCGCCGAAGAAAAATTGGGAATCGATGCGAGGCAAAAGCCTTTCGCGATCCCTGAGACCGAAAAGCCGCAATAGTCCTGTGGCCCGAGCGAGCGACGCGAGGCCGGAGCGCTGATAAACCTTCATGAGGCGGGCCGCTGCGGCGATTCGCTTCGGATGCGGCAGGAGACTGCGGTAGACAAAATTGCGAAGGACGCGCGAGGCGAAGGGGCGCTGGTATTTCTGTTCGATCTGCGCGCGAGCAAGTTCGACGAGCTTTCCGTATTCGACGCCGGAGGGACAGACGGTTTCGCAGGCGCGGCAGTCGAGGCAGCGGTCGATGTGGGTGACGAAGGTGTCGCCCACTTCGAGGCGGCCCTGATCGACGAGCGCCATTTGGCGGATGCGGCCGCGCGGAGAATCAGCCTCTTGGCCCCAAAGGCGATACGTGGGGCAGTGGTTGAGGCAAAGGCCGCAATGAACGCAGCGCGCGTAGTCCTGATACTGCGGCTTATCGACAGCGCTGAATCCACTGAGAGTGAGAGCGAATTCGCGCTGAGCGTCCTCGTGAGTTTGCGGAATGGGAGAGGCCACGGCTAAAGGCCTCCCACAAAGCGCCCTGGGCTGAGAACGCCCTGAGGGTCGAAGACGGACTTGAGGCCGCGCATTTGAGGCAGATCCGGCGGATCCGGGCCCCAGATCGAGAGAGAAGACTTCCATTCGGTGGGACACCAAGGAATGACGGCATGGCCGCCTGCAGCGGCGGCTCTGGACTGAATTCGCGCGGCGGCGCGAACGACTCGTTCGCGATCGGAGGCAGCAGTGGAATCGGGGAGCAGCGCCACGTAGATGATGCCGACTGCGCGCGCCATCGCGGCCGAACGAAGCGAACTGGCAGCAGCGGCGCTTTCGATTTCGACGAGGGAATCCTTGATCTTCGACGGGAGCACACTCAATTTGATGATCGTAGCGCCGGGCGATGATGCCAGAGCGATGGGGATGAACTCGCGCTTGCGGCCGAAGGCGCCGGGAATCTGGTCGGGGCCGAGGGCGGTGAAAGCCGTATCGCCGGACTGCTGCGCGATGGAGCGAACTTCCGATTCCGAGCGGTCGAGAGTCTGCGCGGTTCCGGCGACGCCGATCGTGAGCGCCCAGGTGTTGTTCGTGAGAACGCCAGGGGCGACGAGATTTTTTTCGATTCGAGAAGCGGCGTTGCCATAGAACAGGTCGGCGGCGCCGGGACTGAAGATTTCCATCGTCATGGGCGCGAGGGCCGAGCGGGCGATAAGGGCACGCATCGAATCCGCGGCGTCGACCTTATCAAAGCGGGCGACGAAGGCGCGGATGCCGATGGGTGATGGGAACGTGCGGAAATTGATTCGCGTGATCACGGCGAGAGTTCCGAGGGCACCGATCATGAGTTTGTGAAGGTCGTAGCCAGTGACGTTCTTGACGACGCGGCCGCCACTTTTCGCGATTTTGCCGTCGCCGGTGACGAATTCGATGCCGCGGATGTAGTCGCGCGCGGTGCCGTAATGCTGGCGAAGCGGCGAATCGACGCCCGATGAAACAGCGCCGCCGATGGTTGCGCGGTCAGCGAAGGGGACGGAGAGCGGAAGAAACTGGCGGTGCTCGGCGAGAACGCGGTTCAACTCGCTCAAGGGCAGGCCCGCTTCGACGCTGAGCGTGAGGTCGCCGGGATCATAGGCGACGACGCGATTGAGGCGAGTCATGTCGAGCGCGACGTCATACTGGCGGGGCGGGAGTCCGATAGCAAGCTTTGTGCGAGCGCCGACCGGAATGATGGCGAGCTTTTCGGCGCTGGCGCGCTTTACAACTTCGCCGACTTCTTCAATGGAGCCGGGACGAACGGCTATTGACGGAATTTTCCCATCGACCGCGTAGCCAGCAAGTTCGGCAGGATCCTGGAGAGACTGCGCGTCTCCGACGAGATCGGCGAAGCGCGCGCCAACTGGCCTGGTTCCGGCGCTCATGCGGGCGCCGCACCAACGACAGGCAGAGGCCGCACATGAATTTCGCCACAGCTTTTCGCAGACGGCAAAACCTTGCCAGGATTGAGCAGGCCCTTTGGGTTAAAGATGTCGCGAACGCGGCGCATCAATTCGAGATCGGTCTCGGAAAAGAGCAGGGGCATGAGGCGATCTTTTTCCATGCCGATGCCGTGCTCGCCGGTGATCGAGCCGCCCATCTCGATGCAGAAGGAGATGATTTCGTCGGAGGTGGCGACGGCGCGGCGGAATTGCGCTTCGTCGCGCGAGTCAAACAGGATGATGGGATGCAGGTTGCCGTCGCCGGCGTGAAAAATGTTGCCGATCTCGAAGCCGTATTTCTTGCCGATTTCGTTGATGCGGCGAAGGGTGGCGGGCAGTTTGGTGCGGGGAATGACGCCGTCCTGCACGTAATACGTGGGCGAGAGGCGGCCGACGGCGCCGAAGGCGTTCTTACGGCCCTTCCAGAGGAGGTCGCGTTCGCGGGTGTCGCGAGCGACGCGGACCTCGCGCGCGTGGTGGAGGCGGCAGACGTCGGCGACATCCTCGGCTTGCGATTCGACGGCTTCGCGAAGGCCATCCACGTCGATCAGGAGAACGGCGGCGCTATCGAGCGGGAATCCAGCGTGGACGTAGGCTTCGATGGCGCGCAGCGTCCAGCCATCGAGCATTTCGCAGGCGGCGGGAGTGATGCCGCGGGCGGTGATGTCGGAAACGGTCTCGGTGGCATCGTCGATGGAATCGAAAATGGCGAGAAGCGTCTTCACGGACTCGGGCAGGCGCGTGAGCTTTACCGTTATCTCCGTGACGAGGCCGATGGTTCCCTCGGAGCCGACGAAGAGCCCGGTGAGATCGTAGCCGGGCGTATCAAGTGCCGCGCCACCGAAACGGACCAGTTCGCCGGTGGGCAGCACCACTTCGAGCGCGAGGACGTGATTGGTGGTGACGCCGTATGCGAGCGTGTGCGGGCCGCCGGAATTTTCGGCGACATTGCCACCGATGGTGCAGGCGCGCTGGCTCGAAGGATCGGGAGCGAAATGAAGTCCGAGGTGGGCGACAGCGGCGCTGAGATCGGAATTCACGACACCGGGCTGGACGACGGCGCGCTGATTTTCGGCGTCGATCGCCAAGATTTTATTCATGCGCGAGAAGACGGCGAGAATTCCGCCGCGGCGTGCGAGCGCGCCGCCGGAAAGTCCGGTGCCGGCGCCGCGGCCGACGATGGGGACATTGTGCTTGTTAGCGAGGCGGACGATGCCGAGAACGTGCTCGGTGCTGCGCGGGAAGGCGACGCAATCGGGGCGAGCGGCTTCGACGGAGCCGTCGTACTCGTAAAGAAGCAGGTCTTCCTTCTTGTGGAGGATTGCGTCCCGGCCGAGGAGCTTTTGAAGATCGCGGAGAAGTTGGGGATCCATGTGTGGTGCCGGCAATTCGAGACGCCCGAGAGCAACTATAGTCGTGGAGAGCGTGGAACGTCAACGAAAGCGGGGCGGCGGCGTGCGTTGACACGTTTAGAGAGTGTATGTTACTCAACGTGAGGCCGGATTTTTAGCATCTTCCGCATTCCTGAGGTGGTATTTGCCGAAGCCGAAGGTTCTAGCGACTCACCCGCTTTTCCCCGCCGCGCGCAAAACCCTGGATGACGAATTTGAAGTGGACTACTGGGATTCGCCAGACCGGCCTTCGCGTGCGGAACTGCTGGCGCGAGTGGCGGACAAGGAAGCGCTGGTCTGCCTGCTGACGGAAAAAGTGAACGATGAGCTGCTGAACGCGGCGCCGAAATTGCGGATTGCGGCGACCGTGTCCGTGGGATTCGATCATATCGATGTGGAGGCGTGCACGAAGCACAAGGTGGTGGCAACGCACACGCCGGGCGTGCTCGACGATACGACGGCCGATTTCGCGTGGGCGCTGATGATGAGCATCGCGCGGCGCGTGTTGGAAGGCGACGCGTGGCTGCGGTCGGGGACGTGGCCAGGCTGGAACCTGGAGCAGCTGGTCGGCGGCGACGTGTGGGGCAAGACGCTCGGCATCATCGGTTTCGGACGAATTGGCCGCGGCGTGGCGAGGCGCGCGTACGGATTCAACATGCGCGTACTTTATAACGACGCGGTTCGCGCGCCAGCGAACGTCGAGGAACAACTTCGAGCCGAGTACGTCGAGCGGGACAAGGTGTTTCGCGACTCAGATTTTGTGAGCGTGCACGTGCCGCTGCTGCCCGACACGTACCACCTGATCTCGAAGGAAAATCTGGAGAAAATGAAGCCGACGGCCTACCTGATCAACACTTCGCGCGGGCCTGTGGTGGACGAGGCGGCGCTGGCGGAGGCGCTCGAGAACAAGAAGATTGCCGGAGCGGCGCTGGACGTCTACGAAAATGAACCCAAGGTGAATCCAGCGCTGGTGAGACGAAAAGACGTGGTGCTGACGCCGCACATCGCGAGCGCCTCTGTGGACACGCGAACGAAGATGGCGGTGATGGCAGCGAACAACGTGCTCGCGTTGTTCCAAGGGAAGAAGCCGCCGAACGCGTTGAACGCCGACGCGCTGGGACTGAAATAACGAGGCATTTATGGCACTCGTCACGCACAATCGACCGAAGCTGACGTTCGAAGGGGCGCGCGCCGTGCTTGCGGCGGCGCAGCGGCGGGCGGAAGAGATTCGTGTCCCGATGAATATCGCGATCGTGGATGACGGCGCGCATCTGATCGCGTTCGAGCGAATGGATGGCGCGAAGCTGTCGTCGATTTCGATTGCGCTGGTGAAGGCACAAGCTGCAGCGATGCGTCGCGCACCGACAGGGCCGCCGATGGCGGGGGATCAGGTGAATCTGTCGCTGGCGATCGGGCTTGCCGTGGCAAATCCCGCGGAACAGACGCCGATTCGAGGGGGCGTGCCGCTGCTTTCGGGCGGCGAAGTGGTCGGCGCGATCGGCGTGAGTGCGGGCACAGAAGACCAGGACCTCGACGTGGCGCGAGCCGGCGCCGCCGCTCTCGAGAAGGCGTGAAGCAAACCGCGCAAAGCATCTTCCGCGAAACGCTCGCGGCGATTGACGTTGGCGCCGCGCTCACCAGAAAACTTGCACGCGACGGGTCACGAATCCATGCTGGAACTGCGCGCGTCGATTTGCGTGACTACAAGGAGATTGTGGCGATTGCGTTTGGGAAGGCGTCGTTCGCGATGGCCGAAGCGCTGGGGAAGATTCTCGGGCCGGAATTCGCGACCGAGGGAATTCTGGTCACCCCAACGGCTGCACCGCGGGAGCTGCCGGGATGGAAGGCATTCGTCGGCGGGCATCCGGTGCCGAACGAGGCGAGCTTCGCGGCAGGGCGGGCGATTCTCGATCGGCTTGCGCGGTGCGATGAGCGAACCCTGATCTTTTTTCTGATTTCGGGCGGCGGCTCCGCGCTGGTTGAGCAGCCGCTCGATGAGGGCGTGACGCTCGAGGATTTTCGGCGGCTGAATTCGGCGCTGGTGACTTGCGGCGCGCCGATCGAGGAGATCAACGTAATTCGGAAACACCTTTCGGCCACGAAGGGCGGGCGGCTGGCGGCCGCGGCGCCGAAGTCGATGAAGCTGACGCTGGCCATCAGCGACGTGCCGCCGGGCGAGGAATCGGCACTGGCTTCGGGCCCAACACTGCCGGACCCGACGACGATTGCGGACGCGGAGCGAATCGCAGGCAAGTACGCGCTGCTCGAAAGGTTTCCGGAGTCGATTCGGCGGATCTTCGCGGAGCATCGGCTGCGAGAGACGCCGAAGCCGGCCGCGGCAGCGTTTGAGCGCGCAGATTTTCGCGTCTTGCTGGGAGAGCACGATCTGACGCACGCGGCGCATCGCGCGTGCGAGGGGCACGGCTATTTGTGCCTCTGCGATACGCTGGCGGATAACTGGCCGCTCGAGAAGGCGGCGGATCATTTGCTTGGCGTGCTCGAAGGGCACAAAAAGGCGAATCCGACACGGCGCGTGGCGGTGATTGCGGATGGTGAAGTGATCAGCCCGGTAACGGGCGACGGCACGGGAGGGCGCAATTCGGCGTTTGTGCTGACGTGTGTGCCGAAGATTGCCGGGAAGAATATCGCGGTGCTGAGCGCCGGGACGGACGGAATCGACGGGAATAGTCCTGCGGCGGGAGCCGTGGCGGACGGGAAATCAATGGCGCAGGCAAGCGAGGCGGGACTGGATCCGGCTGATTTTCTGCGTCGAAGCGATGCGTACAATTTCTTCGCGCGGCTTGGCGACGCGATTGTTACGGGCCCAACCGGCAACAATCTTCGCGACCTGCGGATTCTTCTCGCAGAGTAACTTCAAGAAGCGCGACGACAGCCTCGAAACCTACAGCAGGCCCTTGACCCAGCCGCCGTCGACGGGGATGGAAGCGCCGTTGATGGATCCGGCGCGATCGGATGCCAGAAACGTGACGAGCGCGGCGAATTCCGCGGGCATCGCGAGGCGGCCCGTTGGAATTTGCGACGTCCACACCTGAAAAATGTCTTCCGGTTTTTTCCCAGTCATCTGGGCTTGGCGATTGGCGAGGTCGACGAGGCGGTCGGTTCGCGTGTAGCCGGGGCAGACGTTGTTCACGGTGATTCCGCTCGAGCCAAATTCGTTGGCGAGGGTCTTGGCCAGGCCGGCGACGGCGGCGCGGAGAGAATTCGAGAGGAGCAATCCGTCGATTGGCTGCTTGACGGAAACGGATGTGATGGTGAGGAAGCGGCCCCAACGATTGCGCTGCATGCGGGGCAGCACCTCGCGCGCGAAGTAGACGCAGCTCATCAGAGTGAGATCTACCGCGGCGCGCCATTCCTCGACGGTGATGTCCACGAATTTCTTTGCGGGCGGCCCGCCCGCGTTCGTGACGCAGATGTCGACGCGGTCGAACTGCTTCTCGACGTCGGCCACCAGGCTGCGGACGGCGTCTTCCTTTGTGACATCCATCGCGCGCCACAGGACCTTGCGCCCGGAAAGCTTTTCAATTTCCTGTGCGGTGCGCTCCGTTTCCGCCGCATTGCGGGCGCAAATGGCAACCTCGCATCCTTCCTTCGCGAATTCCTCGGCCACCGCGCGGCCGAGTCCCTTGCTCGCGGCCGCGACGATTGCCACTCGACCCTTGAGTCCGAGATCCATGGTTTGCTCCTATGCCCGCGTTCCGCGGCGAAGGTAGTCATCCGTTTTCTTGATCCAGTCTTCGCGGCGCGGCGCGAAGAAATCAATGTCGACGGTGTCCTCGAGTGCTTCGGCGGCGTGAGGGACATGCGCGGGAATCACGAGCACCTGGCCGGGCCGAACCACAAGTTCACCGTCGTCGAAAATGAATTTGAGGGCGCCGGCGAGAATCATCGTGTACTGCTCGCTGCGATGAGAATGCCGCGGGACGATGCCGCCTCGCGCGATCAGCACGCGGGCGAGCGTCCCATCCTCGCCACTCACCATGTTGCGCGAAATCACCTCGCTGAGCTTTTCCGTATCGAGAGCTTCCCAGGATTTTGCGGCGAGCATTGGCACCTCTCCCGTTTGGCGAATGATTGCCGGGCGAAATGCTCCAACGAAACGGAGGAATCGTCAACAGATGAATCGGGGCGAAAAATATTGTCCGGCGCGCGCCCGTTCGACTAAGATGCGCGTGAATCTCACCGGGTGAGACGACAAGGGTTCCGCTCTCCTGTGTTTCGAAGTGTCGAGGAGGTGCCTATGAACCGAATTCTAAGTGTGGTTACGATGGCGCTGGCGTTCGGAAGCGCAGCGTTTGCGCAAATCGGGAAAACGGTTGCCGTTGCAGCGGGTACCGACGAGGACAAGGCATTGGCGGAAGTTTACGCCGCGTCTGACGGTCCGGACAAGGTCGCGCTAATCGACAAATTCATGACGACGTACGGCAAGGGAGACTTCGAATTGCTGGGAGATCAGCTGTACGTCCAGACGTACCTGGCGCAGAAGAATGACGCTAAGGTGCTGGAGTACGGCGAAAAGGTGCTGGCTCTCGATCCGCAGAACTTGGTGACCGCCGCCAATATGGTCCGCGCCGCGGAAGACATGGGAAGCACGGAGCAGGTTTATTCCGTCGGCGAGAAGGTCGGCGCGATGGTCACGAAGTATAAGGCTGAGCCGGCGCCCGCTGGGACGGCGGCAGCCGATTGGGCCCAGGCACAGCAGGATGCGATCGCGAAGTCGCAAGCGGATCTAAGCTACGTCGAGTACGCGATGGTGCAAGCGGCCTACAAGACGAAGGACAACGCCGCACGGGCGGGCCTCTTCGAACGTTTCGTCGCCGCGTTTCCGGATTCTCCTTACACGGGCAATGCGCGGGACCAAATCGCGATTGCGTACCAGCAGGCGCAGAACACGCCGAAGATGCTGGCCAGCGCGCAGGCGGTGCTGGAGGTTGATCCCAACGATGTTTCGATGCTGCTGCTCCTCTCGGACTACTGGAGCGACAACGGCCAGCAGCTCGACAAGGCCGGAGCCGATGCGCAAAAGGCGATCGACCAGCTTCAGCAGGCGAAAAAGCCCGACAACATGACGGACGAGCAATGGACGCAGCAAGTGTCGCTGGAGAAGGGAATCGCATACTCGGCGCTGGGCGAGGTCAACGTGGTGAAAGGAAAGAACGCGGCAGCGGTTGATGCATTCAAGCAGGCGAGCCCGTTGCTGAAGGCGAACGATTTCTATTATGGGCGTAATCTGTATCGTCTTGGATTCACGCTCGCAAAGATGCAGCGGATTCCCGAAGCGCGCGTAATTTTGGCGGAGGCGGTAAGGGTGAATAGCCCTTACAAGAGCCGCGCTCAGGAAACTCTCAACAAGATCGGCGGAGCACGATAGGGGGACATTTTGCGCAGGGGACAGAAGAGAATTTCCGGCGGCGTTCGAGAAGCTTGGCAGCACGCCGCTGTCGCGAGCCTGCTATTCGCAGTGGTTGCGCTTGCGACGCCGGCGCAAACGATCCGCGTCGACGCAACTCCTGATCATTTCACGAATGTGATTGTTCCTACGCAGGCGCTCGGTGCGGGAATCGATCGCTTGCCGTATGGGGCCGCGGACAAGCTGTATGTCGAGCCCACCGTGAAAGAGGTGCTGTCCGCGGGATGGCAGCCCGTGACGTACCGGCAGAATACCGAACTGCACATGGAGGCGTGGCACTGGAATCCCAATGGGACGTGGAGCGACCCTTCGGGAAAGGGATACTTTACTGGCAGCACGGACCTGGGCGATCCGATCCGCCATTCCTACGGGTTTGGACTTCCGCATCGTGGCGTCACTCACGACGACGGCACAGACTTCGATGGCTACTCGCGCCTTACTGATGGCGACATGGACTCCTACTGGAAGAGCAACCCGTATCTGACGCAGGCGTTTACCGGCGAGAGCGACGAACTGCATCCGCAGTGGATTCTGGTCGACTTGGCGGCTCCGCGGCCCATCGACGCAGTGCGAATCGCGTGGGCCGCGCCGTACGCGACGAAATACCTGATTCAGTACTGGACCGGCGAAGATCCGATTCGCAAGCCGACGCTGGGGATCTGGCAGACGTTTCCAGCCGGCGAGATCGACGACGGCGCGGGCGGTACGCCAACGATACAGCTCAGCACGGCGCCAACGACGGTGCAGTTCCTTCGCATCCTGATGACGCAGTCGTCCAACACATGCGACACGCACGGATCAGCGGACAAGCGCAACTGCGTGGGATACGCGATTCGAGAGCTGTTCATCGGCATGACGACTCCCGACGGCGAGTTTCACGATGCGGTTCATCACACGCCCGACCAAGATCAGACAGCCACGTACTGCTCCTCCGTTGATCCCTGGCACGAGCCTTCGGATTTGAACGAGCGCGCGGGAGATCAGGTAGGTTTCGACCTTTTCTTTACCGGAGGTTTCACGCGCGGTCTGCCGGCCATGATTCCAATCGCGATGCTGTATGGCACACCTGAAGATTCGGTCGCGCAGATTGCCTACATCGAAAAACGCGGCTATCCGATTTCGTACATCGAGATGGGCGAGGAGCCGGACGGCCACTACACGACTCCCGAAGATGACGCGGCGCTCTATATCCAGTGGGCAATTGCACTGCATCATTTGGATCCGAACCTGAAGCTCGGTGGCCCAGTTTTTACGGGGCAGGAAAAGGACATTGAGACCTGGCCGGACGCCGCAGGCGAGGTGTCGTGGACGAAGCGGTTCATCAATTATTTGAAATCACACGGCCACCTGGCGGACCTCTCCTTCTTCTCGTTCGAGCATTACCCGATCGAGCCGTGCAAGATCGACTGGAGCGATCTCTACGACGAGCCCTATTACACGAGCCACATCCTCGACGTGTGGCGACAGGACGGCGTGCCTGCTGATGTGCCGATGTTCATCACGGAGTCGAACATCACGTGGGAATCGCAGGAGGTCTTCGAAAACATCTGGGGCGCGCTCTGGCTGGCCGATTACGTCGGCTCGTTTCTGTCATCGGGAGGAGACGCGGTCTATTATTTTCATTACCTGCCGCTTGGAATTCATCCCGGATGCCATCACTCCATGGGCACCTTCGGGATGTTTTCGACCGACCGAGACCTGAAAATCGAGCAGCCCCTATCGCAGTATTTCGCGAGCCAACTGATCAATCTCGAGTGGGTCGAGCCGGGAGATGGGAAGCACAAGCTGTTTCCAGCCGAAAGCGACATCCACGATGGGGCGGGGCATAACCTCGTGACTGCCTATGCTGCGCTGCGGCCCGACGGGCAGTGGTCGCTGATGGTCATCAACAAAGATCAGGAAAACGCGCACAACGTTCGCATCGCGTTTCACGATGCCAAGACGAACGCGGACCGGCATTTTTCGGGAGCGGTTAGCGTTATTACATTCGGCGCCGCGCAGTACAAATGGCATCCGAGCGTCACAACCAGCGGGTCGGCGGATCCGGACGGGCCGCCCGCGCGCTCGACGATTCAGGCAAACTCGGACACGCAATTCGATCTTCCGAAGGCCTCACTCACCGTCTTGCGAGGCACGCTCACGCCGCAATAGGAGCAATAGATTTCTCAGACTGAGCGGGCGACCCGATTATTTCATCGCGGGGGCGCGACGTCCGACACGTGCGCCAAACCCTGATCGACAATGCGATGGAAGTGAGTCACGACGTCTCCCTCACCGGGCCCCGGCTGACCGAAGCGATTCGCCTTCACCGCAGTGCGAAATTCCTCGGAATTCTCGACGTCGTGCATCGCCTCGATCTGCTTGCGCAGGCCGATGAGCCGGTTCGGAAACTTGCTCAGCTCTTCGAACGCGGTCTTGGGGTGGTAGCTGATGCGATCGCCGGTCTGCATCGCCTCAATCAGTTGATCGGGGCTCCAGCCTTCGGGCCATGCGCGGTTCAGGATGTCGTAGGTTTCGCGCAGGCGCGCTATCTTGCCCGCAAATCCGTCGAGAAGCGAAGTCTGGCGAGCCAGTTCAGGCTTGATCTTCACCACGATATTCACGCCCGTTGAGACTGGAAAGGTGCGAGTGCGAATGGTCGTGGTCAGCGTGTTTCCATCGTAGCTCCAGCTTTGCCCCTTCGACCCGTGCGGAATCGCCTGGCCATTCACTGTGACCGAAGCCGGCGGCCAGTTTCCGGGCAACCGCACTTCATAGGCGCGCGACGCTTGCATGCCGCGATAGCTTCCCTCGATCGGCGAAACGGCGAGCGAGAGCGTCGCACCGCTCTCCGACGATGCGGCCCGAATCTTCGTCCACGCATCCTGGCCGGTCTTGTAGCCCGGCGTGTCGCCTGCATCTTGGTAGAGGCGATAGCTCGAAGCCCGCCCATCCTCCGAGGGGAAAACCGTCAGGATCAGCGGGTCGAGCGGTTTCTCGCGCGTGTATTCCATCTGAGGCTGCATCGGAACGATGCTTCCCGCTTTCACGTAGACCGGTACCTGTCCAATCGAAAAACTTCTGTCGAACGACGCGGGCCCTTTCAGGTGCGTGCCCTTGTACCACTCGATCCAATCGCCTTTGGGCAGCCATACCGAGCGCTTCGCGATTTGCGAATCCTTCGCAACCGCCTGAACGATCGGCGCCACCAGCATCTCGTCGCCGAACATGTACTCGTCGTTGTCGACATAAGCCTCCGGCGCTTCGGGCGAGTCGTAGTAAAGCGGGTGCACCACCGCGATGCCTGTGTCGTAGGTGCGGCGCGCTTCCGTGTAGATGTATGGCTGCAGCGCGTAGCGCAGAAGAAACGACTGGCGCATCAAGTCCGAGTAAGGTTCGGGATACGCCCAGATGCGACGTTCAGCGTCGGGATTTTTCGTCGTGTGCGTCCGCAGAATCGGGCTGAACGTCCCGAACTGAATCCAGCGCAGGAATAATTCCGGGTCGATCGTGCCGGGCATGTGCCCGCCGATGTCGTGGCTCCAGTACGCGTATCCAACGTTGGCGGCCGTCGCCGTGAAATATGGCTGAAACGCGAGGGAGTCCCACACGGAGATGGTGTCGCCGGAGAATCCGATTTCGTAGCGATGGTTTCCGAGGCCGCCCCACCTATGGAAGAGCAGCGCGCGCTTGCCTTCGCGCTCTTGGTCGGTGAAATGCACGTAGTTGAGCCACCAGGTGGGATTCACGCCCGGGACACTGGTTGTCGGCTCCTGCTGCCAATCGAGCCAGAAGAAGTCGATGCCCTCTCGTTCGAGCGCGTGGTGCATGATGTCCATGTAGTTCGTCGCGAATTTCTTGTTGGCGATGTCGAACTTTACGTACTGTTTTGTCGCAGGATCGATTCCCATCGCGCGGGCCATCTCCGGATAGCGCGTCTCCCACGGCTGAATACCCGACGCCGGATGCATGTTCAGCGTGGCTTTCAAGCCCTGCTGGTGCACCCAAGTGAGAAAAGCGGTCGGATCGGGGAAAAGGTTCTTGTTCCACGAATATCCCGTCCAGCCGAGGTTGTGTCCGGATGCGTCCACCCTTTTGTCCCACCAGTGCATGCCGAATGTGGGATGCCAGTCCATGTCGATGACGAGGACGTCGAGAGGCACCGCGTACGCCTGAAATTGCCGCACGAGCTGCTCGAGTTCCTGGTCGGTGTATGACCAGTAGCGCGACCACCACACGCCGAACGCGAATTGTGGCGGGAGCGGAATTTTGCCGGACACGCGCGTGAAATCGTAGAGAGCTTGCCGGTAATCGTGTCCGTATCCGAAGAAATACAAATCCTGACGGTCGCCCGCAGGCCGTTCCATCACCCACGGCCAGGGACTTTTCTCTCCTTCGGTGAATGAGAAATCGTCCGAATCGAAAAGTGGCCGCGTGCTGTCGTCCACCACCACCCAGCCGTCGCGCGAGACCAGCCCCGGCTCAAGCTTCGTGTTCGAGCCCTTCACACCGTCGAGGGTGCGGGCCGTGCCGAGGAGATTGCCTTTGTCCTCCATGCCCGGATGCCAGGTGATCTGCTTGCCGTCGAGCGTGAGCGTGATGCTTAGGTTCTCCGCGTCGAACTTGCCGTTGTCGTTCCCGCCTGTGTACCTCAACGAGAGGTCTCCGGTGCGCAGGTCGAGCACGGTTATGCCGCCGCTGGTTCTTATCAACCGGTCGAATTTAGGTACGGGGAGCTTGCGGTTTAGGAAAACGAGGGACGCGTGATCCTCGAATTTGCCGTCCGCGGCCCACTCCATGCGAATCAGTTGCGGCGTCAGAATCGTGAACCGCGCGTGGCCGACCGTTACAACGGCGCGCGGATCGGCGACAGGATCGTACTTGCCCGGCGGATTCGTGGCGGCGCGAACGGCGCCCGCGGAGATTGCGACGGCCAGCGTGAGAAGCGCCAGTCTAAGCAATCCAAGCGGGGCACATCGAAAGAGTCTGACTTTCTTCATCGCAGGAGTCCTAAGTGAGCTCAAGCACAAAAGTTTAGTATCAGCTCGTCCAGCTTGGCAAACAACGCTGAATTATCCTGCCGCGGATACTGCGCGAGATTTTCGCGATAGAAATCGAGGTTGAAGAGGAAGGACTCGACGCGTTCCTTGTTCAAATCGTCCCAGTAGGCGCCGTAGCCCATCTTCTCGATGTAGAAGGCATTGAACACCTGCTCGAACTGCCGCTTCACCGGCCAAGCGAGATACGGCTTGCCCAGATGGAGTGCCTCACTAATCAGTGAGAATCCGGAATTCGCGATCACGGCCTTGGCGGCGGTCAGATCCTGTAGGAATGTCACGTCCCGTACGCAGCGCAGTTGTGGCTGCCGGACGCGTTTGTTAAGCTAATTGAATCGACGACCGCGCGGAGAGGTGACTGAGCGGTTGAAAGTACTCGCCTCGAAAGCGAGCATACCGGGAACGGTATCGTGGGTTCGAATCCCACCCTCTCCGCCAGCCAGTCTCGAGATTTCTCTCTGTTCCCCTAATTCCAGCGGAATCCATGAATTCGCGGCCTGATTACAGGGTTCTCAGGAATGTCAATTGGGCTTTGGCCGGCTGCAATTGCCGAAAATAAAGAAAAGCCTCAGATTTTCTCCCGATCCAATCGAGAGGTGCACTTTCATGCAAAGGCTCAAGGGGCCGCAACTCGCAGAACTACTCTCGCCAGGATCTTCACTTGGCGAACGCGTTCGCCTCCGGTGACAAGCGATCAGCTTGGCGCGTCGATTCTCGAACCGTGGAATTCAAGATCGGGAACCTCGGCCTAGCGAAATTGTTCCGCGAGTTGGGCCCAGCCGGCACGCGGGCCCCGTGGATGTTGCCGCCCGACGTCTGGAACCACAGGAGTTCGGGTCGATCGACTACCGGGTGGATATCCATCATGTTGGATTGCTGCTTCGGGTGGCTTGCGGCAGGGAGTTGCGCTTCTCGAGATGTCAAAGCCGAGCATGAGAAGCCCTCGGTGGATCCGAGGCGCTCACCAGGTCGAGTTCAAATCCACTCGCCACAACCTTCTCTTCGAATTCGTAAAGTTAGCTTCGAGGCTCTTTCCGTCCGGAGGCCTTCCCATGTTGCACGCGATTTGCGAGTTCTCGGCGAAGGTGCGGGCGAACGCTACTGGGGACCGACGAGGATTCCGCCAGAATGCGCAGGTCGGTGGTCGAAATACCCGGCAGGAAAGAAAGCACGGTTGCCAGCGGCGTTTGCGGATTGCGGACCAGCGCCAAGCGGATACTGTAGTGCTGCGTCCATCGCCCATTGCTGGCAATCGCGGCGATCACCCGGCCCGGCGCGTTGATTCGCGCAAGCACTCTGAGAACCTGGCCCTCATTGAGAAAAGGGCTTTCGAGAACGATAGCAATCGCCTCAGGCTGCCCGTCCACAAGAATGGCTCCGGCAATGCGAGCCGACCCCCTCCGCGCCAGGATCATCTTCTGCGCGGGCGGCAACTGGGGCAGGCGGGCGAGGACGAGCTCCTCCGCCAGATGCTTGAGTGCGGGAGCGGCAGAAGGACCGAGAGTCAGTTGGACCAAATCCGAGACATAAAGTTCGCGAACGATCTTAAGTCCGGTTGTGTGCGGAAGATGGGGATGAAAGGCGAGACCGCGGCGTACCTCGTAATTGCGAAGCCACATATCCCGGCTCGCGATCTCTTCGAGAAGAGACATCGAAAGGTCCTTGCGGAGCAATAGAAGGCAGAGCTGTTTTTCGTCAAACTGAGGATTGTCCAAAAGGCCGAGAACGACCTCCTCGCGTGCGTCATGGATGAGCAGAGCAATCTGTTCCTTGGAAGCGGAGCGTGCTCCCTCTCGGTCGATGTTTGCAACGTCATGCATCAGCTATGCGTCCGCTGAATCGGTGAGAACGTCGGCCAGGCTTGATCCGCTTGACGCACAAATGCTTCGGAGGACCTTGTCGGCCCGGTCGAGACGAGCGCGTGCGGTCTCCACGCCTGCAGCTCCTTCTGCCCTCGCTTGGCGCGCGCGATCGAGGGCATGTTCGGCAATCCTCGTGACTTCGTGAAGCAGCTTTCGGATCTCGACCTCCAATTGTCGCCGGCTTTCCTGGACGCGATTCACAACGTCCGACTGGACGCGCGTGCTATTCATCTCCATGAGGTAATCGAGATACGCCCAAGCCTGTTTTTCGATTACCGCGTGAGCTCCCACCATCCCCAGGGTCGTGTCGGCGAGGTAGCGGAGCGGCGAAGCGGGA
This sequence comes from Candidatus Limnocylindrales bacterium, assembly GCA_035501415.1. Taxonomy (GTDB): domain Bacteria; phylum Acidobacteriota; class Terriglobia; order Acidiferrales; family UBA7541; genus Palsa-295. Next base: position 44,774 of record DATJWH010000003.1, on the reverse strand, counting down.
AGAGCGACATGGAGGAGCTGTTCGAAGGTGAAGCGGGAAGGTACCCGAAAGCCCTTATCTGAATCGATGGCATCCGGCATGCGGGTGAATTCCGGGACGCCTGACTCGGCAAGCTGCTTTAGGAAATCGTTTCCGATGTTGACGAAGCGAGCAGCAACCTTGCGATATTCCCGTTCGGCGTCCGCTTGCTCGGCCTCGAGCCACGGCTGGACGTGACGTTCGGCCACAACCTGGGCCATGTGAAGAGCATTCCTCCGGAAGCGCGGGCCGTAGCTCCGCGGCAAGGTCTTAAGCTCGCCCTCGAATTCCGCACGCACCTTCGGCATGGTCGCGGAAAGAAACTGCTTTCGCTGTTCCAGAAATTTGTCGGAGAGCCGGTGCTCCTCAGAGGTGAAGAGATATGCGACGTCGCGCAAGGATCTTTCGGCCTCGGAAATTGTCTGGCGCAGTTTCTGAACGCGGAGTTCGGATTCCTCGATCGGCCGAAGCAAAGCTTCTCTTTCTTCTGAAATGATCGTGAAGAGCTCATCAGCAAGGCGCTTGAGCCCCCGCTCGCCGGCCCTGCGAACCAAGTCCCGGCCGGATTCTCGAACCAACGTCTGCAGTTCGGCAATCAATTCCCGCCAGTCGCGCGAGGAGTCCCGATTCTTGAGTCGTTCCTCCGCACTCACTTCGTAGATGCGGCCGATGGGACGATGCAACTGCTTCTCGATCATCCGGCTTGCAAAAGCCTTCGCGACCCGGCGCTCCTCGTCGGACGTCCGGTCGGCTTTGTTCAAGACAACCACCACTTTCGTTACTTGGCGTCCGATATCTCCCGCCAGGGCCAGCTCTTCTCCGGCAATAGGTGGGTCCGCTCCGATCACCACGACCGCAGCGTCTATATGAGGAACAAACGCCTGCGTCGCTGCTGTATTTCCCGCGAACACGGAACCCAGCCCGGGCGTATCGACGAAACACATTCCCTGCGCGAGAAGCGCGCTTGGGGAGAAAACCTCAACGCCCACAACGGCCTTCGAATTTTCGGGATTCAACTCCTCTGAAACGTACTGAGCGAGGTCTTCCGGCGGGATGTCTGTCCAGGTGCCTCCCTTAAAACGGACACGCGCGCGCCGCGAAGGTCCGTAGCGAACGACCGTCGGTACGGTAGTGAGCGGCAGGACACCCGTGGGCAGAATCCGGTCGTCCAGAAACGCGTTCAGGAGAGTTGACTTGCCCCGCTTAAACTGTCCAAGGCAGGCGAGATAAAATCGTCCTTCGGCCGTTCGTTGCGCAAGTGCCGCAGCCTCTTCGCGGACTCGCTCGGAGCCAAGTTCCTGCGCGACCTCCGCCAGGCGGAGCAGAGGATTGTCCGCAGCCGTGTCCTTGGCAGCGGATTCAGAGGTCGCCCGAGTCGGGCTCATGACGAAGACCCCGGAGGCGACGAGAATCGATTTCCCTGCAGCAAGTAGTCGACGTGGAGCAGCTTCATCTTGACGTGTTCGCCATAGTGATAGCGTGGATCTGCGGCCAGTTTGCACATCTTGACGATCGAACCCGGCAAATGTCCGCTTACGTGCAAAAGGGTATCGCGGAACTCTTCCAAATCCAGTGACTCTAGCCTGAATCTCTTAACGCAAATCTCGATCAACTCGCGTGCCGCACTCTCAGATAGCTGACCCACGTGAATTCGGTACTCATCGGTCCAATAGAGGCTCCACGCAAATCCCACCTCCCCTTGTGAGTACCCGTGTGCTGCCAGATAGACGGGGGTCTTGGTGCGGTTCACGATCTCCCTCAACAATTGAGCGAACGCGTGCGAGACAGGCGGCAGGTGCTCCAGAAAGAAACGATACTCGCCCTGTTCCGCAGCGGTGAGCAGAATTCCACGCAACCGCAGAACGGATTGGGCCGCGGCCCACCGGGCCAGCGTCGCCTCGTTGTAACCATCGGCGTGAACCTTCTTGCGCACCAACGAGTCGCCGGCGAGGTAAAGGCCTCGGACGAGATGCTCGGTGAGCTGCCTTCGGCTCGCCGGTCCCGACCAGCGGATGCACTTGCGGCGTTCGCTTTCGGGCAGTTCAGCCACCGTCTTCGCAATCAGGAACGTTTTCCCGGAATCGGTGGCGCCCCAGATCAGCCGGCTTTGTCTTTTCCGGAGGGCCCCGCGGAGACTTCTCATCTCCGATTCCCGGCCGATCATGCGCTCGAGTTGCGCATTCGCCTGACCCGTATCCCTCGACGACACCGCGGCCATGCGGCGTCCTCCTTTAAGACCGAGCGCCCGATTGGTGCACGTACTTGATGACCTCAACCTCGGAGACAGCGATGAGTCCTTGGTCGACGACCTGGTCAAGGAAAGGTATCAGCTTCTGGATCTTGTCTTCGGAATCGACGACGCTGATCATCACCGGAGCGTCGTGAGAAAACGAGAAGGCGCGCGCACGGTGAATCAAACTGCTCGCTCCATACCCGGCAATTCCACGGAGAACGGTTGCGCCGGCGATGTCGATCTCCCGGCACTTTTCCACGATCACCTGGTAAAGAGGCCTGTCCTTCCATTTGTCGTTCTCTCCGAAGTAAATACGGAGCATCTTGGCTCTGCCTTCCAGTCTCATTGGCGATCCTCGCTTCTGCGTTCCACCGTCGCGAAGTTGTGCGTGTACTTGATGACGTCAACGTCAGACAAGACAACGAGTCCCTGCTGGACCATCTGGTCGAGAATGGGAAAGTACACGCGCAGCTTCTCCTCGGTGTCGACAACTGACAGCATTACGGGCCTATCGTGTGATAGATGGAGTGCGGAATCCTTGTGGATCCGGCGGTTCGCACCGTATCCCAAAATCCCCTGATAAACCGTCACCCCCGCGATATCGTTTGCCCGCATGCTCTCCACTAGGGCCTTATGGAGGGGCTTGTCGCGCCATTTATCGTTCTCGCCAATAAAGATCCTCATAAGTTTTGCCTTGCCCTCGCGCTTAAGCGGAGGCAGGGAAGGCTGCGGCGCCTTTTTCTTCTCCACTTCGGCCGGTTTCACAACGAACGTGTCTTGAACCTCGATGAGACCTGTTCCCGCCAACTCCTGGAGCTTCGGTAGGACTTCTTCAACCTTTTCGGGGGATTCAATGAATTCCACTTTCATGGGCAGATCCATGGTGAGAACCTCAATCCGCATGGTGTGAAGATGATGGTCTGCTCCGAAGCCGGCGACCCCTCGGACCACGCTGGCGCCGGAGATGCCGTGGTAAAAGAGAAAGTCCAGAATTGCGGAGTACAGTGACTGTCCGTGATACTTGTGGTCTTCACCCACGTAAATGCTGACCTTCTTCGCAGGACCAGCTTTTAGCATCCTCGCCTCCCTAACTCTCGATTCCGCGCTGCGCAATGAGAAACTCGGCGGCGCGCCCCAATGCTCCGCCTCCTGCGCGGCTACCTTGTCTAAGTCTTTCTAAGAAGTCCTCCAGAATCCCCACGATCTCCCCGCTATTGCGGGCGATGAGTTCTTCAACGCTTTTCTTCAGCGACTCCGGCAGGCGCGTCATAACCTCTCGGCCGTGGCGGGAACACAGCATGCCGTAGTCCTGAAGCCAGGACCGAGTCACCGGTCGATGTAGCTGCTTCGCAATCTCCGCGAGTCGCCGTTCCTTTTCCTTGCGAATCTTTTTGCACATGTCGCATTCGTCAGCAACCGGTGTCGCTGATCGCCAGCTTGGGTCGAGGATAGCCGCAAGAAAGATCGCCGCGACCGATTCCGCGGGTGCCGAATTTGCCATAACCCAGCCGTGCGTGTTGCAAAAACGCTGACATTCTTCAGGCTTCAAGTTCTTCATCAACTCGTTCTGAAACTCGCGTAGTGCGGCGCATAGAAAGCAGGAACTGCGGGTGGCGATGCTTGTGAGTGATAGACTGGCGGCGTGATGTGGTTCCGTCATGCGACTGACCTCCCGGTGATGACTCCGAGCCACACCGAGAAAAACCCGACGGCAACGCTGAACACGATATTCATGCTGGCGATGAGAAACTCGCCGTCTTGGAATACGCGAAAGCTCTCATATTCGAACGACGAGAACGTGCTGTAACCACCGAGAAAACCTATGGGAATCAGATATCGCCAACTCGGGCTCCAATGTGCTCTCTCAGCCAGGAGCGTCATGACGAATCCAATTAAGAACGATGCGGTGACATTGATCACGAACGTCCCATAGGGAAACCGAGTACCCAGTCGGCTGCCTACATAACCTCCGACCCAGAAGCGCAAGACCGATCCGACGGCTCCCCCGAGCGCCACGCAAAGGTATTTGGTCATAGGAATGGTGCTTTCTCTGCTCCTTTCGGAATGGCTATACGGCCTCCTCCTGCGGAGTTTGTGCCGGACGCCGGGTGTTGGTTCCCTCATCGCCAGCCTTGGCGCCGGACCTCAACTGAGCGAGGCTTTCCTCCAGACCGACAAGATCGTCCTTCGTCAGATCGCGCCCTCCTAATGCCTGCTCCGCCTGGGCACGATACGTCTGGGCATAGGTTTCGAATTTCTGCTTGAGTTGCAGAATCGTTGAATCGCTCCACGCTCGAACCAATTGCCAATAGGCAGCGAGTGCTTCATAGAAAGCGGAAGGAAGTTGACGCGAGATTCGTCTGGACGTTATGCGCCCTGCCGCTGCTGATCCCAGCAAAGCCGCGAGTTTGGGGCGCGCGACTGTTATTTGAAATGAAGGAAACTCGAAGACAGGAGCCCCGCGAACGAGGGACCGAAACTCTTCTTCATTCGGCGCGTCGGGCAAGTCCAGGTGCGCAGCACACTCACGCAGATCTGCGCCCAGGTGTCCCGCCAGTGCGGTGATCTCTGCTTGGAGTTTTCGAGCCTCGCCGTACACGGCTTGTGTGATGCTGTCGCGGACCATCTGTCCTGGCACGACAACCCCGTAACTTCCAGTTTCCCATGCATGGAGCAGACGCCGAGAGGCTTCTTCAATCAGCATGGGCGTGTTCTCGCCGACGATGAGGACGTAGCGGTCTGCCAGTCCGCGGAGCTCTTCGATGGTTCCCGTGGCTTTTCGCAGAAGGTCTTCCGCTGAACGGGCTCGATCCTGGGATCTCGTCGAGGATCGATCTCCTCGCCGCAAACGTGCCTCGAGTGCCGCCACGACTGAATCCCGCAGCGCTCCAATCTTTCTGCGCAAGGACGCCGCTCGCAATTCCTGCGAACGCGCGTAAAGCGGGACGATCTGTTCCTCAAACCACTGATCAAGCAGATAACGGCACGAAGGCAGAACGCTGACGGGTTGAACTGGGAGATCGAGCCTGCACTCCGCGGCGATGTGTCGCTTAACATACTCAACGATGCGGGAGCGATCCTCCGGCCCAATTAGATCCGCCTTGCTGAGAAGAACGTTCACAGGTATCGCTGCTTCCTGGAGGGCCAGGATCGTTCGAAGATCGTCTGGCGTCAGGGTAGACGCGGCATCAAGGAGCACAACTCCGAGATCGCATTTCGGCAGGTAGGCGAGTGTTTCTGAGGCGCCGCTCGTCGCCAGAGACCCCAGTCCTGGCGTATCGACGAAGCTCACACCCCCACGCAAGCGCGGTGAGGGAAGCGCCAGCACGAGGCGAACAACATGCTTGGAATTGCCGGGATTCTCCTGTTCCGTTGCAAACTCACGCAGGTGTTCGACTCCGAAGCGCTTGGTCGGAGCTTCTGAAAAGGAAACGACAAGCGAGGATTCTTCGGAATATTGGATTCGGGTGGGAACCGCCGTGATCGGGGTGACACCAACCGGCAAGGCTTCCGTTTCAAGCATTGCGTTCAAAAGAGAAGACTTGCCCGCGCTGACACGTCCGAATACCGCAATCTCGAAACTCTTGTCTTCGGCCCGCTCCAGGATGGCCGAAATGGAGGACCGAAACTCCACGAGGCCCCGGTCGCGAACCGTCTGTTCTATCTTCCCCAAGAGCAGAACATCATTACCACCTTGCTCCAACCTCCCCAGCCTCGCTTTCAAGTCTTCTCCGACACCTTCTGAGAGGTAACGATCAAAGCGATGAATCAGGCCAGTCAGCTCCCCAACGATTCCGTTCAGCTCCATGGCCACGGCTTCTGGAACGTCGCCATATCCCCGCATGTACTTCGGTTTGAGCTCCTCCGCGGCAATGTCGATCGCGCCAAGATTCACATGCACTGCGCGTGAAGCCGGAATCGAAGGCTTTTCTCGTTCGATCCCCTGACCGTCCAAGATGCGTACAAGCTGGGCGCGCACCCGGGCGATGTAGTCGTCAATGGTACGGCGTTGCGCGGGAAGAATGTCGGCGGCGTATCGAGGGAATGCTTGGCTCGAAGTTGTCGTGTCGAGCATGCCCTCGATGTCAGCCAGAAGCTTGTCGATATATTGACAGGTCACACGAAGGCGATTTGCCTGGGACGGGTTTAGAGTTTCGTGGCTCTTTCGCTCCCCGGAGTTCATCCAAAGTTCCCCTTGGCGGCATGCAAAGACACCGCAACTCCCGACTGAACTCTCTCTTCGAAGGGCATTCACTAACTCAGGGAGGCAGGACAGTAACTCCCGAGTAGTTTGAAAACCCTCGTAGGAGTCATCTGCCCCTCTTTTGGGGGGCGGTTTAGGGCGAACTCCAACACCCGCAACACCTCTATTATTTTCCGTTCATGTCTCGAAGTCAATCTGCATCCCGAGCACTCACAAACTCAATAGCTTCCCATCGGCCGAATATTGGGTTGCCCGACAAGCAGGTTCAATCCGTTTTCGGGCGATCGGAGTTCTTCATCGGTTACAAGTTCCAAATGATGGCCGCCGTGCCGCAGGGCGAATCGTTCCATGTTCTCTGCGGTTCTCCTCAGGACCCTGACGGATCGCAAAACCATCCGAACCGCCAATTCGGTGCCTGTAGCTCGCTGGGCGATCGCTTCAAGATGTCGGAGGCAAACGCATGGAAGGTCAGCCCGAGGCGCCTGGACCTCCTGGCTGTCCCGAACGAAATTATCCATCACCTCAGCCTCGACGTCGGCAACCACACGACATGCCTGGCACTTAGACACGCCGGGGAGAAGCTGATCGAAATTGTCCTTCCAATCGTCTCGGAGCCGCCCATCGTGGACGAGCGACTGCAAATGCTCGGCGACAAGCACGAGGGTGTGAGGGTAGCCCGCAGCGATGCCCTGCGGCGAGGCAAGCTTGGCATATTCGCGTGTATGAAGACTACAGAAGCCGGATCGGGACGCGTGCGACAACTGCTCGTCGCGTCTGTGGCTCAAATTGTATTGAAACTGACTCATGAACTTGAAGGTTGCGTCGGCCATCCTTTTGCAGACAAAACAAGATGAAATTCTGACGGATTCTGCAGCTCTCGTGTGCAAGGGCACAGGTTCATGAGCTCGCGATGCCTTGCTGTTGTCTGGGCCCTCCCCCCGAAACTCGGCGCGCATCCTCGCAAGACGAGTCTCGATCTCCTCCAGCCCAGCGACATTGGAGACTGCCAGGAGGGACTCGATGCGATCACACGTAGCCACGAGGAGGTCGCGAGAACGATCGGTCAGCAGGTATTCCACCAGCGCCTTTTCGAAAGCAGGCAGCCCACTTCTTTGAAGACCCTCGGAATCATTCTCCAGCTTGGCGGCCAGCGCCTGCGAAGCGGATACGGGAAACAAGCGGATTTCATCCGACCCGAACTCTTGGGCCATGCGGGAGCGAATAAACTGCAGAACTTGGTCGCGCTGCGCATCGGCGCACAAATCCTTCTTGTTGATCACGATGAAAATCTTGCGGTGCAGTTCGCGTATCTGTCGGAGAAACAGAAGTTCCTCCTGAGACAAGGGAAAGTCGAAACTTGTCACGAGCACAAGCGCGTCAACCTGCGGCAGAAACCGATGGGTGGTCTTGGTGTTCTCGATTACGGCAGAGCCCAAACCCGGCGTATCAACGAAGAAGGCGCCGCGGCGAAGCAGCTCCGCTGGAAGTTGGACTTCCGCCATGTCGATCTTTCGTTGGTTCCCCGGATTACCTTGCTCGGTGATCCATTCCGGCAACTCAGAGAGCGAGACTTCGTGAGTCAAGTTGCTGTTCTCGAAATGCATCCTGACGCGCTCGTGCGTGTAGTAGCTAACCGCGGTAATGACCGAAGTCATAGGCAAGATGCCTGTCGGCAGACGGTCCATCCCGAGCATGGCATTCATCAAAGTGGATTTCCCGCGACTAAACTGACCTGCCAGAGTCAGGTAGAAACGATCCTCGGCGAGATGCTGGAGCAGGGACTGGAAGTCCCGCTGCAACGGTTCATTTTTTGCATACCAGGCGGCGGAGTCGCCCTCTCGGATGAGGCCAGCCAACTCGAACTTGATCGCCTCGTAGTTTTCCAACTGCGCCTCAGGTCCGTCCGTCACTGCAATGCCCGAGTTCTGAGCCGCGCCGGGTTGCACTGTGGAGTTGTTTTGCTCGTCACACATGAAATCCTTCTCTCTTAGACGTCGACTCAACCATGGATGTAGTCTCGAGTGAACGGTCGGGAGCCTGGATCACCCGGCTTGTACAGCAACACCTGGTTGAGGTTCAGGAGTCCTTCTTCGAAATATAACGCCGAAGCGGCAAGCGCCAGAAGCCAGGTGCGATAGACCAGACCTTCGACTTCACGCAAGCATCGGGTGGCGTTCTCTTGCAGACGGCTCACCCAGGCTCGGCACGTCAGCGCGTAGTGCGGCCGCAGGTTCTCCACGTCCAACACCTCAAAGCCGGCTTCCTCCGCAAAGCGAATGACCTCGGACAGGCGCGGAAGTTCTCCACCGGGAAAGACGTAGCGGCGCACAAAAAGAGTCTCAGGACTGTCGTGAACGTTCTCGGGGCGGGTGATTCCATGATTCAGGGCAAGGCCGCCGGGCCGCAAGAGGCGATTCAACTTCTGGAAGTAGTCTTTTAGACGTCTCCGCCCCACGTGCTCGAACATCCCGACCGAGGCGATCTTGTCGAACCGGCCTTTGATGTCTCGATAATCCTTTAGGTCGACTCGCACCTTCGGTCCGAGACCTCGATCCGTGACCAACCGGGTCGCAAAGTTGAACTGTTCTTTGCTGAGTGTGCAGCCGGTGGACAAAGCGCCACATTCTTCAGCGGCGTAGGCTACTAGCCCTCCCCACCCGCACCCTACGTCAAGGAACTGTTCGCCCGGGCGGAGGCCCAGTTTTCGACAGATGTGAGCGAGCTTCCGAAGTTGGGCTTCGTCAAGCGATTGCCTGGGGTCTTGGAAGTAGGCGCAGGAGTAGACGAGACGCGAATCCAGAAAGAGACCGTAGAAGTCAGTGGAACGATCGTAGTGAAACCGGATGTTCTCCGCAGCTCGCTGTTTCGTCTGAAACCATGTTTCTAATCTATCGGCGGCGAGCTTCGCCAAGGCAGTCAGGATTCGAGTCCGCATTCGAGACTGCGGCTGGGCATAGTACAGGCCAATGGCTGCCGTGAGGTCTCCCTCAACTCGAAACTCGCCCCGAATGAAATCCAGGGCAATGGAGTATGGATCGCGTTTGAACAAGCGCTGAAAGTCTGCGGAGGTTCTGGCGAAGATTTTGAACAGAGGTGCGCCGGACCCGAAAAAGTCGAAGCTTCCATCCGCGTATTCCACGGCGTACGGACGACTCTTTTCCATCGCGGCAGAAGATCGATGCTCGCTGAAACCGGCGCGGGCATGGTCTTGTTGCTCGGGTTCTACTCCGTTGCCGTACCGTGTGTTCACGGAACGCACTCCTCTCAAGAAAATTCCTTCTTGCAGGAGTCATCTGCCACAAAGGCGGCTGAGGGCGAACTCCAACGCCTGCTTCTTTACGGCTGTGCGTTTCCTGTTCCGCAGACTCGATTCCGCAGGTTGACGAGCAATCGGAGCACTACATCCAGTCCCTGGTGCTTGCCGTCAGCTCTCATTCTCCGGGCAATCTCATCTTCCACTTGCTCCTCCGCGAAGTGATAGTGCTCCGCGAGAGCCGCACGAGCTTCGGTTCGAATGAACCAGTCGGCCACAGGCAGTGTTTCGATGATTCGCCGAACGGCCCGGCACTTCTCCGGTTCAGAAGCCACCTCCAGTGCAATTCGGGCCGCAGTCAGCGCGATGTCCGGGTCCGTATCGTCAAGTAGCTCACGCAAAGCCTGCCAGTCGTCCCTGGGTACGTGCCAGTCACAAAGGATGCGAAGAACCCAACGGCGCCGCTGAAGGCTCGATGACGTCTCTTCTTCTGGTGACGGCGTGCGTTTGGTTGCTGCATCGAGAAGCGCGGGCCGTGCCGCGGCGCCCATATTCCGAATTGCCTCCTCTGCGTACGAGCGGCAGATACTGTCACCGAGCGCCCACAGGAAGTATGGGAGTGTCTCCGGCCTTCGGAACTTGCCAAGCGATTCCACAACGCCAGGGAGGAGATGCCCCATCCCCGCAGCGACCAGGCACTGAAAGACATCTTCAGTTTGCCAGCGCCCGAGTTCCCGAGCCGCCGTACTGCGAACTGCTTCTTCACCCATGCGAACAACGGCGTCCTTGATTTGCGTTGGCTTGCTGAGGTATTCCACCAAGACCTCCTTTGCGCCGAGCTGGGCGAGGGTCTCAACAGCAAGTTGTCTTGGCTGATACACGCCGCGTGAGCGTCCATTAAGAAGAAAGGAGCGCACGAAGGGTACGGCGCGCGCCCCGCAACCAATCAGGGCAGCAGCGGCCATCGGACCTCCGTGAAGCGATTCCAGTCCTCGTACTTGTTCCCTGATCTCCTCATCCGCGAGTTCTCTCGTCTTCATGGCGCGTCAATTGCCTTGTAGACTCCGCCACCGCGAATACACGCTCGGGCCCGCATAGTGCGCGTTGCGACCCAACTCATGCTCGATTTCGAGCAGGCGGTTGTACTTTGAAATGCGTTCTCCACGGCAAGCCGACCCGGCCTTGATCTGCTTTACGTCGGTTGCTACCGCGAGATCGGCTATCGTCGTGTCGTCGGTCTCGCCCGACCGGTGAGAAATCACGGCGCTGTACCCGTGGCTTCGCGCCATTTCGATGCACTGCAAGGTTTCAGTAACGGTGCCAATCTGGTTGAGCTTGATCAAGATCGAGTTGGCAATCCCACTCTGGATTCCTTTGGCAAAGATCACCGGATTGGTTACGAAGATGTCGTCGGCGACCAGCTGTACTCTTCCGCCGAGCTGTCGCGTTAGCTGGATCCACCCCTCCCAGTCCTCTTCAGCTAAGCCATCTTCCAGCGAATATATTTCCGGATAGCGCTCCAGCCAATCAGCCCACAGTCGAATCATGTCTTCGGACGACTTCCTTGACTTGTCCGATTTCGAAAAGACATAACTGCCGTTCTCATAGAATTCACTGGCGGCCGGGTCGAGATTGATGGCAATGCCCGATCCGAGCCGATAACCGGCCTTGTGAATCGCGGTTTGCAGAAGTTCCATCGCCTCTTCGTTCGATCGCAAGCGCGGCGCAAATCCGCCTTCATCCCCGACACTCGTTTCGTATCCCTTCCTTTGGAGAATGCTTTTCAAGGCATGAAAGGTCTCCGAAGCGGATCGAAGCGCCTCGGCAAATGTAGGGGCGCCGATCGGAGCAATCATGAACTCCTGAAAGTCCACATTGTTGTCTGCATGTCTGCCGCCGTTGAGAACGTTGAACATCGGCACGGGGAGGACGAAAACGTCGCGTTGCGCCAGATACCGATACAACGGCTCTTTGCGCTCCACAGCGGCGGCCTTTGCAGCGGCGACGGAGACTCCGAGAATGGCATTGGCGCCAAGCCGCGCTTTGTTGGGCGTTCCGTCGAGGGCAATGAGCTTTTCATCCAGAGCCGTTTGTTCGAAAACATCCAGGCCAATCAATGCGGGCTGAATAATCTTGACGACATTTTCGATTGCCTTACGCACGCCTTTTCCCGAATATCTTTTTGGGTCGTTGTCGCGCAACTCCACGGCTTCGTTCTTTCCAGTCGAAGCTCCCGACGGTACTTTGGCGACACCTGTGGCTCCGCTGTCCAGCGACAAGACGACCTCAATTGTAGGATTCCCGCGAGAATCCAGGATTTCCAAGGCATCCAAGCTCACGATTCTTGACATTCGTGCGTTGCCCTCATTCTTTCCGGGGACGGCCCCCGCATTCCAGTACGGCGATCAGTTGCTGCTGGATGATCTTGTCGAGCGGCATCGACCGGATTTTCTCGATTGTTTTCTCGACCGGATAGCGGAAAGTGCGCAGGCTGACCTGACCCTCTTCCCACACGGCGTAGCAGGCGTCCGATTGCCCAGTTTTCGGTTGCCCGAGACTTCCGGGATTAACTAACACTTGCCGACCTAGCGACCGAACAAAAGGTATGTGCGTATGGCCAACTAGAATGACGTCGGCGCGAAGTTGGGCGCAATCGTCAAGCCACTTGCGGGAATCCGCATTTCGGTATTCGTAGAGAGGATCGGACGGAGTGGCGTGGCAAAGAAAAAAGCGAGTATGGTCTCGCGTTGTTTCCGCCTGTTCTGGCAGTGAACGTAGATACCGTTTCTGCTCGCCAGTTAGGACGCTGTTCGAGAATCGGCGTGTCGCCTCCGCCATCTCGCGAAATGCTGCCGAACACCGAGGGTCATCTTCGTAACCGATACATTGATCGTGGTTTCCGCGAACGACAGTCGTAGTCGTGTTCCTCACAAAATCCACAACCCGCCCCGGCTCTGGACCGTAGTTGACAAGGTCGCCCAAGACCCAACATTCGTCATACGACTCCGGCAACGCAGATAGGGCGTCATAGTTTCCGTGAATATCCGAAAGAATCACGATCTTCATCGGGTCTCCGCATGAACGGTCGTCGATTTTTTCTGTCCTGCCCTGATCATCGTGAGTCAACGGTTGCTTTCGCCGAGATATCGCCACGAGCCGCCAGAAAATCGAAAATCTCTTGGGCCCGCGCGAACCCTCGAAAATCGCCGCGCGATTCGTCTTCGGGCCGGAAGTCCAGCTCGACGAACTTGTTCTCGCGGACAAAGAACGCGTATTGGACCGCTTGGCTGGCCTCATCGGGAGCGTCGCGATTCTTGTCGATATTGAGGTTCAGGATGTCCACCTTGGGAACGGTCGCGCCGTGTCCTACAAAGCGTGTCTTGAGTAGGTCGGCGAATTCAAGGGTGGCCGCCCAGTCTTTGGAAAGGATCATCGCAACGTCCAGGTCGTATTCGATGTCGCCGCTGCCGGTGCAGTGGTGCATCGTGGGCCGGGCTCTCGTCAGAAGCTCATCGAGGTCAGCGTCGGGTCCTGGATCTTCGTCGAGACGACACCCTTCCTTGTCGATCGAGGAAATCGCCAGCACGGGACACTGCAGTTCGAGACTCAGGTCCGCAAGGCTGGTGGATATTTCGTCGATTCGCGCACGCGCGTCCGCCGGGGGATGGGTAAGGGGAACCTTCTGCAAGTAATCGAGAAAAATTGCGACTGAATTCGTGCGAAAGTCGTGCATCACGTTGTAGGCCGCGGCTCGAATGCGGTCGGCAGTGTCCTTCCGTGAGCCTTCGAGCACAAAGACTTCGCGACCGTACTGATGAACGCCGCTGAGTCCCTTTGCCAGACGCTCAAGTCCACCCGCGAGGGACTCAAGATCCTCCGTTAGCATGGTCGTTGGATTGATGCCTGATTCCTTCGCCAGCAGGCGGGCCGTCAACACGCGCCGGGTCTGCTCCCATGAGTAGAACAGGACGGGGATGTGGTGGTTCTTGGCGATGTGGCTCGCAAGGTGTAGGCCGAAGTTGGTCTTTCCTCTCCGCGGTGCTCCAGCTAAACCGTAATAGAAGCCGGGCCGCAACCCCGAAAGGAGCCGTGTCAGGCGGTCGAACGGCTCGAGCGAATATCCCAGAAGGATTTTCTGACCTTTCGGCCTCTCTTTGGACTCAGATACGATGGCGCGAATCTGATCTCCGACGGGGCGAAGTTGCTTTCGCATCCGTTGCTGCTGGATGTCCAGCAGTTCCTGGATAGCTCCTGCCGTGAATTCCGACAGACTCCCGCGGCCAGATTGACGTTCCTTCGCGAACGACTCCAGCGACGCGCCAAGCTTCAGCAGCCTCTCTCGCGCCTGGCGGTCCTTCAGAAGATCGAGATAGGAGAGCAGTTGATCGAGCTGGGGAGGACGCACTCGGCCCATGGCATCCATGTATTCCTTTGTCTGAGGCGAAAACTGCCCACGCTCCTCGAGCTTCGCCTTGACAACGAGTGGATCGATTGCGTTGAGGTTTTGTTCTCGCAGATCGACTAAAACCTCCGCGATCAACCGCGCCTGTGCGGAATGTAGCAGCTGAGGATGAAATCCCTCGTCGATCAGCTTCTCGAGTGAGTATCGATCGCTCGAAATCGCGGCGGCCACTGCCAGTTCAACATCAACGCTTTCGGGTGTCATCGCCCCATCTCCCTGTGCGTCGGTTCATTGAAACGAAGATTGCCTCTGGAGCCCGGTCAAGATCTGGATGGCCCGAGCAACGGAGTCCCTCTCTCGATCGAGCGGTTCATGAGGCTGATGGCGTTCAAACTCAGCCCGCGGGTCGGTTGCAGACAAGGCTCACCTCATTGCGCGTCTGGGGGGATGTTCCATCTGCCATGCTGGCCCGAGTTTCTGGCCGCCAGCGCGCAGAGAACTCCTCCCGGATGCTTCAATTTGAGGGATACCACCGCCGGGCCATGACCCCGTAACGAGGATTCCCTCGTCAGGAGTCATCATCTGCCCCGGCTTAAGGAGGGACAGCGGTTAAGGCCGAACTCCTTGGCCTTCAAGTGAATTATACCTCACGCCAGAACCAAGTCAACCGCGCTGCGTGCGCGGGATCAACAGCCGGTTCTATGAAATTCGATAAAGTAATAGCATCAGAATTAAAAATCCCAACGTGTATGCCACATAGGCGTTTAGCCGGCCGTGATGCATTCGAGCTAGCAGTCTGGCAAACCAACTGATTGCGTCGCCGATTGGGTGGAAAAACAGCCGGTCCACCAGATATGTCTCCTCTCGACGCCTCACGATAGCCGTTCGAAAGTGAACGGCGACTGTTTCCCGCGTATCCTCGACAATGTTTGGCCGAAATACCGCCTGAAACACCACTCGCACCGGGTTCGAGAATCCAGTTGCCGTATAACTCATTTCCGGCAACAGTCGCGGGATCCCGCCGGCCCACAATTCATTACGTGCTACGGACCGCTTACGCGTCGCCCTGGTGACGATGAACCAGGAGAGCACTAGCAGCAAAGCAAGCGCCACTATGCCGTAGGAAGGCGACATTGCGAACACGACTGGATTTTGCTCGGTACCCCTCACAAGGATTACGAGGCCCCGACCCGGCAGGCTCTTTGATCCGGTTTGCGCTCCTAAGTTGTGGAAATCCTGAAGAAACGCACTGGGAAGTTGCTGATTCGATTCGGTGGCTGTGAAGAACGGTGGAACCAGCGCGGCAGTGGCGCTGGCTGCCACGAGCGGTTCAACTGCCCGGTTCAGCGCCGGGATAACAAACGTCGGCAAGACTCCCAACACCAGGCACGCAACTGCCAAATACGTCGATGACAGATGGGCCCGCCCAAACGCCTTGATTGAATGGGGTTCCCATGTACCTCGCTTAATCCCCAAGAAGCTCATCGCGTATGCCTTGACGAAGCAGGTCACGGCCAGCGCTGCGGTCAGCGCGAGCATGGCTCCGCAAAGCGCGAAGACGATCTTGATGAAGGAGGACGCTAGAACCGCGCTCCTCAAAAGAGATTGCAGCGTCAACCATTCGCTCACGAAGCCGTTGAACGGCGGGATCGCGGAAATGGACAGACAGGCTACGAGAAAAACCGCGGACAAGCCTGGCGCGAAACGCGCCAAACCTCCCAGACGATCCATTTCGCGGGTTCCGGTCGCCGCTTCAATTTCGCCGGCTCCCTGGAAGAGAAGTGTCTTGTACACCGAATGATTCGCGACGTGATAGAGAGCCGCCGCAAGCGCGATGGCAGCGGGAATCGCGAATCCTGAGCCGCGGAAGATCATGGACGCGCCGATAGCGGCCACGATGATCCCGGCATTCTCGATGGAGCTATGCGCCAACATCGTCTTCATATCGTTCTCGGTCGTGGCATACAAAATGCCTACGAGGGCGGTCAGGCTGCCGACGATCAGAGCGACGAGACCCGGTCCCCAGCTGTGCGAAGGGACCAAGTCGACGTTGAGGCGCAGGATTCCGTAGAACCCCAGATTGAGGGTCACTCCCGCGAGAATCGGAACGAACGCGGGCGGCGCGGACGTGTAGCATCGAGGAAGCCAGAAATTAACCGGAACCAGTCCCGCCTTGACTCCGAACCCGAGAAAGCCTAACAGGAACACGCCCCACACGGCCGCAGGCGAAAGATGGACAGCTTCCAGGGCCAGTGCAGGAAAAGAGAAATCGCTCGCCGCGCGGCCCGCAATGAGAAAAGCGAGCACGATGCACAGAAATCCGGCCTCGCTCATCGCCAGCATGACGTAACCAGCCCGGATGTCCGTTCTTGGACCCTGTTCGTAGTTGACCAGGAAGTAGCACAAGATCGACATGCACTCCCAACTGATCAGAAACGAATACGCGTCGTGCGCAACCAGGACAAGGACGACGGAGCCCATCAAAGCAAAGTGCAGCACACCAAATCGCCGCGCTGGATATCGATTGTGGTAAAGGCGCCCGAGATAGCGGCTCGCGAAGAGAGATGCAGGGAGATAGACGAGCCCGCCCACGAAGAGGAAAATGGAAGATAAGGCATCCAACCGCAGCGTGAAAGAGCCAAATCCCTCAAGAGTCCACAAGCGCAGCTCGGGACCTTGCTTAGAAATCAGCGCTAGCGCCGATGCAAGCATCATGGCAAGAGAGCACACTACGCTTATGCTCGCGATAATCCTGAGATTTGCTTTTCCTCGGAAGGAACCCGAAAGCACGATTCCGCAAGCGCAGGCGATGAAGAACAGAAGGAGCAATCCTTGAATCAATCCGTACATATCATCTGCTCCTCACGAGGCTCCGGCCGCCAGCGGACTCTTCCTTCCGGTAACCACCAGCAAACCGTGCAGGATTGCCAGAGGCGGAGGGGGATCGCCTGGAACTTCGAGATCCACGGGCAGCACCGATGCGACCCCGCCGGCTGACATCGCGCTCCTCCCAAAGACTCCGCCACTGATCGCACAGGCCCCGACCGCCAAAATCCTCTTTGGGTCGGGCATGGCTTCATAGGTTTTTTGCAGCGGCACGCGCATGTTCTCGCTGACAGGGCCCACGACCAGCAACACGTCCGCTGCGCGCGGCGTGGGCGTAAAGAAAATCCCGAGCCGGTGCACGTTATAGAGGGGATTATTCAGCTGCTTCACTTCGTGAAGGCAAGCTCCGCAATCGCCCGCGTCAACGACAATCACGTGAAGAGACTTTTGGAACTGATTTGGCAAGGCTTCGTAGCCTTGAGAGCCCCGAGCCACAGTGGTCCACTCGTAGTCGTACTTCCACTCGAGCGGATAACGAGCGCCAGAATGACAGCGCTGGCAATGTATGCAACTCCCCAACACCACGTTCGCCACAGCGTCATGCGCGATGATTGCTCCCACAGGACACTGATCTGCAGCTCGCTCCGCCTCCTCCGGGAATGCGAAGGAAGTCGCCAAGGGACGCCCGGGGGAGACACCGGGTTCAAGATCCCTCGTTTTGGGGTAATGGGTCGTCTGGATGCCTCGACGCAGCCCGTTCCAGAACCAAAAACTCATTGCAGTCTCCTGTCAGCGGTCACACTCGGTCGCCGAGAGCCCAAAGGTCGCCAGGATGATCGGGAAATCCTGAAACGCAAAATCCTCGACCGCCACATGGAACCCAAGCCAATTGTTGAACGAAGGCGTGATGATTCGATATCGCTCAACGAGTCCCGATTCGTCGATCCGCACCCAATGGAGTGCGGCTCCAATTGGTGCTTCCGCCCAACCCAGCGCTGCACCGCCACGTGCGGGTTGACACAGTTCGAGGACCGGTCCTTCTTCCAGTGAAGCGACCACCTGCCGGATTAGATCAGCCGATTGATATGCTTCTCGAAATAGAATGCGTAACCTCGCGTATCCGTCTCCTTGATTTTCTGTAGGAACGCCGAATTCATACTGCCCATACAGGCCGTAGGGGCACTCCTTTCGTAGGTCATGTCCCCTCCCCGAAGCACGGCCGACCGGACCGACCAGATTCAGGTCACGCGCACTCTCTGTGCTTACGATTCCGGCCTCTTCCAATCGATCCATAAAACTGCTCGTGAAGGAGAGCTGGTCCTCCAAGTCCTTGAGTCCTTCCGCCGCCCGCCGGACTCCTTCCACTAAGCCTTGGCACTGCTGCTCACTGAAATCCCTCCGCAGCCCTCCTGGATTGTTAAGTCCGAACAGGTAGCGATGGCCGGCAAACGAACAGGAATTTCGCAGCAGGCGTTCCTCGATGATCGCTGCTTGGGCGGCCGAAACCGACAGCGCGGTCGACTCGCAGATTCCAGCGATTACGCCCGAGTGGTGCCGCAACCGCTCGAGCTCGCTCAGGACGATTCGCAGTTGCTTCGCGCGGACAGGCACATTGACGCCGCAGATTCTTTCAACCGCTTGGCAAAACGCCCACGAATGTGCGAATGAAGACTTGGCGGCGAAGCGCTCAGCTAGCAGCAATACCCCGTCTAGATCCTTGCCTTCGGCGATCTTCTCCACCGCACGAAAGTTGAAAAAAAGCCGGGGAACCGCTCGAAGAACGTCTTCTCCGACTGTCTCAAGCATGAAGTGAACCGATTCCCCGATTCCGCCTTCGTAGACTGGCCCCACCGGCATCGCGAATGCGCCCGGATCGCGAACCACAAGTAATGGACGCCACGACACATTGTGCTGTCCGTCCGTATGGACTCTGGTGATATCGAAGCGTTTGCGAAACGGAGCAAGTCCTTCGCCCCAAAACTGGTCATGAAGGACGAAATCGCCCAAACGCGGGTGATTCTCGAACTGAAGGCCGAAAAGATCTTCGGCCTCCCGCTCATGCCAGTCTGCGGAGTGGACCTCCGCGCTGATGCTGGGAAGGCTCGTAACGGCCAGCGGAAGGCGCACGAGGACCTCAAGCCATCCGGCGAATCGCGCCAGAAAGAGGTAGCGAAGCTCCCAGTCTTGCGAGCGCTCTTCGACTACGATGCCGGCGAATCCGCAACCTACGTCCCAGAACAAGAATCGGCAAAGAGCGGGAAGCGAGGCAAGGTCCTGAATCCGCACTGAAACGGTAATGCCATTCTCGGCGGCCACGACGTCGCAGTGGAACCGCTCCTGCAGGTCGGCGATCAAAACCTCCCAGTTCAGTCGTTCGAATGCGACATTGGGCTCGCGCGGCGCTGACATTTCAGTGCCCCCCCAGTTGTTTCGCAGCCAACTCCAGCAGCGCATGCACCGGACCGGGAATGTAGACTCCGAACAGAACCACGGGGAGAGCCGCGCCAATCACGCCCCACCGGCACGTTGTGGGCACGGGGGCTGCGTGTTGCAGCAACTGATCAGGACGTCCGAAGGTCATGCGGTTGACCTGCAGCATGATTCCGACGAAAGCAAGCACGATCAACGCCGCAAGAAAAGCCACCGCGACGCTATGCCCGCCCCGCAAACCTGCTGAAAGGATCGAATACTCACTCAGAAAGATAGGGAAAGGCGGTGCTCCCGCGATCGCCAACGCGCACAGCAAGAGCGTCGACCCGACGAACGGCGAAACTCGAAGAAGACCTCGAACCGACTTGATCTCTCGAGTCTCGAGCGTGAGGAGCACCGTCCCAGCCACATAGAAGCAGAGAGACTTGGTGATCGAGTGGTTCAGCATCTGCGACACGGCCCCGAAATCCGACGCTTGGGTCGCCATGCCGGCGGCAGCGAGAATGATTCCCATATGCTCGACCGTGGAGTATGCAAACATCCGCTTATACTCGCGCACCTGTAGTAGCAGGAACGCCGCGATCGCCACCGACACGATTCCAACGACGATCATCCACCGGCCCATTCTTGCCGTGGGTGATACAAGGAGAATCGAGAGCAGTCGTAGGATTGCATACAGAGGTACCGTAGTCTTGACTCCTGACAGAACCGCACACGCAGGAGAAGGAGCTTGGCTGTGAGCGTCGGGGAGCCACGTATGCATGGGGGCCAGGCCAACCTTGGCTCCGAATCCGACGAATACGAGCAGGAATGAGAGCCGTAACAACGCCGGCGACATCGACCCGGCCTGGGCGCTCAGAGTCAGCCAGGTTTCGGGCGCTTGAGTCCCGGTTCCGCGGTAAGCCCAGAAGAGAACGAGAAAGCCTAACAGCGAGATCGGCGCTCCCAGCATCGTGAGCATCGAGTATTTCCAGGCCGCTTCGAGGGCGCTCCCCGTGCTCTCAAAAGCGACGAGAAGTATGGCGAACAAAGTGATCAACTCAACTCCCACCCAGACCAGATTTGGATCCGTCATCGCAGGAGTTCCCACTAGGGCAAACGCGAATAGGTCTGAGGCGCAGTAGAACCACCACGTTCGATGGGATTGACCCTTGCCGTGGCGCATATAGTCGCCGGCAAAGAGCGCCGCGATCGCGCACACAAAGGCCACCAGCACGAGCATCAGCGCTGACAGCCCATCGGCCTCGATCCATCCAGGAATGCCAATCACGCGCGAATGAGAAATCACGCCTGCGGCCACAATGACGGCGAGAATCAAATCCAGAAACAGGCAGACCACACTGATCAACCACGCGGCTTTCCGAAATGGCGGGACCCAACACAGAAGGGCTGCGAACAAAGGAAGGAACACGACCAGGATCAGCGCCATGATACCGGTTCCTCCTTGAGCTCCTGCAGAGCGCCCGCTTCGGTCGTGCCGATTGTTTCCTCGATGTTTCTCGCGACAAGCCCGACGATTACGACAATGAGGATTACGTTGAACGCGACCATGAGTTCGGCGATAAGCGGCAGGTCAGCGGCTATCGCGATTCCCGCGAAAAAAGCGCCATTTTCCATGGCTAGGATGCCAATCAGCTGAGGAACCGCCTCCCTTCTCGCCATCAGTGAAAAGCCTCCGATCAGCACTCCAGCCAGACCGATCGGAAGGTTGATTCGAATGATTGGGTCGTGTGCTGCTGCCGTGACGGGGCCAACCAGGAGCACCGACACGATTACCAGTAGCAGGGCCCACAACAGCGATGCCGGAATGTTGAAAACTTGCTTGATCTCACGGCGAACATACAGGTCCCGAGCCAA
This sequence comes from Candidatus Limnocylindrales bacterium, assembly GCA_035501415.1. GTDB lineage: Bacteria > Acidobacteriota > Terriglobia > Acidiferrales > UBA7541 > Palsa-295. The sequence continues at coordinate 23,551 of DATJWH010000003.1, read as the reverse complement.
CGTTCGCTTCAGAACCCAGGGAATTACGAAGACCTTGGCGATGACGGTTATCGCGCCGAGAGCATACAGGTGAACGGAGTGCAGAGCGAAACCCAGTAAGAAGCAGGAAGCAGAAAGCAAAAGCGACTGGATAATGAAAAATCGCACTACTCCCTGGACTTGCCGCGTGGCGACCATCGCGAACGCAGAAAGCAAGATCAGCCCCGCGCTCAACGTGTTGAGCGCTTCAGGCACAGAGATATGTTCGGGCATAGGCCCATCCTTCCTAAGACACGAAGAATATGCTCACGATCATGGCTGTCACCGATGCTATGAAGGCAGCGCCTAGAAATTCGCTGATTCGAAACAGGCGGAGCTTGGCCAGCGATGTCTCGATCGTCAGCAACACCAGGATGAACAGAAAGAGTTTGATCAGTATCAACGGCACGGCTTCCAGCACCTGTGTGATCTGTCTCCCCTGTGCAAGTCCCCAAGGCGCCAGGAGCACATTCAAGAAGATGCACCCCAGCACGAGAAACTTCATTTGGCCACCCCATTTCATCAACGCCGCATCTCTGCCCGAAAACTCGAGTCCTTTGGACTCGTCGATCATCGCCAGTTCGAAGTGGCCTGTCGGATTGTCGACGGGAATCCGGCCTCCCTCCGCCAGAATCAGCATGAGAAACGCGATCAGTAACAACACGTGAGAAGGAGAGAAGAATGCGGCCGGGCTGGCGATCCATTTCTGCTGAACGATGTATGGGATCGTCGACTGAGCGACAAATGAGACCGTGAAAAACACAATCATGAACACGGGCTCGGCCAGGAACCCCACCATGCGTGTCCGGCTTGCCCCCATGGGTCCGTAGGGATTCCCGGTGTCGACCGCGGCTAGCGCCGCAAAGAATCCGCCCAATGCAAGAAAGAACCCGCCAGCCAGCATGTCGCCCATAAAGGCGAACGCCAGGGGGTAGTCCGTCAGGACGGGAATCAGGATTGTTACGAATAGTGGCGTGATGAATACCAGGTATGGCGTAATCCGAAAAATCCACGTCGTTTCAGAGGAGATTACTTGATCCTTGTGGAAGAGTTTCCATAAATCACGATATGGCTGAAGGACACTTGGTCCGCGCTTGCTTTGAACCATCTCCTTCACTCGCGACAACACTCCGGAATAGAGAGGAGCGAAGGCAAGCACAAAAAGCAGTTGCAGAGCGTTGTAGAGGATCGTTTGCTTCATGAGACGGCATCCTCGTGAATGGGCCCCGGTAAGTAACGAGAGTCGCGGCGCGGGGAAGTGATGCGGGAAACTTCACTCCTGACAAAGGGGGAGAAACGTAGGTAGACGGAGACCGAGAGCCCTGAAACGGCCCGTGGGATACATGGACCGACTCTAACGCGTGGTATTGCTCCTCCCATCACCGTCCTCGCGCACCGCTCAAGGTGCCCAGTAATTGGGAGGAGTTATCAGTCGCAAGGGACGCGACGTTTTATCCCAGGTTTGCCAGGGAGGCAAACTCCTTTGCCGCCACTATTCAACCATAAGAGTCCCGGTGCGACAAGCGAGTTTCGCTTTTGCTCTTACATCTGCGTAAGACTTTCTCCGCACTCCCATCTTTCTCTGTTGGATTTAATTGACAATTGGTGCGAGGAACGTATCATCACTCTAGGGCCAAGGAGTTCGGCCCCAACCGCTGTCCCTCTGAAGCCGGGACGGATGATGACTCCTGACAAGGGATTCTTGTCGCGGGGTCATGTCACCTGGCTCGAATCCCTGCAAGAAGAACGAGAGCCGCTCTCGTGAAATCGCGTCCGCGCATTGCTTCGCGCTCCTTTTGGCGCTAGGCGAGCGGACTGGCGAGAGGCACTTACTCGCTCTTCAGACATTAGATCCATTCCAGCTATGGGGAGATTCTATGCTCGACAGCACGCAGGCCAAGAGAGTGATTGTTCACGTCGGCGGGGATCATGTGTATCGGGGCAAGCGCGCCTTCATCGCGATCTTTGAGTTCCTTTGTCGCAAGAAGGTCGTGATCCCGGCCATCACGTCAAGTGTGGCCGGGTTCGGAGCCGATCACCACATGCACACAATCAATATTGAACGCCTGGCGGAGAATCTTCCCGTTCAGGTGGAGTTCATCGCTACTTCAGATACGGTTGATGAGGTCCTTCCCGAGCTGTGCGAGATGGTCGGGACTGGCGTGCTGTCAACCGGTTTGGTTGCGCTGTCCCAGGTCGATGTGGTGCGTTACACCCACAATTTTGAGTTGGACGATCGAAGAGGGAATGTCCGGTGACTCATTCCCACTCCACAACGGGGAAGGTCCAAATCGCGGCGCCAGTCGGGCGGGCCAATCCCACGGCTGTTGTATACCAACGAAAATTGAAGGCGGCAGAGCGAGTTGCCTCAGATATCCTCGCCCGTCTCGCCACCACCGTGAGGGAGGATCCAGCCGCGATCGCGGATAATCACGCAACGATGCTGCCCCGTGAGATCGAAGATCAGCAGACATATTTCTTGGGCAAGATTGCCCACATACAGGAAACGTTGAAAGAGCTCACGGGCCTGCTGCCCTCGTCATCACGAAAAGCCACAGTCCGCGAGCAGATCAGCATAGAGCTGATGGTCTTATTCGTGCTGATCGACTGTTTTCGCCCCGAGCGGCTGCGGGAATCGGGATGGAATCCTGACGCTGGAGTCGAGGAAGTGATTCGAGAAAGAGTCGAATCGCTCGTTCTGGATGTCATTAACATCAGGGAAAGACTGAAGTAGTTTTGAGACCGTCTCAAGCTGAGCGATAGTGGACTCGCCTTGGGAAGCCGTGCGTCCTTCAATCCGGCTAGTCCCCGTTGACTGGCAGAGTCTGGCTCGGTTCTGCGAGGCTGGACGCGTCCCCAGTTTCGAATACCTCTCTGTACAGATCTTCGCCGTAGCTCGTGTCGAGCGGCCCCGCCGCGCGCAGTTGAAACGTCCGGCGTCCGTCCGGCTCTCTCTCCGCTCGCAAGAAGAGGGCGTCTTGCCTTCCGGTGTCAAAGAAACCTTTTGCGAACTCATATAGGTGCGTTACATATAGAATCCGGATCTGCTTCTCCAGCAGCGCGGACACAATCTGACGAGCAATCTCCGAGCCCTCGCGCCCATTCGTCGCCGCAAACGACTCGTTGAATAGGATGATCACGTTGGGCCGAATGCGCTCGATGATCTGGTTCATTCGGGAAAGCTCTTCGTCAAACTTTCCGCTCTCCATCGTCGCATCTTCTTCCCGTTTGTAGTGGGTAAGCAGCGCGGGAGAAACCTCCCCTTCGAAGTTCTCCGCGCCCACGAACATGCCGCATTGCATCATCAATTGCGCCACGCCAACACTGCGCAGGAAGCTGGATTTTCCGCCCTGGTTCGCGCCCGTTATGATGATCAGATCCTTGCCGTCGGCATCGGTCGTATTGGCTCTCACCTTGTCCGTCATCCGCAGGGACAAAGAAACGTCGTATAGCCCCGCAAAACGCAGGCGTCGCGTTCCCGCTTCGGCTGGGACGGGAAAGCAGGTCGTCATTTGCTTGGAGACAAGGCTTTGGTGGAGGTGGATACACGCAACGTAAAATGCCAGCTCCGTCCGAAGCATTCTAAAGAAACTAAGAACGTGATCGGCTGATTCCGCTAACGCCACCGCAACGCGGCTGATGCCCCTGTTGCGCATTTCGGAAACGATTCTCGCTCCTGCCTCGTCCCGTTCGTGAAGGCGAAAAGTGTGACCAGGGGAACCCTTCCGCAGCAGCCTCTCGAACCAGTTCCGCTTGCGGTCCGCGGCCTTGCGCAGTACGAAATTCGTGCTCTCGTTGAATTCTCCGAGCTGGCTGCTCATCAGCACGCCCTTCTTGAATTTGGAGATCACGAGATGATCCGCGATGGCAGCAAGGTACTCTTCGCTGAGTTCTCTCTCGAGCATCTTGAACATGGTCGTGAACGCTTCCGACCTGAACCGATTCGCGTGGACTGTCGCGCTATTGCGGAGCTCTCGCAGCATTGCAACCAGCGATTCAAGAAGGCCCGTGGCGCCATACACCATGGATCCCGGATAGTGGCCCGTGATGCCCCACGTGTGCTTTCTTGTGGTTTCGATGGCATTGACAACGAGCTGGTACATCTCCTCGACGAACGGCTCGTTCCGCAGACAATCCTTCAGCGCCTCGTGTCGATAGAGGATCGTCTCGATGTCGTTGTTGGTGGCGCAAACCAATGCTTTTCGGGCGACCTCGAGAATGAAATCGTCGTCGCCCGCCATTGCATGCAAGATCACGTCCAGATCGAGATCCTGAGTCAACTCCTTTACATTCCATGGCGACGGTTGTTGCACATCGAAGTCCTCATCTCGATGCATCAGAAAGGCTTTCATATCTTGACTCGTTCCCGGATGGATTCGTATGTGACGCCGTATTTGTCGGCGATTGCGAGCGCGTACGCCAGTCCGTCCGCGGGCCTTCTCTCGATCTTGTAGGTCCGGACTGCCGGGTTGATGGGATCAACGCGACTCACCATACTGACGGTCTTCTTGTTGAACGACGCCAGTTCGTCAAGAAACGTCACGCAAACGCCGATCAGGTCCAGCGCCGACATCCGTCCGATGATCTTCTTGCTCAGAAAGAGGGCGTCCTTGACAGTCGTCGAGGAGAAGATCTCATTCAGAACGACGATGCTGTCGGGCGTTGCGTTGTCGAGAATCATGCGAATTCTGACCAGGTCGTCCTGGAGCTTCCCTCGGAGATTTGCTGGATCCTCCGCTCGTTCAAAGTGCGTGAAAAGCTGATCGCACACCCAGACCCGCGCCTCCTCGCACGGAACGAGACAGCCGAGGCCGGCCAGGTAATGGATCTGGCCAAACATCCGTGCGAACGTTGTCTTTCCTCCCTGATTGGGGCCCGAGACGACCAGGATCCTCTCGGGCCCGCTCAGCTCAAAATCATTGCGGACGACGGGGCGCTTTGCGCTGATCAGCTTCTCTGCAAGAGCAAGATCGAACGCATTGCGGGCCGCCACCTCCTTGGACGTCTTCGACAGCCTAGGCAAACAGAAGCTCAGTCCGGCCGTCCGGAATCTCTCCACGTATTTCAGATACGCCACGTAGAACTGCACTTCGCGGTCGAATCGTTCTATCTTGGGTTCGAGATAGTCGAAATGAGCGGCATAAAATGCCTCCAGCGAAGCGAACACACGCGGATTCAGTAGCGCAACGCGCTCCTGCACCTGCGCTTCAATGTGGTTCATCCCTGACCATCTCGGGACTTCGACCCAGCGGTTGCCCACCGTCCCTTGCCTGAACTTGGCAAACGTCTCTTCGACCGAAGCGCTGTAATCGCTCTCTCCGCAATAGTCCCGAACCGTAATACTGCCTTCGCCGATCAGCAGGGAGTACGTGATCGCGGCCAAGTCTTCCTTCAACTTCGCCGTCTCCATTGCAAGGCCACGAAAGCCGGCCGACGCAACATATTCGGACAAGTATGCGCGGAGACCGCGAAGCCCTTGGGACTTCGCGTCAAATGCCGAGAGTGCACGCGCGAAGGCTTCCACCGCGCTGGCATAGGTCTCTGCTGCCGCAAGAAACCGTCGCGTCTTGGCGTGCTTGTAATCGCGAAATCGCTTTGATTGGTCGAGACATGCACGCATCAAGCGCATCTTTTCGGAAAACAACCTCACGGCTTGCATCGCTTCGGTCTGATCGAGGTCCTGAAAAATTTCCTGCCGATAGCGGATGGCACTGAGTTCATGCAGGGGTGTGTAATAGAACGGCCTGAGCTCGTACTCTTTGAACTCGGCGGTGATTGCTTCAACTGCCTGGTCGAGGTTGAGATCTGCAAAGAAGCTTGGCGCCTCGATCGTCTCTTCCGTTGCGTAACTGGATTCCTCAAATAGAATGCTTTCGAAACTCATGCTGCTTCTCTTTCGCGCCCCCTTGGCCTTACCTGCGGCGGACGCCGCGGCGTAATTCACTCGAGCGGAACGCCATTCAGACACTTCGTCACTGGAACCTTTCTTAGGGATTCGTTGCGCGGGATGACATGACTCCGCGACAAGCATCCCTTGTCAGGAGTCATCATCTGTCCCAGCCTTCAGAAGGACAGCGGTTGAGGCCGAACTCCTTGGCCCTTCAACCCGACTATATCAAAGAATTCGTGCTCCATTGACTTCGCGACCTGACCAACTGGGTCCGACCAGAACTCCCGAGCAAGAACGCTGAAATTGGCCGCAGCTATTGCAGCAGTGCCGATGCCGCCCAAAGCACGGGCGCCTCTCCGTGATCGTCTCCCGTGTGCCGCGGGCGCAGCAGATAAAACTCCAAGCTGCTGTTCTTTCCCGTGCCGACGCACACGCTGGTGAGGTCTGCGTCCTGGTCAACGAAGCCTGCGAGCGCAATCCATGCCTTACGTGCCAAGGGGCCATACGCGTCCGCATCGAGCCAGCCGTTCTTCACGCCTGTAACCAGCGCGAACGTGAACATCCCGCTGCCGGAAGTTTCCTCGAACGATTCCGGATGGTCGATTAATTGGTGCCAAACGCCGTCTTGCCCCTCATAGCTTGCTAGCGCCTTCATCTGTTTGCGGTAGGCCTCCAGGATGCGCGGGCGCAATGGATAATTGTCCGGCATCGAGCGCAGAATCTCGGACATTCCCGCCGCCATCCAGCCATCGCCGCGCCCCCAAAAGAACGGAGCGTCGGGTGCGTGGTAGAAGAGCCCGTTTGGCTGCTGCAGCTTGTCGAAATACGCGACCATTTCGCGCGCAGCGCGGTCCAGGTATTTCTGATCCCCGGTCGCGCGGTATGCCTGCACCTGCAGGATCGTGATCATGTACATGTCGTCGATCCAGTAGCGCGTTTCGGACGTCAACCCATCCGGCTGCGGATCTTCCCACTCGATGTCAGCGAACTTCTTGCCCATCTGCAGGTATCTCGGTTCCTTGGTTTCAATATAGAGTTCGAGCGGCAGGCTGCCGAACATGGAGAAGTCCACATGTCGCTTGTCGGAAACGAGAGCGGAGCCCGGCGGCGTCATAAGCGGATCAAACCGCTGGATCAGTTCCGCGGTAAGCGCCTTGTCACCGGAGAGCTTTGCGAAAGCCAGCGCACCGTACCATGTGCAGACCTCCTGATACACGATAGAGTTCGGATCGGCGTGTGCGCTGGTAACGAAGTGCTCCGCGACGCGCTTGCCGATTTCCTGCGGCGACAGCCCGGCCGGCCAATTTGAGAAATACTTGGCCTGGACGGAATCTTGCGCGCTGGTTCCGGCGACCGCCAGCATCAGCATCGCGGTCAACAAGACCAAAACTCTTCCGACGTTGCTCACATTCGCTCCTGTCGTTCGCTTGTCATACGTGCCTGGCTGCCGCACAGTCCGGTCCGAACCGACGCGTGTGGGTACCATCCGTCGCGCTATTGTCTCGCCAGCGTCAGTTCGAGCGGCGACCGCAAAGCCGTCGCGTAATGCCTTACGTACTCGTCCCACGTTTCAACCGTCGGGAACCCACTCTTGCTCCATCCGAATCCGGCGTAGTATACAGCGACGCGATTGTCCGGCACTTTTTCGATCATCAAGAAATTCTTCGAGTCTTCCGTAAAGTCGGCAAAATTGGCCGGATCGGCGATGACGGCGCACCCGAGCTGGCCGTGATCGTCGGGAAGCGTTTCCCAACTTCGCATGACCGCCGTTTCGCGCGACTCGGAAATGGCCGGGTCCTTTCCCTTGCGGATGCCGATCGCGTCCGTCAATTGCGCGGTGCGGCTCTCCACCGCATAGTGACTCTCGAAACGATTGAAGTTCTGTCCTGCATCGAGCGTCACGCGTTTGATTTCATCCACCGGCATTCCGCCTGCGCCCCATGCCGGATACGTTAGCTCGAAAATCAGGCGGATCGGCCCATTCGCGAGTACGCGCGTATGGATGAAGTTCGTCGACCCGTAGATCTGCCCGTTTCGCCAGATGCCGTTCCCGCCGCAGCCGCGCGTCGTGCCGGCATCATAGAAATCGCCGCCTTGCCCGTGGTCGTGATGATAATCGTCCACCATGTACCAGTCGTTGATCAGGAGTTGCGGCACGCTCTTTACCCAGACATCGACCGCGCTGCTCGTCAGCGGGTCGATCAGCGACGTCTCGAGCGCCTTCCCGTACATCCGGTCGGCGATGCGATCGTTCTCCCACGCGAAATCATCCTCGCGTTCGCGAACGAACCGGCCATACGCCTTGAACTGCTGCACGGTCGGGATGCGTCGCTGGCCCACGCCGAGCACGAACTTCTTCGTAGCGTTGGGTCCGATATTCGTCTGGAAAATCAGCTGGTCGTATGTGCGATCGCCTTTCGAATCGAGAGCCTGCGTCAGCAGATCCTCGCCGGACTCGAGATCGCGCACTTGGACGCGGCGAATGTCGTCAACAGAAAGAAGAGTCCGGAGCTGGGACGCGTCTAGCGTGATCGTCTCATTCGATCTCGGGAAGTTCGCAGGGTTTCGCACGGTCAGGACGGCAGTGGAGGACTGACCGGCGACAGGTGTGGAGCAAATGCAAAGAAAAGAAATTGCAATCAGGGCTTCCGCGATATGTTTCACAATCGCACCTCGCTCGATCTCGCACTCGGCGCGCGTTCCTCTATTCCGGCAACTCCAGCTGAGCAAGCGGCGCTGGTCCCGGCGTTGTTGTCGCAGAAAGCAGCGGTATTGAACCACTCGGCGATCTCGGCCGATCTGCTGGAGTGCGAGACGGACATCAAGCTTCTGGCGCCCCACGACAAGCGGCCCGCTCGATGGATTCGAATGGTAGAGTCGCTGACCGTCGTTCAACTCGGCAAGTAGAGTAGCCCGAACCCGGTAGGGAATTGCTTCTTCGGCCTACGGCTTTAGATCCTTCAAATACTTCCGGAAGTCTGCGCCGAACCGAGGATCCTTCAGCGCAATTTCGACCGTTGCCTTCAGGAACCCGAGCTTGTCGCCCGCGTCATGCGTCTTGCCCGTGTAGACCTGGGCGAAAAGCCCTTCGTTCTTAGCGAGCGCGCGCAAGCCGTCGGTCAACTGAATCTCCCCGCCCGCGCCCGGCTTCGTCTGCTCGAGGTAATCGAAAATCTCCGGCGGCAGAACGTACCGCCCCGTCACGCCAAGGTTCGACGGCGCTTCTTCCCGCTTCGGCTTCTCGACAAGATCCTTCACGCGCAGCAAGCCGTCCGAGTTCTTTTCCGGCTCCGCATCGATGATGCCGTAAAGATGCACCTGCTCCGGCGCGACTTCTTCCACGGCAATTGCGCCCACGCCCGTCTTTTCGTAAATCTTCACCAACATCCCCGTCGCAGGCGGCCCGTCCATGATCACGTCTCCGAGCAGCACCGCGAACGGCTCATCGCCCACCAACTCGCGCGCCGTCAGCACCGCGTGGCCCAGCCCGAGCGCCTCTCGCTGTCGCGTATAGCTGAAGTGCAGCCCGCCGCTGATGCTGCGAACCATCTCCGCCTGCTTCGGCTTGCCGCGTTCCTCGAGGAAGCTCTCCAGCTCCGGCTGCGAATCAAAATGATCCTCGATCGCGTTCTTGCGCCGCCCGGTCACAAAAATCACATTCTCGATTCCCGACGCGATGCATTCCTCGACGGCGTACTGAATCAGCGGCTTATCCACCACGGGAAGCATTTCCTTCGGCATCGCCTTCGTGGCCGGCAGAAACCGCGTTCCCAGACCTGCCACCGGCAGCACCGCTTTGCGCACTCGTCTCATTCTTCTCCGCCCTGGATTTTTGCGCCGGAATGAATCGCGCTCCGCCGCAGCCGCCGACTGGGACTCTCGCGGCCCTGAAGATGAGCCGCTCTCCTATGCTAGCATAGGATTTTGCGATGCCCTTTCGGCGTCCTCGGAGATCGTTCTTTGACTGGGCAAGATCATCTGATTCTCGGCATCGAGTCGTCCTGCGACGAAACGGCCGCGGCCGTCGTCGCGAGCGGACGTCGAATCCTGTCCAGCGTTGTCGCCTCTCAAATCGATATTCACCGCAAGTACGGCGGCGTCGTGCCGGAGCTTGCTTCGCGCGAGCACCTACGGCAGGTGGTGCCGGTGGTTCGCGAGGCCGTTGAGCGCGCGGGCATTTCGTTGCGCGACGTGGACGCGATCGCCGTCACGCGGGGGCCTGGTCTGATCGGTTCGCTGCTGGTGGGCGTCACGTACGGGAAGGTTTTGGCAACGTCGCTGGGCAAGCCTTTGATCGGCGTTAATCACCTCGAGGGGCACGTTCACGCCGTTCTTCTCGAGGCCCACGTGGCCAGTCGATCTCCTCAGCTCCCGGCCATTTGCCTGATTGTTTCGGGCGGGCATACGATTCTCTATCACGTGGTGTCGCACTCCGAGAATGGCGCGCTCCATTTCGCATATTCCCGCATCGGCGGAACGCGCGACGATGCCGCCGGCGAGGCCTACGACAAAGTTGCGAAGATGCTCGCTCTCGGCTATCCCGGCGGGCCCGTGATTGACCGGCTGGCTCCGCATGGCAATCCCGCGGCGATCCGCTTCGGTGAGCCCAAAATGAAAGGGAATCAGTACGATTTCAGCTTCAGCGGAATCAAGACCGCCGTGCTCTATCACCTGCGCCGCAATCCGCAGTTGCAGCCGGAAATCGATGCCCGCCAAAAGGCTCTGGCGCGCGGCGAACGCAGCGCCGATGCTTTGCGCGCGCTTTCATCGCAGCCGACGCTTGATCTGATCGCAAGCTTCCAGCGCTCGGTGGTCGACGACCTCGTCACGCGAACTCTTGCCGCCACCGAGCAGCAGGCTGCGCGCACGGTTCTCGTTTCAGGAGGCGTTGCTGCTAACTCCGAACTGCGCCGCAGCTTCGAAGCAGAAGCCGCGCGCCGCGGCATCGAGGTTTTCTTTCCCAGCCGTGCGCTCTCCACTGACAATGCCGCGATGATTGCCGCCGCCGGCTACGCGCGTTTCCAGTCAGGCGAGCGCGAGGACGCAACCCTCAACGCAGAGGCCAGTCTTCCGTTGGCCTGACGTCTCCTCGTGCGCTTTCCTCAATTCTGGCCTGGCAGAATCTAGCTTTCGTTTGAAGAGGCTGCCGGGGCAGAGGCTTGTGATCGCCTCTGGGACCTCATGTAGTTGACCATCGTCACCAGCACCGCTGCCGCGAAAACGTCGATGAAGATGTGCATCGCATCAGGGGCAAGATGATTCCCGAAGTTTGGCAGCAGCTTTGTCGTCCGCCCAAACACTCGCGCGTACATCGTCGCGTAGCCCGGAGAAGCGCCGAAAATGTAAGGAACCCACAGGCCCTGAAAATGGAGTATCAGCCAAAGGCTGTATGCGGCGAGGCCGAACCACAGCAACGGCTTGAATCGCCAATATGTTCCGGCCAGGATTAGCAATTGCACGCCGCCCACGATCGCGCCGAGGACGATATTGTCCTTGCTAAAGGGAGCGTTGCCGCCAGGCTGGTCATTCCATGCGCCCAGAGGGACGAGGACGCACGTCTCAAAGTAAATCAGCGATGCAAGCTGCGCACCGAGGGCCCATTTCCATGGGCGGGAGGAATTCACGTGCGTCAGTCTAGCACGCCGTCAGAACGGCGGTTCGTAGGAATACGCCAGACCATCTCGCGTCACGGCAAACGCCTTCGTGCCGTCGATGCTCCAGCGCAGGTCCACCACATTTTCCGCGGGATGCTCGTCGAACACGTCCAGCGCGTCGAGATCGACCAGGAATAGCCGCCCCTTCGCCGAATTCCTGAGCCATGAGCTGAAGCAGACCACCAGCGGCCGAGTGGGATGGCACAGGCACAATTCCGCGCCGAAGGGCATCGACTCCGATTCGAGCGTCTCCACATTCACGCGGTACGCTTGTCCCGCCGCGCAATAAATCAGTTCGAGGCTGTCCGGCGTCCACGTAATGTCCGTGATGTGGCCCTGTGCCGGAAACACTTTCTCTGACCGGAACGCCGGCAGCTCCGCAAACAAGATTTCGTCATCGGCCCACTCGCCCTGAATCTCCACGGCTGCCGCGAGCCTTCGTTCATCGGGGCTGAACGCGATCCTGCCGTATCCGGCGAATGTGCCCGTGTCTCCCGCTTCATCGCCGATGTCCTGCCGCTCGATCCAATCGGGTGGCCCCAGCGTCCTCAGGGCTGGCCCTTCGAGCACCATCGCCCTTGTTCCCGCAGTCCACAGCCCGAGCGACGCCTTCTTGCCCGAGCCCGCCATCGCGAAGTATCTCCCCATTCCCGACCAGCTCGCGGTGCGCGGAAATTCCGCGTAGTCGCCGAACGTCCCCAGGAACATTTTGCTTTGCAGATCGAAGAAGTGCAGCGACGGCTCCCACAATCCCCACGCTGTCACCAAAAATGTCGCGCTGGGCGACCACGCGAAAACGGCCTTGTCGGCCAGCTTCGAACCGAACGACACAGCTTCGTTCGGAACGGCCAGCGCCATCGCCGGCGCGCCGCGCTCGATGTCGTACAGCACGATGCGCTGCGGCTCTCCCTTTGCCGTCGGAGCTACCGCGCAAACGTGTCCCGCCGGCGAAATGGCCGCGTGCGGAGACCGCCCCGCGAACACTTTCGTTGTCAGCCAGTTCGAATGCCGCGCCAGATCGCGCAGTCCGCGGGACACCAGCGCCGCCGAGCGCACCGCCAGTCCTTGCGGCGCCGCCGGAACAATCTGCGCGGTTTTCGTTTTGTCCGTGACTTCCATGCTCGCTTACGCCTGCACTCGCTGCTGCAAATTTTCCAGCCGCCGCTTGGCCTGGCTGATCTGCTCGTCCACTTTGCTGACGATTTCTTTCACGATGTCGCGCCCGTGCTTTTCCGCCTCGTCGACGCGCGTTTTCAGCTGATGCAGGTCCGACCGCAGCAACTCCTGCAGCTCCGCTTCGATTTCTGTCAAGCGGCTGCGCGCCTGGCTGATGCGGCGAATCACGCGAATCAGTTCCGGCCCCGCTCCCTCGCCCTGCACGGACTCAGGACTGCATTCGTATTCGGTGAGAATCTTCGTCAACTGCGTTTCGTCGCCCTGCTCGTACGCTTGATTCGCTTCCGCCATCAGTTCCTGGCGCTTGGCCCGGTCCTCGCGATCCGACGTCAGGTCCGGATGCACGCGCCGCGCGACTTCGCGATACAGCCGCTTCAATTCAGGCGACGCCTGGAAGGGCTTTGGCTCCTGCTCCGTGTCCTCGCCTGCCGACGATCGCGTCTTGCTCGCTCGCGCTCGCGCTTCCCGCGCTGTCTGTTGCGCGCGTTCGTTTCCTGGCTGCCCCTTGGCAATCTCTTCGGCCACCTGAGCGTTCAATTCGTCGAGGTCCGCGTAGCGCAAGCCGACGAAATGAAGATACTGCCGCTCGAACGCGCCGAGTTCCGCGCGCAAGTTGGCTGCGCGCAATTCGCACTCGGCCAGTTCCGTCTGGACGGAGGTCTGCTCGTCGCGCTTCAGCGCGAGTTCGCGCTCCTCGGGCTTGACCGGCCGTATGTCGGTGGAGTTCGGCGCCATGCTGGGTCCTAATCAAGAATTGTAAGGTGTCGAACGGAGCCCGCCGCCCGTTTCAAGGGGCGAGTTTCCAGAAGCAAAAATCTGGCCGTTCGTACAGGGTGATATAGGACGCGTTGCTGACTGAACCCGCCCATGCGTGCATCAGCCTTCAGCGCGCTTCAGCGCGAGGCTCAGCACCAGCGCATCTTCGGGGGGCGCAGTGTAGTAGCGCCGCCGCCGTCCCGCCGGTGTAAATCCTTGCCGCTCATAGAATTGAATGGCCGCTTCGTTCGAAGCTCGCACTTCGAGAAACGCCCGCTCCGCGCCCGCTGACCGGCTCCAGTCGAGTGCCTTGGTCAGCAATTCCGTCCCGACTCCTCGCAGTCGCGATTCCTGCCGCACCGCGAAGTTCAGAATCTCCGCCTCGCCCTCAATGTGCCGCGCGACCAGAAACCCCGCGATTCCGCGGCCGCTCTCCGCCACCCAGCCTGCGATCCCCGTGGCCGCCGCCTGCTCGTAGTCGCGCGCAGACCACTGTGCGATCTCCGGGCAAGCCGACTGGATCGCAAGCACTTCCTGAATGTCGCGGGATTCGAGGGGCCGCAGCTTCAATGGTCCGGGCCCTTCCAGTGAAGCTCTGCGTCGGAGCGGCGAACGTAGTTCGCGTCAAGCGTGAGGGCGTCCACCACGTCGCCGCGGCGCGCGCGTGAGTACGCGAGGCGCCCGATGGACGGAGCCAACACGCTCGACACCTGCTCGAAGGACAGGTCGCGCGTCTCAGAATGAGATGACAGTTGCGCCAGCATCTTCGCGTCCGGCGTGACCACGGTTACAGTTCCCGGAGTCGGGAGTTCTGCGAGCGCGGTCCAGAATTCTTCCGGTGTCGCGACTCGGTCGGGGCCATCGGAAATCAAGCGATCGCCGCTGCGCCCGTAAACGCCGAAATACACTTGCCCTCGATGCGCGTCGAGCAGCGGAATGAGCGGTCCCTCCGCATTTGATTGCACTGCAACAGCTTCGAGCCCACTCACCGCAACCGCAGGCTTTGTGTAAACCTCCGCCCAACCCTTTGTGGCTGTTAGAGCTACGCGAAGCCCAGTGAACGATCCAGGGCCTGCATTCACGGCAAAGAGGTCCATCCGATCGAGTGAAAGCTTTACTTCGCCCAGCAGAAACTCGAGTTGCCGGAACATGCGTGACGAATACGTTTCGTCCGTCGCGGTGGAAATCACCGCGATGAGTTTTTCATCATCCAGGACGGCAATGCTTCCGGCGGGCGACGCTGTATCGAGGGAGAGAATGAACACGCAATGAATTATAGGGCAATTCCCGGGCCAAACCCGAGAGAAACAAGCGTTTCTCGCTAACTTTCCTCCTGTAGAAAAACCGCGGATTTACTTGACGTTCGTGCTCCGTGTGCCTAAAATTTCAACATGCTCTTTGGGGAGGGGCCTTTCACCTATGGACTTTAAGCTGGGCGAAAAAGTTGTGTATCCGAACCATGGCGTGGGCGTCATCGAGCAGATCAGCTACGGGTATTTGAACGGGCGTTCCGAGCGCTACTACATGTTGCGCATCGTCTCCAGCGGGCTCAAAGTGATGGTTCCGCAGTCCAACGCGGAAAACGTTGGCTTGCGGGCCGTGATCCGATCCACCCAGGCCGGTGAGGTCCTCTCCTATCTCGAGAAGGGCCGCTCGGCTTCTCACCACGATTGGAAGCACCGCTTCAAGGAAAATTCGGACCGCATGCGCACGGGATCGCTGATGGAAGTTGCAGCCGTCCTCAAGGGGCTCGTCGCACTGAGCCGTACAAAGCCGCTCTCGTTCCGCGAGAAGAAGATGCTGGAGCGCGCCAAGTATCTTCTCGTCAGTGAATTGGCCACTGTCCGCAACACCTCCGAAGAAGCCGTCGAGGGCAACATCGTTCGCGCGCTTGCCAAGGCGAAGCTGCAGATGCCGGAAACGGCGATTGTGGCCGACTAGTTTTTTCTCGCTTTCTCTCTTTCAACCGGGCACGATCCGCAAGGGTTGTGCCCGTTTTCATTTTCAGCGAACGTAGCCGCGCCGGACGAGCATCGTGAACAGATCCCTGAATTCTAGAGGCGCTGCATGCCTCCTGCTTTTCGCAGCCTTGTGTTTTGGCATCCGCGCCTTCGCGCAGGATTCCTGGTGGTCCGTCCAAACCAGCGGGCTCGATACGAGCCTGCGTGGAGTGAGCGCCGCCTACGCGCACGATGCGAAGGGCAAGCCATTTCCGGTGGTTTGGGCCTCCGGCTCGAAGGGCGTGATTCTGCGCTCAGTGGATGGCGGCAAGACCTGGAAGCGGCTTCACGTCGATGGTGGCGACTCGCTCGATTTTCGCGGCATCGTCGCGTTCGATGAGAAGACCGTCTACGTGATTTCGATCGGCAACGGCGAAAACTCGCGCATCTACAAGACCGAGGATGGCGGCGCCAACTGGAACCTTCAATATCGCGACGGCCGCAAGGATTTCTTCCTCGACGCGATTGCGTGCGATTCGCCGACGCGCTGCTTCGCGCTGAGCGATCCCATGGATGGCAAATTTCTCCTGCTCGCGACCACCGATGGCGAACACTGGAACCAGCGTCCGCGAGAGAACATGCCGGCGGCTCTGCCGAAGGAGGGCGCCTTCGCCGCGAGCAACAGCAGCCTTGCGGTGGACGGCGAGAACATTTACTTCGGAACTGGCGGGCCCGCGGCGCGCGTCTTTCAGTCGAAGAACGGAGGACGCACCTGGAGTGTGACGCAGACCCCCATCGCGTCGGGCAATGCTTCCTCTGGAATTTTCTCCTTGGCGCTCAGTGCGCCGGATACCATCCTCGCGGTCGGAGGCGATTACGAGCAGCCTGCAGCCTCGTATCACACCGCCGCAGTTTCCAGCGATGGCGGCAAGACGTGGCAGCTTGCCCCGCAGATGCCGGGAGGATTCCGTTCTGCGGTCGCCATGGTCGATGGCAGCACAGCCGTTGCCGTGGGCACGAACGGCACAGACATCAGTTTCGACCGAGGCGAGCACTGGCAGCCCACCGATTCGCTCAACCTGAACGCGGTCGCGATTCTCGATGTCCAAAACGGCTGGGCCGTGGGGCCGAAGGGAACCATTGGTCGCTTGGTGAATCACAAACAATACCTCGTTCGTGGCCGCGTTCCCCGAGCGAGGAATCGCGCGTCAGACGACGGCCGCTAGAATTATCGCGAGCCCTTGCCCCAGCCGCCGCCGCCCGGAGATTCGATTCGAATCACGTCGCCGGCCTGCGCGTAGAATCCGCATTTCGCCCGCATGGATTTCCGGCGGCCGCGCGAGATGAGTTCGTTCTTGCCTTTCGCGCCCGGTCGGCCGCCAGCGAGGCCGTAGGGCGGAATCGCGCGCCGCTCGCTCAGCATTCCCACCTGCGCGTCGACCAGCAACTCGATTTCGCGAATGATTCCATCGCCGCCGCGATACTTGCCTTTTCCGCCTGAACCGCGGCGCAGGCCGTAGCGTCGCACGCGAACGGGATAAGTGATCTCGAAAACCTCCGTTGGGGTGTTCAGCGAGTTGGTCATGTGCGTGTGAACGCCGCTGATGCCGTCGCGTCCGGGCCGCGCACCCATACCGCCGGCGATGGTCTCATAGTAGGCGAATGGCTCTCCGCCGTGCCGCGTATCCGCGCCGCCGAACGTGAGGTTGTTCATCGTGCCTGAACTGGCCGCCGGGATTTTGTCGGGAATGGCGCGGGCCATCGCGCGAAGCAAAGTGTCCACGATTCGTTGCGATGTTTCGACGTTGCCGCCGGCCACGGCGCGCGGCGGCCGCGCGTTCACAATCGTTCCTTCGGGCGCGATGACGCGAATCGACCGCATCAGGCCCGATGTTGCGGGGACCTGTTCGTCGAGCAGGCAGCGGAAGATATAGAAGACAGCCGACTCGGCAATTGCGGAAACGGCGTTGATGCTTCCCGCGCATTCGGGGCCCGAGCCGGTGAAATCCACCTCGGCGTTTCCGCCGCGGACGCGAATCGCCACCCGGATGGGAATTGGATCGGGTGTGATGCCGTCGTTATCGAGAAAATCTTCTCCGCGATACGTGCCATCTGGAATCGAGCGCAGCACGGAACGCATCATCGCGTCCGAATATTCGAGCAGGAACCGGCTGTAGCGCGCCACCTCCGCGCGACCGTATCGGGCAACGATCTCCGCCAAGCGGCGCGCGCCGATGCGGCATGAGGCGATCTGCGCGGTCAAATCGCCTTCGCGCTCACGCGGCGTGCGAACGTTGAAGAGCAGCGTCTTCAGGACGTCACCCGCAAGTTGCCCCGCGACGTAAATCTTGATTGGCGGAATCCGGAAGCCTTCCTGGAAGATCTCGCGCGAAAGGCCCATCGAGCCGGCCTGCGCTCCGCCGATGTCGGAGTGGTGCGCGCGATTGGCGACGTAGAACATCGGTTTTTGGCCGCCGCGCAGGTAAACGGGCATCACCATGGTCACGTCGGGGAGATGCGTGCCTCCCGCGTAGGGATCGTTGAGGACTGCGATGTCGCCGGGCCCAAGATCGAGAGCGCGCACGGCAACTTCGACCGAGCGCGGCATCGAGCCGAGGTGGACCGGCATGTGGTCGCCCATCGCGAGCACTTCGCAATCCGAGTCGAAGACGGCACAGGAGTAGTCGCGGCGCTCTTTTATATTTGGCGAGAACGCGGAGCGTCGGAGCGCGCCACCCATTTCTTCGGCGACCGAATGGAACAGGTTCTTGAAGATTTCGAGAAGCGTGGGATCAAAGCGCCGGGGCATCGCTTCTCCTTTTCTGGCCGCGCGATGGCGAAAGAACGAGATTCTCGAACGCGTCGACTTGAACCGACCAGCCGGGCGGCACGACGGTGGTCCCGCTGTATTCCGAAATTACAGCAGGGCCGCGAAGGCGGTTGCCGGGCCGGAGCTTCTCGCGCGAATAGATTGCGGTTGCGTGGCGCTTGCCTGCGAAATAGACCGCGCGACGAGTGGCGATTGCAGCCCTTGCATCGGCGGACCCGAGCCGTTGGCGCGTCCCGCGAATGGCGGGCATGCGTCCGGTGAAGCGGATGCGTGCGTTGACGATCTCGACGGCGCGCGCGGGATCAGAGTAGCCGTAGCGCTGCTCGTGCTCGCGGTGAAACGCGCGGATGAAATCGCCCGACGCCGGAACGGTCAGTTCGTACGCCTGGCCGACATAGCGGACATCCACGAAGTGCTCGAGATGAATCGACGAGCCTGCAAATCCTTCGGCGCGCATCTCTCGAATGCCCTGGCGGCCGAGCCGCGCGAACTCGGGACGCAGCGCGCGCTCGACGGAGGAGAGGGAATCCACGGGCAGAAGCACCGTGCGCGAAAAATCCTTCACTACGTCCGCGCGCAGGATTCCCAGCGCCGAAAGCGCGCCTGGAAATTTGGGCACAAGGACGCGGGGAATCGAAAGGCTTGCCGCAAGCGTGCAGGCGTGGAGGCCGCCCGCGCCGCCGAAGGCGACCAGCGTGTAGTCGCGTGGATCGCGTCCCTTCTCGATGGAAATCACGCGAATCGCCTTTTCCATCGTGGCTTCGACCACGTCGATAATCCCCTGAGCGAATTGCTCGATGGTGCGCATACCCTGGATGCCGCGAATCGCGCGGCGCATGTAACGGCGCGCGCGATCCTCGTGAAGAGGGAAGCCGCCGCTGAGAAGCCCTTCGCTGCCGAGGCGGCCGAGAATCAGGTGCGCGTCGGTGACGGTGGGGAGTTCACCGCGGCCGTAGCAGATCGGTCCGGGAACGGCGCCGGCGCTTTCAGGACCGACGCGAAGCGCGCCCGCGCGATCGAATCGCGCGATGGAGCCGCCTCCCGCGCCGACGGTGTGAATTTCGAGCATCGGCACGGCGACGGGGAGCCCTGCGATGATGGATTCGTTCGTCGTGTGCAGAGAGTGCTCGATAAGCGAAACGTCAGTAGACGTGCCGCCCATGTCGAAGCTGATGACGCGGTCGTAGCCGGCGTCGGACGCGACGCGCTGCGCGCCGAGGACGCCTCCGGCAGGTCCTGAGAGCACGGTGCGAACCGGCTCGCGAGCCGCCGCCCGCGCAGAGAGAATTCCGCCGCCGGATTGCATGACGCGCACCCGCGACGGGCGAGCAGCGCCGCTGTTGGCGCCTGCGATGATCGATTTTGCGCGGCGCTCGATTTCCTCGAGGTAGCGGCTCATCACGGGCGCGAGGTATGCGTTCACCACCGTGGTCGATGTCCGCTCGAACTCTCGAAATTCGGGAAGGATTTCGTGGGAGACGGAAACGGAGAAACCCAATTTGCGAAGGCGGCGAGCGAGAGCCTGCTCGTGCTGCGGCTTGAGAAAAGAGAAGAGCAGGCAGATCGCAACTGAGGATGCACGCGAAGTAGCGACGCGGCGCGCGATGCGCGCAATCTCGGCGGCGGTGAGCCGCGTGATGGTTTTGCCATCGGCGGCGATGCGCTCGCGGGTGCCGAAGCGGCGCTCTGAGGGGACCAGCGGCTCGGGGCGCTCGACGAAGAAGTCGTAGAGGCGCGGGCGAGCCTGGCGGCCGATTTCGAGGACGTCCTCGAATCCGGCCGTGGTGACGAGGGCGACGCGGCCGCCTCGGCGTTCGAGAATCGCGTTCGTGCCGACCGTGGTGCCGCAGAGGAGATCGAGTTCGCCGAGATCGGCGCGCGGCGCGGTGGAGGCGATCTGGCGAAGCGCGTCGGCGATTGCTTGAGCGGGATTGCCCGGCGTCGAGGGAATTTTCAGAATTTCGATCCGGCCGTCGCGAAGAAAAAGGCAGTCGGTGAATGTTCCTCCTGTGTCGATGGCGACGCGCATGGTGTCAATTGGCGGCGTTCGCGGCAGCGGCCGCAAGCGCCGCGAAGCGCGGACATTCTACATGTTCCCGCGAGCGGGTGGAGCAAAGCGCGCTGCGCGAAGCGGTCACGATTTTTTCGGAGCGAGAATGCGCTCGATTTGATGGATATGGTTGATGTCGTGGCCCGCGATCATGCGGACGGTGAGCTCGACGGATTCTTCGCCGCGCTCGGCGTGCATGCCGGAATGCTTCCACTGTTCGGGCGCGAGAGATTTCAGGAGCGCGAGGTTGGCTTCGCGGAAGGCGCGGAACTGCTCGAGCGATTTTCGCGAGTCGCGCTTTTCGTAGTGACCGCTCGTGACCCAGGAGTCTTGGTCGAAGGCCTGAATGGGCCCGCCGGGGGCTCCGAGGATGAGACGGAGACGAAAGCCGACGACGATTTCGACGTCGGCGAGGTGCGCCATGATCTCTTGCACCGACCATTTGCCGGGAGCGGGCCGCTTGCGAAGTTTCGCGGCGGGAACGCCTTTGAGAAGGCGTTCGAGTTTTTTGGCGGCCGCGGCCTGGAGCTTCACTGCGTCCTGGCCGGCCGGGACGTTGGAAAGAATGCGGTTGCGATACTCGATAAAAGTTTCGGGCATGGGATTGGCTCCGTGTTGGATTCGCCCCGCGAATATTGTATGGGAGGCGGGCGAAGGCGACAAACTGTAGCGGCCCGGGAAAGATTGCGGCGTGGACCATATTGGCGGTTGCCAGAGGTTCGAGGCTGGCAGTTAGAGGTTCGAGAGTCAAATCGAGAGCGCCAGAAAAGACCCCGGATTTGTATAGATCAGAAAAATGTAAGTGGCTGATTCGGCGAGGTTTGCGGCGATTTCTAATCTTCAGTGTATAGATTAGAAATTGGGTGGGGAGCGCCCGGCGGTTAGGAGGAGAAGGTCGCCGGACCATCCGATTTGTGCCTTAATCCTTCATCTTTCCTTCTGAACAGTATTTTATCATGCGTGGCAACTTGACACGTGTGCTCCAAGTCTGCAAGGCGAAGGAAAGATTGGAGTTACGAAATTGCGACTTGTGATCAGGAATCGCCGAAAATCGGAAAAAGTTGAAAAAAATAGAGCCGCGGCGCGAGCCTGTTTTGGCAAGCCTTGCCCACGGCCTTTCAAGGAAGCAAGTGTTCGGCCGGGAGCGAAAGCCGCGTAGTGGTTAGTCGCCGGAGGCGCGGGCGGGGCGGGCGGCACCCTGGCAGGCGGGATGGCCGCACTTGCAGTCGATGTCGGGAGTCTTTTGCATTGCTTCGCACTGCGGGCTGCAATACTTGCCGGAAGTGACGGTACAGGAGCAGTTGGGATGCGCGCACTTATTTCCCTGAGGTGCCATTGTTCCTCCTAAGCTACGGCCGAGATTCTTGATTCGGCCTCGCAAAACTCAGGCTAGAGCGGCGGGGCCAGCGGAGCCATCGGTTGTGAAGGGTAGAGAGGCGGAGTGATGAGCTGTAGCGCGCTAGCGCTGGGGCTGGGAACAGAACTGCGGCATCATCTCGGCGGCGATCTGAGCATAGAGCTCGACGCGGATGAGGCCGAGTTCGGCGCGACGCTGGTTGACGTGGGCCGCGTCGTCGATGGGGGCTTCGTGCATCTTCTCGCCTGAATTGCATTCGAGCTGCTCGCCATAGAACTGCGGCTTGCCGGCATCGCGCTGCGAGCGGTCGTAGACGAGGGCGTAGCTTTCGGGATCGGCTTGACCGGCTTCGACGTTGGCTTTGAGTTTCGGGAGGACTTCGGCGCGAAAGCGGGCGGGCTGGTGCTGGATCATCCCGGGTCTCTGTCTCGCGGTGTCGCCCTCGGGGTTATGGGCGGGCCCAATCCTCCCAGGAGAGATCCTTCACGCGGCGGAATTCCTTCACGTTTGCAGTAATCAGAGTGAGGCGACGGTTTCTCGCTTGAGCGGCGATGAGAAGATCATAGGCGCCAATGGGAGTGCCGGCGCGCTCGAGATCAGCCCGCAGGCGGCCTGCCGTGGGCGCGTCATCGTCTTCGAAGGGGAGGATGCTTACGGGGCCGGCCGGCGAAGAAGGCTTCGACGCGCTCGGCGTTGGCGGCGGGTCGAGAGCTCTTAGCGACGCCGTACCACAATTCAAAGGCAGCAACGGCGGAAACGAAAATTTGCGAGCCGCTGGACACGGCTTCAGCAACCCGGGCGCGGACGGAGACGGGATTCGCGTTGATGATTGCGATGCAGGCGTTTGTGTCGAGGAGGTAGTTCACCGAAAAATCGAGCGACGGCGAGGAGTCTTGGGCTGGCGGCGGCCGTTGGACATGAAGGGTACGTCGTTGTGGCGGTCAAGTTCGGCGAACCAGCGGGCAACGTCGGGGATGACCGGTTCGAGCAGAACAGTGCCAGCAACCCGGCGAATGCGGACTTCGTCGCCGTCGAAACGGAATTCCTTGGGGAGACGGACGGCCTGGCTTCGGCCGTTGCGGAAAAGCTTGGCGGTGTTAGTCCTCTTTTTCATTCCGTCAGTGCCTGCGAGATATATATCACAGATATAGTCCAGATGCAAGCGGAAGCAAGAAGACAGCGACACGGAATCGGTTAGGGCCTTCTCGGCGTGGAGTGGGAGGAGCCAAAGAGGGCGTCCTTGAGTTCCTTGGCGATCCAGATGGGGCCGACGAGGAAGTAGATGACGCCCTGGAAGAAGGCGGGTTTATTGCCTTCGATGCGATGGCCGACGAATAGAAGGATCCAGCCGCCGATGAAAAGGGCGAGGCCGATTTTCCAGGATGCGAGAATCCATTGGCCGACGAGCGGAGAGAGAGAAGTGCGCCAGAAAGTGAGAAGAAGCAGGAGGATTCCGAGAAGAATGATGGGGATGCCGATGCCGTGGAGGAATTTGTTCCAGGGATTGGTGTGCTCGTGGTCGTACTGAGACATGTATTGAGCAAAAGAGGGCATGGGAGGCTTGGCTCCTCGGGTGAATGGGGATTGTATAGCGCCAACGGGCGAAAGAGGCAAGCGAGGCGAAGGAAAGAGCGATGGAACCACAGATGAACACAGATAAACACAGATAAACACTGATGAGGAAAAGGCGATTTCAGATTTGAAATTTCAAATTTGAAATGGCTCTGTTGAGATCCTCGGTTTTCGAGAGGCTGGAAGAGAGATCCCTCGACTGCGCGTCCCGACGCGAAAATCGAAAAGACGCGATTTTCGCGGGGAAAAGCGTCGGGACGCTCCGCTCGGGATGACAAAGTTCAGAGGTCGTGCCGAGAAAATGGGCA
>DATJWH010000002.1:0-79262 GCA_035501415.1 Candidatus Limnocylindrales bacterium | reverse complement strand
GGCGCGACGCACTCGCCGGGAAAGGATACGACCACAGGCCACTGGGAGATGGCGGGCGTGTGGCTTGACCAGGCGTTCCCGGTTTACAAGCACGGATTCCCGCCGGAAATCATGGATGCGTTCGAGGTGCAAATCGGCCGGAAGACGGTTGGCAACAAGCCCGCGTCGGGAACGGAAATCATCAAGGAATTGGGCGAGGAACATGTGCGCACGGGCAAGCCGATTGTGTACACGTCGGGCGACAGCGTTTTCCAGATTGCCGCGCACGAAGATGTAATTCCGATCGCCGAGCTTTACCGCGAATGCGAAATTGCCCGCAAACTGCTTGACGGGCCGAATCGCGTGGGCCGCGTAATCGCTCGTCCGTTCACCGGTACGCCCGGAAATTTCCGCCGTACCGAGCGCCGCCACGACTACGCCGTCGAGCCGCCGAGCCCCATGCTGATGGACGTGCTGGCCGAGCGCAACGTGCCGGTCTTTGGCGTGGGCAAAATTCACGATATCTACAACGGCCGCGGAGTGGGGAACTACGTCACCACAAAAAATAACGCCGACGGCATGGCCAAGCTCACCGAAGCGCTCGAGCGCCAGCGGGAGGGACTAATCTTCGCGAATCTGGTGGATTTCGACATGCTCTACGGCCACCGCAAGGACGTGGAGGGCTTCGCGAAATCGCTTGAAGAGTTCGACGTGCTCCTCGGCCCGTTTCTCGCTTCGATGCGCGCGTCAGACCTGCTGCTGATCACCGCCGATCACGGCTGCGATCCCGATCCCGTGAATCCAACGACGGACCACTCGCGCGAGTACGTTCCGATTCTGGCCTTCAGTCCCGGCGCGCGAAGCGGCAACGATCTCGGAGTCCGCAAGACGCTCGCCGACATGGGCCAAACAATCGCCGAAAATTTCGGCAGCTCGATTCCGCACGGCACCAGCTTCCTGAATCAACTTTAGATTTAGGTCGCTGGCACGGAGCGCAGCGCCGTGCTTTGGAGTGCGGCAGCTTGCTGCCGCTTTCACATCCGGCGAGCGCGAAGGAAATCGCAACTCGGCGAAGCTTGCTTCGCCGCCTCGGATCGAAATGGTCCTTAGCCCCCGAAGCCAGGTCCGCCCAAGGTTTTTCGCGAAGTGCTGCGTCAGTCGCCCTGCGAAGTTTTTTGCGCGTAGTAACCGGTGCGAGTTCGCACGCTCAGCTTGCCGCGGCCGTGCGGCGGCGTGAGCTGCACCTGCACGGTGCGGAAGGTTCCGTCCTTGGCGTCGTTGGAGGGATAGTAGCCGATGGTGTACTGGTTGCGAATGTCGCGCGCCACCTCTTCGCAGACCGGCGTCACCTGGTCGAGGCTGTCGGGAAAATAGGCCAGCCCGCCGGTAGCCTCCGCGAGTTCCGTGAGAACCTTTTTCGAGTGCCGCACCATCCGCTTTTCGTTCTTGCGGTCGTCGTCGCTGAAAACTCCGATAGTATAGATGGCCGCGTCGGATTCCTCCGCCGCCTTGATCGTGTACTCCAGCGTGTGGCGGCTCGCGTCGTCGTCGCCGTCGGTGATGACCAGCAGCACGCGCTTGTCCTTGTGCCCCTTCTTCAGGTGGTCGAGCGAGCCGACGATCGCGTCGTAGAGCGCCGTGCTGCCGCGCGAATCGATGCGCGAGAGCGCGTCGTTCAAATCTCTCTGATCGTTCGTGAACTCGCCGTCCGTATCCAGGTAGTACTCGTCGTTGAAGTTCACTACGAACGCTTCGTCCTGCGGATTGCTCGTGCGCACGAACGTCATCGCGGCCGCGCTCACCTGCGCGCGCTTTTCGCGCATGCTGCCGCTATTGTCGATCACCAGGCCCATCGTCACCGGAATATCCTGCCGCGAAAAGATCGAAATGCGCTGCTCGACCTTGTCCTCGTACACCCGAAAATTATTTTCGCGGAGATCCGAAACGAGCTGCCCGTGGTCGTCAGTCACCGTGGCGTGAAGCACCACCATGTCCGTGCGCTGGACGATGTGGTGGCCCTGGTCCGTTTGCGTGGGAGGGGGCGGCGGCGGAATCACGGTCTGCTGCTGTTGCTGTTCTTGCGCGCTCGCGAATGACGCCGCAAAAACGAGCGCCGCCACCAGGAAAATTGTCTTCGCTAAAATTTTCCGCAAGGCCGAATCAGTGACCCGGAGCGAAGTACCCCGTGCGGGCGTACACATTGAGGGGCGGGAGTCCCTTGGGCGGGCGCAGCTTGACTTTGATTTTTCGCCACTTGCCGTCGTGGGCGTGATTCGAGGGTTTGTAGCCGAGAACATATTGATTGCGCAACTCCATGCTGATTTTGGTGGCGATATCGGGCAGGTCGTTCAGGCTTTGCACGGAGAAAGTGCGTCCGCCGGTCATTTGCGTCAGCTCACCGAGAAGCCCGGGACCTTCACGCTCTTCGATCGTGGGACCTCCGTCGGGTTCGTACAGGCCGATCGCGTAAATCTGAACATCCGCTTCCTGAACGAATTTGCGAATGTCCGTTTCCGTGTATCGACTATGATTATCTCCCCCGTCCGATATGATGAGCAAAGCTTTCTTTGTGTTGTGTGCCCCCTTCATCTGGCTCAGGCCCAGGTAAATTCCGTCGAGCATCGCCGTCATGCCGTGCGCCGACGTGAACATCAGCCGATTCTGCAATTCCTCCACGCTCGCCGTGAACGGGCTCACCAGTTGCGCGCGATCGTTGAAGTCCACCAGGAAAAATTCGTCCTGCGGATTCGCTGTGCGGAAGAACTGCACGGCCGCCAGCCGCGACTTGTCGATCTTGTCCGACATGCTGTTGCTCATGTCGAAGATCACGCCGATCGAGACGGGCACATCCTCGCTCGAGAACCGCACAATCTCCTGCTCCACTCCGTCCTCGAACACGCGGAAATTTTCCTGCTCCAACCCCGTCACGAGCCGCGAATACGGATCCGTCACCGTCACGTTGACGAGCGTCATCTCCGTCTGCGTCAGCAGCGGCTTGCCCTTTTCTATTCTTTGCGGATTCAGTACGGGAGGTTTTTCAGGACCCGCGCCGGCCTGCTGCGCGAATGTCGGAAGCGCTGCCACGAAGCCAGCCACGGCAACCAGCATCACCGCGCACGCACCCAGCCACGCCTGATGTTGCAATCGCGTCGGCTGCGCGGTGCGCTCTTTCAAGGTGCCCCCAACGGCCCGATTGCCAGAGATTTTATCACTCGCCCCGCACGAATCAAGAGCGATTCCAATCGATACCCGGTACCTTTTCGCTGTAAGCCCCACGGGGACCAAATCGTAGGATTCGCCTCCGCTTCGCGCCCGGCCTCCGCCGGTGCTAAGATTCGCCTTGAACGGGGAGAGCGCATCGCGTGAATTTGGTTCAGGAGGGCGGGGATTCATCCCCGCCGTAACCCGATTAAGAGAGTGGGCTTTAGCCCCTGAAGCCAGATCCTTTGGTTCCGCTTGCGTTTGTGGGATGACTCCTTTCAAATTAGCCCTGGGGTGACGCAAAATGTCTTCCTCTGATCTTTCCGCCATCGCCGTAATCCCCGCGCGATACGCGTCCGTACGGTTTCCGGGCAAGCCGCTCGCTCCCATTGCCGGCCGCCCGATGATTCAGCACGTCGTCGAGCGCGTCAAGCGCGCGCAAACCCTGTCCCGAGTGTTGGTTGCCACCGACGACGCCCGCATCAAGGACGCCGTCGAATCCTTCGGCGGCGAAGCCATGCTCACGCGCACTGATCACCGAAATGGCACCGATCGCGTCGCAGAAGTGGCCGCTCACGTCAACGCCGCCATCTTCGTGAACGTCCAGGGCGATGAGCCGCTGATCGACCCCGGCACCATTGACGCCGTCGTCGCGGAGATGCTCGACGACGATTCCGTCCGAATCGCCACCCCCTGCACCGCCATCCGCCACCAGACCGACATCATGGACCCCAACATCACCAAGGTGGTCCGCGATTTCGACGGCAACGGCCTCTATTTTTCCCATGCGCCCATTCCCTGGGTGCGCGACAAGGAAAAGCCCGTCGCCGCTAAGCACTGGAAGCACATAGGGTTGTACGCCTTCCGCCGCGACGCGCTCCTTGAGTTTGCCACCCTCCCGCCCGGCGAGCTCGAGCGCATCGAGCAGCTAGAACAGCTCCGCTGGCTCGAGAACGGCTTCCAGATCCGCGTCGTCGAGACCTCCTACGACGCCGTCTCCGTCGACGTCCCCTCCGACATCGCCCGCGTCGAGCGCCTCCTCAAATCCGCATCACCGAACTCTTAAGCGCGCCCCGCCGCAACCGTAGATTAAGCATGGCCTCCGTCCTTTGTTTTCAACAACTTACGCGACGGATTAATCCCGTTACCGTAGATTAAAGTTCGCTGGAGTTTCGCCATGGGCGCCGGAGGCAAGGAGACAGACGGTGGGATCCACCGCAGAGGCGCAGAGGGCGCGGATGCGGGAAGCGCCCGATGCCTTCCGATCGTGTTGCGATTAGAAATTCGCTTCTCCCTTATTTTCATGGAGTTAGCTCGATTTCTAATCCTGGACTGTTGCGATTAGACTCTGGATTCCCCCAGCCGCTCCCCAAAGGCGGCCTCCTTCCCCCGGAGGATGGTTCCCCCAAAAGTAAAAACAAGACATGTTAGCATACTTATAAACAAAAGTCAATAGGAAAGAATTTGCCATTCGGGGCGAAAAGAGCGTTCGCTGGAAACAAAGGACATAAGGAACGCATATAGCTAGCGAACTGCGGATCAGTCGACGGACCGGACGGACGATATCGGGTAGAACACGAACGTACAATGGCTCAGGGGGTCACACATCAGAATGCCCCGGCGCAGGAGCCGCTCCGGGCCTTGGTCGGGGAAGAGCACCTTGAAATCTGTGGCGCTCAGGAACTTCCCAGCGTCTTTCAGGTCGTCGGAACCGGTGACGAACTTGACGTCTTCGACCTTCGGTCCGCTCGGAGAGGCGCCGAAAAGAAGGAAGAACTCGGCCGAGCCCTTGGTGGCTTTAAGGCTCGGAACGTCGAACGTGCGAAGCTGACTCAACTCCGCACCTCCTTCGGACTTGCGAACTTTCGTTTCGTCTTGACCGCCGAGATTGAATAGCAGGTCCATCAAGTCGCCTGCCATTTGAGGATCGCGAGCGGTCGAAAAGGCCAAATTGATCATGTGGATGGCTTCCTTCTTCCTATGCTCCTGCGCGTAGACGTGGGCCAAGTGATCGCCCATGTCGGTCGCCTGCGAGAGTACCCAGGCGGCATTCAGAAACTTCTCGGCTTCATCCAGTTGGCCCATGCGGAAGTAGACCCAGCCGAGCGTGTCCCAGTAGGCCGCGAGGCTCGGCGCGTGGGCCAAATCCTGGTTCGTCAGAACGGGCAACTTCACCTTAGCGGACAGCTCCTCCTCCTGCTGGACAGCCTTTTGGGCGTAGTCGAGTGCAAGGGGCAATTGTTTGTTCGCGTCGGCAAGCGCCCAACCGATGTTGTTCAGCGAAAGCGGGCTCGAGTCGAGTTCCAGGGCCATTTTAAATGCGGGCATTGCTTTCGATTCATCGCCAGCTTGCAAGTAGGCCGATCCCAGCTGCGTGCGGACTTCAGGGCTCTTCGGATTGATCTTCGCAGCTGTCTCGAAGGCCGCGGCTGCGTCGGCGTAGCGCTTCGCCGCGAGCAAAGTGGTGCCGAGATACAGGGGCGCATCGGGATCGTCGGGCGCAATCTTCATGAGCTGCCGCCAAACTAATGCCGCATCGTCGTAATGACTCTCGTTCATCAGCGCGAAGCCGAGCCCCTTGTACGCGAGCGGCTGCTTGGGATCGTTGGCTACGGCGGAGCGGAGCGCGGCCAGACCGTCGTCGAAATTGCGCTGCCAGAAGTAAACCTGGCTCATCGACAGCCAGGCAAGCGTAAACTTGGGATCGATTTGAACGGCGCGCTTCAAGGAGGAGATTCCTCCCGCGGCGTCGCTTTTGCCGAGGGCGTTGCGCGCCTCGTCAAAAGCGCTTGCGGCGGCGGGGTCCGTGCTCTCCGGGAGCGCACCAAGGGACTCTGGAAACGAGGACGGCGTGATATGCGTCTGCAGGCATGCGACGTAAAGCTGATAATCGTTCTGGACCGCTTTCAAGAAGGCCTCGAAGGCATCGAATTGCGCGAGGGGCACCTCGCGGACCTTCAGAACCAAGGTGCGGGTAACGTGGAGCGCGCCTTTTTCCACGGAGTAGGAGGCGTGATAAGCCGCGAATGGTTCGTTCAGATCCACAGGTGCCGGAGCTTGGGGCGAATAGCCTGCGGGAACCACCACGCGTGATTCGTAGCGAAACTCCGTGCCGGCCTCGCCCAGCAGGACTGGATGAGAGGGTTTTTCGTCGTAGGGCGCACCGATTACGGGCGGAAGAGCGACGGCAATGCGATGCTCCGACCATTGCGGAAAATCCTTCCGAGTGTAGATGTACGAAACTGTGACCGGCCGATTCATCTCGTCGGGCGGACTGACAGTCACGTCGCTGACATCGCCCGCAAAGCCACCCATGTAGGAAAGCCGCTGCACGAGTTGCTTCCACTGCGCCATGGAAACGCTTCGGAAGGCTGAACGAAGCAGTACCTCGGAGTCGCCTCCGGTGACGGTGCGCACTACGCTGCCCTTCAGGATGCCGTCGTCGCTGAGTGTGGCATCGATCTTGAAGCTCTCGATGGCGGGCTCCGGAGCAGCGGACGGGGTGGGCATCATCGTCGCGGGCCCGCCGTCCGGGATGACGAGCGAAGTCTTGCCCCGTAGCGAACTCAGCAGAAGGCCGTACGGCGCTACTTGGGGAGTGGTATCAAGCCATACAAATCCATTGCTTCGCGGCACAGCTGTAATCAGATGATCAAATTGGGCCGGCGAGGGAACGTCCAGATCGATTCGATGTTCCGAGTTGATCAGGACGGGATACGCCTTGATCCCCACGGCGCTGAGCAGAGAAGCCAGAAGCGTGTGCTCGTCTTTGCAGTCCCCATACCGATTGGCGAGGATCTCAGCGGCCGCGTGGGGTTGGTAACGGCCGATGCCGAAGTCCAGCCCGATGTAGCGGACCTGAGTGCTCACGAAATTGTAAATGGCGCGAATCTTCGCGTCGTCGTCGCCGGCTCCCTTGATCAGTTCGGCGGCTTTCGCCCGAATGGACGCATCGGGAATGATCCGGTCGCGCTGGAGCGCGTCGTACCACGCGCCAACTTCTTGCCAGGTCTGAAACGTGGAAATTTGCACATCTGGCGCCGGTAACTGGCCTGTGGCGGTCAGGTACGTTTGCTCGTCCTGCTCTTTTTTCTGTTCGTCGGCCGACTTGCTGTGGAGCTGCGAGAAGGACCACGTGAAAATCTTATGGTTGCCGTCGGTGACGATGGCAGGCTGATAGCCCGGGCTGTCGTACTTTATGGCGCGGTCCCGTGGCACACTTATCTGCACTTTCTCGTCGAGCACGATATTGTCGTGGAGAAAACTGAATGCGAACCAGAACTGGCCGGGGGCAAGCGGCTTCGTGACTTGCCAGCGTGCCTGCATCTCAAGCGTGTCGCCGACGCCGAGCCCCTTGACGGCCACTTGTTGTTCGCGAAGATCACTGTAGAGGGGAGCCTGGCGAGTGGTGTCGGCGGGGACGTCTTGAACGTTGTCGAGGGGTGTGACGACGAGTGTGCCGTCAGGCTTTTTCACGCGAACGTAGTCGATTTTCAAGTTTTCCGTGCTCGCCTCGTAAGCGAAGACGGCGACACTAAACTGCTGGACGCCAGCTTCCGATTGAATCCGAATTCGATCGTAGCTTTCTCGCGTGCTGGTTCCATCGTTTTCGAAAGCGATCTTCACGGATGCAGCTTCTTCGACAGTGGGTTCATTCGAGAGGTCGCGCTGGAACATCGGTGCCGCTTGCTGGCCGGCCGGAGGTTTTGGGGGCACAGGGATCGATTGCCCGCTCGCGGGCGCGGGTGTTTGCAGAAACACTAACAATGAGAGGAGCCATATTCGGGCTGGCATAGCCAGATATTTACCCTCGCGGGGAACGAAACGCAAGAGATTGCGTGGTTTGAGAAGCCCACGACTTGCCGTAAAAGGGAGGCGGGTGGGCCATCCTTCGCGGATCAATTTCGCGCGCTGCCAATCTGACTGCCTTGACGTCTCTGCTGAACGGATGGTACGACCTGGCTCAGCCGAACGCCGTGCAGCTCAGGGTTCTGGGCTTTGCCTTCGAATTTCGTTTTTGATTTTTCGGGTGCCCCACTCTTTGCGGGGTTTGCAAAGGGTGGGCCGCTGTTGCAGTTGCCTTTGATGTTGCGTTTGAGTTTTCGGGTCCTCTCTGATGACACACCACCCGGAACGCCTCTACGGTCAACAACACTTACACTTCATCACGTGCAGTTGTTGCGGGCGTCTTCCTCTTCTCCGTTCGATCCGGCGACGCGATCTCTTCTTGAAAATTCTCAACGAAGTCAGAGCGCGCTATCAATTCTTGCTGGTGGGTTACGTCGTGATGCCGGAGCACATTCATCTCCTGATGTCCGAGCCGAAGATTGGAGATCCGTCGACGGTCATGCAGGTGTTGAAACAACGGGTGTCGCGGACGGTTCGACAGGGTGGTCCTGACGAGCCTCGAAGCTTTTGGCAGGCGAGGTTCTACGACTTCAATGTATGCACGCGGAAGAAACGAATCGAGAAGCTTCACTACATGCACATGAATCCGGTGAAGCGCGGACTTGTAGCCGACCCGAAATTGTGGATCTGGAGCAGTTACGGGTTCTATCAGTATCGCGAAGCGAATGCGTGCGTGCCCGATCTGGTTCCTCGGTGAAGCTCAAAGACGGAGCCGAAAGGCAACGGCAACAGCGACCCACCCTTTGCAAACGTCGCAAAGAGTGGGGCACCCGAAAGTTCAAAAAGCAAAGGCTGGCTCACCCGCCAGACCCGAAAGGCAACGGCAACAGCAGCCCACCCTTTGCACACGTCGCAAAGAGTGGGGCACCCGAAAATTCAGGGGCAAAGGCTAGCCTACCCGCCCGCTCCATCCGCGCCGGAGTGTAAAGGATGTCCCGGGACGTTCTGTAAAGGATGTCATGGGCCTGAACAACACACCGCAAAGAGTGGGGCACTCGAAAATCCAGGGGCAAAGGCTAGCCCACCCGCCGGACCCGAAAGGCAACGGCAACGGCGACCCACCCTTTGCAAACACCGCAAAGAGTGGGGCACCCGAAAATTCAAATTCAGATTCAATTCGAAGGCTAACTTGGGAACGCGATGAAGGCAGGCTCCGACACCCTAAGGACCGACGATGCTATAATGAAAGCGGCGGATGAGTTGGGCGATCGCCGGCTTCGGCGCGGTTCCGCAAGGGACGGCCGGAGCGGGAGGAAAGTCCGGACTCCAGCTGTGGCGGCTCGAAAGAGTGAACCACGGCAGGGCAACGCGCCTGGTAACGCCAGGGGATTGCGGTCGAGCGGCGCGCAAGCGCTGAGCGGCAGCGGCCACGGAAAGTGCCACAGAAAATAGACCGCCGGTGAGCAGTCGCCGCGGCGGCAGGCCTGAGGTGACACCGAGGGCCGGCCTTTTCGGCAACGCACATTGGCAAGGGTGAAAAGGTGGGGTAAGAGCCCACCGCTCGCGTGGCAACATGCGAGGCACGGAAAACCCCGCGTGGAGCAAGGCCAAATAGGAGGGGAGGGCTGGCCCGGCCCGTACGCGCGTCATTCGAAAGAATGACGCGCAGCGACCCTCGGGTAGGCTGCTTGAGTCCCGGAGCGATCCGGGACCTAGAGGAATGATCGCCGCACCGCGCGGCCGAAATTGCGCTGATGCAAGTCGGCGCAGTGGACGCGCGGCGGACAGAATCCGGCTTACAGGCTCATCCGCCAACTTCTTTTTTTCCTCGCACGGTGTGACTCCGCACGAATTCTAAAGTTCGCAGAAAACCTTTGTAACCACAGATGAACACAGATAAACACTGATGAAGAAAAAGGCGAAGAGAGAAATGAAGAAGCACAAAGAAGAAACAGCGAAGGAATGAAGAAAAGCTGCCGCGCTGAAGTCCGCGGCGCTACGTTTAAATCTAAAGATCTCGAGTGTAGACCGGCGGGCGGCGAGGGCTGCGTTGCGCGCCGCGGAGCGATAGGCTAGAGTGAGCGCGGGTTCTGCGAGTTCCGCAGGGGCGAACTTCCGACAAATGGGCAACGAATATCCCTCTCTTACAAAGTGTTTTCTCGAAGCGATGGACAAGTTTGCGAATCCGCGCACGCAGATGTACCGCGACGCGAAGGGATGGCAGGCGACCTCGTCGGTGGAATTACTGCGGCGGATTGCGGGAGTGGCGAAGGCGCTCGACGAGTTGGGGATCAAGCCGGGCGACCGGGTGGGACTGTTCGCGCCGAACTGCCCGGAATGGCATGTGGCGGATTTCGCGATTCAGGGGCTCGGCGCGGTGAATGTGCCGGTGTATTTCAACGAGTCGCCCGACCGGATGGCGTACATCCTGAATGATTCGGGGGCGCGCATCGTGATTACGGCGGGCGAGGCGCAGGCGCGGAAGATTGTCGAGTGCCGGGCGAAGCTGGCGACGGCGGAGCAGGTGATTGCAGCGGCGGCTCCGGCGGAGTTGCACGAGGATGTGCTGCGCTACGAGACGCTGATCGCGAATGCGGGGCCGGCGGACGTGGCGGAGTACCGCAATCGCGCCGCGCAGGTGAGCGGAAACGAGCTGGCGACGATTATTTATACGTCGGGGACGACGGGCGAGCCGAAGGGCGTGATGCTGAGCCACTCGAATTTGAGCTCGAACGCGATGGATTCGCTGCGCGGGCACCATTTCGATGCGACGGACATCGCGCTGGAGTTTCTGCCGCTGGCGCACGTCTACGAGCGAATCGCGGCGTACGGATATTTTTTCAACGGCGTGCCGATCGCGTACGTGGAGCGAATGGAGGATGTGCCGCAGGCGCTGCTGGAAGTGCATCCGACATTTGCGGCGGCGGTGCCGCGATTCTTCGAAAAGATTTACGCCAACATTCTGGAGAAGGGGCACCGCGAGACAGGAGCGAAGTTGAAGATTTTCGACTGGGCGCTGCGCGTGGCGGCGAAGGCGGTGCCGTGGAAAGCGTATGGTAAGGATGTGTCCGCGAGCGTGCGGCTGCAATGGCAGATCGCGAATGCGCTGGTCTACTCGAAGATTCGCGAAGGGCTCGGGAGCCAGCGGCAACGATTCGTTTCGGGCGGCGGGCCGCTGGCCGTGGAGCTGGCGGAATTTTATTGGTCGGTGGGCGTGGAGGTGTATCAGGGGTATGGGCTGACGGAGACTTCGCCGGTGGTGTCGTCGAATACCGTGACGGCGAATAAAGTTGGGACGGTAGGACGGCCGATCGCGAATGTGCAAGTGAAGATCGCGGAGGATGGCGAGATTCTGGTGAAAGGGCCGTGCGTGATGCAGGGGTACTACAAGAAGCCGGACGAGACGGAGAAAGTGTTCACGGCGGACAAGTGGCTGATGACGGGCGACATCGGGCGAATCGACGACGACGGCTACCTGATCATCACGGATCGGAAGAAGGAGCTGTTGAAAACGGCGGCGGGAAAATTCGTGGCGCCGGCGCCCATCGAAAATCTGCTGAAGACGTCGCACTTCGTATCGAACGCGATTGTGGTGGGCGACAAGCGGAAGTTCGTGTCGGTGCTGCTGGTGCCGAATTTCGCGGGGATTGCGGCGGAAGCAGCGAAGAGCGGGCGCGAGCTGACGACGTCCGCGCAGATGATGCATGACGAATGGGTGCGCGACTTGATCGCGCGCGAAGTGGAGCGGCTGACGGCGCCGCTGGCGCAGTACGAGAAGCCGAAGCGGTTTGCGCTGCTGGAGCAAGATTTTACGTTTGCCAACGGGCAATTGACGTACACGATGAAGCTGAAGCGGCGCGTGATCGAGCAGAAATACGCGGACGTGATCGCGCGGCTTTACGCGGACGTGGAAGAACCGCGGCCGCAGAGCGCGAGCGGACGTGGGAATTGAGGGCGCGGCGCTAAATGCCGGACAGGGTGAGGCGCGAGCAAAAGCACGCGCGCGGCAATCGGCGTAGAATGACTTTCGGAGACGGGCGATGAGCGACCAACTGGTGATTGCAGGCCGCAGCTTCGGTTCGCGGCTGATTGTGGGAACGGGGAAGTACCGCAGCTTTCAGGAAATGGCGCGGGCGCACGAGGCGTCGGGCGCGGAGATGGTGACGGTGGCGGTGCGGCGCGTGAACCTGACGGACCGGTCGAAGGAATCGCTGCTCGACTACATCGACCGCAAGAATTTTTTCATCCTGCCGAACACGGCCGGATGCTACTCGGCGGACGAGGCGATTCGCACGGCGCGGCTCGGGCGCGAAGTGGGACTCTCGGAATGGGTGAAGCTTGAAGTGATCGGCGACGAGCAGACGCTCTTCCCGGATACGGAGCAACTGGTTGCGGCGACGAAGACTCTGGTAAAAGAGGGGTTTGTGGTGCTGCCGTACACGAACGACGATTTGATTGCGGCGCGAAAGCTGATTGATGCGGGCGCTTCGGCGGTGATGCCGCTGGGCGCGCCGATCGGGTCGGGCATGGGAATCCAGAACCTGGCGAACCTGCGCATCCTGCGGGAGCGCATCACCGAGGTGGCGATGATTGTCGACGCGGGCGTGGGCACGGCGTCGGACGCGGCGATTGCGATGGAGATTGGCGCGGATGGCGTGCTGATGAACACGGCGATTGCGGGCGCGCAGGATCCGGTGATGATGGCGGAGGCGATGGGAGCGGCGGTGGAGGCGGGACGCAAAGCGTTCCTGGCGGGGCGCATCGAGAAGAAGCTCTACGCGACGGCGTCGAGCCCGCTGCAGGGCGTCGTGCGGTAAGCCGCGGACGCGGCGCGCGATTCGGCCTTGAAGATGAGGCAGACCATGAAGACGTGGCTGAGATTGATGGTGGCATTGGGAATTGCGCTTCTTTGCGGACGAGCGCTGCCGGCACGGCAAGCGACCGACGTGAACGGAGTGCCGGTGGTCGTCAACGAACCGTACTCGGCGGTCGAGCAAGCAGAGACGACTCAGACGCTCTCGAATGGGAGTCATATCGACCGGAAGACGATCACGAAGGTTTGGCGCGATTCACAGGGCCGCACGCGGTCGGAACATTATCTGAAGCCGCTCCGCGCGAGCGCCGGCCCTGAAATCCTGGTTTCGGTGGCGATTCGCGATCCCGTCGCGGGCTACGAGTATCTTTTGAATCCGCGGGAGCACAACGGGGAGCAGTTTCCGCTCCACCCGATGAAAGAGACGGAGCCGAATGCGGGTGCAGGAGGCCGGAGTCTCAACGTGGCAACCGGAGGCGGCGCAAGTGGACCGTCGAGTTTTTCGACTGTGAATTTGAAGAGGGAGGATCTCGGGGCGCAGACGATGGACGGCATCAGCGCCGACGGAACGAGGACAACGAGGACCGTTCCGGCGGAGGCTATGGGCAACGATGAGCCGTTTCAGATTGTGAAGGAGACGTGGTACTCGAAAGAACTGGGAATTCCGCTGGAAGTGAAAGTGTCCGATCCGCGCGCGGGAGACCGGACGATGCAGGTGACTGAGATCAATCGGGCGGAGCCTGACCCTTCGCTGTTTCAGCCTCCGACTGACTACACAATTACGCAGCACAAGTGATTCCCTCGAGAGCGCGAGCACGCCAGAGGGAGGGCGGCGTCAGCGGAAGAGGATGTGCCAGGAAAAATCGACGAGCGCGTGAACGAGCGCGCCGGGAAGCAGCGAGCCTGTTTTCATCCAGCAGCGTCCATAGAAGAGCCCGGCGATGGTGGCGAGCAGGACGTACTTCCAGTTCGGCACTGGCGCGTGGAGGATGTGAGAGAAGCCGAAGATTATTGAAGCGATGATGAGGCCCGCCCATTCGTTCTTGAATGTCCGCGAAAGGCAATTCTGAATCACTCCGCGAAAGAGAAATTCCTCAGGCCAAGCGGTGAAGAAGAGAATCCCCACGGCAGAAACCGGCACCGAGACAATCCGGCCAATCTCCGGATCAAACGTCAGGAAACCGATTCGCAGGCCGAGCGGAATCGCAATCGCGATGAAAACGAGATAGTGGAACGCGAAGTTGAAGCCGAAGCTGCGCCGCCATTCGATTGCATAGCCGACGCCATCGAGGCGGCGGAGAACGACGTAGGCGGCGACGCCGGTGGAAAGTGCCAGAAGGATCGAAAGGGTGTGCGTGAGCGGCGGCGGATAGGGAAAGATGTGGTAGAGCATGCGGTACGGCGGCAGAAGCCACACGGCGAGCCAAATGAAGATTGCGGCGGCGTAATCCTCCCAGGTGCCGGGCGGCTTGCCTGCGCTTGACGCGAGAAGCAGAGCGGGAATTACGGCGTATGCGATGCCTGCAAGCATCCATTTCCAGCTTCCGGTGACGCCGAGAGAATAGAGGATGACCGCCGCGACAGGCACGATAGGGGCGAAGGCGCGGCCGTGCTCGCCGAGCCAGGCGCGAGCGCGATCGAGAACGCGCGGCGAGGCGAGCCAGAACTCAAACGCGAAGAGCAGGGCCGCGACCGTGAGAGCAATCGCGAAGGGGCGGCCGCCAAATCCGAGCCACGCGCCGGCAACGGCCGTGGCTGCGACGATCAGAGCCCAGATGGCGACGGCGATCCAAAGGTTCATCTGCCACGAGCGGGAGTTTACGGTTGCCATCGCAACGATTCTAATCGAGGCGGCGCGAGCGGAGAAAAACTTGATTTGAGGCTGACGCTCGGAGATGCTGAGCGAACTGGATCCATGCCGGGGCCCACAAGACAACGTATTGCATACATTGATTGGATGCGCGGGCTCGCGTGCCTGCTGATGTTTCAGACGCATTGCTACGATTCGTGGCTGGGCGGCACGGCGCGGCAGACGCGCTTCTTCGGATGGTCGCAACTGGGCGGAACGCTTCCTGCGCCGCTGTTTCTATTTCTGGCGGGAGTTTCGTTCGCGCTGGTGACAGACCGGATGCGAAAGAAGGGAGTCTCGGCAAATCAAATCGCGAGCACGACGATCCGGCGCGGCGCGGAGATTTTCGGGCTCGGCTTGCTGTTTCGCGTGCAGGAATTCGCGCTCGGTCAGCCATGGTCGCCGTGGACAGATCTGCTGCGCGTAGACATTCTCAATATCATCGGCGTTTCGCTGATGCTGATGGGGCTGGCCTGCCGGCTGGCGAAGACGCGAGCGGGAAACACGGTTCTGGCGATCGCGATTGCGGCGGGCATCGCGATGGCGACGCCTCCGCTATGGACGACGTGGCGGCCGCGATGGCTGCCATGGTTCCTCGAGTCGTACATCAACGGCGTGCACATCTACGATTCGCCGCGGCCGTGGCTGTTCCCGATTTTCCCGTGGGCGGCGTTCGCGTTCGCGGGTCTCGCGGCGGGATTCTTTTTGATGAGCGAATGGGCGACGAATCACCTGGCGAAGGCGACTGCGGCAGCGGGCGTAACAGGCCTCGCGCTCTTCTTTTTGTCCACGCGGCTCGACGCGCAGCCGCGGCAGCTCTATGCGGTGTACGACTACTGGCACACGAGCCCGAACTTTTTTCTGGCGCGCGTGGGCGTGCTGCTGATGATCGTCTTTCTCAGTTATGCGTGGTGCAAGTGGGGACCAGGGCAGTGGGGATTCAGCCCGCTGGTGCAAATGGGGCAGACGTCGCTGCTGGTCTACTGGGTGCATATCGAATTCGTGTACGGGCGGTTTTCGATCCTGAAGAAGCAGCAACAAACGATTCCGATGGCGACGCTGGGGCTGCTGGTGATTTTCACGGCGATGGTACTACTGTCGCTGGCGCGAACGCGATGGAAGGGAAAAGGAGCGGAAGTGGTGGAATGGCTGAGGGGCGCGGCGGGGATGGGTGCGAAAGGGGCGACGGTGACCAAGGAGGGGAGCTAGGGCGAGAAACATCTTGACGGCGCGATGTACTTTACGCTACAAAGTACACATTGAGGAGGCGCCGAAATGCCGGATTCGAAGCTGTTTCTTCGCGTTGTTGCCCTGGTGGAATGGATGCTCGTGCTGCCTGCAACTGTGTTTCTAACGGCGGCGCTGCTGCGGTTGATGCAGCCACCGCAGTACGAGCCCGCGCGGACGAGCTGGGCGATCGTCAACTGGACAGTGCGAACGCTTTCACAGAGGGCCAGCGCGATTGTGCTGCTTGGGCTGCCGGGGCTCGTCGCTATTGCCGGATCGGTGGCATTGCTGCGGAGCTGGCGTGCGGACGAGAGATTGAGAAGCGACGCAATGGCTGCGATCGCGGCCGTGTGGCGTCACCGCGAGATTGTAGTGCTGGGCGCGGCCGTGGTATTGGCGATGGCGATTGTGGCGCTGGTTGTCGGCCACAGCATCGCGGATTTTCCGCAGTAGGGACGCTAAGG
The DNA here is from genome assembly GCA_035501415.1 of Candidatus Limnocylindrales bacterium. GTDB lineage: Bacteria > Acidobacteriota > Terriglobia > Acidiferrales > UBA7541 > Palsa-295. Next base: position 62,881 of record DATJWH010000002.1, on the reverse strand, counting down.
TTTCTGCGGAGGCTCGGCAGGCTTGGCGAGAGGGGTGGAGGGTTCGCCGGGCTTGGGCTGAATCTTGAAGATGTATTCGCCGGGACGCGCGAGGCCCATTTCTTCGCGGGCGATGCGCTCGATGGCGCCGGGATCGGTCTTCAGGGACTGAACGCGGTTCTGCAATTTCTGATTTTCCTGATTCAACTGCTGAATTTCCCTCTGAACTTCGGCGGCTTCCTTCTGCGAACGGCGCATCGCGAGGACGCCGTGCGTTCCGAAGACGTCCTGGAGTAGAAGCAGGACGAATCCAGCGACGAGGAGCCAGGAAGCGTTGCGACGAAGAAAGGCGCGCATCTGCTCGAGGAATGGCAGTTGCGACGCGTCAATGGTGACGTTGGTGGACGGCGCGCGATCGGATTTCGCGCGGCCCACGGGCGCGCGTTTGGCGCGAGCGCCGACTTGCGATCGCGGAGGCCGCTTCATGCGCCGATCCATGCGCGAGCCTCCTTCGCGATGGTTTGCGACTCGGCGGGCGACGCCGCTTCAGAGTAGATGCGAACGAGCGGCTCGGTGCCCGAGGCGCGCATGAGGACCCAGGCGCCGTCGTCGAAAATTAGCTTCAGGCCGTCGGTGCGGTCGGTGCGCGCGATGCGGCGGCCTGCAAATTCCTTCACGTCGCCGCGAAGCTTTGCGAGCGCGCGCGATTGAACGTCGGGCGCGAGATGGAGATTCACGCGGATGGGCCAGTACTGGCGGCCGACACGGCGGAACAGGTCGTGCAGCTGTTCGCTGAGCGTAGCGCCGCGCGCGGCCATCATTTCGGCAACCAGCAGGCACGCGAGGATGCCGTCCTTTTCTGGCAAGTGGCCGCGAATGGTGAGGCCGGCGCTTTCTTCGCCGCCAATGGCGATCTTGTCGTCTCGCAAGAGCGGGCCAACATACTTGAAGCCGACGGGAGTTTCGTAGAGCTGCACGCCGTGGAGCTTCGCGACGGCGTCGAGAAGATGCGTAGTGGCGACGCTGCGCGAGGCGCCGAGCTTATAGCCGCGCGTTTCGAGCAGATAATCGAAGAGCAGGCCGAGAATGTGATTCGGCGAAACGAAGGAGCCGTCGCGGTCGAGGATGCCGAAGCGGTCTGCGTCGCCGTCGGTGGCGAGGCCGGCCAGGGCCTTCTTCTCGAGGACGAACTTCTTGAGCGGCGCGAGATTTTCCTCGGACGGGTCGGGGCCGGTGCCGTCGAAAAGGACATCGCGATTCGTGCGAATCATCTCCGCGGAAATTCCGTGAGCGGCGAGCACGCGATCGAGCCAGCCTGCTCCGCAGCCGTGAACGGCGTCGCAGACGAAGGAGCCTTTGGCTTTCTGGATGACGTCGAAGCGAATCATGCGCGCGAGCTGATCGAAATAGGGGCCGCGCGGATCGATGCGCTCGAAATCATCCTCCTCGTGATCGTGCGGAGGAGGATCGTCGGTGATTTTGGCGGCGCGAGCTTCGATATCGTGGGTGACTTCCGGCAGCGCCGGGCCGCCTTCGGGGCCCGAAAATTTCAGGCCATTGTATTCGGCGGGATTATGGCTGGCGGTGATGTTGACACCGCCATCGAGTTTGCCGTGAATGATGGCCTGCGCGATGGTGGGAGTCGGGGTGGCTTCCTTGCAAAAGAGAATGCGGCAGCCTTTGGATTTGAGGACGGCGGCGGCTGCGCGCGCAAAATCGTCGGAGAAGAAGCGCGTGTCGTATCCGACGATGATGACGGGCGATTTTTTGTGCGCGAGGACGTGCCCGGCAATCGCAGCGGCAGCGCGGCGAACGCCGGGAAAGGTGAAGTCCTCGGCCATGATGCCGCGCCAACCCGAAGTGCCGAATTTGATTGCGGGAGCAGCCACAGTCAGCCGGAAGCATTGTATATTGGGGCGCAAGCGCGGCGAATAGGGGGAATTGCGTAGGGAAGCGTCGCAAGAGTAAAGTCGCAATTAGGGACCGCGGGGTCACTCACCACACAAAGATGACAAGGAAGACGAAGATGACGGACAAAATCGTGGTTCTGGTGACGTGCGAAACCGGGAAGCAAGCGCGGAAAATCGCGCGCACCCTGGTGGAAAAGCGGCTTGCGGCGTGCGGGAACTGGGTGGGAGTGCCGGTGCACTCGACATACCGGTGGCGGGGGATCGTCAACACGGCGAACGAACACCTGCTGATCCTGAAGAGCTCGATGGACCGGTTTGAGGCGCTTGAGGAGACCGTGAAGGAGTTTCACACGTACCTGGTGCCGGAGATTATCGCGGTGCCGATTACAGCGGGATCGGCAGAATATCTTCTGTGGATGGCGGAATCGATCGGACGGCGGCGTCCCCCGCAGCGGCGGCGCGGAGAGAAATGGGGGCTCTAAGCGCGGGCCACGTTGTGACTTGTGGCGGGCGCTGAGCTTTGACGCGGGGGCTCACCGTCGCCGAGGCCGCGCGCGCGGCGAATGATTTCGTCCCGGTTGCGACTCAGGGCGCGGCTCAGGGCTCGATGGAAGCCGCGAAGCCGAGCGACTTGAGCTGCTGATTGAACGCCGCCGTTTCCTTCCCTGTGACTTCCTTCACTTTTTCGCGAGCCTGGTCGATTTGTGCTGCGAGCTCCTTATTGACCGCGATTTGCTGATCCGTGGGCGGCAGATCCGCGCCGTCTCCGCCAAGTTCAGAATCGAGATTCGCGAGTTTGCCGTAGAGCATCATCGAGTGGCGGAAGCTATCCTCGATTTGCCCGGTGAGATGCACGTCGAAGAGTAGGCCTTCGACGGCGACGACTTTGTCCTCGAATTGCTTGGCCGCTTCGCGCGCGTCCATCGCCTTCGGTCCCGCCAGAACGTGAGACAGATCCTCAAGCTGACGGCGCGTGCGTTCGAGATGGTTGATCATTTCGCCGAGGTCGGCGAGCTCGCCGCGGATTTCGAGCAGGAGCTTTACCTGCGCGTCGATGTCGGCGGTGGTGCCGACCGAGCCGGGATCATGCAGAATTTCGACCGGCTCGGTGGATGACTTGTCGCCGACGGTGAGCTTCACGGTGTAGCGTCCCGGCGGAACGCGCAAGCCGGCTCCGGCCTCGCCGACTCCCCAAATCACGAGCGGGCGCCAGCCTTCCTTCTTTGGCTCGGGATTCGGAGGTCCGAAACCCGCAGGAGCGCCGGGCTGGACCCAGGGCGCGTCAGGCGGCGGCGTAAGCAGATGCACGGGCATGGGCGGATCGTAGCTGAGATTCCACCAGACGCGATTGAGGCCGGCTTCACCTTTGCCGTCGAGCTTGCGAATCACTTTGTTTTCGGCGTCGGTGATGGTGATGTTCCACTTATCGGCCGGCTTCTGGAGATAGAAATTGATGTCGGCGCCGTACGGCGGATTTTCGCCTTCGACGCGCTCGGATTCGCGGCCGCGCGTGGTCTGAATCGTGCGGAAACGGTAGGAGGCGCGCGGCGGGAAGAGGTAAACCTCGGATGACTGCGCCTTATCCCAATTGCGAAGCGGAGTGATGTCGTCGAGGTCGTAGATGCCGCGTCCATGCGTGGCGATCAGCAGGTCGTTGAAGCGCGGCTCGACTTCGATCCAGTAGACGGGCGCCGGCGGCAGATTATTGCGAAGATGCAGCCAATGCTCGCCGTCGTCCCAGCTGACGTAGAGGGCGTTGTTCGTGCCGAGATAGAGCATGCCCTTGCGCACGGGATCTTCCATGATGCACTTCGCGCTCGAATTGACGGACTTCGGCACAGCACCGCTGATGAGTTTCCACGTCGCGCCAAAATCGGCCGTCTTGTAGACGTACGTGTTGTAATCGCCCACCTGCTCGAGATCGACGGCGACGTACGCGGTGCCGGCGTCGAAGGGCGACGGCTCGACATTCATCACGGTGCCCCACGGCGGCAGTCCGGAAACGTGCTTCGTGACGTTCGTCCAATTCTTGCCGCCGTCTTTCGTAACGTTCACCTGGCCGTCGTTGCTGCCCGTCCAGATGACTCCCTCCTGCTTCGGCGATTCGGCGATGGCGTAGAGGGTCGAGCCGTCGAAGGTCATCAAGTTGTCGTAGCTCACGCCGCCGGAATTTTGCTGGTGACTCTTGTCGTTGGTGGTGAGGTCGGGACTGATGATGGTCCACGACTGGCCGGCGTCGGTGGTCATGTGAACGTACTGACTGCCGACGTAAACCTTGTTGTGGTCGAAGGGCGAGATGGCGATGGGGAAAGTCCAGTGCCAGCGATACTTCACGTCGGCCGGCGCCCAACCATAATCGGGATCGGGCCACACTTCGACGTTGCGCGCCTGGCCGGTCTTCAGGTTCGTGCGATCGAGGCCCCCGTTGTAGCAGCCGGACCAGACGATGTCCGGATCCTTCGGGTCAGGAATGCCGAAGCCGCTTTCGCAACCGCCGTACGCTTTCCAATCGCCGGCACCGATCTGGCCGCCGAAGAAGCCAAGTTCGAGGTTGTTGCTGGGGCCGTAGTAGGACGAGCCGTCCTGGCGATTGCCGAAGACGTTGTAGGGAATGCGCGTGTCCGTGTAGACGTGATAGACCTGCGCGATGGGCAGAATCACATGCTCGTAGGTCTTGCCGCGGTTCAAGCTGATGTTGATGCCCTGGTCGTTCGCGTCGAGGATGCGATTCGGATTGAGGGGATCGATCCAGACGTCGTGATTGTCGCCGCCAGCGCGCGTGATGTCGTCGGCCAGAGTTTCACCGCCGTTCTTGGAAACGCTCCACGTGACGGAAGGGAAGTAGAGCAGGTCAGGATTATCGGGCGCGATACCGAAGCGCGTGTAATAAGGTGAGCGCTCGCTCGGCAGATGCGATTGATTGACGAGCGTCCACGTCTTGCCGCCATCGTTCGACCGATAGAGGCCCGGCGTCGTGTCCTGCACCAGCGCGTACACGCGATTTGAATCGGAAGGCGCGACCTGCACCGCCACTTTGCCGAGCGGATGATCGGCGTCGGGCAGGCCGTGGCCGCTCAGCTTCTTCCAGGTCTTGCCGCCGTCGTGTGTGACGTAGACGCCGCTGCTTTTGCCGCCGCTATTGAGGTCCCAGGTCTTGATGTCCACCTGCCACATTCCGGCGAAGAGCGTTTGCGGGTCGTGAGCGTCCATGGAAAGTTCGGAGCAGCCGGTGTTTTCGTCGACGAAGAGAACCTGCTGCCAGGTCTTGCCACCGTCGGTGGTGCGGAAGACGCCGCGCTCGTGCTGCGGGCGATAGGCTTGGCCGATGGCGCAGACGTAGGCGCCCTCCGGATTTTCAGGATCGGCAACGATTCGCGCGATGTGGCCAGTCTCTTCGAGGCCAACGTGCTGCCATGATTTGCCCGCGTCGGTGGACCGGTAGACGCCGTCGCCCATCGGATAAAACGGGCGAATCAACCACGGCTCGCCCGTGCCGGCCCAGACGACGTTGTGCTCGACAGGCGAAACAGCGAGCGCGCCGACCGCGGCAACGTCCTCGTTATCGAAGACCGGGTGCCAATTCACGCCGCCATCTTCCGTTTTGAAGATGCCGCCAGCCGCCGCACCGGCGTAGATCACGAGCGGATTGCCCGGCTCACCGACCACGGCCGCCGTACGATTTCCGACGGGGCCCAGCGGACGAAAATGCAGTTCGCGAAACGGATTCGCAGTTTCTTTCGCAGCGTCGTCGGATTGTCCGAGCGCGGGAACCGAGAGAATCAGAATGAAGAATGCGCAGACGACGAGAGCTGTGGCACGGAGCTTCGGAAACACGTTCGCCTCCTAAGAATCGCTCGGGGGTTGCAGTCGCGAACCTCGAGTCAAACTTGCGGGATGAGAAGAAAATATTTTGGCCATTCGTTCGCCCCGCGATGCGTTTCATACCACTTTCGAGCGCGAAGCGAAACCGGAATTTATTCTTTGCGAGGCAACGCGCAGCGCCGGCATGTGCGAGCGCCACTTTGGACGTGCGTCAGGCCTTGGCGAGCGCTTGATCGAGATCGGCCTGGATGTCTTCGACGTCCTCGATGCCTACCGAGAGCCGAACCAACTCATCCGTAATGCCCACTTGTTGCCGGACGGCCGGCGGCATGGAGGCATGGGTCATGAAGGCAGGATGCGAAATGAGGGTTTCGACGCCACCGAGGCTTTCCGCGAGGGAGCAGAGATGAACATGGTTCAAAAGGCTACGCGCGGCCTCGACGGAGCGAAGCTCGAAGGAAATCATGGCGCCGAACCCGTGCTGCTGACGTTTCGCGAGCTCATGCTGCGGATGCGCTTTCAGTCCCGGGTAGATGACGCGTTTCACTTTGGGATGTGAAGCGAGGAAATTGGCAATCTGCATTCCGTTGGCGTTGTGGCGCTCCATGCGGACAGCGAGGGTCTTCACGCCGCGCGAGACGAGGAAGCAGTCCATGGGGGCAAGCCCGGCTCCGGCGGAGCGCTGGATGAAATAGATCTTTTCGGCGTCGGCGGGGCGCGTGAGGATCACGGCCCCCGCCGTGCAGTCACTGTGGCCGTTGAGGTACTTCGTCATCGAATGGACGACGATATCGGCGCCGTATTCGATGGGCCGCTGTAGATAAGGACTAAGAAAAGTGTTGTCGACGACGACGGTAAGGTTGCGCTCGTGGGCGAACCGGCTGATTGCCGCCAGGTCGGTTACGATCATCGTAGGATTTGTCGGTGTCTCGACGTAAATCATCTTCGTAGTCGGCTTCAGGGCCTTTTCGACTTTTTCGAGGCAGCCGGTATCCACGTAGCTGAATTCGAGGCCGAAGTCGACGAGCAGCTTGGTGGTGAGGCGAAAGACGCCGCCATACACGGCCTGGGAAAGAATTGCGTGGTCGCCGGGACGCAGCAGCCGGAAGACGGAGTCGATCGCAGCCATTCCGGAAGTGAACACATAGGAGGAGTGGCCGCCCTCGAGCTTGGCGATGGTGCGTTCGAGGGCTTTGCGGTTGGGGTGGGCCGTCCGCGCGTAGTCGTAACCTTTGCTCTTGTCGACAGCCTCGAGAACATAGGTCGAGGTCTGATAGATGGGCGCGACGACCGCGCCCGTGGCGGGGTCCGGTTCCTGGCCTACATGAATTGCGTCAGTCGAAAAACCCATTACCCCTCCTCAGGATCTTCCGGCCTCCGGATGTGCAGGCCGCCAAGGCTCGAGACATCTCCATGATAGCGCGGGACTTCTGATTTGTTCGGGTGTTGGAGCCGCCTCGTGCCCAAAAGCCGGCGTTGAACTTAGCGGAGAAGGCGATTGCAGTCAAATCGGGCGACTCGGCTCTCGGCCCGGCCCCGGAAATGCTTGAGACGGGTGCTGGATTGGAGTAGAACATTTGTCATGGAACGGGAAGCGCTCTCCTGGTTTTCTCACGCTCGACGATTCACTTTTGCCCTGATGGTTGGTCTTCTGCTCGTGACGGCCGGTGCTGGACGTGCGTTCGGGCATCAGTCGGATTCCCAGAGCCAGTCGGATACGAAAGACAAGAGCGCCGACACGAAAAAGTCTGACACGGACAAGCAGGACCCACCCAAGAACAAGGACAGCGACGCCCCGACGACCAAGCTAAGGATCGAAATCACCGATCCTCACGACAAGCCGGTGGCCAACGCCAGCGTGTACGTCCGGTTCAACCAAAGCGGGGGCATGTTTCATAAGGACAAGCTCGCCGAGCTGAATTTGAGGACAAATGAGGACGGCACGGTGAAGGTCCCCGAGATTCCGCAGGGCAAGATACTGATTCAGGTGATCGCGAAGGGCTGGCGGACGTACGGGAAGTGGTACGACATCGAAAAAGTGGAAGATACGATCGAGATCAAGCTCGAAGAGCCTCCTCACTGGTACTAAGGTTTCTCTGCCACGCCTTCCCCAAAAGAATTTTCAGAAAAATTTTCTGACGGCGTAGTCTTCTGCACAACTCCTGGTGCAATCTGCAGTAACTCCTGTATCCGTGAGCGCTTCGCAAACGCGCGAGGGTGTTTTTCCACACGGTTTTCAACAGAACTGTTGAAAACTTGGAAGGAACGTTCATCTTTCTTTCGTCGCAGCCGAAATCAATGGCGCAGAAATTGCGTCGCGCGCAAATCACTTGCCGACCGCTGTCGGAGAGTCATAAGAGAACGACGAGGGGTCACGCGAGCGTGTTCGTACGCACGCGTGATACCATTTCACTTCGCCTGCCGGCTTTGCTTGCGATGAAAGAACTTATTCTCAACGCGGACGATTTCGGTCTGACTTGCGGCGTGAACGAAGCGATTGTTCGAGCGCATCGCGAGGGCTCGCTGACGAGCGCGACGCTGATGGCCAATGCCGCCGCCTTTGATAACGCAGTGTCGCGCGCGCTCGCAAATCCAAGCCTGGGAGTAGGATGCCACCTTGTGCTCGTAGGCGGGCACTCGGTCGCTCAGCCTGAGGAGGTTCCTTCGCTCGTGGATAGCGAAGGGAACTTGCCTGCGAGTCTCGGCGCCTTTGTTGCGCGGCTCAGTTCGGGATTGATTCGCGAACGGGAAATCGAACGGGAAATGCGTGCCCAAATTGAAAAAATTCGTGCCGCGGGAATCGAACCGACCCATCTTGATACGCACAAGCACACGCACGCCCATCCTATGACGATGGCAGCGCTCGCCCGGGTGGCCGCCGAAACGGGAATCAAGCGGGTGCGGAAGCCGTTCGAGACGCTTCGCGACGCCTGGGCAACGTCAAAAATCGAAGGTGTGGGCGCTTCGACACAGTTGATGGCAGTCGCGGCCGCTCGGGTCGCCGCCCCCAGATTTGACACGGTTGCGCGCGAGTACGGACTCCGTTCACCGGACCACTTTCTCGGCGTGGCGATGACCGGCCAGATGAGCGCTCCGGTCCTACGCCAAATGGTTGCGACGCTTGCGGACGGTTCCACGGAGATCATGATGCATCCCGGCATCCTGGACTCCGATCTCATCGCAACAGGTTCGCGCCTGCAAAGCCAGCGCCAGACGGAATTCGAGGCGTTGCTCGACCCGGAACTAAAACGCATCCTGGCCAAACAAGAGATTCGGCTTATCAGCTATCGCGAGTTAAACTAACGGCATGCGTGAACGTATGGCGATTCCAACGGCCCCCAAGTATTCGGTGGTCGTGCCGTTTCACGACGAAGAAGAGAGCGTCCGCGAACTGCATCAGCGGCTCAGCGACGTGATGACCGACAACTACGAGCCGGTCGAGTTCGTGTATGTGGACGACCAGAGCAGCGACGCCACTCCGCAACTGCTGGCGCAGATTGCCGCTGAAGACCCGCGCGTGAAGGTCCTGCGCTTGCGCCGGAACTACGGTCAGACGACCGCGTTGGCGGCGGGCTTCGACTACGCGTCGGGCGACATCATCATCTCGATGGACGGGGACTTGCAGCACGATCCCGCCGACATTCCCGTGATGCTCGAGACGTTCGCGACAGGGAACTACGACATTGTTAGCGGATGGCGCCAGAAGCGCGTCGACAATTTCCTGCTGCGCCGCGTTCCGTCCCGCGTCGCCAATTGGATGATGGCCAAGCTCTCCGGCGTGGATATCCACGACTTCGGCACCACCTTCAAGGTCTACCGCCGGGAAACCATCAAGGATGTGCGACTGTACGGTGAAATGCACCGCTTCATTCCGGCCCTGGCGGCGTGGAACGGAGCGAAAGTGGTAGAGGTGCCGATCCGGAACATCGTACGGCCGGGCGGCAAGTCTCATTACGGCATCTCGCGGACGCTGCGCGTACTATTCGACATCATCACGATTCGCTTCCTCCTGCGCTACATGACACGGCCGCTGCATTTCTTCGGCCCGCCGGGCCTGCTCGGGATTTTCGCGGGCGCGGCGATTCTGGCGGGCCTCTTCATCGAAAAGATTTTCCGCGCGACTCCTATCTTCCTGGAGCATGGTCCCCTATTGGTTCTGGGGATGATGCTGTGCCTCTTTGGAGTACAATTACTTGCAGTGGGACTTGTCGGCGAACTGCTGACCCGGACTCACTTCGAGTCCGGTGCCGACCCGGTCTACCGCATTGAGCGAGTGATCGGTTCGATTCCAGCGCCGGAAAGTTCCATTCAAGCGGGCGACGTTCCGATTGCAGCGAGAAAGACCGCTCGCTGATTCCCGGCCAGATGTCAAACGGGCGCGAAGCCCAGCCCTCCCGGCGGTTCCACCACCGCCAACCGGAAGGAGAAGCACAATGCGAAGGATAATCCTCGGAAGTCTCGCGATTCTGACGCTCGCCGCATTGGCATGGGCGTCCAACGATCCGTGGAAAGCCAAGCCATACCAGCAGTGGGATGAGAAAGACGTCCGGCATGTCCTTTTTGACTCGCCCTGGGCAAAGACGGTGCAGGCGGACGTGAAGGGCCAGATGAGCGACGACATGTCGTCTCCGCAGATGAGCATGCCGCAACCGACAACTGGCGCCCCGTCCGGCAGTTCGGCCGGCGGCCAGTCTGGAAATCCGGGCAGCATGTCCGGGGGCGGTTCTCAACCTTCTCAGCAAGCGACGGCGCCCTCGCCCGCAATGGGTAATGGCGCGCCTCAAGTTTCCTTTGTCGTGCGCTGGCTCTCGTCCCGCACCATGCGCGAGGCATTTGTGCGCAATGCGGTTCTCACGGGAACGATGAAAGAGGATGCCGCGGACAAAGAAGTGGATCAGCCGGTCCAGGACTACCAGATCATCATTGCGGGCCCGCGGATGGCGCCGCTCGAGTCCCTGGACGAGAACGCAATCAAACAGGACGCCGTCCTCACGACCAAGAAGGGCAAGGAGAAAATTGAGGCTTCCAAGGTGGAGATTCAGCGCGCGCCCGACGGCAAGACCGTCCGCGCCATCGTGATCTCGTTTCCGAAGAGGTCGTCAAGCGGAGAGGCCACGATTGGAGCCGAAGAGAAGGGCGTAGAGTTCTCGCTCGACACCCCGAAGGTGAACATAAGGACCGGCTTCGACTTCTCGAAGATGTACGACTCGCAGGGACGCGATCTCTGAAGCTAGCCGCTGCCCGGAGCTGCTCGGCGTTTGAACGGGCTTCGTGTAATTCAACTCCGCACCGCATTCGAAAAAAGCGATTGACGCCAGGGCCGCCCGCCTCTACGCTCGTCGGAAATCTGCTTCCGACGAAAGGAAGGTTGGCATGAGAATCCGGAGCGCAATTGTGTGCGGTGGACTCATTCTTCTGTGTGGAGCTGTGGGCCTGCGCGCGCAAATGAGGGGCATGCAAGGATGGGGAGCGCCGGCCATGAGCGGCCTCTGGCATCCCGTAGTCGGCTCAGGCGCGGTCTACGACGTGGATAGGGACGGAAACAAGACCACGTTCGAAATGGACATCGTCGGCAAGGAATCGGTGGCGGGAAAAGACGCTGTGTGGGTCGAGTTTTCGTTTAGCGATGCGCGCATGGGCACCGTGTTCGCCAAGAGTCTCGTCGGAGTCGAGGGTCAACAGGTGCAAACCGTCAGGACCATCATGCAGATGGGCGGAATGCCGCCGATGGAAATGCCGCAGAGCCAGTCACACACCACCCAGGTAAAAGACATCCACCAGAATTCGACCGATCTGGGCAGCGAGTCCGTGACGGTGCCCGCCGGAACCTTCACCTGCGAACACTACAAGACCAAAGAAGGCGCCGATGTCTGGGTATCCGAAAAGGTTGTTCCGGTCGGGCTGATCAAGTCGGTCGAGAAGGGCGAAACCGTCGTGCTGCTGAAAACGGTGACGGATGCGAAGGACAAGATCGTCGGCACGCCCGTACCGTTTGATCCCATGAAGATGATGCAGGCGATGCAGAACCGGCCTCAGGAATAGAGCCGCGCCGGGCAATCTTCCGACAATTCCATTAGAATCAGATGAAAGGGCGCCTCGAGCTTTTGCGAGGCGCCTTTTGCTTTCGGCTGCCGCGCGAGGCTGAGCAGGCCAGCCGCCGCTTGGGAAGAGTCCAGCATGGCGCTCTCGCCGGACAAATTCTACACAGCCCGCGTCACCTATCGGCGCGACGTTGCCGAGGATCTGTGGGTCATCCGGCTCGCGCCGGGCGGCGAGTACCACTTTGTCGCGGGACAATACGCTACGTTGGGAATCCCGTTTTCGGGAGCTCGCCATGAGCGGCCCTACACCCTCGTCTCGTCGCCATATGAAAGCGAAATCGAGCTGTTCCTCGAGCGCGTCCCGCAGGGTGAGCTGACGCCTTCGCTGTACAATCTCCAGGTGGGCGACGAGGTCAGCCTGCGCAAGATCGCCAAGGGCCGCTTTACCCTCGACCTGAAAAGCGGCCACCGCAATCATCTGTTGCTTTGCACCGTAACCGGCGTCGCTCCTTACCTCTCCTACATCCGTACCCTGCACGCCGACTGGAAGGCGAACCGCTTCCCGGCGGAGATTCGGCTGTATCTCATCCAGGGAGCGAGCCGCTCGCACGAATTTGGCTATCGCGAGGAGCTCGAGGGCGTCGCGGCGGAAGTGCCGTGGCTCACCTATGTTCCGACGGTGAGCCGCCCGTGGGAAGATTCGGCGTGGACAGGCGAACGAGGGCGGGTCGACGACGTCATCCGCAAATACGTCGACCAGTGGCAATTGAGTCCTGCGGATACGACTCCATACCTTTGCGGCCACCCGGGCATGGTGCAACACGGCATGGCGATTCTCGAGCGCGCCGGATTCGCGAAGCACGACATGAAGCAGGAGGTCTACTGGATCCCGAAGGCCGAGGCGGAGATACAACCCTAAGCCACCGCCGCCGGCCGGGACGCTGCGGCGCCAACTCTTCAGCTGCTCACTCCATCCGCAGCGCTTCCATCGGCGAAATCCCCGCGGCGCGAATTGCCGGAATCACGGCCGCCACCAGCGCGCACGCTCCCAGCGATCCCGCCGCGACCCCGAGCGCCACGGGATCCCAGCTCGCGACGCCGTAGAGCCGCCCCGCAATGATCTTGCCGGCTCCGATTGCCAGCGGCACGCCGAGCAGCAGCCCGATTGCGACCCGCCGGAAGGCTCCGCTCAAGACCATTTGCACCACGCGCGTGCGGCCCGCGCCCAACGCCATGCGCACGCCGATCTCGTTCGTGCGCTGCGCCACCGAATACGCCGTCACGCCGTACAGGCCCACAGCCGCCAGCACGAGCGCGACGAGTCCGAACAGGCTCGCCAGCCCGGCCACGGCGCGCTCCTGACTGAAGACTGCATCAACCTGCTGTTGCATCGTCACCACGCGAATGATGGTCAGGTTCGGATCGATCGACGCAAACATCTTGGTCAGCGTGGCTTCCACCGCGCCCGGGCTATCGTGCGTCAGCAATGCCATGCCGCCGACGAAATGCGACTGCGTCTCGATCCGCAGCATCATTGTGTCTCTGTAGTTCACGAACTGCGCCAGTGGAACGAAGAACATCGGCATCGCCGGACGGTAGAGCCCCCACCCCGCATACTTGGCGTCGCGCACGACGCCCACAATGCGGAATGTGCCCGCCAATTCTGGCAAGTCCATCCCGAAGTGCTTCTCGAGCGGATCTTCCTTGGGAAAGAATCGCCGAACGAAGGCCTCGTTCACCACCGCGACCGGCGCGGCCGTTTCGTTATCCGCGTCAGTGAATCCGCGCCCGCGCAGCACCGGCTGCCCGATTGTCTGAAAATATCCCGGGCTTACGCGATCCCACGACGATCCTGCCTCGTCTCCCGCCTTCGGCGGCGGATGCCCCTCCACCAGAATCAACTCGCCCCAGTTGTCCGTCAGCGGGTTGTACAGCGCGAGCCCTTCCTGCTCGATATCAGGTACCGATTTCAGTTGCGTTTCGATTTCGCGATACAGCGACCTCAACCGCTCTTGCGTGTACGTGCTTGGCAGTGAATCCAGCGAAACCATCACACGATTCTGTGTCTTGAAGCCGAAATCCTGATGCTCCAGGTTTCCCAGGCTTCGCGCGAGCATCGTCGCCCCGGCCACGAGCACCACCGAGAGCGTCGCCTGTACGATCAGCAGCGCCTTTCTCGCAACCGACGTGTTGTCGCGCGTGCTCCGCCCGGCGCCGCGCAGCGCCTCCACCGGATGCGCGCGAGTGGCGAACCACGCCGGCGCGGCGCCGAAGATGATTCCGGTAATCAGCGCAAGCACAAAGGCGAACGCCAGCACCAAAAGAGACGGCGTCGTGCTGATCGGCAGAAACGTCGTGCTGCGAAACGCCAGTCTCAGCAGCAGCCGTACCGCTCCCACGGCCACCAACAGGCCTGCGATTCCTCCCATCAGCGAAAGCAACACACTTTCGAGCAGGGCCTGCGACACAATCTCCCGCCGCGAGGCCCCGAGCGCCATGCGAATCGCGGTCTGGCTGCGCCGCGACACCGCGCGCGCCAGCATCAGGTTGGCCACGTTCGCGCACGCGATCAGCAGCACCACGCCGCACACGGCCAGCAGGATTTCCAGGCTTCGCCCGAAGTCTTCCTTCATCTCGCCGACGCCGGCTCCCGCCGGCACCACTCGCACGATCGCCTTCGGCAGCGACCGCTTCACGTCTTCCATCCAGTTCGCCGGATACCCGCTGTCGTTCACCATCCACAGCCGCAAAATTCCAGTGAGTCGAGGCGACATGCCGTCAATCGTTGCGCCCGGCTTCAAGCGTCCAATCACGCGAAGCCACGCCCCTGGCGATTGGCGCAGCAGCGAGTTGCTTGCATCGATCAAGGGCTCTTGCTGCAGCGGAAGCCACAAGTCCGGTGGATCTCCACGCAAGGTTTCCCCGAAAAATCCCGGAGGCGCCACTCCAATGATGGTGAAGGGATGTCCTTGAATCGTGAAGGTCGAGCCCACGACCGACGGGTCGCTGCCATAGTTGCTCTGCCACAGGTGGTAGCTCAGCACAGCCACAGGCGGCGCGGATTCCTGATCGTCCTTCTCGGAAAACAGCCGCCCGCCGAAGGAACGGATTCCGAGCGTCGAAAAATAGCTTCCGGTCACGAACTCCGTCCGCAAAGCGCGCGCCGTCTTCTCCGATTCTCGCCGGACGCTCATGCGCCATCCGCCGGCCTGGAACGCCGTGATCGCCTCGAACTCTGGGACGTTTTCCTTCAGGCGTTCGTACAGCGGAAACGAGAACATCCCCCACGGTTCCTGCGGCCCGCTCTCAACGCAGCATTCGTTACCGTCGCCGATTCGATAGAGCGCGCTCGGATTTGCCACGGGCAGGGAACGCAGCATCACGGAGTCGACCAGCGAAAAGATCGCCGTCGTACCGCCGATGCCGAGCGCCAGCGTCAGCACGGCCGCGATCGTGAACACAGGTGAATGACGAAATTGGCGGAAGGCGTAGCGGATACTGCCGAAGATGTTCCCCATGGATGTCCCTCGCTGGTCTTCTTCGCGCCGCTAGAAGCAGCGGCGAATGCACTGTATTACGAAGGTCTTCGTACTGTCAACGAAGGCCTTCGTATATCTCGTCTCCTTTGATCCCAGACTTGGCGGGTGCCCACAAGGGGCGTTGCGGCACCCGCCTCATCGGGCAATCCGCTGCCTTTAGTGTGGGTCGGCAGAAGCAGCGGCAAGCTGTTCGACGGTGCTCGATATCGCGCGAATGGGCGTCGAGACATGCACCGTCTCGTCAGGATCATTCACGTCCACCACGATCGATCCGCCGGATTTCGAAACGCGAACGTGCGTGTCCGGCTCGGTCACGTCCACGAACACCACGTCATCCGCGTCGCGCAGGCTATCGAGCGCCGCTCGAATGGTCGGCATGTACTCACGCATCTCGCGCGTGGCATGGTTCGCCTCGTGCGGCGGGACGAAGTGCGCGGCGATGGGCAGCAGCAGCGCCGGCGCGATCACGTGCACGTGATGGCCCTGCGGCTGCTTCTCGATCACGTTCACGTTGACGAATCCCTCGCTGCACAAAAGCCCGACTCCCGCCAGCGCCGTGCCCGCCATTCCCAGCACGATCTTTCCAATAAGAATCATCTTTCACCTCTTTCAAGAGGGCGGAGCCTGTGTCCGCCCTCTCGTGGCTCGCGGCCCGGCCGTGCGGGCCATACAGCGATCAATCCTGCGTGTTCTTCGAATCCACCCAAACGCGTACCTTCTGCCCGGCGTCCTGCACCGTCACCAGCAGGATGTCGCCCGCGTCGCTCAGTGCCCGCAGCGCGGCCGCAACGTCCAGCTCGTCGTCCTTGGCCGTTGAGAGCAGCGCATCCACCACCTTCATCGGAACTGTCACGTCCACCGTTTGTTCCTTGCCTTCGCTATCCTTCACGTGAACGATGATGTTTCCATTCGACTTCGCCACTCGCACGTCCTGGTTCTTTTCCTTCACGGTCACGAACTCGTTGTCCGGAGCCGTCCGCACCGCATCCAGCAGGGCCTTCACGTCAACGCCGTTCATCTCCGCGTGATGAAAACTCACGCGCCCCTCGTGCAGCTCACCATGATTGATGGTAGGAAGGACCTTTTCCGCCATCGAGAGCGGCACGTTCACGTTCACGCTCTCGCCTTTGCTCGCGTCCTCCACCTTCACATGCAGATACCGTTCCGGGCTCGCCGCTAGGGCTGGCGCCGCCGTCGCCACCACTCCCGCCGCCAGCAAGCAGAAGACCGTCGCCACTTGGACTCGCTTTCGCATAATCGGGAAGCCTCCTCGGCTCTTCCTGCCAGCTTGATACGGAGCACCCCGGCGAAATGTTCCCTGAAAGTTGGACTGGTTCGCAGAAAAGATGGATAGGAAGATCGGTCTGCCGGATCTGGACGGGCAGCTGGGGCTCGCGCTGCCTTTAGAAGTGGAATACGCGCATGGCCACTCCCGCCAGCGCGCCGCCGATCAATGGTCCGACGATCGGAATGCCCGCATATCCCCAGTCCGAGTCGCCCTTGCCCGCAATTGGCAGAATGCTGTGCGCGGCGCGCGGGCCGAAGTCACGCGCTGGATTAATCGCATACCCGGTCGTCCCGCCCAGCGAGAGCCCTATTCCCCACACCAGGCTCCCCACCAGATACGGCCCGAGTCCCGGCGCCGCTCCCGTGCTCGACACCGCCTTCGAGAAGATTGCGCCAACCACGAAGACCAGCACGAACGTCCCGATGATTTCGCTCATCATGTTCGCGAAAAAGTTCCGGATCGCAGGAGCCGTGCAGAAGCACATGCGCTTCAGGCTTGCGTCCGGCGTTTCAATCCAGTGCGGCAGGTAGTGAATCCAGACGATCGCCGCGCCAACAAAAGCGCCAAGCGTTTGCGCCGCCAGGTACGGCAAGAATTTCGAGAAGTCACCCGAATTCACCGCGAAGCCGATCGTAACCGCCGGGTTCAGGTGCGCATCCTTGCTGCCGCACGCGATCGCTGTGAAGACGCCGCACATCACCGCGAACGCCCATCCGGTCGTGATGACCATCCATCCCGAATTCTCCGCCTTCGATTTCTTCAGAAGCACGCCCGCCACCACGCCGTTTCCCAGCAGAATCAGGACGAGCGTGCCCATGAATTCGCCGACAAATGGTGACGCCACCGCGGGTTTCCTCCCATTGATTCGCCCTTGGGATTTCAGGCGGCGACGAATCTATCACCGCTCCTCTGCCACGCCCACCTCGATTTCATAGCGCAGCGCTTGCCATTTTTTTGCGCGCGGTATAACTTCCGCCCGTCGCTTCTTTTCCCGTCGAAAGGGCCCGAAGGCATGGACGACTGCACGCATCTCCCGCAGATCACCGAAGCCCTCATGCGCAAGGGTTATTCCGACGACGACATTCGCAAGATTCTCGGAGACAATCTGCTTCGCGTGATGGAAGCCAACGAGCGCGGGAGCCGCGAGATGCGGTCGCAGGCTGCCGCTGCGGACTGAGCCTCACCGCGCGCGGTCCAACACGCCGGCGAGCGCAAGGAAGATATCTTGCCATTGCAACTCAACGTCCGCGAGGTGGGGCGCGTCGCCGTGATCGACGCGGCCGGCAGGTTGACGCTCACCGATGGCCATACGAAACTGCGCGACGCCATTCATGTCTTCGCCCAGAATGGCTCGAAGAAATTTCTGCTGAATCTCGCGGGGCTCGATTTTGTCGATAGCTACGGAATCGGCGAAGTGGCTCGCTGCTACTCGACTGTCCGCCGCGCCGGCGGCGAGATGAAGCTCGTTGCCGTGCAGCCGCGGGTGCTCAGCGTGCTTTCGATGTCGCGCCTTACCACCGTTTTCCAGATTTACTCTGCGGAAGGCGTTGCGCTCGAATCCTTCGCCCCCCGCGCATGAGGCTCCGCCGCGCTCGCTTCGCCACAGGGCAATTCACTGCGCCTTGAAATACATGGCCGCCAGCGGCGGCAGCCGCAGCTTCAGCGAGTACGGCCGGTCGTTCCACGGAATCGGTTCCGCGTTCACGCCGCCGGAGTTGCCCACGTCGCTGCCTTCGTAGTGCTTCGAATCGCTGTTGAAAATCTCGCGATAGAATCCCGGCTTCGAGACTCCCACGCGATAGCTCTCCCGCGTCACCGGAGTGAAATTGCACACCACCACCATCGCATTCTCCGCGTTCCGCGCGTGACGCACGAAGGAGATGGCGCTGGCCGCGGCGTCGTTCGCGTCGATCCACTCGAAGCCGGCCCACTCGAAATCCAGCTCGTGCAGCGCGGGCTCGGCGCGGTGGAGGCGGTTCAAATCCGCAACCACGCGCTGGATGCCGCGATGCGGCGGCGAATTTTCGAGCGCCCATTCCACCGTGCCCGCTTCCCAGAATTCGCTGCGCTGCCCCAGCTCGCTGCCCATGAAAAGCAGCTTCTTGCCCGGATGCGCGTACATGTAGCCGAAGAGCAATCGCAGGTTCGCGAATTTCTGCCAGTCATCGCCCGGCATTTTCTCCAGCAGCGCGCGCTTGCCGTGCACCACTTCGTCATGCGAAAGCGGCAGGACGAAATTTTCGTGAAACGCATAAATCATCGAAAAAGTAAGCTCCCCGTGATGATGCTGGCGGTAAATCGGATCGAGCGCGAAATAGCGCAGGGTGTCGTTCATCCAGCCCATGTTCCACTTCAGGTCGAAGCCCAGGCCGCCGATGTACGTCGGCCGTGAAACCGCCGGCCACGCCGTGGATTCCTCGGCGATCATCAGCGCGCCCGGATGCTGCTGGTGCAGCACTTCGTTCAGCCACTTGATGAACGCGATTGCTTCCAGATTTTCGCGGCCGCCGAACGCATTCGGAATCCACTGTCCCGGCGCGCGCGAATAATCCAGGTAGAGCATCGACGCCACGGCATCCACGCGCAGCCCGTCGATGTGGTACTTGTCGATCCAGAAGAGCGCGTTCGACAGCAGAAAATTCCGCACTTCGTTGCGCCCGTAATTGAAAACGAGCGTGCCCCAGTCCGGATGCGCGCCTTTTCGCGGATCTTCGTGCTCGTAGAGATGCGTGCCGTCGAAGAACGCGAGGCCGTGCGCGTCGCGCGGGAAGTGCGCCGGAGTCCAATCGAGCAGGACGCCGATTCCTTCCTGGTGGCACCGGTCGATGAAGTACATCAAGTCCTGCGGCGAGCCGAAGCGGCTGGTGGCCGCGAAATAGCCGACCGTCTGATATCCCCACGAGCCATCGAAGGGATGCTCCATGATGGGCATGAATTCGACGTGCGTGTAGCCCATTCGCTTGACGTAAGGGATCAGTTGCTCCGCCAGCTCGCGGTACGTCAGCCAGCGATAGCCTTCGCTCTCTTTGCGCCGCCACGAGCCCGCATGCACTTCGTAAATCGTCATCGGCGCATGCTGCCAATCGCGTTTCGCGCGCGCTTCCAGCCATTCCGCGTCGGCCCACTTGTAACGGTCCAGGTCGCAGACGATTGACGCGGTATTCGGCCGCATCTCGGCCTCGAAGCCGAAGGGATCCGTCTTCACGCCGAGCTGATGATTCACGCGCGAGAGAATCTCGAATTTGTAGAGCGCGCCTTCCGCTAGGCCCGGAAGGAAAATTTCCCAGATTCCGCTTCCGCCGCGGCTGCGCATCGGATTCGCGCGCCCGTCCCACAGATTGAAGTCGCCAACCACGCTCACGCGCTGCGCGTTCGGCGCCCACACCACGAAGCCCACTCCGCGCACTCCCGCCACTTCGCGCAGGTGCGCCCCGAACTTGTCGTACTTCAGATAGTCCGTTCCCTCGCCCGAGAGGTGGAGATCGTAGTCGGACATGATCGTTGGGAAGGCGTAGGGATCGAGAGTCTCGAGAGTTTTTCCGTCCGCGAAGCCGAAGCTCACGCGATAGGCGGTGGGCGAAATCTTTTCGGTGCCTTTCAGGTGTGTTGTCTCCGAGGGAAGGACCGCCTCGAAAATTCCGTCGGGATGAATCTGGGTGGCGGCGATGGGAACCTCGCCCCACAAAATTTGTGCCGACTTAGCGCCGGGACGGAACACGCGGACCGCCAACGCTTTCTTGCCGCCGCGGTCGATCCAGTGAGGGCCGAGAATTTCAAAGGGGCTCGATTCCTCGCCCTTGGCCACGCGGTCAAGCGTCTCCTGCCACGGATCGCGAACGGGCTCCGCTGCCTGCACTGCCTGTTTTTTCTCTTTTACGCTCTTTGAGTCCACGACAAGTGCTCCACAACTGCTATCTCCATCTTACCGAAGCGCTCGCGTGCGTGCCATCGACCGCAAATTCTTTTTGATGAGCGGTTGGCGCGAATTCTGTTGCTGATTTCGACGGGCGTGCTTTCGCGGGCACAGGCGGCCACAATCCCGCGCCATCCGCTCTGCGCGGGTCTTAGAATTGTTGTGGATTGGACGTGACTGTGCTGATACGTAAGTTCCAAAACCAAACAGGGGCCCACCGTGCCAACCTTTGCCTCGGCCGTCTCGCAGTTTCGCCGCGCGATTTGCGTGGCCGCCATTCTTTCGGTTTTCACGCTGCTTTGCGCGTGCGCTGATCCGGCGCGCGATCTTCACACCGCGGATGTTCCCGTGGCGCCGCTGGTCCATCATCTCGAGGATCCAACGAAGGCCTATCCCGAGCAGTTTCCCATGCAGGTTGCGGTCTATTGGTCGAACTCGGACAGCGTTCTCGAAATCGTTCATTCGCTCAGCGAGATGGGAGTCCCGTTCTTCATCACCCGGGATCTCGACCAGGCGCTGAAGCACCGGCTGGTGATGATCTATCCGACCGCCGACGGACGCACGTTCACGGAGGCGCAAATCGCGCGCCTGACGCAGCACGTCCAAAACGGCGGCAGCATCTTCGCCGTGAACGTATTCGCGGGAGGGCTGCGCGCCATCTTCGGTTTTCACGATTACGCGGCGTCGCGGCGTCGCTACCGCGTGGATTTCGTCGATGCATCCGATCCGATCACGCGCTACCTGAACCGGCCGGAGGAAAAGGAAGTCCGGCTGGGCGATCCGAAACTCGGCGATATTTTCTGGACGAACGGCTACACGCCGGAAGGGCATGCCACGGTGGTGGCGCGGTTCGAGGATGGCACGGCGGCGCTGCTGCGAAACAATTTCGGCAAAGGCGTCGCGTATCTCGCGGGTGTGAGCTATTTCGACGCGGTGCTGCGGAGCCAGGTGGACCGGGATTACGAGGCGCAGCGGCACTACGTGAACCAGTTCGAGCCGGGCGCGGACGTGTGGCTGCTGTTGCTGCGCGCCTGGTACGAATCGGAGGAGCCGGGCGCCGTGCGGCTGGACACGATTCCTTCGGGGCAGGATTCGGTCCTGCTCCTTTCGCACGACGTGGATTGGGAGAATTCGTTCGCTCCGGGGCTCGACTACGCGCGGATGGAGAAGCAGCACGGGGCGCGCAGCACTTTCTTCATTCAGACGAAGTATGTGAGCGACTACAACAGCAAGTCGTTTTTCTTCGGAAAGGATTTGGAGGATTTGAACGAGCTTTACACGGAGGGATCGACGATCGGCAGCCATTCCATCATCCACTCGCGCGGCTTCAATCATTTCGATCTCGGCACCGGGACGGAAGCCTTTCCTGCGTACCAGCCGCGCGGCACGGGATTCGAATCGGCCACGGGAGCGACTGTGTTCGGAGAGGTCCGCGTGAGCAAGTCGCTGATCGACGGGGCACTGGTGGGCCATCACACGATTTTCTTTCGCGCCGGCCACCTCCGCGTGCCGGATTCGCTGCCCGAGGCGCTCCAGCGCTGCGGCTACGAATTCGACTCGTCGTTTACAGCGGACGACGTGCTGTCGAATTTTCCCTACGCGATGCCGCTGGGTGTGGGTTTCGCGGAGGACAGCGGAATTTACGAGTTTCCAGTGACATTCGAGGATGAAGAGCAGCCGCCGCTCCTTCAGCGCGTCGATAGCATGCTCGAGGTGGTTCGCGCGAATGCCGAGAATGGCGCCATCAACGTTCTCCTGATCCACCCGAACCGCGCGGCGGACAAGCTCCAGGCCGAACAAAAGCTCCTGGAAAATCTTCCCCACGATGTGACGGCCACCGACATGCAGAGCTACGCCGAGTTCTGGCGCGGCCGCGCCGAGCTGCAATGGAGCGTCGAGGCGGCTTCCGGGCCCGAAATTCGGCTGAAGGTGACGGCGGCGGAGCCGGTGTCGGGCCTGACGCTCGACTTCGGCCGCAGCATCGCTTCGGTCGATTCCGGGGCGAAGCTCCTGCCCGATGGTCACCGCGTGATCCTGCCTGACCTCACGGCAGGCCAGTCAATCACCTTCGCCATCCGCTATGTTGAGTAAAGAGCCGTCGAGGCCCGGGGAGGGTCTTTAGCGCCGTCTTTCGAGCCAGCAGCCTTCACTTATCCGGGCCATTTGCCCCAAGTTCTTCATCTCAATCCATCCTTACAAATAGTAAGGTATTCCCAGCCGTTCGTTTGCCGCTAGGGGAGCGTAATGGAGCAAGCAGCTACGCCATCGCCGGCGACGCGCAGGAAGGCTCTCAACTTTGTCGTTTTGGTTGGGGTTCTCAGCTTCTTCGCTGATTTCACCTACGAAGGTTCGCGCAGCATCGTTGGCCCATTTTTTCTCACTCTTCATGCAAGTGCTGTGACCGTCGCCGTCGTCAGCGGCTTGGGAGAACTGCTTGGCTACGGCTTGCGCCTGGTCTCCGGACGGGCGGCGGACGCTACGGGCAAGTTCTGGCCTATAACGATTTTCGGATACTTCATCCAACTGCTTTCGGTGCCTTTGTTGGCTCTCGCGGGAGACTGGCAGATTGCGGCCGTACTCGTGATCGTTGAGCGCATTGGCAAAGCAACTCGTAACCCGCCTCGCGACGTCATGTTGTCCCACGCAGGAAAGCAAATCGGACACGGTTGGGCGTTCGGTTTGCACGAGGCGCTCGATCAATTGGGCGCTCTTCTTGGACCCTTGTTGGCAGCCCTCATTCTCGCAAAAAGGGGAAATTACCGCCTGGCGTTTGCTGCACTCCTGATTCCTGCTTTGATCTGCCTGACCATTCTCCTGCTTGCTCGATGGCTCTATCCGAAGCCCGAAGAGATGGAGTCCGAGGTCCCCAACGTCCGCCCCGAGGGCCTACCGAAGACTTTTTGGCTCTATCTTGCGGCGGCGGGGCTCGTCGCTGCCGGCTTCGTCGACTTCCCTTTGATCGCTTTTCATTTCCAGCGCACGGTAACGGTATCGAAGGACCTCATACCTGTGTTTTACGCTGTCGCCATGGCCGTGAGCGGAATTGGCTCGGTCGTCCTTGGAAGGCTGTTTGATCGGAGGGGTTTCGCGATTCTGGTCGCGCTCACTCTGGTCACTTCCGTTTTCGCCCCGCTCGTCTTCTTAGGCGGCTTCTGGCTCGCCCTTGTGGGCGCCGCGCTGTGGGGCTTGGGGATGGGTGTGCACGAATCGCTGATTCCTGCCGCAATTGCACCCATTGTCCCGGCGAACCGGCGCGCGTCTGCCTACGGTCTTTTTACGGCTGGCTACGGGACTTGCTGGTTCTTGGGCAGCCTGGTGATCGGCCTTCTGTATCAACATTCAATCACGGGAACGATCATCTTCTGCCTTGGCGCACAGATCGCGGCCGTTCCTTTGTTGTTGCTCGTTGGCCGCGCCCGATGATTTTGCCAATTGCTCAACCGACTGCGTTACACCTCCTCACGTTTGTGAAGCCCCCGCTTTTCTGGGTGCTCCCTTTCGGTCGGCTTTGCGCCTAAAGAATTTTTTCGATTTTTTCGATTCCTGGTCACAAACGACGATTTCGTAACTTCAATGCCTTCTTCGGTTTGCAGACCTGAAACACGCTTGTCAAGTTGCCACGCATGATAAAATAGTGTCAGTAGGAAAATGAGAGACTAGAGGCCACAAATCGAATGCTCCGGCGACGTTCTCCTGCTCTCCAACCAATTTCTAATCTATACACCGAAGATTAGAAATCGCCGCAACCGCCGCAGAATCAGCCACTTACATTTTTCTAATCTATACAAATCCCGGGCCTTTTTATTGTACAGATTAGGCGGCTTCATTCCGTTCCTTGCCTCTGAACCAATTCGAGGCTACGCTAGCGCCGCTCGTGGGGCACGCAGCGCGGCAAATCCAAAAGGAGGCCGATGATGAAGCTGATCCGGGGTTCTCTTCTTGTCCTATCGGTGGTTGCAGTGGGCCTTTGCGCGTCCGCGGTTCGCGCCCAGGAGGGCGGCGCGCAGAAAATGAAGACGCCGGCCGAGGCCGTACTTTCGAGCTGGAATGACATTGGCAACCGCCTCATCACGATGGCCGAGGACTGGCCCGAAGACAAATACACCTACCGCTTGACTCCGCAGGTGCGGACGTTCCAGGAGGTTTTGTTGCATGTCGCGGGATCGAACTACGACCTTCTGAACCATGTGAGCGGGATGAAAATGGGCGACGGGCGGAACGATCCGGCGGTGAGCGATTACAAGACCAAGGCCGACACGGTGGCGTTCCTGAAAAAGTCCGTGGCCGACGGCGCGGCGGAAATCCAGAAGGAAGGGGACGCGGGAGTGCTGAAGCACCTCGACTACTGGATCGGGTACACGGGGCACATGGGCGAACACTACGGATTGCTGGTGGCCTACTACCGCGCGAACGGAGTGGTGCCGCCGGAATCGCGTCCGAAGAAGAAATAAAGGAAGGAGCGAATCATAACTTGCGAAGAGTCAGCCGAATTGCTGGGGCTGCCGTGCTGCTGGCGGCAGCCGTGATGTCGTCTTACACGCCTGCGAGCGGGCAGAACCGCTCGCAGGGACGGTCGATGGTGATCAGCCGCGGCGGAGTGGCGGCGGCGGAGAGCCCGCTGGCAGCGCAGGCGGGAGCGACGATCCTGGCGCACGGCGGCAACGCGATCGATGCCGCCGTGACAATGAACGCGGTGATGGGAGTCGTCGAGCCGATGATGAACGGCATCGGCGGCGACCTCTTCGCCATCGTGTACGACGCGAAGACGAAGAAACTCTACGGCCTGAACGCGAGCGGCTGGGCGCCCGCGGGTCTTTCCATCGAGTACTTGAAAAGCAAAGGCGTCAACGGCATGCCGATGTTCGGGATTCACAGCGTGACGGTGCCGGGCGCGGTGGATGGATGGTCGAAGCTGCTCGAGCGGTTCGGCACGAAGAAATTTCCGGAAGTGCTGGCGCCGGCAATCCATTACGCGCGCGAAGGATTTCCGGTGCCGGAATGGGATGCGGTGTATTGGGCGGCCGCAGAGAAATTTCTGAAGGAGGACAAGGACCTTGCGACGACGTACCTGATCGACGGGCACACGCCCGGCGTTGGCGAGGTGTTCCGCAATCCGGAGCTCGCGCATTCGCTGGAGCTGATAGCCCGCGATGGCGACGACGCGTTCTACAAGGGCGAGATTGCGCGGGAGATTCTGGCGACGTCGTCGCGGCTGGGCGGGACGATGACGGCCGGCGACTTGTCGGAATTTTCGGCGGAGTGGGTGCAGCCGATTTCGACGACGTATCACGGCTGGACCGTCTACGAGATTCCGCCGAACGGGCAGGGAATCGCGGCATTGATGATGCTGAACATGATGGAGCGCTATCCGCTCGCGCAGTACGGGCACAACTCAGCCGACGCGCTGCACGTGATGATCGAAGCGAAAAAGCTGGCGTACGCGGACATGCATCGCTACGTTGCGGACATGCGCGTGAGCAAAGTGCCGGTGGAGGGAATGCTGTCGAAGGATTACGGCGCGGCGCGCGCGAAGCTGATCGACATGGCCAAGGCGAATTGCAATGTCTCGCCGGGCGAGCCGGAATTTCCAACCAAGGGCGACACGCAGTATCTATCCGTGGTGGACAAAGACGGAAACATGGTCTCGCTGATTCAGAGCAATTTCGAGGAGTTCGGGTCGCGAATCGCAGTGGAGGGCGGAGGATTCGCGCTGCAGGACCGCGGCGCGCTATTCAGCGTCGATCCGGCGTCGCCCAACGCGCTGGCGGGGCACAAGCGCCCGCTCCACACCATCATTCCGGCGTTCATGGAGCATGGAGAGGAGCGAATTGCGTTCGGGATCATGGGCGGGTTCAATCAGTCGCAGGCGCACGCGCAGTTCGTCTCAAATGTGGTGGACTTCGGGATGAATATCCAGGCGGCCATGGAGGCGGCGCGGTTCACCAAGGGCACGTTCGCTGGGTGCGACGTGATGATGGAGGATCGGATCCCGGAGGCGGTACGGGAGGCATTGACGCAGCGAGGGCACCAGATCCGGGTCGAGGGCGACTACTTCCAGGGGATGGGCGGCGGCCAGGCGGTCGAGCGGGATTTTGAGCACGGGGTGAACTACGGGGCGTCCGATCCCCGGAAGGATGGCGAGGCGATCCCAGAGCCTACTCCGCAGAGATAGGCGTCGCGCGAGATGAGTAAAACGGCACCCTTTTTGATTGCTGGCGAGAGCCTTCAAGTGTCGTAAGTCTATACAAATCTGTAACTTTGGTACGGGCGTACCATTGCGGGCCAGGTTGGATATCCTTATACAATCGGGTCAGGCCAATGGGGCGTTTGTGCGCCTGCCTCGGGGCCCTTGGGGTCGTTTCCTAGAAGATGTTAAGTCCAACCTCTCCGCCTCCCCCGAGGCGCAATGCGAAGAAGCGCCCTGCGCCGACTCGGCCTGAGGAGGCCAAGGCCGAAGTCTCCACTCATGGGGACGGGAACCGGGAGGTCAAGCTGGTTTCGGGGCCCGCCGGCGACGCGGCGGCTCACGCGGCATACCTGCAAGCGCTATCGGAAAACAATCCACTCGGAATCGTGATTTTGGATACCGAGAACCGGGTCCAGATGTGCAACCCGGCGTTCGAGCGCCTGTTTGGGCACAGGCTGTTCGAGATTCTGGGAGCGACGCTGGATTCGATTGTGTCGACGCCGGAGCTGGTGAAAGAGGCGCTCGATTTGACGCGGCGCGCGAGCGGGGGCGAGGTGGTACGGCTCTCGACGCAACGGCGGCGAAGCGACGGCTTGCTGGTGGACGTGCGGATCATCGCGGGACCGCTGGTGGTGGATGGCACGCGGTTCGGCTGCTATGCGATGTATGAAGATATCAGCGAGCGGAGACGCGCGGAAGAGGCGCGTCAACGCGCGGAAGAGAAATTCCGGAGCCTGTTCGAGAATGCGGTAGAGGGGATTTTTCAGACGACGTTCGACGGGCAGTACCTGAGCGTGAATCCGGCGATGGCGCGGATCTGCGGATACGAGTCGCCGGAAGAGATGATGTCGCACGTGAGCGACATCGGCGAAATGGTGTACGCGAATCCGGAAGCGCGCGAGGAATTCCGGCGGTTGATCGAAGCGAGCGGCGTGGTGGAAGGATTCGAGTACCAGATTCGAAGGAAGGACGGATCGCGGACGTGGGTGGTGGAGAACGCGCACGCGGTTCGCGACGCGGATGGACGAATCACCGGTTACGAAGGCACGGTGGAAGATATTTCGGAGCGGAAGCGGTCAGAACTCGAGCGGCAGGTGACGACGGAAATTATTCGCAGCGTGAACGCGACGGACAATCTCGACGATCTGCTCGAGATGATTCACGGCGCGCTGAGGAAAGTGCTGTATGCGGAGAATTGTTTTGTGGCGCTGTACGAGCCGACGAGCGGGATGTTTCATTTCCCGTTCTTCGTGGACCAGTTCGATTCGGCGCCGCCGCCGCAGAAGGTGGGGCGAAGCTGCACGGCATACGTCTACCGGACGGGCCGCGCGATGCTGATACCGCAGAGCGCGTTCGACCATCTCGCGGAACAGGGCGAAGTAGAGCTGGTGGGCACGCCGTCGCCGGCGTGGCTGGGAGCGCCGCTGAAGACGCCGTCGGCAACGATCGGCGTGCTGGTGGTGCAGCATTACGAGGACGAGAAGGCGTATACGAAGCGCGACACGGAATTTCTGGCTTCGGTGGGCGGGCAAATCGCGCTGGCAATCGACCGGAAGAGAACGGAGACGCGCGTCCGCGAAAGCGAAGCACAATCGCGCATGCTGGTGGAGCAGCTTCCGGCGGTGCTGTGGACGGTGGACAAGAATCTGCGGCTGACGTCGTGCGTGGGCGCGGGCCTAGCGCGATTGAATCTTAAGCCGAATGAGGTCGTCGGCAAGCCGCTGATGGAATATTTCGAGACGTCCGATCCGACGTTCATGCCGATCGCGGCGCACCGCAGAGCGGTGGCGGGAGAGCCAATCACGTTTCACGTGGAATGGAAGGGCGGATCGTATGCGTGCCACGCGGAACCGCTGCGCGACGTCGACGGCGAAGTCACAGGGGCGATCTGCACGTCGCTCGACGTGACGGACCGGAAACAACTGGAAGAACAACTGCGGCAGGCGCAGAAGATGGAAGCGGTGGGGCGGCTGGCGGGCGGAATCGCGCACGACTTCAACAACCTGCTGATGGTGATTCAGGGATATGCGGATTTGCTTTCGGAGCGGCTGCCGGCGGGCGATCCGATGAGGCGAAACGCGGAGCAGATCCAGATGGCGTCGCAGCGCGCAACGTCGCTGACCAGGCAACTGCTGGCGTTCAGCCGGAAGCAGATGCTGGCGCCGAAGGTGCTGAACGTCCACAGCGTGGTTTCGGAGATGGAAAAGATTCTGCGGCGGCTGATCGGTGAGGATATCGAGCTCGAAACGTCGACGGTGGCGGACCTGTGGATGGTGAAGGCGGACCGCAGCCAGATCGAGCAAGTGATCATGAACCTGGCGGTGAACGCGCGGGACGCGATGCCGGAAGGCGGAAGATTGACGATCGAGACGGCGAACGTGGAGCTCGACTCGTCGTTCACGCGGCATTCCGTGGTGCTGGCGCCGGGCAAGTACGTGATGCTGGCGGTGACGGACAACGGATGCGGCATGGACGCGAAGACGCAGGCGCACATCTTCGAGCCGTTCTTCACGACAAAGGAGAAGGGCAAGGGCACGGGACTGGGGCTGGCGACCGTCTACGGCATCGTGAAGCAAAGCGGCGGCTACGTATGGGTCTACAGCGAGGCGGGACGCGGGACGACGTTCAAGATTTATCTGCCGCAGATCACAGACGAGAATGCGCCGGCGGGAACGGCGCGGGCGACAGAATCGAAGGAGCTGCTGCGCGGATCCGAAACGGTGCTGCTGGTGGAAGATGAAAGCGGCGTGCGGCAGCTTGCGAAGGAATATCTCGAGACGAGCGGGTACACGGTGCTCGAAGCCGAGAACGGAAATGCGGCGCTGGAAGTGGCATCGCGGCACGGCGGGACGATCCACCTGCTGATGACCGATGTAGTGATGCCGGGAGTGAGCGGCAAGGAACTGGTGGAGCGAGTGGCGAAGCTGCGCCCGGGAATCAAGGTGCTCTACATGTCGGGCTATACTGACCATGCGGTGGTGCACCAGGGGATTTTGGAGAATGACGCGGTCCTGCTGCAAAAGCCGTTCACGCTGGCGACGCTGGCGTCGAAACTGCGCGAAATCCTGAATTAATCCGAACTAATCCCAGCAAAATCCTGAATCGAGGCGTGCCGCCGGCCGCGAAGGGCGCCTGGTGTGCCATCCGCGAACGCGTGCGTAGCAGCGAATCATCCGGAAGATGAACTTTTCTTAATGTTTCAGCTCGGGCGGGGAAGCCGGGTTTCGCAATTCATTGGTGCGCCGAGGTTTAGAGCCCCGGGTCGAAATCCCGGCGGCGGCCTTGGAATTGGCGAACCGTGTGCAATTCATCCCGTTGGGCGTCGGCATGGCGCCCCGAAATCAAATCAGTCGGGGGAAACGATGGAAAGATTCGCAACGCACATGGTCAGCGAAGATTGCGTGACCGAGGAGCTTATCGGGGAACGCCGTTTGTGGACGGCGGTGATCACGAATGCGGTAGAGGACTGGCTGTCGGGTCCGCTGCGAACGCGGAGATCGGCGCAGCAATTTCTTTTCGAGAATGAGAATGATTTTCAGCAGGTCTGCGCGTGCGCAGGGCTCGATCCGGGCAGCCTGCGGGCGAAGCTGATGCGAATCGGGCGGCGAATTGAGATGAGCGGGCCGCACGAGCATCCGATGGCGGCTTAGCCAGACGACAGTCTGTTCGTCGACGCTCCCACGGCAGGTTGGTGACACGGATGCGCGGGAGGTCACGCCGTCCAAGAATCTCCGGTGATCGCACAGCGGTTGACGTAGAATTTTCGCTGCGAATCGCCGATCGATGGATCCCTCTCTCCAGCACGAAATAACTCCCGAAAAACAACTGCTGATGTGCTGCGCGCGAACGCGCATGACGCCGGAGATTGCCGATCGGGTGCGCGAACTTGCGGCGGGGACGATCGATTGGGAATTGCTGCTGGGCGATGCGCACGAACATTCCGTGTTTCCGCTGCTCGAGCGGCAAATGCGAAGCGTCGTCGCGGAGGCGATTCCGGCGGGCATCGCGGAGAAACTGAAACAGGATGCACGCGCGAACACCGTGCGGTGCCTGGCGCTTTCGGCGGAATTGATTCGCGTGATGGGGGCGCTGGAATCGCGGGGAGTGGCGGCGATCCCGTACAAGGGGCCGACGGTGGCGGCGCAGGCGTATGGCGATTTTACGTCCCGAGAGTTCGAGGATCTGGATGTGATCGTGCGGGCAAGCGATCTTCCCGCGGCACACGAAGCGGTAAGCGGGCTTGGCTACGAGGCGAGATCTCCCTGGGTGCATGACCGAGGCAAGGCGGCGAAGCAGCCGCCGGGCGAATACAACTATTTTCACAAGGAGCGGCGCACGATTCTGGAGCTGCACACGGAACTGACGTTGCGACATTTTCCGGTGGCCCCGAAGCTGGAGGAAGTTATCGCCCGGCGGGTGGAAGTCGACCTCGGGGGACGCAAGGTAGCGACGTTAGCACCGGAGGATGCGCTGGTTTTTCTGTGCGTGCATGGGAGTAAGGATTTCTGGGCGAAGCTGGTGTGGGTGGCGGACATCGCGGAGCTATCGCAGGCGTTTCCGGCGATGGATTGGGATGCGGCGGCGCGACGCGCCGAGGAATTGGGCGCGGGACGGATGATGAATCTGGGACTTGCGCTGGCGATGGATCTGCTTGGAGCGGAGTTGCCGGGCGAGGTGAAGGCGAGAGTGCTGCGAGACGAGGCGGCACAAGGGCTGGCGGCGAGGCTCGGCCGAGACTTGCTGGCGCGCAGCGCCACACCGATGAGCGCGAGAGAACGGTTTCGATTCCGGCGGCAACTTGTGCCGGGCGCGATGGCCGGTTGGAATTATGCGAGCAGGCTGACGCTGGCTCCGGCGGAGGATGATTGGCTGATGCTGCGATTACCGCGTCCGCTGGCGCCGCTTTATTTGCTGCTGCGTCCGCTGAGGCTGCTCCGGAAATACGGGTAGGCGAATTTGGAACCGGCGCTGTAACGAAGCGGCACAGCGAAGCGGTGGCGAAAAGGGCACAACGAGGCAAAGCGGGCGTGGAAGGCGGCGGGGCGTCTCGATAGCATCGTTCTGCGGGCAGAAAAAAACGTGCCTCGCAGAGAAGATTGATGAACGCGCTAAACGCCATCTCGCCGATTCGAATCGATTCGTCCTACCGCGGAGTAAAGCCAGAGCAGACGCTTGCGGAGAAGATCAGGAGCGGCGGCTCGGCCTGCTTCCACGTTTTCGACCGGAGCCTTTTTCCGTGGGTTCGGCCGGGCGACCAGGCATTCGTGCGGAGATTCGACTTCAAGAGTCTCGCGGCGGGCGACGTGATTCTGACGGAACGGAACGGCAGGCTGGCGCTGGCGCGGGTGGTCAAGAGATTCGCGACGCGGGATCGCGGCATTTCGTTCATTGCGAAGGGCGGCGGCGCGGCGGAGAGCGGTGCACGGCGGCTGGAGCGCGGCGAATTCCTGGGCAAGGTGATCCGGGTTCATCGCCGCAGAAAGCATATTGACCTGGAGTCGCTTAGCTACGTGACCCTGGGGCGGGCGCTGGCGGCGATGTGGAGAATGGCGGCTGCCGGACGAATCCGCGAAGAGATCCGAGCCGCAGAAATGCGGGCGAAAGAGTCCCGTCCCGAAACGAAGCGGACCAGCCTCACCGTTATCGAGCCACAGGAATAAAGCCGAACTTCTGAAAAATCGCAGAGGCTTGCGGACCGAAAAGGAAGTTCAAGAAGTTGTCCGCGGCTGCGGAATTTTTCGAGCCTGCCAGAACGGCAACTGGATAAATCACAGGGGCGTGTGAGTCTTCGGGCGCGGTAGCGACGACGGAGACTTGCGCCGAGGTGCGGGCGTCGGTGGCATAGACGATTCCCGCGTCGGCGTTGCCGGTGGCAACGTAGGTGAGGACCTGGCGAACGTCCTTGGCGAAGACGAATTTCGGCTTGAGACGGTCGTAGAGGCCGAAGAGGACGAGGACTTCGCGGGCGTAGGCGCCTGCGGGAACGACGCGTGGATCGCCGATGGCGACGATTTTTATTTCGGGACGCAGAAGATCCTGAAAGCTCGAAATTCCTGTGGTATTTCCTGCCGTACTCTTCGGGGCAATGAGGACGACTGCGTTCTTCAGGAGATCGCGACGCGTATTCGGGCGAATGAGGGTTTTGGAGGCCAGGGAGTCCATTTCTGAAGGGGAAGCGGAGATGAAGATGTCGACGGGCGCGCCCTGTTCGATTTGGCGCTGCAACGTGCCGGAGGCGCCGAAATTGAAGTGGAGAGCGACCGTGGGATCCGTGGCGTGAAAGGCGGTCTGGATGGCGTCGAGTGCGTCCTTGAGGCTGACTGCGGCCGAGATCGTGATGCTTCGCTGTTCGGCGGGAGGTTGATTCGCGGCCTGAGCGAAGGGAAGAGAGACGAGGGCGAGAAGCGCAAGGAAAAGAGGAACAGTGTTTCTGCGAAATGCGGGCTTCACGCGGCCTCCTTTGCGAATTGTAGCAGGCACTTGGGTCATTCAGGCGAAAGCGCCAGCGAAGAAGAGAATCACCAGAGAAGCTTCAAGGCGAACTGAACCTGACGCGATGTAGTGGAGGTGCTGGTGATTGCGCCTGCGGTTCCCGAGATGCCGCTGAGATTCGTCATGGACGGCGGTGTGAAGACGATCAGGTTCGGCGTGTTGAAATTCGCGCGATTCAGGAGATTGAACATCTCGGCGCGAAACTGCAGGTTCAGGCGCTCGCGAATCTGAGTGTTCTTCATAACGGAGAAATCCCAGGTGGCGAGGCCCGGGCCGATGTAGGTGTCGCGGCCGAGGTTGCCGTAGAAGCCGATCGTAGACGGCGGCGCGATGAAGGCGTCGGGATTGAACCATTGCGAAGGCTTTCCGAGAACCACGGGACCCGTGAAATCCGGATTCAAGAAGGGGCGGACGGGATTGCGCGTGTC
Organism: Candidatus Limnocylindrales bacterium; assembly: GCA_035501415.1. Taxonomy (GTDB): domain Bacteria; phylum Acidobacteriota; class Terriglobia; order Acidiferrales; family UBA7541; genus Palsa-295. The sequence continues at coordinate 29,282 of DATJWH010000002.1, read as the reverse complement.
GCCGTTGTTGGACGGGTTGTAGCTGAGTTGCGGAGTAAACGGAAAGCCGGCTTGGGCGGTGAAGATGCTTTCGACGGACCAGCCGCTGACAAAGCGATCGCTCCAACCTTCGAGGCTCGAGGCAAAAGGCTTACCGTGGCCAAAGGGCAGCTCATAGATGGCGTTGATGACGCCAATGTTGCGGACGTCGTAGGTGGCGAGTCCTTTGTCGGCGCTGAGATTGAAAGGATTCGACACGAGGCCGGGAGCGTTCGCGGCGGTGGTTTGATTCAGCGAGTCGCCGTCGTCGAGGGCCTTCGACCACGTGTAGGCGCCGCGAATGTAGAAGCCGTGACTGAAGCGGCGCTTCACGTCCAATTGCAGCGCGTTGTAAGAGCTGTCGCCGAGAGAGAACCAAGTCCAGGTATTCGCGAGGGTCGCGCTCGGGTTAGCTTTCGGAGTGCCGGCGGGAATGTAATAGCTGCCGGCGGGAACGGGAGCCCCGGCGAGAGGCGAGCCGACTGGAAATCCGACCGTGGGAGAATTCGTTGCGGCCGTGGGCTGAGATGGATCGTAGGTGGGGTAGACGGCGGGGCAAGGAGCGGCGGGGCAGATCGTGGGCAACGGTTCGTTGGCATCCTCGCCGATCAATTCGTGATAGCCATGCGAGCCAACGTAGCCGAGCGTGACCGCCGTGTTGGGCGAGAGTTCCTGCTCGACGCGGAGCGAATAGGAGATGAGCGTCGGGGTCTTGAGATCGGGCTGAACGCCACCAGGAACTAGCTTTGCACCGGCGGGAACGGCGGCCGTGGGGTCGATGGGAAGATTCGCGACGGGCAGCGACGCGATGCTGTATGTGGGATTGGAGGGCGCGTTCTGATCGGTGCGATAGCCGAGTGCATCCTGCAGATCGTTGTACATCCCGAAGCCGGCGCGGAAGACGGTCTTGCGGCTGAAGGGACTCCAGGCAACACCGATACGAGGCTGCGGAAGAAACTTTGCGTTGTTAACAGTGAAGACGGAGTCGCCGACCTGGGGATTCGTGGAGATGACGCCGTCCGTGTAGGTGTAATTCGCGGCGCGTCCGTGGGCTTCGTTCCATCCGGTGGAGAATTCATCGCGAAAACCGAGCGAGAGCGTGAGATTGGGCGTGAGGCGAAACACATCTTCGGCGTAGAAGGCGCCGAAGAGCGAGCGCCAGTTCATTTCAGTGGGACTGGGATCATAGAGAAAGCTGTTCACGGTGCCGCCGAGAAATTGCGCGAGGCTGGAAAACGTGGCTTGGCCAAACTGGCTGAGAGCGATGGTTTCGTTGGACTGGAAGCGCTGGAACCACGCGCCAAAGCTGAGCTGATGGCGGCCGCGCGTGAGGGTGACGTGGTCCTCGTAGGTGAAGAGATTGCGGTGGACGCTGAGATTGCTGCCATTGTTGCTGCCGGCGAGCCCGACGGACGCCTGAGGATTCGATGCGGCGCTGCCGCCGACAACAGCCGCGCCAACGGGGCGGCCCACAAGAAATCCGGGAAGGCTCGCAGCGGGCGTGCCGGGCGTGGGCTCGCCGCTGAAATAGTAGCCGGCGCGAGAGAAGCCGAAGCGGGCTGTATTCAAGAAGGATGGCGAGAAAACGTGAGTTTCTTCGACGCTCAGGACTTGCTCGCGAAGAGTTTCGATGTCCGCGCTGTAGGGATCGGCGGGCGTGGCGGTGAAATCGTTGCCGTCGTCGACCGTGTAGATGCCGCTGAGCGAATCCTTTTCTGAAAATATGTGATCGAGGCGCGTGGTGCCGAAGTCCTCGCGAATAGTTTGCAGGGGGCTGCTGGCGACTTCGGCGATGCCGTCGGGATTGGTGCCGCTCTTGAAATCGGGATCGGTGGGAGATGGCGTGGGCCAGAGTGAGAGCAGAGGGACGACGCTGGGAACGGCGTCAGCGCGAGACTGGAGATCGGGGACGAAGGCTTCGGAGGTCTGGTGGAGGCGCTGGCGGAAGCCTTCGTAGTTGCTGAAGAGGAAGGTTTTGTCGCGCTGAAGCGGGCCGCCGAGCGCAGCGCCGAATTGATTGCGCTGGAAGGGCGGGGCGGAGCCCTGGTCGAAAAAGTTGGGAGCGTCGAGGGCGTTGTTGCGAAGAAATTCGAAAACGGAGCCGTGCCACTGATTGGTGCCAGACTGCGTGACGATGATGACCTGGGCGCCGGGATGCTTGCCATATTCGGCGCTGTAGGAGTCGCGAAGGACGTTGAATTCGCGCACGGCGTCGACGCCGAGCAACATGCTACTGGTGCCGCCGGGCTGCATGTTGTTTTCCGCGGCGCCGGTATACTCGACGCCATTGAGCAGGAAAAGATTTTGCTGCGGGCGGTTGCCGGAGACGGTGAAATTGTTGGCCGTGGTGGAATTGGAGATGCCCGTGCCACCGGTTTTCTGCGAAGTGAAATTCACGATGCCGGGATTCAGCGGGAGAAGGAGGTCGTAGCTGCGGCCATTGAGCGGGAGATCCTTGACCTGCTGCTCGCCGACGATGCCGGAGATGTCGGCGGTGGTGACGGAGACGAGAGGCGCGTCCGAGGAGACAGTGATCGCCTGGCTGGCGCCGCTGACTTGCAGGGTGAGGTCGACGGTGGCGTCCTGACCGACGGCGAGGTGGATGCCGGTGCGGACCTGGTCGGCGAAGCCGCTCTTCGCGGCGCGAACTTCGTATTCGCCGACGGGAAGGGCGAAGACCTGGTAATGGCCGGTGGAGTCGGTGGTGGCCGTGCGGACGGTGGAAGTCTCGAGATTAGTGACGGTGATGGCAGCGCCTGCGACGGTGGCGCCGGATTGATCGGTGACGCTACCGGCAAGAATGGCAGCCACCTGCGCGCGCGCCGATTGAACGGAAACGAACAACGGAAGAGCGAGAAGAAACAAAGCGAATCGCCAGAGGTCCGCGAGCAAACTGCCGCGAGCGGATGCTTCGCCTGAACATCGAGCCACCACGAGCCCTCCACAGGGGTAAAAGGTATATACGTTTCTATACGGACTCCGCGGCTATGTCAAACCGTATCAGTACAGTTCTGACGGGGGGAGAGCCCGGGGAGAAGTCGACCTGGGCGAGCTCGCTACGGACGAAGAATCATGACTTCGGTGGATTTGATCAAAGCGGCAGCCGTCTGGCCCTTCTTGAGGCGCATTTCGCGGACTGCGTCGGCCGTGATGATCGAGGTGATGTGCTGGCCGCCGATCGAAAGCGTGACTTGCGCGATGAGGCCGCTGATGCGGATGTCCGTAACGCGACCGATGAGCTGATTGCGGCCGCTGACGCGGCGGAAGCCCGTCCGGCGATCTGCCGGCTCTTTCCCCGCAGAGCCGCGGTAGAGAAAGCGATCGATTTCCTTTTCGGGGATCCTGTGGTGTCCGCCGGCGGTTCGAATAGTGCGGACCTTCCGCTTGTAGATCCACTGCTTCAGAGTGGGGTAGCTGACACCCAAGACCTGAGCTGCGTCGCGCGGAGTGAAGAGCTTTTCGTTTTGAGCCATGGGCGGCCGTTCGCGGCGAAAGATTGTCACTTTCGACTGAGATTGTAAAGCGGACGACTGAAGTGGCGGCAAAGAAGCCAGAGTCAGGTTAAATCTGAGAAAAGGTAAGGGAAAGACAGTATTTGCCCGGAGGAGCGGGTCGGTCAGACTGGCGGCGATTGCACCAGCCTGGCACAGAAATCGGCTCAAACTCCACCGAGGGGCAGGTACACTCTCATGTGCGCAGCCAGCGTCGCTTCTATCCATACAACAGACTTTCGCGAAACAGGGGCCCGGGGACGAACTTCGGTAAAGACGCGCCAGGAGACAGCGCGCGCGAACAGGGCAAACCGCGCAGCAGAGACTCTGAGCGAAGAAAAACTGGAGACGCAGGAGGTGCCGGAGCGGGAATTAGTGCGGCTCGCGATCGACGGCGACTCCAACGCGCAAGACGCCCTGTTCGCGAAGTACCGGACCAGGCTCTATCGCTTGGCGCTCCGGCTGCTGCGCAAGAGAGAGGAAGCGGAAGACGCGGTGCAGGACGCGCTGCTCTCGGCGTACAGAAATCTGGCGACGTTTGAGGGGCGGTCGCTATTTTCGACGTGGCTGACGCGAATCGTGGTGAACGCGGCGCTGGTCCGGATGAGGCGGCATCGCGCGCGTCCCGAGCTATTCCTGCAAGACGTGTTTCCGGAAGAGCGCGCATCCATGGCGAGCACGTTCGTGGACTCGCGCCCGGATCCCGAGCAGACCTATTCGTACTCGGAGACGCGGCAACTGGTCAAAGGGGCGCTGGAAGAGTTGTCGCCGTCAATTCGGTCCGCATTTCAGCTGCGGGAGCTGCAGGATTTGTCGAATTCGGAGGCGGCGCGAGCGTCGGGCGTCCAACTGGGAGCCTTCAAGTCGCGAATCAGCCGCGCGCGAAGTCAACTGGCGCAGCGGCTTTCGCCGAACAGCCTTGCGCCGCTTCATCAGCGGTTCTCGGCATCAATTCCGGCGAGCCGGCGCCTGAACAAAGCCGAGGCCGAACCTTCGTTCGCCGGCTAAGCCTAGACTTCCGCCATACCGAAGCGAAGTGTCGCACGCTCGCGCTCAGCTAAGGTAGAATTGGGCGAGCGCGCGGCGCATCGAATATTCCCGCGCTCCGATCTCATCGGACCTGTCAGAAAATAGCGTGTCTCCAGTCTGCGACTCGCGCATCGAATAACCGGCTAACTGCATTCTTGGCAATTGGAGGAAATCATGAGCGTATCGGCAAAATCCACGACGCCTGCTCCGGGCTCCGCCCCGGCAAATCCGCTAAAGGCACTGCAAGGTTTCGGGCAGTCGGTGTGGCTCGACTACATTCGGCGCAGCCTGATTACGACGGGGGAACTCGCGCGATTGATCCGCGAAGACGGGTTGCGAGGGCTGACTTCGAATCCGACGATTTTTGAGAAGGCGATCTCGGGCAGCACGGATTACACGAAGGCGCTCGACGAACTGAGCGGGCGCGGTCTCGACGCAAACGCAATGTACGAGCAACTGGCGATCCGCGATATCCAGGATGCGGCGGACCTGATGCGGTCCGTGTACGACGAGACGAAGGGCCGGGACGGGTACGTGAGTTTCGAGGTTTCGCCGTATCTGGCGCACAAAACGCAGGAAACCATTGAGGAAGCGCGACGATTGTGGAAGACGATTGGGCGCCCGAACGTGATGATCAAGGTGCCGGGAACGACGGAAGGAATTCCGGCATTCCGGAAATTGATCAGCGAGGGAATCAATATCAACGTAACGCTGCTCTTCGCGCAGGAGGTATACGAGCAGGTCGCCGAGGCGAATATCGCGGCGCTCGAGGAGCGGGCGAAGAGCGGCGGAGACGTGAGCCGCGTGGCGAGCGTGGCGAGCTTCTTCATCAGCCGCATCGATACTCTGATTGATTCGCAGATCGCGGCCCACATCAAGAGCAGTCAGGATGCGAAACAGCAGGAAGGTTTGCGCGCGTTGCAGGGCAAGGTGGCAATCGCGAACGGCAAGCTTACGTATCAGCGATACAAGCAACTTTTCGGCGGACCGCGATGGAAGCCGCTCGCGGATCGCGGCGCGCAGACGCAGCGAGTCCTTTGGGCCAGCACGAGCACGAAGAACCCAGCATACAGCGATGTACTGTACGTGGAGGAACTGATCGGCCCGGACACGGTGAACACGATTCCACCCGCGACGTACGACGCATTCCGGAACCACGGGCGTCCGCGCGCGAGCCTCGAGGAAGGAATTGACGCGGCGCGAAGCACGATGGAGGCGCTGGCGAAAGCCGGAATCTCGATGAAAGCGGCGACGGATCAATTGACGGAACAAGGCGTGAAGCTTTTCGAGGAGTCCTTCGATCAGTTGATGGACGCGGTCGGCAAGCGCTCGGCAAAGAATGTGGCCGCCCCGGTTGCGAGCGTCACATACAAGCTGCCCGAGGATTTGGGGCAGGCAGTGAAGGCGACGATTGAAGACTGGAAGAAAAACAACAAGGTGCAGCGGCTGTGGGCGCGGGACGCGTCACTGTGGACCAACTCGGATGAAAGTAAGTGGCTGGGGTGGCTGGCGATTACGGAGGATCAGATCACCCAGCACGCGCAGTTCGAGAAGATTGCGCAGGAGGCGCGCACCGCGGGGTTCACGCACATGTTGCTGCTGGGCATGGGCGGCTCGAGCCTGTGCGTCGAGGTGCTGAAGCTGACATTTGGCAAGGTCGCGTCCTATCCAGAGGTGTTCATTCTGGACTCGACCGATCCAGCGGAGATTCGCGCAATCGAGAGTCAAATCGACGTGAGCAAGACGCTGTTCATCGTGTCCAGCAAGTCGGGAAGCACGCTCGAGCCGAATATTTTCAAGCAGTACTTCTTCGATCGCGCGAAAAGCGCTTCGGGAGCCAGTGCAGCAGGGAAGCAGTTCATCGCCATCACCGATCCTGGATCGAAAATGCAGAAGGTGGCTGAGTCCGATGGATTTCGGCACGTCTTCTTCGGCGTGCCAAGCATCGGTGGGCGGTATTCGGCGCTGTCGAATTTCGGGATGATTCCGGGCGCGGTGCAGGGCATCGATATTCCGAAATTTCTCGGACGCGCGGAAGAGATGGTGCATGCGTGCGCGTCGGTGGTTCCCGCGGACGAGAATCCCGGAGTGATTCTCGGCGCAATTCTGGGGACCGCGCAACGAATGGGACGCGACAAGGTGACGATTGTGACGTCACCGGGAATTTCGGACCTGGGCGCGTGGCTGGAGCAGTTGCTAGCGGAGTCGACGGGCAAGGAAGGGAAGGGGCTGATTCCGGTGGACCGCGAGGCGATCGGCGCCCCGGACGTTTACGGCAAGGACCGCGTATTCGTCTACTTGCGGTTGGAAGGCGGCGCGGACGCGGCGCAGGATGCGGCCATCGCGAAGATTGAACAGGCGGGACAGCCCGTCGTGCGAATCGCGGTCCGCGATATCTACGATATCGGCCAGGAATTTTTCCGGTGGGAGATTGCGACAGCGGTTGCGGGATCGGTGATCGGCATCAACGCGTTCAACCAGCCGGACGTGGAGGCGAGCAAGGTCGAGACGCGAAAGCTGACGGATGAATACGAGAAGACAGGCTCTCTGCCGAAGGAGACTCCTTTCTTCGCGGACAACGACGTGAAGTTGTTCGCGGACGAGAAGAATGCGGCGGCGCTGAAAGCCGCAGCGGGCAAGGATGCGACGCTCGCTGGATATCTGAAAGCGCACCTGGCGCGGATCCATGCCGGAGACTATTTCGCATTGCTTGGCTATATCCAGATGAATCAGGCGCACGAGCAGGAGCTGCAGCGGATCCGCCACGCCGTGAGGGATAGCAAACATGTGGCGACGTGCCTGGGCTTTGGTCCACGCTTCCTTCATTCCACGGGCCAGGCGTACAAAGGCGGACCCAATTCCGGAGTTTTTCTGCAGCTAACGTGCGATGATGCGGCGGACTTGCCGGTGCCGGGACAGAAGTACACTTTCGGCATCGTGAAGGCAGCGCAGGCTCGCGGAGATTTTCAAGTGCTGGCAGAACGCGGGCGCCGCGCGCTGCGTGTTCATCTGGGAGCCAACGTGACTGCAGGGCTCACGAAACTAGAGCAGGCGATCCGGCAGGCGCTTTCTTAAAGGACGAAGTGCGCGAACCGTTTCTCGCGCGGCCGACAATTCACGAAGGAGTGATGGATGAGCTCCAATGATTCCGGAAGTATGAGGCAGGAGAAGGCTGTGCCCGCCGATCCATGCGCGATGGTAATTTTTGGAGCCGGCGGGGACCTGACCAAGCGAAAGCTGATGCCGGCGCTCTACAACCTGGCAACCAGCAAACTCCTGGCTGACCAATTCGCGATTATCGGAATTTCGATCGAGAAGTTCTCCGATGACGATTTTCGGAAGCAGATGACCCAGGACGTTCGGCAGTTTTCCGAGGGAAGCGTCGATTTGTCGGTGTGGGACTCCTTTGCGAAGCGGCTTTATTACGTGCAGGGCGACTTCAACGACCCGCAGCTCTACCAGAAGCTCGGGGAGGCGCTCACTCGCGTGGAGAAGGAGCAGCGGACGGAAGGGAACTGCCTTTTCTATCTGGCGACGTCTCCAACATTCTTTCCGGTGGTGGTGAAGCAGCTCGGCGCTGCCGGCTTGACGAAGGAGGAAGGCCAGCGGTGGCGGCGCGTGGTAATCGAAAAGCCGTTCGGGCATGATCTGCCATCGGCCGTCGACCTGAACCATCAGATTCGAGAAGTGCTGGAGGAAAAGCAGATCTACCGGATTGACCATTATCTCGGCAAAGAGACGGTTCAGAACATTCTGGCGTTTCGCTTCGCCAACGGCATCTTCGAGCCGGTGTGGAACCGCCGCTACGTGGATCAGGTGCAGGTAACGGTGGCGGAGGAACTGGGCGTCGAGATGCGCGGCGGTTATTACGAAAAGGCCGGCGCGATGCGCGACATGGTGCCGAATCACATCCTGCAGTTGATCACACTGACGGCCATGGAGCCGCCCATATCCTTCGACGCGGATGCCGTCCATGACGAGCAAACGAAAGTGCTGCGGGCCATTCAGCCGTTGACGCCGGAGAGAGTGCTGGAGCAGGCTGTGCGCGGCCAGTATGGCCCGGGCACGATCAATGGAAAGCATGTCGCAGGCTATCGAAGTGAGCCGAATGTGGCTCCGGACTCGAACACGCCAACTTTTGTTGCAATGGCGGTGCATATCGATAACTGGAGGTGGGCGGGAGTCCCGTTCTACCTGCGCACCGGCAAGCGGATGGAAAAGCGCCTGACGCAAATCGTGATTCGCTTCCGGCGGCCGCCGTTCGTCCTGTTTCGAAAGACGTCGGTCGACAAAATTCCGCCAAACGAACTCGTCCTCAATATTCAGCCCAACGAAGGCATCTGCCTCAGCTTTGAGGCGAAGGTGCCAGGACCGGCGGTGCGGCTCGGCGCTGTGAACATGGATTTTCAGTACTCGGACTATTTCGGCACGACGCCATCCACTGGCTACGAGACGCTGCTCTACGATTGCATGATGGGCGACCCGACGCTGTTCCAGCGCGCAGATATGGTCGAGGCTGCATGGACGGTGGTGCAACCGATCCTTGATGTCTGGAAGGCGCTGCCGCCACGGGATTTTCCCAACTACGCTGCGGGCTCGTGGGGACCGGTGCAGTCGCAGGAACTGCTCAAGAAGGAAGGGCGCGAATGGAGAGATCCCGCGTGCCTTCCGTCCGGTCACCACAACCACCAGCCGCAGACGGATGCGCAGTCGGTGCCGGTTCCCGCGAAGAGCTGAGGCGGCGGCGGATTCTCTTCTAAAATCGTGGATATTCGCGCCGCGGGCGCAATCCAGCAAACTGGATGGGTTGCATCAAAAGTGTCGATTGTACTTGTCTGAGTGCGCTGGGTTACTTATGACAAATGCGCACCTTGGCTTCGGGCGCTCCCGTAGACCACGACGCCTGCGGAGTTGGGTTCATCGCCCGGCTCGGCGCTGCGCCGTCGCGCGAAGTGATTGATCGCAGCCTGACTGCCCTGGCGCGGCTTGCGCACCGGGGCGGCGTCGATGCTGACGGACTCAGCGGTGATGGTGCCGGCCTTCTGCTTCCGATTCCACAACAATTCATTCGCACCGCTGCTGCGTTCGCGAAAATCGGTCTCCCGGAGACATTCGGGTTGGGGATGGCGTTTGTTCAGCCGGGCCGGGAGGCTGAAGCGCGGAGCGCCGTCGAAAAATGCGCACACGGTCGCGGACTGAAGTGTCTGGGCTGGCGTAGCGTTCCCACCGACCCCTCCATCCTCGGTCCCCGCGCTTCTTCGACCCTGCCCTTGATTCGCCAATGCTTTTTCGCCGCCGACAATTCTGGGGATGATCCCGCCGCTGATTTCGAGCACGCCCTTTTTCTATTGCGCAAGAGCATCGAATCGGCGGCAGGGCGGGATATCTACTTTTGTTCACTTTCGTCGCGAACGGTCGTATACAAAGGATTGCTGGCTCCGTTGCAACTGCGCGAATTCTATCCCGACCTGGATTCGCCGGACTTCAGGGCCACGTTTGCGGTGTTTCATCAGCGCTACTCGACCAATACGCGCCCGACGTGGATGCTGGCGCAGCCTTTCCGTTTTCTCGCGCACAACGGCGAAATCAATACGATCGGCGCGAACCGGCGCTGGCTGAGAGCGCGCGAGGAACGGATTCGCGGCGATTTTGGGGCTGCCGACTGGTTCCGCGCGCTTGAGGAGGGAGTCAGCGATTCCGCGAGCTTCGATAATGCGCTGGAGATTCTCTTGCGGCGCGGGCACGGAGTCGCCTCGGCGATGTTGCGAATGGTGCCGCCCGCGTGCGAGACGCGGAAGCATAACGGCGCGCGGCTGCGGGAATTTCTTCAGCAGCAGGCTCGAGAGCAGGAGCCCTGGGACGGCCCTGCCGCGCTCGTGTTCAGCGACGGCCACTTTGTCGGCGCGAAGCTGGATCGCAATGGATTGCGTCCGCTGCGGTACACCCTGACGAAGACGGGGCTTCTCGTGCTGGGTTCCGAAGCCGGCTTGGCGGATTTTGCGGGCGAGCAGGTCGCCGAGAGGCAGCGGCTCGGGCCAGGCGAAATGCTGCTCGCGGACGCGGCGCGCGGCATGGTGTATCGCGAGGGCGACATCGCAAAGCTGCTGCCGAATGCGCCCGAGTCAGATACGACAGCCGCGGCGCAACCAGCGCGCGCGAAGACTTCAAAGAGGTCGGCCCCGGCCACTGCTTTGCCGAAACGCGTTGCCGCCGCGCTTGGCTGGAGCGAAGACCAGTTCCGGCTGCTTTTCCAGCCGCTTGGGATGGAGGGCAAGGAGGCGGTCTGGAGCATGGGGGACGACGCGCCGCCCGCGTTCATTTCGTCGGCGCGGAGGCCGCTTTGGGATTACTGCAAGCAGCGATTCGCGCAGGTGACGAATCCGGCGATTGATCCGCTGCGCGAGGCACACGTGATGTCGCTCGACGTTCATGTGCCGCCCGGCATTCTGCTCGATTCGCCGGTGTTGGATGCGGGCAGGATGCGAAGTCTCGAGAGCCGCTTGGGCGGCGAGTTGGCGCTCGTCGACTTCACATTTGACGCGGCCGGTGGAACGGACGAGGCAATTTGTGCCGTCGATCGCCTTCGCGGCGGAGTTCGCGAGGTAGTCGACCGAAAGCCTGCCGCAATTTTACTGACGGACCGCCGTATCGCCGCCGATCGCGCGGCTCTGCCTGCCTTGATCGCCTGCGCTGCCGCGTGGAAGGAAATGGTGCGCTCGGGGGCGTGCGACGTTCCGCTGCTCATCGAAAGCGGCCAGGTTATTGAGACGCATCATGTCGCGCTGTTGATCGCGGTGGGCGCGAACGCCGTTCACCCCTACCTGGCGCTGGAGCTTTCCGAGGAATTGAAGGTAGGCGGCTCTGGTCGCTATCGCGCGGCAGTCGAGCTGGGCCTGCGCAAGGTGCTCGCGCGGATGGGAATCTCGACGGTCGCGAGCTATCGCAACAGCCAGCTATTCGAAACGGTCGGCCTGGATGCCGAAGTACACGACGAATTCTTCGAGGATGCGACCGCAGTCCTCGGAGGGAAATCTCTTCGCGAACTTCTCGCCGACGCGATTGCCCGCCATGCAGACGCATTCGCTCCAGGGGCAGCCGAACTGAACGATGCCGGCCTATACCGCTTCCGTCAAACGGGCGAGCGGCATTCCAATTCGCCGGAACTCGTGCGCCGGATGCACCGCTACATCAAGGCGCCGACGCCGGAGAGCTACAGCTCTTTCGCGGAGCTGGCGACGGTTCGCGAGCCGGTGGCGATTCGCGATCTTCTCGAAATTCCTTGCGATACCAGCGCGGCGATTCCACTCGCCAGCGTCCAGCCGGAAGCGGAGATCCTGAGCCGCTTTTCGACGCAGGCGATGTCGCTTGGCGCGCTGGGACCGGAAGCGCATCGCACGCTCGCCGTCGCTATGAATCGTCTTGGCGCGCGCAGCAACACGGGCGAAGGCGGCGAGGATCCGGATGTCTACCGCATCGAGCCAGAAGCGAACAATCGCGTGAAACAGGTTGCTTCCGCGCGGTTTGGCGTCACGGCCGAATACCTTGTGCGCGCGGACGAACTCGAAATCAAGATGGCGCAAGGCTCGAAGCCGGGCGAAGGCGGCCAGCTTCCTGCCGCGAAGGTGAATCCGTATATCGCGCGCTTGCGGCATGCGGTTCCGGGAATGTCGCTGATTTCGCCGCCGCCACATCACGACATTTACAGCATCGAAGATCTGGCGCAGCTGATCTATGACCTGCGTGCCGTCAACCCCGCGGCGCGAATCGGCGTGAAGCTTGTCTCCGGCGCGGGAGTCGGCATCATCGCGGCGGGAGTGGCCAAGGCAGGCGCCGACGTTATTACTATTTCGGGTTTCGACGGCGGCACGGGCGCGTCGCCGCTCACCTCGATTAAGAATACCGGCTTGCCGTGGGAAGTGGGCCTGCGCGAAGCGCACGCAGCGCTCCTCATGACAGGCTTCCGGAGCCGCGTCCGCCTGCGCGTCGACGGCGGATTCAAATTTGGCCGCGATGTGATCATCGCCGCGCTGCTGGGAGCCGACGAATTCGGTTTCGGCACGGCCGCGCTGCTGGCCATTGGCTGCGTGATGGCGCGGCAATGTCACCTGAACACGTGTCCCGCTGGAATCGCGACGCAGGACGAAACGATGCGCACGCGGTTCGTCGGAAGCCCGGAAATGGTGATGGCCTATTTCCACGGCGTTGCAGGCGAGGTTCGCCAGCGGCTTGCGGCGCTGGGAGTTCGTTCGCTCAGCGAAATTGTCGGAGCGGCCGAAAAGCTGCGGCCGAAGAACCCTCGAGCGGGGCACTCGTTGCGGCGTTTGCTCGAGCCGCGTCCCGCGCCGCACGCGCGAACCAACGATTCCGCGGGCGATGCCGTTGCGGTTCACGGCGAACTGGTCCGCAACATCAGCCGCCTGAAGCCGTCGAATGAGCCGGCAAAGGTTTTTCCGATTGCGAATTCGGACCGCACGGTCGGAGCTCACTTGAGCGGCCAGATTCTCCGCCGCACGAACTTCCGCGGCCTTGAGAACGAAACCATTGATTGCGAATTCCGCGGCGTTGCCGGGCAAAGTTTCGGCGCGTTTCTCATTTCGGGGCTGCGATTCCGTCTGCGCGGCGAGGCAAACGACTACGTCGGCAAGAGCCTGAGCGGCGGAACGATTGCGATCACGGCTGGCGCGGAAGCTTCGCGCCGCGGCGACGTCCTCGCGGGCAACACGGTTCTCTATGGCGCCACTAGCGGCGAGCTTTATATCGCCGGCCGCGCTGGCGAACGATTCGCCGTGCGCAATAGCGGCGCGCTCGCTGTGGTGGAGGGCGTGGGACAGCACGGCTGCGAATACATGACGGCGGGAGTCGTGATCGTCCTTGGCCCCGCCGGCGCGAATTTCGGCTCGGGGATGACGGGTGGTCTTGTTTATGCCTTGCGCGGCAGCTTGCTCGCCGCCAATTGCAACCGCGAATTCGTTCGCTGCGACGCACTTGATGCGCGCAATGGCGAAGTGCAACTCGATGACCAGGAAGAGCGCTGGCTGCGCCGTATTCTCGCCGAGCACGTTCGCCTCACCGGCAGTCCGCGCGCGCAGCGCATGCTGAAATCGGAAAGCCTCCTGAATCTCGTGAGGCTCGAGCCGGTTCATTTGCCGTGCCCAATCGCGCAGACGTGGAACCCGATTCTCGCTCGCCTGGAGCAGCAGGAAATCACCGAAATTCATCCGCCCGTTGCCGCAGGAGCCGCACGAGCAGCGCGGGCCGCGCAGGCCTCACACGCAACCGCGAAGCCGGCTTGCTAGGGTTGACGCGGACGCCTCGGCGCGGGCGCCCGCTGCATTTGCTATAATCCTCGCGCCAAGGACATGGACTTCGACCACCTGATCACATTTCTGGAGATTGCCAAGCAGGGCAGCTTCTCGCGCGCGGGGCAGAAGCTCTTCCGCTCGCAGCCGGCTGTCAGCGCGCAGATTCGTCAGCTCGAGCAGGAATACGGTCAGAAGCTTTTCGATCGCGTCGGCAAATCCGTCCAGTTGACTTCAGCGGGCGAAGCCCTTCTCGAATATGCCGAGCGGCTTCTTGCGCTGCGCAACGAATCGCTGCGTGCCGTCGCGGATCAGGCCTCGACTCCGCGTGGCACCCTCGCCATCGGCGCCAACGAGGCCACCTGCCTCTACGTTCTTCCTGATATTTTTGCGGAATTCAGTCGCCGGTTTCCGCAGGTACAGATCAGCATCTACCGCAATTTCAGCCATAAGGTGATCGAGAAGATCGAAGACGGGACGGTCGACGTCGGCATCGTCACGTTGCCCATCAAGTCGCCCAGCCTCCGCGTCCATTCCATTTTTCGCGACCGCATCATGCTGATGACGAGCATCAACAGCCCGCTCGCTCGCATGAAGAGCGTCACGACGAGCCAGATTGCGGAGCAGCCTCTGCTTTTTCCAAAGACGGGCTTCATGCGCCAGGTGCTCGACAAGCAGTTTCGGCCGTATCGCTCGCGCCTTCATATCACGATGGAATTGCCGAGCGTCGGCATGATCAAGCGTTTCGTGGCTGCGGGCCTGGGCGTTTCGCTCATCAGCGAAAGCTTCGTGCGAGACGAGGTTGCCGCGGGCCTCGCCAAGCTGATTCCCGTGTCGGACATGGACGTCTGGCGCGAATTGGGGCTCGTCTACCGGCGCGACCGCACGTTGCCGCGGTCCGCGACGTCGTTCATCAACATGATCCGGCAGGGTATGGATCGCCATTCGGAGAGTCACGGAGCGCACAAGAAATGACTCACGCGAGAGCACAGCGGGCGTTTCGTGTTGGAGTTGCGGGCCCGGTTGGTTCCGGCAAAACGGCTCTCGTTGACCGCCTCAGCCAGCGGCTGTGGCCCAAATACAATCTTGCTGTGGTCACCAACGACATCTACACCAAGGAAGACGCGGAATTTCTTTTGCGGCAGGGAACTCTCCCCGCGGAGCGCATTCGCGGAGTAGAGACCGGTGCGTGCCCGCACGCGGCGATTCGCGAAGACGCCTCGATGAATCTCCGCGCAATTGCGGATCTGGAAGACGCGCTGACCGGCCTCGAGCTGGTATTCGTGGAGAGCGGCGGCGACAATCTCGCGGCCGCGTTTAGCCCGGAACTCGTGGACGTCTGGATTTACGTCATCGATGTGGCCGAAGGGGACAAGATTCCGCGCAAGGGCGGGCCCGGAATCATGCGCTCGGACTTGCTCGTCATCAACAAGATCGATCTCGCGCCGTATGTGGGCGCGTCGCTCGAGGTGATGGATCGCGATTCGCGGAAGATGCGCGGCCCGCGGCCTTTCCTGTTCACGAATCTTCGCGATCAAGTGGGACTCAACGAGGTGGTCGAGTGGCTGGAACAGAAAATCAGGCAGCCGGAGGCGCGCGGGCAAGTGTTTGACGCGCATGCGCCGTATGTGGGGCATGCCCATTCGCACGACCACGGAGATCACGAGCACTCGCACGATCATCCCCACGATCACGCGCACGGCCACTCGCATCACTCTGGATAGGCCGTGGACGCTCGCGTGGACGGCGCTTTGAAGGCGGCTTTCCCGGACCTTGATTTCCTGCGCCTTCTACAGTTGGCGGACAGCACTCTTCCGATTGGCTCTCTGGCCCATTCCTTCGGGCTGGAAACGATGGTCGCGCGCGAAATTCTGGACGTTCGCAATCTCTCCGATTTTCTGCATGGTTTTCTCGAAGAGACCGGCGCGATGGAGGCCGTCTTTTGCCGGGCCGCTTTTCGTCTCGTGGCTTCGGCGGGAGTGTTTCCTCGGGAAGACTGGATCCGGCTGAACTCTCGTTTGAGCGCGTTGAAGCCGGCGCGGGAATCGCGCGAAGCGTCCACAACTCTCGGCGAGAACTTTCTTCGTTGCGTCGTGAGCCTCCATCGTTCTGCCGGTCTTGACGAGGTGCTCGCTCCCGGACGCGACCGTTTGCGCGGAGCCGGGATTCACCACTGCACGGCGTTCGGGTTGGTGGCGGGAGTTTTGGGATTCGAGGAAGACATTACGGCGCTGGCTTTCCTGCATCAGCAGACGGCCGCGCTTGTCTCTGCCTGCCAGCGCCTGCTGCCCCTTGGACAAACGGCGGCGTCGCGGATTCTGTGGGACCTGAAGCCGGTGATCATGGACGTGGCGTCGCGAAGCGCTGCAATCGGAATCGATGATCTGTGCTGCTTCACGCCACTTCTCGATTGCGGTGCCATGGAGCATCCGGCGCTCACGACGCGCCTCTTCGTCAGCTGAAATGACTGCTCTGGCTCAATCCGCGCCGGCCGTCACCTTCGAGGGGCCGCAACCGCGCCTGAGCGCTTCATTGCATCTCGAGTTCGCGGTGGACGCGCATTCCGGCCAGACGATTCTTCGGCGCAATCAAACGGAGCCACCTCTGCGCGTCGTTCGCGAATTCGCTCTTGCCGATGGCTCCGCTCTCGCGCATCTCCACAACGTTTCCGGCGGACTCCTCGGCGGCGACCAGCTTTCACTCTCCGTCGATGTCGGTCCCGGCGCGTCGGCTCAGTTGACGACGACCGGTGCCACGCGCATCTACCGGCCGCGCCCCCTTTCCGCGCCAACATGCCAAATCAACCGCGTTCGGGTTGCCGAGAACGCGCTGCTCGAATATGTTCCCGATCCCATCATCCCCTTCGCTGGCTCGCGCTTTGCGCAGACCACTTCGATCGAGCTGGCGCCCGGCGCCGGGCTCTTCTGGTGGGAAATTCTTGCGCCTGGACGCGAAGCGCGCGGCGAGGCGTTTGAATACGAGAGCATTGAGATGAAGTCCGACGTGACCGCCGAAAGGCTTATCGCCGCCGAGCAAATCAGGCTTGCGCCCCGCGATCGCTCGCTTTCCTCAATCGCGCGCCTGGGCCGCTACCCCTATTGGGGAAGCTTCTACATTTGCCGCGCGGGCACCGAGCCTGGCGTCTGGCTACGCGCCGAGCAGCATCTGCGCGAAGTGGCGAGCGAATTGTCCTCAACGGGGCCGGTCTTCTGGGGAATCAGCACGTTGGTCGCTCACGGCCTCGCAATTCGTTGCGTCGCGGGGCGCGGACGCGACGTCGTGGGCGGCATGCATGCGCTTTGGGGCGCCGCCAAGCGCTTCATTTTCAATCGCGACGCGATTCCGCCGCGCAAAGTGCACTAGAAGGAGACGCCTTGCACCTGACGCCACGCGAACAGGAAAAGCTGATGATCGTCGTCGCGGCCGACCTCGCCCGGCGGCGACAGGCGCGCGGCCTGAAGCTGAATTACGTCGAAGCTGTCGCGATCCTTTCCGCCGAGATCATGGAGGCGGCGCGCGACGGAAAAACGGTCACTGAAATCATGAGCTTCGGCGCGACGATCCTGAAGCGTGACCAGGTGATGGAGGGCGTCGCGGAAATGATTCATGAAGTTCAGGTGGAAGCCACGTTCCCGGACGGCACGAAGCTTGTCACGGTGCACGATCCCATCAAGTGAGGCTGCCTTATGAATCCCGGTGAGTACTTGCTGGATGCCGGCGCCGGACCAATCGAGGCCAACAGAGGCCGGCGCGTCGCGCGCGTTGTCGTTCGGAACTCCGGCGACCGTCCCATCCAGGTCGGAAGCCACTTCCATTTCTTCGAAGTGAATCGCGCGCTGGCGTTTGACCGCGCCGCCGCCTACGGCATGCACCTCAATATCGCCGCGGGCACCGCCGTTCGCTTTGAACCCGGCGAAGAAAAGGAAGTCGAGCTCACCGATTTCGGCGGCGCACGCGTGATTCGCGGCTGCAACGGCTTGGTCGACGGCTCTCTGGACGATCCCGCTGTTCGCGAACGGGCGCTTGCGAACGCGAAGCAATTTGAATCGCGCGAGGACAAACGCTCGTGAGCCTGAAGATTCCTCGCCGCACGTACTCGGACCTCTACGGCCCCACCGCCGGCGACCGCATTCGCCTTGCGGACACGGACCTCATCATCGAAATCGAGAAGGATTTCACGCATTACGGCGATGAAGTCACCTTCGGCGGCGGCAAAGTGATTCGCGACGGCATGGGGCAGAGCAGCAGCGCCGTGCGCGAGGGCGCTCATGGCGCGCTCGATCTCGTGATTACGAACGCCGTGATTCTCGATCACTGGGGAATCGTCAAGGGCGACATCGGAATCAAGAACGGCCGCATCGTCAAGGTCGGCAAAGCGGGAAATCCCGACACGATGGACGGCGTCGATCCCGATCTCGTAATCGGCGCCTCAACCGAGGTTATCGCGGGCGAAAACCTGATCGTCACCGCGGGCGGAATCGACAGTCACATCCACTTCATTTCGCCGCAGCAGGTCTACGAAGCCATTTCGAACGGCATCACGACGATGATCGGCGGCGGAACAGGCCCCGCGACGGGCACCGCTGCCACCACCTGCACGCCCGGAGCGTGGAATCTCGCGCGCATGCTGCAAGCCGCGGACGCGTGGCCCATGAATTTCGGTTTTCTCGGCAAGGGCAACGCCGCCACGCGGCCGCCTCTCGAAGAGCAAATCGCCGCCGGCGCCTGCGGCCTGAAGCTACACGAAGATTGGGGCACCACTCCCGCGGCGATCGACACGTGCCTGCGCGTCGCGGACGATTTCGACGTCCAGGTTGCCATCCACACGGACACCATCAACGAAGCGGGATTTCTCGAAGCGACCGTTGCCGCGATTGCCGGCCGCGCGATTCACACCTATCACACAGAAGGCGCCGGCGGCGGCCACGCGCCAGACATCATCCGCATCGCGTCGTATCCCAACGTTCTGCCGTCGTCGACGAATCCGACGCGGCCCTACACCGTCAACACGATTGCCGAGCATCTCGACATGCTGATGGTGTGCCACCATCTGAATCCGAACGTGCCGGAGGACGTCGCGTTCGCCGAGAGCCGCATCCGCCCCGAAACAATCGCGGCGGAAGACATCCTGCACGACCTGGGCGTCATCAGCATGCTCTCGAGCGATTCGCAGGCGATGGGCCGCATCGGCGAAGTCGTCACTCGCACGTGGCAGACCGCGCACAAAATGAAAACGCAGCGCGGCCCGCTACCGGAAGATTCGAGCCGCAACGATAATTTCCGCGCGCGCCGCTACGTGGCGAAGTACACGATCAATCCTGCCATCACGCACGGCGTCGCGGACCAGATTGGCTCGATCGAGCCCGGCAAACTCGCCGACCTCGTCCTTTGGAAGCCTGCATTCTTTGGCGCGAAGCCCGAGATGATCGTGAAGGGCGGCTTCATCGCGTGGGCCGCGATGGGCGATCCCAACGCCTCGATTCCCACGCCACAGCCCGTGCTGTACCGCCCGATGTTTGGCGGCTTCGGCGGCGCTACGGCAGCGACCAGCCTCACCTTCCTGTCGCAGGAAGCGATGTCCGCGGGTGTGCCGCAGCGCCTCGGCTTGCAAAAGACCGCGGCGCCCGTTCGTAATTGTCGCCGCATCGGCAAGAAGGATTTGCTGCTCAACGACGCTACGCCGAACATCGAGGTCGATCCCGAGACCTACGAAGTCCGCGTCGATGGCGCGCTGCTTGCCTGCGAGCCCGCTCGCGTGCTTCCGCTTGCCCAGAGATATTTTCTGTTCTGATCCTGCTGGAACTCTAGCCGTGGTTCCTCTGCTGCTCGTTGCGGAGCAGTTCGACAAGCTCGTTGGCGGCGCGAAATTCCTGTTCAAGCTCCTTGCTTGAAAGATTTCGCCGCAGATGATCCACGGCCTGCGCGAGACGGTCGAGCGCGTGCGTGATGTTCTCGCGATTCGTCAGGAAAATGTCGCGCCACATGCCGTAAGGGCTCGACGCAAGGCGCAGCGAATCCTGCAATCCTTTGCCGGCCAGCGTGACAGGCAAGCCCGTCTCGTCCGTTTCGTCCGCCACGACGCGCGCCAGCGCGAGCGCCACCAACTGCGGCAAGTGCGAGACGATGCCGACCGCCCAGTCGTGCGTATCCGCGTCGCACCATACCGGGTTTGCGCCGATTCGGCGCAGAAGCGCCACGAAGTTTGCAACACGCGGATCGCTATCGCTCGCCGCTTCCGAGCCGATCAGCGCGTACGGCGCGCCAGCAAAGATCTCAGCGTCGGCGTGCTCGATTCCGGACATTTCCTTGCCTGCCATTGGGTGCCCGCCCAGAAAGCGCGCGCCTGCCTTGAAGTGGTTCTGCGCCGCGCGGCAAACGGCGGCCTTGGTGCTGCACGCGTCCGTCACCAGCGCGCCCGGCGCCGCCGCGGCCGCGATGCCAGGCAGGGCATCAATAGTTGCGCCAATTGGCAGCGCAACGTAGATCAGGTCCGCGCCGCGAACGGCGTCCTGCAGCGACGCGGCCGTATCGCGGACAGCTCCCCGGTCTCTCGCGCGCTGAACCACGTCCGCGCGATCGAAGCCCACAATCGCCGCTTCCGGAAAATGCTTCCGCAGTGCGAGCCCGAACGATCCGCCGATCAATCCGGTGCCAAGAATCGCGACGCGGCGAAAGAGAATCTCACTGGCCATGGTTCAGGGAGTGTACCCGATGTGGGGAATTTCTGTGCGCCGTACGGGCTAGATGGTCGAGCCAGCCGCTTGCGCGGTCTCTTCGCTGGCGCCGGCCTTTATCACTTCCACTTGCGCGACATCCATCAGCTTTTCGAGATGCCGCACCAGAGTGGATTCGGGCCGGTCGGCCTGCACCGTCATGCGTACTTCCAGAAAATTTCCATCTGCGGAGCAATCGGCCTTCAGGCTCACCAGGTCGAAACGGCGCCGCCGTGTGGTGCCCAGAATGCGCACCAGCGCGCCTTCGTCGTTTTTCACCTGCAAGCGCAGCGTTAGCGTGTTCACCGGGTGACCTCGTCGAGCATTTCGGAATTCGTCTTGCCCGGCCCGACGATGGGCCACACGTTCGCTTCCTGATCGATCACCACGTGCGCCATCACCGGCCCCGTCGCGGCGAGCAGACCGTCGATGGCGTCCTCGATGTGCTCCTTGTTTTCGACGCGGAACGCCGGGATGCCCATCGACTCGGCCACGCGCACGAAGTCCGGATTATCCGAGAGGTCCACTTCGCTGTACCGCTTGTCGTGGAAGAGTTCCTGCCACTGCCGCACCATTCCCAGCGCGCGATTGTCGAACAGCACGATCTTCACGGGCAGGTCGTAGCGGCGAAGGGTTGCCAGCTCCTGCAGGTTCATCATCATCGAGCCGTCGCCCGACACGTTGATCACGCATGCGTTCGGATATGCAAGTTGCGCGCCGATGGCGGCCGGAAGGCCGAAGCCCATCGTTCCCAGGCCGCCGCTGCTCAGGTGCTGCTGCGGCCGGTTGAAGTCGAAGTGCTGCGCCACCCACATCTGGTGCTGGCCCACGTCGCAGCAGACGATCGTGTTGTCGCCGGTGCGCTGCGCGAGCCGCTTCAGGAACCATGGCGCGTAGATGCCGGGCGCGGGCGCGTCGTAATTCCACGCGTGCGATTTCTTCCACGCAAGGCATTCGTGGCGCCATTCGTCACATTCAACCGGAATCGAGAGTGCTGCGAGCGATTTTCTCAGGTCGCCGATCAATGGGGCGTCCGCGTGCCGCAGCTTGCCCACTTCCGCCGGATCGACGTCCATGTGAATCACGCGCGCACTCGGAGCGAAGCCCGAAATCTTGCCGGTCGCACGGTCGTCGAATCGCGCACCGATGCAGAGCAGCAGGTCGCAGCCCTGCACAGCGTGATTCGACGCCTTCATTCCGTGCATTCCCATCATGCCGAGGAACAGTTCGTGCTTCGTGGGAATTGCGCCGAGACCCTTCAGCGTCGACACGACCGGAATGCGCGTTGCGTCGACGAACGCGTTAAATTCCGCGAGCGCGCGGGCCATTCCGATTCCGCCACCCGCGTAGATCACCGGACGGCGGCTCGCCTTCAGCAGCTCCATCGCGCGCGCAATTGCTTCGGCGCTCGGCGGGGCGGGGAACTCGTCTTCGTTATTTGTGTGGAAGTCGAAATCCGCGTTCGTGTTTCCAACATCCTTCGGCAAATCGATCAGGACGGGACCCGGGCGTCCGGAACGCGCGATCTGGAAGGCCTCGTGCACCACGCGCGCTATGTCCTTCACGTCGTCGATCAGGAAGCTGTGCTTCACCACCGGCAGCGTGATTCCGAAGATGTCCACTTCCTGAAACGCGTCCGTGCCCATCAGGTGCGTGGGCACCTGTCCTGTGATGGCGACCACGGGAATCGAATCCATGTAGGCGTTCGCGATTCCGGTTACCAGGTTCGTTGCGCCCGGCCCGGACGTGGCCATGCACACGCCCACCTTGCCCGTGGCGCGCGCATAGCCGTCGGCCGCAAGCGCCGCAGCCTGCTCGTGCCGCACCAGGATGTGGCGGATCTTCGAATCCAGCAGCGCGTCGTACACCGGCATGATCGCGCCGCCGGGATACCCGAACATCAAATCCACGCCTTCGTTCTCAAGCGCCTTGACGAAAAACTCTGCGCCTTTCACTTTCCACCTCGCGCCGCTGTCGACGTTTCCGGCTTGAGCCACGACATCTGCGCTCGCAGCTCTTCGCCTACCTTTTCGATTGGGTGATTCCGGTCGCGCTCCAGCCGCTTCGTGTATTCGGGCCGGCCCGCCTGGTTCTCGAGCACCCATTCCTTCGCGAACTGTCCTGACTGGATTTCCGCGAGCACCTTGCGCATGTTTTCGCGCACGTGCTCGTCGATGATGCGAGGCCCGCGGGTGATGTCGCCGTATTTCGCGGTTTCGCTGACGAATTGGTGCATCTTCGCGATTCCGCCTTCGTAGATCAGGTCCACGATCAGCTTCATTTCGTGGAGGCATTCGAAGTAGGCCGCTTCCGGCTGGTAGCCAGCCTTCACCAGCGTCTCCCAGCCTGCCTGGATCAGTTCGCGCGTCCCGCCGCAGAGGACGGCTTGCTCTCCGAAGAGATCGGTCTCGGTTTCTTCCGCGAACGTTGTCTGAATTACTCCCGCGCGCGTCCCGCCGATTCCGCGGGCATAGGCCAGCGTGCGGTCGAACGCATGTCCCGAAGCGTCCTGGTGCACGGCCAGCAGGCACGGCACGCCGCAGCCCTGTTCATACTGTCGGCGTACCAGATTGCCCGGGCCTTTCGGCGCCACCATGGTGACGTCGACATTCTTCGGCGGGCGAATCTGCCCGTAGTGGATGTTGAAGCCGTGCGAGAAGAGCACCATCGCGCCATCCTTCAAGTTCGGCGCAATCTCATTCTGATAGAGCGCGGGCTGCGCCATGTCCGGCGCGAGCATCACGATCACGTCCGCGCCTTCGGCGGCGTCCGACGGAGCGGCGGGTGTCCAGCCATCCTGTTCGGCCTGCTTCCACGATGGGCCGCCGCGGCGAAGTCCCACGGTCACCTGCTGGCGGCTGTCGCGAAGGTTCAGCGCGTGAGCGCGTCCCTGGCTGCCGTAGCCCATCACGGCGATGCGCTTGCCTTCGAGGGCCCGGGGATTTGCGTCGTCGTCCCAAAACATGTTTGCCATCACCGTCTCCTTATTGCAGAACTTGATCCGCGGTCGTAACCGCGCCTTCTGATGCCGATGAAACCAGCCTCGCGTACTTCGCCATCACGCCGCTCTTGTACTTCGGGGCCGGAGGCTTCCACTTCAGGCGCCGTTCGCGGATGTCCGCTTGCACATCCAGCCGCCGCCGCTTGATGTCGAAGGTGATTTCGTCGCCGTCCTGGATGAACGCGATGGGGCCGCCGCGCGCAGCTTCGGGCGCCACGTGGCACACCATCAACCCGTGCGTCGCGCCGCTGAAACGGCCGTCCGTGATCAGCGCGATCGAATCACCGAGACCCTGTCCGACCAGCGCGCCCGTGACCGCCAGCATCTCGCGCATTCCGGGTCCGCCTCGAGGACCTTCGTAACGAATCACCACCACGTCGCCTGCCTTGATTTTTCGCTGCTGCACGGCTTCGAACGCCTCTTCCTCGGAATCGAAGACGCGCGCCGGGCCGATATGCGAGAGCCGCTCGTGGCCCACAAGTTTCACGACGCAGCCTTCGGGAGCGAGCGAGCCGTGGAGAATCGCAAAGCCGCCGTCTTTTTTCAGCGGATTGATCAGCGTGCGGATGACTTGCTGTCCCGCCGTTTCCGAAGCGTCCTTGATCTCTTCGAAGAGCTTCTTGCCGGACGCCGTCATGCCGTCTTGAAGCAGCTCCGCTTCCTGAAGCCGCCTCGCCAGCAGGCGCATCCCGCCCGCGCGGAACATGTCCGGGGCGGTGAAGCGGCCGGCGGGTTTCAAGTCGGCGAGCAGAGGAGTTCTGGCGGAGATGCTGTCGAATTCGTCGAGCTTCAGGGGCACGCCGGCGTCGCGCGCGATGGCGAGCAGATGGAGAACGGCGTTCGTCGAACCGCCAGACGCCGCGACGGACGTGATGGCGTTTTGCAGCGCGGGCAGAGTGATGATCTGGTGCGGGCGAACGTCATCGCTGAGAAGCTTCATCACCATTTTTCCGCAATCGAATGCGGCCTTGCCTTTGCGCGGGTCCGTGGCGGGAATTTCGTTCGCGCCCATCGGCGAGATGCCGAGGAACGTGATCGCGGTCGCCATGGTGTTGGCGGTGAATTGGCCGCCGCAAGCGCCTGCCCCTGGGCAGGCCTTGTCCTCGAGTTCGGTCAATTCCTTGGTGGTCATCTTGCCGGCGGCACATGCGCCCACTGCTTCGAAGACGTCCTGAATGGTCACCTCATGGCCCTGAAAATGGCCGGCCATGATCGAGCCGCCGTAAAGAACCAAGCCGGGAATATCGAGCCGCGCGACAGCCATCACGGTTCCGGGGATGGTCTTGTCGCAGCCGCAGATGGCGACGACCGCGTCAAACGCATGCGCGCGAACGAAAAGCTCGATGGAATCGGCAATCACCTCGCGCGACACGAGGGAAGCTTTCATTCCTTCCGTGCCCATCGTGATGCCGTCGGAGATGGCGATGGTGTCGAATTCGATGGGCGTTCCGCCCGCGGCGCGAACGCCTTCTTTCACGCGTTCCGCGAGCGTCCGCAGGTGCACGTTGCAGGGTGTGACTTCCGTCCACGTATTCGCGACGGCCACGAGCGGGCGAGCCAAGTCGGCGTCGGTCAGGCCGGTAGCCTTGAACATGGCCCTTGCCGGCGCCCGCGAGATTCCTTTTTTGATTGAATCGCTCTGCATTTCCCGAAAGCCTCGTTTTGTCCTCAAACTAAAAAGCCCCGCTGCCTGTTGTCAGGTGCGGGGCGGCTCGTCCAGGTTCGGCCTAGACGGGTGGCCCCCACCTTACGATGACCACGACAGGGCGTCTAATCACTTGCGTCATAGAATCCTTTTTGGCTTGCCGCTCGCCTGCGCGCCGATCGCTTGCTCAGTGCCGGACCCCTCAGATTCTTCGGAATACGACGTTTACACACTCCAGTAGGCCTCCGGCGGCCAGATAAGTCAAATTTGTATTTCTTGCGGATACTATAAATATGCCTTATGGGCGCGAGGGCGACGAAAGCCTTGACGAGGAGGGGAGCGTTCCGTATAGTGTCCTTTCGTTTTCTGACGGAGAGGTTGGAAGAAGCCGCGCCATGCATCCGTATTATTACAATTTCGCCTTTACTTACCGCTTCCCGTTTACGGGGGAGCGGGCGGGCGAAACGCGCGCGGTGCAGATGACTCGCTAAACCGCACAAAGTTTCGAGATACCGGCCGCGACCCTTACAGGGGGATCGCGGCCTTTTTTTTGCTCTCGGGAAGCCATGGAGGCCCACGAGGATGAAGATCGACGATTGGCGAAGAAAAATCGACGCGATTGATACCGCCATGCTCCATCTGCTGAATCTGCGGACGGAGCTGGCGCTGGAAGTGGGCCGGCTCAAGGGGCAGGCGGGGCTCGTCCTGCGAGTGCCGGAGCGCGAGCGCGAGATTTTGACGCGGATGAAGGCGCTGAACCCGGGCCCGCTCGACGGCCAGGCGATCGAGACGATATACCAGGTGATCCTCGACCAATCGATTCGCACGCAGGTGACAAACGGCTGCGGAGTGGCGGAGGCGGCCGGTGCAGCGGCGAAAGGGAAGCGGCCTAGGGTGGCGCGGCGGCGCAAGGCGGCGCGCGCATGAAGCTGGCGCCCAACGCACGCGTGGCTTTTCAGGGCGAACGAGGTGCCTTCAGCGAGGAGGCGGCTATCAAGCTGCTCGGGGAGAAGATCGTGCTGGTCCCGCGGCCGACGTTTGACCTGGCGTTCGCGGCGATTGGCGACGGCGTCGCGGATTACGTCCTCGCACCGATCGAGAACAGCCTCGCGGGGTCGGTGCACAGGTCGTTCGATCTGCTGGTGGAGAGCCGGTTGACGATCATCGGAGAGGTGATTATTCCAATCGTGCACAACCTCATCGGAATTCCCGGCGCGCGGTTCGAGGAGATCACGACGGTGGAATCCCATCCCGTGGCGCTCGCACAGTGCGAGCAGTTTTTTATCGCGCATCCGAAGCTGAAGCGCGCGGTAGCGGAGGATACGGCCGGAAGCGTTCGCGAAGTGATGCGGGCGGGCGATGCGTCGCGCGCGGCCATTGCGGGACGGCGCGCTGCGGAAATTTACGGCGGAGAAATTCTCCGGGAGCACCTGGAGGACAACCGCGAGAATTACACGCGGTTTCTGCTGCTCTCGCCCGGGAGCGCGGCGGTGGACGGCGCGAACAAGCTTTCGCTCGTGTTCGAGCTGGACCATCGCCCCGGCGCGCTCTATCACGCGCTCGAGCCCTTCGCGAATCGCGGAATCAACATGATGAAGATCGAAAGCCGTCCGGTGCACGGTTCGCCGTGGCAATACCGTTTTTATCTGGATTTGCAGGCGTCGGCGAAGGAAGCGGAGGCGGCCGCGGCGCTCGCGGAACTCGAAAAGCTCGTGGTGGGACTGAGGATTCTGGGTTCGTATCCGTCGGCGGAGGGAGCCGGCGGGGCAAAACCATAGGGGAAAGGCGAGGTTGGAACGATGATCGTCAACATGTATGGGACGGCAACGGAAGAGCAGATCAATCACGTGGTGACGCGGATCAAGGAGTGCGGTTTCCAGGCGCATTTGATTCGAGGGGAGGAACGGACCGTGATCGGAGTGGTGGGCGACAGCAACAAGCATCGAAGCGAACTCGAGGCTCTGCAGGCCGCGCCGGGCGTCGAGGAGATCGTGAAGATTTCGCATCCGTTCAAGTTGGCGGCGCGGAGCTGCCGACCAGAAGGATCCGTGATCGATCTCGGCAACGGGGTGATGATCGGCGGGCCGGAAGTCATCGTCGCCGCGGGGCCGTGCGCGGTGGAAACTCCGGAGCAGATCGGCGACATCGCGAAGAAGGTGGCGCGCATGGGCGCGAAGGTGCTGCGCGGAGGCGCGTTCAAGCCGCGGACCTCGCCGTACAGTTTCCAGGGATTGGGGCTCGAAGGGCTGAAGCTGTTGCGCACGGCCGCGGACGCGAACGGCTTGCTGGTGATCAGCGAGGTGATGGATCCGTCGCAGGTGGACGCGATGATCCCGTACGTTGACGTGATGCAGGTGGGCGCGCGAAACATGCAGAATTATCATTTGCTGCGCGCGCTGGGCGAGACCGACAAGCCCGTGCTGCTGAAGCGGGGAATGTCCGCGACGATCGAGGAGCTGCTGCTCAGCGCGGAATACATCATGGCGGGCGGAAATTACAAAGTGGTGCTGTGCGAGCGCGGAATCCGCACGTTCGAGACGTACACGCGCAACACGCTCGACATTGCGGCGATTCCGGTGATCAAGCAGCTTTCTCATTTGCCGATCGTGGCCGATCCGTCGCACGGGACGGGGCGGCGAGACAAGGTGGCGCCGATGGCGCGGGCGGCGGTGGCGGCGGGGGCGGACGGGTTGCTGATCGAGGTACACCCCGACCCGGAGCGGGCGCTTTCGGACGGAGCGCAGTCGCTGTACCCGGAGCAGTTCGGGCAACTGATGGCGGAGATTCGGGTGATCGCTCCGGCGGTGAACCGGCGCGTAAATTGAGAAAAAAAGGCCCCGGATTTGTATAGATTAGAAAAACGCAAGTGGCTGATTTCAGGGCGGTTACGGCGATTTCTAATCTTCAGTGTATAGATTAGAAATGAGGAGAGGTCCTTCGCTCGCGATGCTCCGCTCAGGACGAGGATCCTCGTCGGATCCTCGATTAGAAATTGGGCGGTTTCGGGGAGCGGAACCCGGGAGGGAGGAGGGACGGGGTTCGCGGCAGTCATAGCGAGTCGATGTCGGGGACATTGTTTGGGTCATCTGATTGATGGTCATTTTCTATCACAGTCTATTATAACATGGGTAACCTGCCAGAGTCAAGGAAAAAGCCCGCATTGATACTGAAGGACTTAGCGGCGACGGACTACGTGTCGAGGTCGTAGGCGATCTTCAGCCACTTCATGACGTCGGCGTCGATGTCCGCAAGTGATTTGATTTCAATGCGATGCGTTATGCGGTCCTTCTTGGCGAGGCCGCCGGTGTCGATGAGGTGCTTGGGGAGCTTGCCTTTGTAATGGGTGAGGGCGAGGCCGAGGTCGATGCGGGTGTTCGTGGTGGGCTTGATTTGAGCGAAAACGTGCTCGCGATAGAGGGGGACGATGGTCTTGCAGGGGCAGGCTTTGACGTCGGGGCCGAGGGATTTGCCTTTTGCGAGCAGGGAATCGTAGAACGGGCGCAAGGACTGCTTCGCGCCGGAATATTGGGAGTCGACATACTCGACGGCGGCTTTGAGGTAGGCGGCGGGGTCGCTATCTTCGGTGTTCTTGCCTTCGAAGCGGTTGGAGATCCAGATTGCGCCGTTCGTGCCGAGATTGTGTTTGGTTTTGAGCCACTCGCGGCGTGATTTTTCGTCCTTGGGGCCGTCTTTCTTGACGATAGCGAGCCATTCGTCGAGGTCGCGGCCGGTTTTGGCCTTCAGCTCAGCAATCCATTTCTGGACCATGGCGACGCCGGGATGAATGGCGTAGAGGGATTCGGTTTTAGCAGTGGCGGCTTTGGGCATGAGGGCTCCTCGCGGGCGATTGGTGAGGAGATTGTAAACGAAGAGGCCCGGGAGGGCGAGGGGCGCAGGAGAGGTGAAAGCGATTTCAAATTTCAGATGGCTCTGTTGAGATCCTCAGTTTTCGAGAGGCTGGAAGAGAGATCCCTCGACTGCGCGTCCCGACGCGAAAATCGAAAAGACGCGATTTTCGCGGGGAAAAGCGTCGGGACGCTCCGCTCGGGATGACAAAGTTCAGAGGTCGTGCCGAGAAAATGGGCA
>DATJWH010000001.1:0-305405 GCA_035501415.1 Candidatus Limnocylindrales bacterium | reverse complement strand
TAAGCCCGTCGACCCCGGGGCCGCGAAGCGCGACGAGGAACAGGACGGAGCCCACCGCAGAGGCGCAGAGGGAGAAGAAGAGGAAGGGTAATCCGACAAAAAAAAGGCCCAGGATTTGTATAGATTAGAAAAATGTAAGTCGGTGATTCGTCGAGAGTTACGACGATTTCTAATCTTCAGTGTATAGATTAGAAACGAGGTAGGGAGCTTCCGGCGCGTCGAAGGGGAGGGTCGCCGGAGCATTCGATTTTGGCCTTTAATCTCTCATTTTCGTCCTGACACTATTTTATCATGCGTGGCAACTTGACATGCGCGTTTCAGGTCTGCAAGCGATAGCGGAGATTGGGGTTACGAAATCGCGAATCGTGAGTAGAAATCGAAAAAAGTTTAAAAAAGTTGGGGCCATGGCAGGCGGGCGGACTCCGGAGAAAAGGGGTATCGGGGAGCGGCTCAAAGGGGGCAAACTGCGAGCTTCGCGCGGATTCATTTTACCCGGCACTCCGTTGCCCGGCGTGCGGGGCCACGGACGGTCGCGCCTCCGGCGCTGCCGGGACGGAAACGGGCCAGAGTAGATTTGCGTCCAAAGGCTAGCGGAGAGTAGCGGCGGAAGAAATTACCTCCTATAGTAAGGCCAAGCGAGAAATCCGATGGGTGCAAGCGTCTGCCGATCGCGTCGAATTTGGAGACTGCTGCTGTGCCTTGGCGCTTGCGTAACAGCGGCGGCGGGCGAATGGGGGACGCGAGCACAGGAGCAGAATTCACCGAACTCGCTGCGTGCGACGACGCGAACGGTGAACGTGAATGTGGTAGTGACGGATGCGCAGGGCAGGGTCGTCGTGAACCTTACGAAGGAGGATTTCACGGTTCTCGACGGGGGGCAACCGCAAAGGATCAGCTTCTTTCTTCCAATTGACAACGAACGTTCGGTGGCCGAGGTCACGCATGCGGCGCCAAATACCTACAGAAATTCGACGGGGACTTCACCCAGCGTCACGATTCTGCTATTCGACACCCTGAATTCCAAATGGACATCGCAAGGATACGGGCTGAATCGAGTGAGGGATTTTCTGCGGGGGGTGCGGCCGGAGGATCATATCGGAATTTACGTGTTAGGTGATGATCTGAAGCCGGTGCACGATTTCGATACGGACTCGTCGGACCTGGTTGCGGCGATCCACCGGTATGACGAGGAGCATGCGCGCGGAGCGGCGAAGCCGACCGCAGCGGAGGAGGAGAGCACGGGCGATAAGGCGCTCGACCGGTTCATTTCGGGGAAGGACAACCGGTATCCGTTCGAGCTGGACAGCGTGGGGACCGGCGCGTACAGAAAGGACAAGCTGGCGTTCGCAGGCCAGATGACGACGGCATCGCTCGAGGCTATCGCGAGGCAGCTCTCCAGCGTCCAGGGACGAAAAACGCTGATCTGGGTTACGGACAGTATCGGGGAGATGGGATATTTCCTGAACGACACGACGGACGAATTTCTCACGATCTGGAGGGGGCGGGCCGGGACGAACCTGCCTGGAGTGCCAAGCTGGGAGAATGGCGTTGATCTCGAACGGATGATCCGCACGATGAATGCGGCGGGAATCGCGGTGTACACGGTTGACGCGAGGGGACTGGAGGCGGAGCGCCTGGGATTGGGAAGCCGGCCAAACGAGGTGGGCGACCCGAGATCGGAAACGCCCCAGCCAAATGGCTCGATGATGGAAATCGCGCAGCGGACGGGCGGGCGCGCGTTTTTCAATCGCAACGACCTGGAGACAGGCGTGCGGCGGGCGCTGGACGATTCGCGGTTCACGTACGAGCTGGCCTACTCGCCGGACCACGGAAAGTGGAAGGGCGAGTGGAGGAAAATACAGGTGAAGGTGGACCGGCCGGGCGTGACGGTGCTGGCGCGGAATGGGTACTTCGCTCTGCCAGACCCGCAACCCGTGCCGGCAAAGGACCGGCTGGAATTTCTCAGCCAGATCGCGGCGAGCCCAATCGATTCGACGCAACTGCCGATGGCGGTGCACGTAGGGGTGTCGAACAACGCGAAGGAACCGGAGATGAATGCGACAGTCCACCTTGGGGCCGAAACGCTGGGCTCGTTGTTATCAGCGCAGGCGAACGGACATTTGGCGGGGCACTTCGAGATCGTGTTCATGCAGATCGGGGAAAGGAACAAACTGCTGGATGCGACGCAGAAGCAAGTCGACGCGGAGCTGAAGCCGGAGGAGTATGCGGCGGTGTCGCGCAGGGGATGGGAGCTACCGGTGCGGCTGTCGCTGAAGGCTGGAGCCATGATGCTGTGCGTGATCGTGCACGATGAAATCTCGGATGAGGTTGGCTCGGTGCGGATTCCGTTGGAGGCGTATGCAGCGATGGTAAGGATGCAAAAGAGGTAGACGAGGTAAACGAAGGTTTACGACAAAGGCTGCCGGATCCAAAGAGCAGATCCGGCGCTGCAGAACCTCCTCAACAGGGCTTCGCCGGTTTCGGGAGATTAGGGGTGGCGGTGGAGGACGTGCTGGGCGATGTCGGGCCAGAATTCGCGGAAGGTGTTGGTGAGGGCGTCGCGGCCGAGGGCGTAGGCGTATTTTGTGGAGAGGGCGCCGAGGGTGCGGTCGTGGCTGGGGTAATAGGAAATTGAAATTCCTTGCGCGACGGCGCGGCCGAGAAGCTCGGACGCGTTGAAACTATTGTGGCCGTGGTAATCGGGCGTGATGAGAATGCGCGAGGCGGCGTAAATGCCGCGTTTGAAGAAATTGCCGCTGCCTTTCGCGTAGAAGCGCTCGTCCTGATGGAAGACGCTGGGAAAGGCAAAGATGACGAGATAGTTGCCGTCCGTCTTGTCGACAAATCCGCGCCAGTAGTAGCGGCCGAATCCGGGGACGCCCTTGCCGAGGTCGGGATGCGCGTCGGTGCCTTCGGCGAGCATGGATGTGATGCCGACGAAGATGAAGGAAGAGTAGTCAAAGCTGTTCTCGGTGGCGATCTTGAAGCTCTGCTTCGGCGTGGGAGGGGGCGGGCGGGTTCCGGCGCTGACGGCGCGGAAATTCGGCATCACGCCGAGGATTCGCTTGGGCTGTTGGCCGGGCTGCGTCGCGGCAGGCTTCTGCTTTTTTCCGGAGCACTGCGCGGCGGGCGGTGCGGTTTGCTGCTGAGGCTGCGGCGGATTTTGAGACTGCGCTTGAGCCGGGTCCTGAGCGGGCGTGTCGTCGCAAACAGCATCGAGATCATCGAGAGCGGAAGGATCGGGAGCCGTAAGGCCGGAGATGGGGAGGTTTGTCGCGTCTATGCTTGGCACGTCTGCGACAGGAGCGGGAGGAAAGGCTGGAGGCGCGGGAGATTCCTGCGCGAAGGCGCGCGGCGCGCTCGCCGTGATTGCCATCGCCGCAACAAACAGCACAACCCACTGCGCAACGCCCAAGGACTTGCCCCTTTCGCGGACCCAATTCAACGACTTGGTGAGATGCAGAAAATCGTAACAGGTTTTCCCGCGGCGACCGCTACGTCGATTTAGGGAAGGTTCCTAATCGCGAGGCGAGGCGAGCTTGCCAGCGGAGGAGCGGCAGTGCCGGCGGCGATCTACTTCGGATTTGGAGCGGATTGCAGGCGCTCGACGAGTTTTTGCACGGCTGGCGCGGCGGGATCGTTCGGTTCGTCGTGGAGGAAGGATTGGAGAGCCTTGATCGCGTCGTCGCGACGGCCTAATTGGGCGAGCGCCTCGCCTTGGATCAGTTGCGCTTTGTTCGCCGAGCCGTTTCCGAGCTCAACGGCGGCCTGCGCGCTTTTCGCGGCTTTTTCCGGCTGGCCGGTACGCAAGTAGGCGTCGGCGAGGACCCATCGCGCGAGCCATTCCTTGCCGTCGAGCGTGGCGGCCTTTTCGAGGGGCGGAATCGCGGCGGCGTAATCCTTCTGCTGGTCGTGCAACTGGCCGAGCGCGACGAGGGCCTGGACGTGGTCAGGATCGATCGAGACGGCCTTTTCGAGATAAAGCTGCGCGTTCTTCAGATCCTTGCCCTTCTGATAGGCGGCGCCGAGGAGATAGCAGACCTGGGCGTTCTGCGGAGAATGCTTGCGCGCCTCGATGAATTCCTTTTGCGCTTCGTCGAATTTGCCGGACTGCATCGCGGCGAGGCCCTTCTGGACGTGCTCCTGGGTTTTGGGGTCGAGAGGCGGCTCGGGCGAGGGCTGCGAGTTTGTGCTTCCGGGAGCGGGGAGGGCGTGGAGGGTGACGTCGACTTCAACTCTTCCGGAGGCGGCGTTGTATTCGAAATCTTTCGTAGCGGTTTCGAAGCCGGCGGCCGTGACGGAGACGGTATAAGGGCCGTAGCCGGGCATGCCGGAGAGGATGGCGTCGCCGGAAACGGTGGTCATCACGGTGCCGAGCTGCATGCTCGAGCCACGCTGATAGAGAGTGACGAAGGCGGAGTGCTTGAAGGGCGTGTGGTCGGGGCCATAGACGTGGACGGTGATGTTGTCAACGGAGAGCAAGTCCTCGGGCTGGTGGACTTGCTGGGTTTGCGCGACGAGCGCGGGCGCGCAGAGTGCAAGGAGAATGGGGAGCAGAGCGCGATGCGGGCGTCGCATAACGCTAGTATTTTAGCGCGAACGCGCGGGGCATGGGGGCGGCGAGTGGCGAAGAGAATCGAAGGCCCGCCGGTGGATATGGCTGTATAATCCGGCGCGGTCAGGGTGGCGATGAGCGAGACGCAGACGAAAGCGGCGCACGAAGCGGCACCTGTGCCGGGACTCGCGCGGCGGCATTTTCTGTGCGTGGCGCTGGGAGTGGCGGCGCTGGCGAATGCGCTGGTGCCGGCATTGTATTTCTCCGAGACGCATCTGTTCGGACATACGGACGCGCGATATCGCGCGTTGATTGTGCTTGCGGTGCTGGTGGAATACGCGATGGTGTTTCTGGTGCTGGTGCTGCATGCGAACGTGGGGTTTGCGAGCGGATACGCGCTGACGACGGCGACGATTGTGACGCTCGGTTCGGCGGGACTCGCGTGGCTCGTAGTGGGGCCGGTCGGCTGGGACCGGAACGCGTTGTATGCGCAGATCGCGGTGCTGGCCGGGCTGGCGTTTGCGGTCCTATCGAATGCCGTTTTTCTGTTGGCGGCGATACGTTACACGAAGGCTGTGCATCCACGCCCGCATCTGGGCGGATTTGTCATCGGCATTGCTGCCTCTCTGATTCTGCTGCTGATCTACACGCGGGTTATTTCCTAGGGCCGGCGCGCCAGCGCGGCGCGGCGGTGTCCCGATCGGCTCGGTGATTTGAATCACTTCCGTTGGTCACTCGCGTCACATCGGCGCGGCGGGCAATCCACCACACTTGATGACAAAGGCAGAGAGAGAGGAGGCGCTGCAGTGCGCCGAGGCGACTCAATCTCTGAGGAGGTACCCGCCATGAGAGTGCGAGGAGGATCTCCGGTGATCGTAGCGGTGTTGCTGGGACTGGCGGGAGCGGGCGTTCTCTTACACGGGGCGGGCAACGAGATGGCCCAGGCTCAGATACCGGCTCAGAAGGCACCGGAAGAACAGTATCCAAAGCTGATTCGCTCGGTGGAAGGGCCGGATTTGTTCCGGGCGTATTGCGGGTCGTGCCACGGACTGGATGCGAAAGGGCATGGTCCTGCGGCGACCGCGTTGAAGGAGAAAGTGCCTGACCTGACGGTTTTGGCGCAGAACAACGGCGGGCGATTTCCAGAGAAGCAAGTGCGGAGCACGATCATGGGCGACGACGCGCTGCCTTCGCATGGATCGCGCGAAATGCCCGTATGGGGACCGATCTTTCATCAGGTGGAGTGGGACGTGGATCGCGGCAACGTGAGAGAAGAGAACCTGGTGAAGTACCTGGAATCGATTCAGTCGATTCGCGCCAAGGACGCACCGGCGAAGAAGGAGGAGGGAAATTCTCTTTCGGGAGAACAACTTTACCGGCGGAACTGCGCCGTTTGCCACGGAAATGATTTGAAAGGAATGGGGCCTGCACCGTATCCCTTCAAGGACGTGACGCCGGACCTGACGACACTGGCGAAGCGGAACGGCGGCGAATTTCCGGATGACTACTTCGAGGGCGTGATGAGGAACGGAGTCACGCTGCCGGCGCATGGCCCGGCGGAAATGCCGGTGTGGGGAGCGGAGTTCAGAGCAGAGGACCGGCTGGACGCGGGGCAGATGACGCTGCGGATCGAGAGGCTGAAGAATTATATCAAGTCGCTCCAGACGAAGTAGCAGAGGGAAGGGCCGGCTTTGGTGGCTGGCTGGAGCTGCGAACTTCGCAGAGATGGAGGTTAGGGTGGCGACGATACATCATGTTCGAGAAATGCACCCGAGACTAGGTGGACGAGCTTTCTTCCTGTGGGCCATCATTTTGCTGGCGCTGCTGCTGCTTTATGTCAACGTGGTGCATTAGTGCAGTGGTGGCGGGCGGATCTGAGGCAGGGCGCGCAGTGTGTGCTCACTGGCACGCTGCGTGGTGGTATGATTTGGCATCGGAGGGCCCTCGGGGGAACGTTCCGCTGAGTGGCGTATACGTTGCGGTGAAGGGATTGGGCGCAACCGAAAGGGAGTTGCGGAATCTGATATAATAGGTGTGAAGAGTGGCGCGCGGCGTAAGTGCCTGGTTGTAGACGCGCCGAGAGAGAAGCCAAAAGCCTGAGAGGCGGAGGATCGAGAATGGTTCAACTGAGTCCGGTGGCGGTAACGAAGGTGAAGGAAATTCTGTCGCAGCAGACGCCGGCGCCGGTAGGGCTGCGCGTGGCGGTGGTGGGCGGAGGCTGCTCGGGATTCAGCTACCACATGGCCTTCGAGAACAGCGTCAACGAGGGCAGCGACAACGTGTACGAGTTCGATGGCCTGAAGGTGATGGTCGACCAGATGAGCGAAATGTACCTCGACGGCGTGTCGATCGATTACATCGAGACGATCGAGGGATCGGGATTCAAGTTCAACAACCCGAACGTGAAGAGCACGTGCGGGTGCGGCAGCTCGTTCAGCGTATAACGGGAGCTGCTGAGGCGGGCCGCAGGGCGGCTCGCGATAACGGGAAAGGTCAGGGCGTCCGGAGAGAAATCGCCGGAGGCCCTTTCTTTTTGGGGTTTGGGCGGAGGCGCTGCGGGCCTACATCGCGCCTTCGTCAGCGGAGGGGCCGTAGGTGGACGGAACGGGAATGTTGTTGAGGCGCAGGTAGACGCCAAGCTGCGCGCGGTGGTGGATAAGGTGATTGAGGACCCACGAGCGCAGGCAGGCGATGCGGGGCATCGTGATCATCGCCTGGCCATTGTTGAGCAGCGACCAAGGCTTGTAGAGGTGGGCGTCCGTGGCGCCGGCGAGAGCGGCGCGAGATTCGGCGACATTCTTGTCGAAGACTTCGAGAAGTTCCTTGCGATTCTTGGGTTCGGGCGGCTGCGGAATCGGGACGCCGTTGGGCGCCATGTCGAGGCCGTCCTGCTTGATGGTCATGGTGGCCCATCCGGGGATGTTGGCAATGTGGCCGGCGAGCCAGCCGAAACTGCCGGACTTGGGATGAGGCTTCCAGGCGAGCTTGTCGTCGGGAACGCGCTCGAGGGTCTTGCGAGCGGTGGCCATTTCCTGGTCGAATTCGGGCAAAAGCGCTTCGCTGAGGGACATGAGGGATTCTCCTTCGAGAGATTTTGGGTGCCTAGCTGAGGAAGGGAGTATAGGCGAACAAAAAGCGAAACACAAGAGGCAACTTCCGTCCCGGAAACCGCCTTTCGGCTTAACGCTTGTCGGAGATTCTGGATGGGCACAGGCCCATTACTAGCAGGTATCCGGCGGCAGAGTCCTGGGTTACCCGTCTCGACTTTCGACTTACGATGAACGTAGGTAAGTCTGTGAGATTCCGACTAATCGCGGCGATTATGGTCGTTCTTGCTGGTGCTCACACAGCGCGGGCCCAGGCGACATTTCCGCCGGAAACAGACAATGCGGCGCTCCGTTATTGGCTTGCCTTGGCGGAGGTCCAGGAGCCGTCTGATGATGATGCCACACGGCGTTTGTTCGAAGAGACGATCACTGGACGGGTTGCGTGGGACGAAGCAAAACTTGGACCGATCTTGGATTCGAACCTCGGCGCGCTTCAAACCATGCAACGGGCCACGAAGCTTCCTGCATGCAATTGGGAATTCGATTACCGGAACGGAGTGCGATTCCCCCGTTGGTTCGGTGTCCGGGCGCGGCTGCTGTCCCGTTTGAATGAACTCCAAGGAATTCGCGAGATGGCGCATGGCGACTCGCGAACGGCCGTAGATACGTGGCTAGCTGGAGTTCACTTTGGGCAGGCTGTGTCGCGTAGCGGTCCAGTGATTGCAGCTCTTATCGCCCACGCAATAATTCTGGATAACCTGGACGTGCTTCGCGACAGCGCACGGCAGGGAAAATTGAGCGAAGAGCAGAAAGCGGAGCTGTCTGTTGTCGTGAAAGCGATGCCGGAGGATGGTTTCGATTGGGGCACGGCATGGGGTGTGGAATTCGCGATCGGAGATCAGTTTCTTCGACAGTCGCGAACGGAGGACAAGCCCGAACGCGATAAGAAGATTCGTGCCTACGAGGAATACATGCTGGCGGCGCAGGCCGTGCTGCGTGAGCCCCCGACTGAGGCAAAGTCCCGAATCGCTGACTTGGAGTCAAAGCTTCGTCGGCTTGGCGAGGCGGAACAGACGCTGACTCCAAGCCTTCGTGGAACCAATGAAGCACGAATCCAGCTGGCCACCGCCCATGAGGACCTGATGCAAGCGCTGTCCACGAAGTAGCGCAAGCCTCACAATTGGACGACCTACTGCCTCGTAAGTCTCCTCGCCGGGAACTGCCCCGCTACCATGGTGCGGCCCACAAACCTTCACGCGGGGCGGGGGAAACCGTAGTACGATGACGGGCTTATGCGACCAAAATATGGGGTGATTGCAGGGATTTTGATTGCGGCGTGCGCAGCCTGGGCTGCGAGCGGGGTGGCCGCGCGACAGTCTGTGGGGAACGGGTTCGTGGCGAAGGGCGACGGCGGGCAGGCGACGGTCGAGGCGAAGCTTCCGTTCACGCTGAAGCAGGTGGGGCGAAACGTGTGGGCGGCGATCGATTTGGACGGGCGTTCGGGAGCGAACGCCGGGTTCGTGGTTGGCGACGACGGCGTGGCCGTGATCGACACGTTCGAGCATGCCGAGGCGGCGCGGGCGTTGCTGGCGGAGATCCACAAGAAGACGAGCCTGCCGATCAAGTTCGTGATCAACACGCACTATCACATCGACCACGTGAGCGGGAACGGGGCGTTCGCGGAACTGGGAGCGGTGGTGATGGCGCAGCGGAACGTGCGCGCGTGGATTCATACGGAGAATATGAAGTTCTTCGGCTGGGACAAGGCGAAGCCGGACCAGAAGACGTGGGTCGAGGGACTGTTCGCACCGGAAGTGGTGTACGACACAGGCGTGACGGTGTACCTGGGCTCGCGCGAGCTCGACGTGAAGGTGTTTCCCGGCCACACGGGAGGCGACTCGGTGGTGAAGGTGCGGGACGAGAACGGCAACGATGTGGTGTTCTGCGGCGATTTGTTCTGGAGGCACTCGCTGCCGAACCTGATCGACGCGACGACCGCGCGGTGGGTGGAGACTCTCGACGAACTGCCGAAATGGGAGCCGCGAGAGGGAACTGTGTTCGTGCCGGGGCACGGAGACGTGGGGAACGCGCAGGACGTGGCGGCGTTTCGCGGATATTTGACGGATTTGCGCGCGATGGTGGCGGGGCCGGTGAAGGAAGGGAAGTCCGGCGACGCGCTGGTGGCGGCCGTGATGCCGGAACTGACACAGAAGTACGGCGACTGGGGAATCTTCAAGCATTTTGCGAATCGAAACATCCTGGATATGGCGGCGGAAATTCAGGGAACGAAGCGAGTGCCGCAGCCGGTCGCAGCACAGTAGAGACTCAAAGCCTGCCCAGCGGTATGATTCCGAGTGCATAGCGTGGCTATGAGATCGTGAGGGAATCGGCCATGAAGCCGAGAATTCGCGCGGTTGCGACTTGCGTTCTCGTGTTCGTTGCGTGCGGCGTAGTGTGGGCGCAGGGGCAGGGTCAAGGTCAAGGGCAAGGGCAGGGCCGGGGGCAGCAGGAAGAGCCGGCGTTCATCAAGCAGGGGCGCGAGTTGATGCGGGCGGGGAAGCTGGAGGATGCGCTGGCGCTCTACCGGCAGACGCTGCAAAGCTCGCCGGATTCGGAGCCAGCGAATTTGGCGGCGGGGACTGTGCTGGATTTGCTGGGGCGAGGCAAAGAGGCCCGCGAATATTTTCAGAAGGCCATCGACAAGGCGGACACGCCGGAACGGAAGGCGATGGCGGAGCGGTCGATGGCGATGTCGTACGCGTTTGAAGGCAATTGCGTGAAGACGCTCGAACACGAATCGCGCGTGCTCGAGTATTACTACAGCACGAAGAACTTCTACCAGCAGGGGGAGATCTCAGACGAGGGCGCGCGGGTGTGCATCGATTCGACGGACGACGTTCGCCATCAGTATTCGAGCGAAAGCCTGACTAACGCACAGGTGTGGTACAAGGCCGGATACGAGGCAGGACTGAAAGAGCCAGACATCAAGCCCGCTCGCGTGGATTTGTGGAATTTCCGGTGGGAGCACGCGGAGGCGCGTCTGTGGGCGCGGCGAGGAAACAAGGCGGAAGCGGAGAAGCACGTCGCGGCGGCGCAGGCGATTCTGGATAAGGGAAACATTCCCGAGCAGAAGGCTTTCTTCCCTTACTTGAAGGGCTATGTGGCGTTTTACGCCAGCGATTATCACGCCGCGCTCGAGGATTGGCTTCAGGCGAATCAGAACGATCCGTTCATCCAGTGCATGCTGGCGCGGACGTACGAAAAGCTGGGAGAAAAGGACAAGGCCATCGAGTATTACCGGAAGGCGGCAGGGGCTATCGCTCACAATCCTCCGGCGGCGTATGCGGTGCCGTACGCAAAAGGGAAACTGGCGGAAATGAAGGGTGCTTCGTAAGCCGGCCGTTCTGAGTACAATCAACTGCGCATGAAACGAATCGCGATACTGGGGTCGACGGGATCGATCGGGCGGCAATGCCTGAGCGTGGTGGACTCGCTGCAGGGATGGTTTGAAGTTGTGGCGATTGCGGCGGGATCCAACGTGGAGCTGGCGGCGGAGCAGGTGAAGCGGCACCGGCCCAGAGTCGTGTCCGTGGCGACGGAGGCTGGGGCGCGCGAATTGAAAGCCGCGCTGAAGGCGGGCCGCGCGGTCGGCGCGAGTGCAGCAGCCGCGACTGGCGTGGAGCCGGAGATTCTGTTCGGGGCGGAAGGAATCGAGCGAGTCGCGACGCATCCCGACGCAGAGACGGTGCTGTCGGCGGCAGTGGGTGTGGTGGGGTTGCCGGCGACGTACAAGGCGATCGAGCACGGCAAGAATATCGCGCTGGCAAACAAGGAAGTGCTGGTGGCGGCGGGTGAAGTGGTGATGGCGGCGGTGGAGCAGCACCGGGTGGCGCTGCTGCCGGTGGACAGCGAGCACAACGCGATTCATCAGTGCCTGCGCGCGGGCGAGAAGCGCGAAGTAAAGAGGCTGGTGCTGACGGCGTCTGGCGGGCCGTTTCGCAAGACGCCGATATCGAAGCTGGCGAAAGTGACGCCAAAGCAGGCGCTGGCGCATCCGAACTGGAAGATGGGGCAGCGGATTACGATCGATTCGGCGACGCTCATGAACAAGGGATTCGAGGTGATCGAGGCGCGCTGGCTTTTCGGGATGGAGCTCGACCGGATTCAGGTGGTGATTCATCCGCAGTCGACGATTCACTCGATGGTGGAATTCGTGGACGGCTCGATTCTGGCGCAACTGGGGCCGACGGATATGCGGATGCCGATTCAGTACGCGCTCACATATCCGGACCGGATTCCGTCGAATGGATGTGCGCTGGATTGGTCGACGCTGCGGGAATTGAACTTCGACGAGGTGCCGGCGAAGAAGTTTCCGTGCCTGGGGCTGGCGAAGGCGGCGCTTCGAGCAGGCGGGCCTCTGCCGTGCGCGCTGAATGCGGCGGATGAGGTGGCGGTGGCGGCGTTTCTGGAACGGCGGCTGCCGTTTCCAGGCATCGCGGCGACGATAGAGCGCGTCTTAGAACGGATGCCGCGGACGCAAATGCGGAAGATCGAGGACGTGCTGGCGGCAGATGAGGAGGCGCGGCGGCTGGCGCGCGAAGAGGTTGAGAGTTTTCGGCGGCGAAGGTAACTGCGGCGTGAATGGCATGGGGCGTTACGCAGTGTTGCGCAGCGGAACGTTGAGGGGAAACTGTAGGAAACGCCGGGCCCTGTGGAGTTGGGGACGCGGCAACATTCAGGGTACAATCGAACGAGAGAGATAGAATGTCGAGCTTTTCTAACTTCCTTTTTTCCCTGCTTGCGGGAGCCGTCGTTCTCGGAACCATGGTTCTGCTGCACGAGTGGGGGCATTTTGTGGCCGCCAAGCTTTGCAGCGTGCGGGTGGACGTTTTCTCGATAGGATTCGGCCCGCGGCTGTGGGGAGTGAAAAGGGGCGACACGGACTACCGGCTGAGCGCGCTGCCGCTGGGCGGTTACGTGCGCATGGCCGGAGATAATCCAGCAGAAGAGCGGACGGGCGAGCCGTACGAGTTTCTTTCGCGGCCGCGATGGCAGCGGTTCATCATCGCCGTGGCGGGGCCTGCCGCGAACATCGCCCTGACCTTCCTGATTTTCTGGGGAATCATCGTTACGGTGGGCTTGCCGATTGACCGGTACGAGCAGATGCCGGCTCAGGTGGCGGCGGTGCCGTCGACGATTGATCCGGCCGGCGTGCATGCGGGCGACCAGATTGTGGATGTCAACGGGACGCCGACGCCGACGTGGAACAAGGTGCTCACGGCGGTGACGAAGGCGGCTCCCGGAGACGTTCTTTCGATTGGCGTGCTGCGGGACGGGAAGGAAGTGAAGCTTGCCGTACCCGTGCCGAACGGACCAATCACAGCGGACGCGGTCGTGGGGTATCCCGCATTGCCGCCGGTAGCTGACGACATCCAACCC
The DNA here is from genome assembly GCA_035501415.1 of Candidatus Limnocylindrales bacterium. GTDB lineage: Bacteria > Acidobacteriota > Terriglobia > Acidiferrales > UBA7541 > Palsa-295. The sequence goes on along the minus strand of DATJWH010000001.1, from coordinate 292,364 downwards.
GGATTTCCGGCGGAAAAGGCCGGGATGAAAGCCGGCGATTTGATCGTGTCGATGAACGGGAAGCCGATCGTGACGTGGCCGCAATTGCCGGAAGCGATCCGCGGTTCGGATGGGCACACGATCCATTTTGTGGTGCGGCGCGATGGCAAGGACTTGCCCATCGACGTGACGCCGAAGCATACGATGAACCCGGACGGCGACATGGCGTGGATGATCGGCGCGGGTCCGAAGACGCAGGAGGCGTTCGAGCGCGAGAGCTTGGGCGACTCGATTCGCTACGCGGGCGCGCAGACGTGGCTGTACACGCGGCTGATTGGAGACATCGTCAAGCAACTGTTCCGCGGGAAGCTTTCGGTGCGCGATTTGGCCGGGCCCGTGGGAATCGTGCAGCTTTCGGGGCAGGCCGCGAAGCGCGGGCCGCTGACGCTGCTGCAATGGATGGCGTACATCAGCCTCGACCTGGGATTGCTGAACCTGCTGCCGATTCCGATCCTGGACGGGGGACACGTGCTGCTGCTGGCGATTGAAGGGAGCCTGCGGCGAGATTTGAGCGTGGCGGCAAAGGAACGGTTCGTGCAGGTTGGGCTGGTGTTCCTGCTCGGGGTCTTCGCGTTCGTGATGTACAGCGATATTTTGAGGCTGTTCCAGCACTAGAATACGGCGGCAATAGTTCTGCTATAATTCGGCCACAGAGCGATGTCGGCCACCTCTTCACACCGAGTTTCAACAGGCGAACGAATCAATGTTCACGAGCCTCCCGGCAGGCTGCAGCGGGAGCTTGGGACGCGCGGAATCCGGCTGACGCGGCAGCGGCGCGTACTGGTGCAGGTGATGGAGACGGCGCGGCGCCATCTGGACGCGGACGAAATTCTGGAGCGCGCGCAGAAAATCGACCCGAACATCACGAAGGTGACGGTCTACCGGACGATTGACCTGCTGAAGAAGGAAGGCTTGATCGACGAGCTGGACCTGCTGCACTTGCGCGGCGACCGGCACTTCTATGAGAGCCACGGGCCGAGAGATCACATCCACGTGGCCTGCATACGCTGCGGAAAAGTGCGCGAAGTGGAGAGCGAGCTGTACGAAGAGCTGAAGAAGCAGATTTCGCGCGACACGGGAATCGAAATCACGGTAAGCCGCACGGAAGTGGGCGGCGTGTGCGCCGAGTGCCGCCGCAAGACCGAGGCTGGCGCCTAGCCTGCGGATCATTCGCTTCAGGAATTCTGCTTTACGCTGGATCCCGCCGTTTGGAAATACTCCCTTACCTGTTTGATGTCCTTGAGGATTTGCTCGCGCAGCGCCTGCGGGCCCGGGAATTTCTGCTCGTCGCGAACGCGGACGCAGAAGCGGACCTCGATAGGTCCGCTCGTGCGATCCTCGCTGAAATCGAGGAGATGAGACTCAACCGTGGTGTGCGTGCCGTCGAAGGTGGGCCGCATGCCGACGTTCGTGGCGGCGCGATAGAGCTTTCCATCGAGGGTGACCTCGGTGGCGTACACGCCAAATTTCGGAAGCAGCTCCTGTTCCGTGGCGAGATTCAATGTGGGGACGACGAGCTTGCGTCCCTGGCCCGAGCCGGGACGAATTTCGCCTGCGAGCGCGTAGGGGCGGCCGAGGAGGCGCGCGGCAAAATCGACGCGGCCTTCTGAAACAGCCTGACGAATCGCGCTGCTGGAGACCAGTTGGCCGTCCAGAGAGAACGGCGGCACGATTCGGACCTCGAAGTCCCAGCGCTCGCCGAGGCGGCGAAGCAAGCTGATGTCGCCGGCATGGCGGTGACCGAAACGAAAATTTGTGCCGACGAGGACGGCGCGCGCGCGAAGAGTCTCGACGAGATAACGCTGGGCGAAATCTTCGGCGCTGACTTGCGAGAGCGCGCGGTCGAAGGGCAAGACAAGAACGGCGCGAATGCCGGCGGCATCGAAAGCGGCAATGCGCTGGTCGAGGGTCATCAAGAGAGGTGGGGCGAGTTCAGGGCGAAGGACGCGGGCCGGATGCGGATAAAAACTCAGGACCGAAGGCAGCAACGCCGTGGGATGCACCTCAGATTGACGGTGCGACGCGTATTCAACGACGCTACGCAAAATCTTCTGATGGCCCAAGTGAACGCCGTCGAAGTTGCCGATGGTGACGACGGCCCGATCGCCTGAATGGCCGACAAGCGACTTCCACTCCTCTGCTGAACGGGCGACAGCTGCGAGGATGGAAGTCTGCGGTTGCCAGGTTGCGACGCGATCGCCGTTCGGCATCAAATCTCCACTTCGAATTTCAGGCCGTCGTAGGAGAGCCGGACATTCTCCGGGAGCCTGGCGTTGGTTTGCGCGTGGCCGAGGTCGTGGCAAATGTGCGTGAACCAAGCGCACCGTGGCTTCAGATCCTCCACCAGCGCGAGCGATTGATCGACGTTCGAATGCATCGGGTGCGGTGTGTAACGAAGCGCGTCGAGAACCAGGTGGTCGAGGCCCCGCATCAGGTTCCTCGAAGTTTCAGGCACGGCGCTGAAATCCGTCAAGTAGGCGGCGTTTCCAAAGCGATATCCCAGCACTTCCTTCGGGCCATGCAGGGCGGGGATAGGAACGATGCGCAAGCCGAACAAGTCGAACGGGCCATTGATCGCGTGCATCTCGACCTGGGGAAGCGAACTGACGGTGGGCGAGGGATCGAAGATGTAGGCGAACTGGCGCCGCAGGGTTCCGAGGGTTTCCTCGGACGCATAAATCGGGATGGAGCCGCCCTGCTTGAGATTGTAGGGGCGAATGTCATCGAGGCCGAGGATGTGGTCGGCGTGCGCGTGCGTGTAGAGGACCGCGTCGAGGCGCTCGAGCTTGACGCGCATGGCCTGCGCGCGGAAGTCCGGCGTCGTGTCGATGACGACGTTGCGTCCGGAATATTCGAGAAGGACAGAGGGGCGGAGGCGCTTGTCCTTGGGATCCGTGGATTCGCACACGGCGCAGTGGCACCCCAGAGTGGGCACGCCCATCGAGGTGCCGGAGCCGAGGATGGTTAGTTGGAGGTTCGGCATGAATTTCTTGAGCTACAACGAACCGATTCGAGGGGAATCTCGAGGCGTCGGATCATTCGCTAAGGAAAGACGTCGAAGAATTTAGGGCTTTCCCTTTGCCTTCTTGTTCATGGCTTCGGCGGCGGCCTTGGAAACCTCGAGGAACGTGAGCTTGAGGCTGCCGAGGACTTCGACCAGAAGCTCGTCGTCTGCGGGCGCCAGATTGCCCTTCGTCTTGTCGCGGAGAGCATCGAGCATATCGATGACCTCGCGCGCGCCTTCGAGGTCGACGAAGGCCTGCCCGGTACGCGGATCGGCCATGCCGCCCAGCATCGCGGCAGCATTGCGCGTGAGGAAGTCGACCAGCATCTGAAAGCCGCGGGACGGCTCGGCCGCGGCATTGTCCGCGGATGCGCCGGCGGCCGGCGCGGCTGGAGACTGCGTTTTCGAGGCTGGCGTCTGCGAGGGCGCCTGTGCGGCCCGGCTCGCGGAATTCTTTGCTGCTTCCTCGTCGCGCTGTTGCTGCTCGACCACGTCGCGTCGGAGTTCGCCTTCCTGCGTGAAGAGGCGCCTGTCGACGACCTTGAATGTCTCTTCTTGCTTCGAATCAGCCACGATGTGACCTCGAAATAGCTGGCGCCAGGGAATCAGCGCGCTTTCGTGCGAGCCGGAGGGCGGCCGCGCAAGCTGGCAACGAACCACAAGTTTAGCACCCGAGTTCTGCCGCTCACAAGGAGCGCGGATGCGGTGTTGGGCGAGGTTTGGCAGGAGGGGGCGAAATGGCATCCTTGTCAATCGAGGCTGCCTACCGTACATTGTCGTGTTGCGAGGGAGCGGAGAGAACGGGCGTGTCAAAGCGTAAGGGGAAAGTTTCGGCACGCCGAAAGCCGCGTGGGCCAACGAGTCGAGGGAAACCGGCGGGGAGAGATCCCCAGATTCGCCTCACGGCGCGGGACAAGGCCGCAGGCGAATGGTTTGCGAAGCTGGTGGCGCTGCAGGCACGGCTGCGCGGGCCGGGCGGATGCCCGTGGGACGCGGAGCAGACACACGCGTCGCTACGCAAGTTTCTCGTTGAGGAAACATACGAAGCGCTTGACGCGATGGATTCCGAGGATCGAAGCAAATTCGCTTCGGAACTGGGCGATGTGCTGCTGCAGGTGATCTTTCACGGCATTCTTGCCGAGGAAGCGGGCGATTTCGCGATTTCCGACGTCATCGAATCAATTCACACGAAGATGGTCAGGCGGCATCCGCACGTGTTTGGAAAGGCGAGCGCGAAGAATTCAGCGGAAGTCTTGAAGAAATGGGAAGAACTGAAGACCGAAGAGCGAATCAAGGAGAAGGAAGCGGCGGGCGGCGAAGCGTCCGCGGAGACTGAGTCGGTGCTTGCGGGAGTTCCTCGCTCGCTGCCCGCGGTGCTCGAGGCGTATCAACTGACGCGACGGGCGTCACATGTCGGATTCGATTGGGAGACGCTGGGCGGAATCTGGGAAAAGCTCGATGAAGAGCGCGGCGAACTCGACGCCGCAATCGCCTCGGGGAATGCCAAGGCGAACCTGCTCGAAGAGGAAGTCGGCGACTTGCTTTTTGTCGGCGTGAACGCGGCACGGTTCCTCGGCGTCGATCCGGAGGTTGCTTTGCGCGCCGCAAACCGCAAATTCAAGGCGCGGTTCGAATGGATGGAAGCGGCGGCGCGGCGGGAAGGCCGGCGGTTTGCGGATTTGCCGCGCGAACGGATGGAAGAACTGTGGGAGGAATCGAAGGTGGCGGAAGGCTCGGCCGCGAGCTCAAGCGGGTCGAAAGGCAGGCGCGCCGGTGCCAGGTGAGATCGAAGTCCGGCGATGCACAACGGTCGAGGAGTACGCGCAATGCGTGGAGCTAGAGCGAATCGTGTGGGGCGTCGCGATCACCGTTCCGTCGGGAATGTTCGTGGTGGCGCAGCATACCGGCGGGCAGGTACTTGGCGCGTTTGAGGGCGGCAAACTTGTCGGATTCACGCTCGCCCTCATGGGGAAGCGGGGCAGCGAGGATTTTCTTCATTCGCACATGACGGCCGTCCTCGAGGATTACCGCGACAAAGGCGTAGGCCGCAGGCTGAAGCTTTTTCAGCGCCAGGATGCGTTGAAGCGAGGCATCCGTGTGGTCGAGTGGACATTCGATCCGCTGGAGCTCAAGAACGCGCATTTTAACCTGGTCCGGCTCGGCGCCGTAGCGCGACGCTTCATTCCGAATTGCTACGGGACGACCGACAGCCCGCTGCATTCCGGCTTGCCGACGGACCGGCTGGTGGCCGAATGGTGGCTGGACTCCGATCGCGTGAAGAATATTCTTGCGGACAATCCGCATCCGCCCCAGGATACTGCGGCGCGAATTTCGCTTCCGTCGAACCTTGGTGAGATCAAGGCGGCGGATCGCGACGTCGCGACGGTGATCCAGACGAGGGCGCGCGACCAGTTTCAGAAGCATTTTGCGCAGGGGCGCGTTGCGACGGCGGTCGAGAAGCACGACGCGTTGACCGATTACATTCTCGAGCCCGGCGACGCCATCGCGGGACTGGCGCTGCCGCCAAATCACAAGGAATGAAAACCCGGCTGTGAAGACAAGGGGAAAGGCTGCCGAAACGAAATGCGCTTGAAGCGTCTTACACTTCGCGAACTTCAAATGGAACTACTCGAGCCTTTCCAGACGAGCTTCGACACCTCGCAGGAACGGCGAATTTTCCTGATCGAAGCGGAAACGGACGGCGCCGTGGGGTGGGGCGAGTCGACGGCGGGCGAGGACCCGTACTATTCGTACGAGACGGTTGAGACGGCGTGGCATGTCATCCGCGACTTCATCTGGCCGGTACTGAAGGGAAGGGAACTGCAGAGCGCTTCCGAGGTTTGTGGCCTGCTGGGGCGAATCCGCGGGCACAACATGGCCAAGGGCGGCGTGGAGACGGCGCTTTGGGACGCGGAGGCGAAGCAAAAGGGAGTGCCGCTGGCGAAGCTGTTGAAGGGCACGCGCGAGGAAATCTCGTGCGGTGTCTCGATAGGGATTCAGCCCTCGATCGATGCGCTGCTGGCGAAAGTGGAAAAGGAGCTGGCGGCGGGCTATCAGCGGATCAAAATCAAAATCAAGCCGGGATATGAAATCGAGCCGGTGCGAGCGCTGCGCGAGCGCTTTCCGCGCATCCGCCTGATGGTCGACGCAAACTCCGCCTATTCGCTCGCGGACGCCCCCCTGCTGAAGCAGCTCGACGCGTACTACCTCATCATGATCGAGCAGCCGCTGGGATGGGACGACATCTACTCGCACGTCGCGCTGCAAAAACAACTCGAGACCCCGATCTGCCTGGACGAGTGCATTCACGACATCGAGCATGCGCGAGCGGCGATCGAAATCGGCGCGTGCCGGATCATCAACATCAAGCTCGGGCGCGTGGGCGGACACACGGCCGCGCGATGCATTCACGACCTGTGCGAATCGAAATCCGTGCCGGTATGGTGCGGAGGCATGCTCGAATCCGGAATTGGGCGTGCGCACAATATCGCGATGTCGTCGCTGTCGAATTTCTCGTTGCCGGGCGACGTGTCCGCGAGCCGGAGATATTGGGCGCAGGACATCATCGAGCCGGAGGTGGATGTCACGCCGCGCGGGACGATTCGCATTCCGTCCGCGCCTGGCATTGGGTACACACCCGTCATCGAGCGAATCGAATCGCTCACGCGCCGCCGCGAGGTCCTCGAGTAAATCTTGAGCGCGCCTTCCCCCGAACCTCTGCCGGCAACTCCCGAACGGCCTTCGCCGGCTCTTTTGGTTTTGGGACTTGCGGCGATGCTGGCGCTGTGGTCCGTGAATTACGTCGCGGGAAAAATTGCGCTCAGGCACCTAGGCCCCGCTACCCTCATATCGTTTCGCTTCCAGATTTCCGCACTGCTGATGCTGTCGATCTACTTCTCGCAGAAGCGCCGCCTCAAGCTGCGGAAAGGGGATCTTTGGACGTTCGCCTACCTCTCGGTGCTGGGCGTGGCAATGAATCAGGGCTTATTCACGCTCGGACTCAACTACACGACCTCGGCGCGTTCCTCGATCATCGTGGCGAGCGATCCGCTGCTCATTCTGGCGATGGCGCGGTTGCTGGGACTCGAATCGCTGACGCCCGGCAAGATCGTCGGGATGGTGATCGCGTTCGCGGGGATCATTGTCCTCGAGACCGAGCACGGAGGCTCGGCTCATTCCGCTTATCTGATGGGCGATTTATTGTCGCTCGGCGGCGCGCTGGGCTTTTCGACCTACGCCGTTCTGACGAAGCGAATCTCGCGCGAGTACGATCCGGTCTCTATGAATACCTTCAACTGCGTGGGCGCGGCAATTTTGTTTCTGCCGCTTGCGGTGAGGCAAGCCGTCCATCTCGATTGGAAGAGCGTGGGATGGGAGGGCTGGAGCGGAATGCTGTATATGGCGGTGTGCAGCTCGGTATTTGCCTACCTGATTTTCTACTGGCTGATCCGGCACATGGAGCCGTCGCGAGTCGCGACAGTGAACTATCTGCAGCCGATTCTGGTCGGGCTGCTCGCCTCGACGTTCATTGGAGAGCACCCTACGAAGCATCTGGTGGCCGGTGGGCTGCTGGTGCTGGGCGGTGTGTACCTTGCGGAACGGCACGCGATGGAGAACGTGTCGTGAGCGGCTCAGGCCGTGGCGGAGAAGCGCCGGGAGTTGGCGCCCGTCGCTGAGCTGTCAGAGCCATCCGTCGAAGCGCCGGAGCCTGGTTCTCCGGATGATTGGGCCTCAACGGGCGAGGTCTCGGCCGGCGTGGACGATTCCACGGCTCTAAGCGGGACGCGGACATTGACGGTGGTGCCTGCGCCGTTCGAGTCAATCTCGAAGTCGCCGCCAAGCTGATGCACGCGTTCGCGCATTCCAGACAGGCCAACGCCGAGGCTGGCGCGGGTACTGCGGAATTTCTGCAGGAGTTCCGGAGACATACCCTTGCCCGTGTCGCGGACGCTGAGGAACACCTGTTCCCGCGTCCGTGTTACATGCAGCCCAGCGTTCGCGCTTCCGGAATGGCGATGGATGTTCGTAAGGCATTCCTGAAGGACGCGGAAGAGCGCGATCTCAACCTCGTCCGGCATGCGGCCGAGATCGGCCGGAACATCGAAGTTGACGTCAATCTTGCTTCGCCGCGAGAAGCCCTCGACGTACCACTTGGCAGCCGAGACGAAGCCGAATTCGTCGAGAAGCGGTGGATGCAGAAGATACGAGAGAGTCCGCGTTTCGTCCAGACTCTGGCCGACGAGCGCGAGCGAAGCTTCGATGAGTTCCGCTGCGACCGGGGAGCACTCTCCCTGGGGCAGCGAACTAAGATGGTCGAGGTTCATTTTGGTGCTGACGAGCAATTGCCCGAGGCTATCGTGCAGCTCCCGCGCAATTCTGCGGCGCTCTTCATCCTGAACTCTCAGGAGGCGGCCGCTCAATAGCCGGACGGCCTCTTCGGCCTGTTGGCGGTTCCGCAATTCGGCGAGCAGTCGTGCCAATGCGGCGCAGAGAATCAGGATGGACACCGCGAACGACATCACCAGCACGCGGCGAACCCAGGAATAGGTGTTTTCGGAGATGGTCATCCGCTGGGCGAGGATGGCGCGCTCTTCGGAATCGGCGTCGTCGAGAGCCGCTCGAATCGGGCGCATCAGCTCGACGCCGGTCTTGGTGAACTGGCGCTGCTGCCCTTGCTCGCCGGCGCCCTTGCCTGCAAGCTCAACGGATTCCTGCAAGACGCCGAGGCGCTGTTCGATCAAGGGGCGGAGCGTCTTCAGCCGCTCCCGTTGGCTGGGATTGTCAGTCACCAGCATCCCGAGTTCCGCAATATCCTGCGGGATGTCGTCGACGGCGCGGTGGTAGTTCTCGAGCTGATCGGGTTCGCCAGCAACGACGTACGCCAGGCGTGATGCTTCTGCGGAGAGAAGGTCGGCACGCAACTCAATCAGGTGCGTTTCCACCTGCTGCGAATGTGAGACCCAGGCCTCGCTTGCGGCGTAACGCGCAGTTGTAAAGTCGGCCGCGATGGCCGTCGCCACCACCAACACGATTGCGAACGTGAACGTGACCCAAAGAGTGCGACCGGCGAACCGGCGCATCGCGCAACCTCCGGCCAGGAGACGTTGGCTGCCAGACCTGACTCTGAACTCAAGCTCAGTTAGGAAGGCTATCAAACGCACCAAGGAAGCGTCAACGGATAGACGTAACCCGCAGTAAATACAAGACTTACGGATTGCCCTTTTCTTGTACCTCAGGTCAGTTGTTGCAGGGCGGCACGGTCTCCATACTGAAGCGGAACATCGGCCGGGTGGTCCGCGCCGGGAGAATCCATGCGAAGACGCATTCCCCTCCTCATCGTGTTGCTGGTCGCCTGCCTCGAAGGGCGATGCGGCGGCACCGCGCCCGGCGGAACGGGAACGAATCCGGGAGGAGTTAGCGTGTCGGTGGCGCCTGCGTCCGCAAACGTTCGGGCCGGAGGCTCCCAGCAATTTACGGCGACCGTGAGCGGAAGCTCGAATACCGGAGTTACATGGAACGTGAACGGCGTCACGGGCGGCAGTTCGAGTACAGGTACGATCAGCGCGTCGGGGTTATACAGCGCTCCTGCAAGTGTTCCGAGTCCGAATACCGTCACCCTTGCAGCCGTTAGCGCGGCGGATTCCACCGCGAAATCTTCAAGCACGGTGACCTTGCAGAATCCCGTCCCTGCGCTGAACAGTGTTACGCCATCGACCTTCGCGAGCGGCTCGTTTTCCATCACGCTGAACGGGAGCCAATTCGTAAGCGGCGCGCAAGTGAAGTTTGCGGGCACCTCGATCGCGACCACGTTTGTGTCGTCGACCCAACTCACCGCGAGCGGCACCGCGTCTTCGGCGGGGACTTTTTCGGTTGCTGTGACGAACCCGAATCCGGGGAGCTCGTCTTCAAACGCAATGAATGTAACCGTGACTTCCTCGGGAGGCGGCGGAGGTGGGGGCGGCGGCGGTGGCCAAGCTGGAACTTGCAGCGGCATGACCGCGGGTCAAGGCGGCAGCCTGAACGGCTTCGTGCCGTTCCCGGCCGACAATCTTTGGAACAAGAACATCGCTAGCGCCTCGGTGGATCCGAGCTCCGCTTCCATCATCAATTTCATTGGGCCGACGGTGGCGGTGCACCCGGATTTTGGCTCAGGCCTGTACAACGGTTCGAGCATCGGGATTCCGTACATCGTCGTCGGATCCGCGCAAACCTTCGTCAACATCACTTTCACCGCGTACGGCAGCGACAGCGATCCGGGGCCCATGCCCGTCCCCGCGACTGCGCCCATCGAAGGGTACCCGGCGCCCGGAAATGGCGACCGGCACGTGCTGGTGCTCGACAACAGCAATTGCTGGCTCTACGAACTCTACAGTTCTTATCCGCAGAGCGATGGAAGCTGGAACGCGGCGTCCGCGGCGGTTTGGGATCTCACCGCCGACGAGCAGCGCCCGCTAACGTGGACATCCGCCGACGCGGCCGGCCTGCCGATTTTTCCTGGGCTGATTCGCTACGACGAAGTAGCCGCTGGCGCGATACATCACGCCATTCGATTCACGCTGCAGGACAGCCGCGCTGCGTTTACGCCGCCGGCGTCGCACTGGGCCGCGAACTCCACCAACTCGCTGGCCGCGCCCATGGGGATGAGGTTGAGGTTGAAGTCGAGCTTCAACATCTCCGGATTCTCGGCGGCGAACCAGGTGATCCTCCGCGCGCTGCAGCAGTACGGGATGATCATGGCCGACAATGGCTCGAACATGTACATCAGCGGCGCGCCGGACGACCGCTGGGACAACGACGACCTGCACAATCTGGGCAGCGTGACGGCATCGGATTTTGAAGTGGTTACAATGAACCCGGTCTACACGCAGACGAACTTGCCCCAGGGCTCCGCGCCGGTGATTACGAATTTCATCGGGGACCAATCAACCGTCAGCGCGGGAACGCAGGTAAATCTGAGCTGGAGCGCGACCGGCGCGTCTTATTTTGTAATTTCACCGCAGGTAGGCGCGGTTCGCGGCACCTCGGCGACCGTGACTCCCACACAGACCACGACATACACACTGTACGCGACGAACGAGTTTGGCCGCACCACCGCCACCTTTACAATAACGGTCCAGTGAGGCTCAAGCGCGCGCGTCACTCGTAGCGGAGCGCGACCATGGGATCGACGCGCATCGCCCGCCGCGCTGGCATGTAGCAGGCACACGCGGTAACCAACAGCATCAGCAGGGAGGTTCCCACCAAGGTTGCTGGATCCGTTGCTCTCACGCCGTACAAAATCGCTGGCTGTTGGTCTTTGATCCCGTACAGCACGCTCCCGAGCGCGTAAGCGAGCCACGTCGTCACAAGGAGGCCGGTCACGATGCCGGAGATCGCCATTCGCGCTCCCTGGCCGAGAATCAAACGCAGAACGTCCTCCCGTTTCGCTCCGAGCGCCAGACGAATGCCGATTTCATGCGTGCGCTGCGCAACCGAGTACGAAACGACGCCATACACTCCAATGGTCGCAATCAGCAGCGCCAAGCCGCCGAAAATTCCCAGCAAAATCGCGCGGAACCGCCAATCCGTCAGCGAAGCCGTAAGCTGCTGCTCCATCGGGCTGATTTCAGTCGGCGGATCGTTCGGGTCGAGTTTCAGCAATGCATCGCGAATTGCGCTGGCAGTCACGGTGCTGGCTAGGGTCGAGCGCACCAGAAAATATCCCGCCGAGTAGGCTGATTGCTCGACGGGTATGTACATTGTGGGCTCCGGAGGCTGATCAAGAGACATTTCGTGAATGTCAGCGACAATTCCAACCACTTCACGCGCGCTTGGTTCGGCATATTTCGGGCCCAGAGCGCGTCCGATCCAGATATGCGCGCCAATGGCATCGCCTTTCGGCCAGTAGGCATTGGCCATGGCCTGGTTGATGATCACCACCGGCTGGGAGTTTGCGTTGTCGGCATCCGAAAAGCTTCTGCCACGCACAAAAGGAATTCCGAGCGTACGGAAACATTGTGGGCTGATGCCGCGAATATCTGCTCCGAGAATCTCGTTTGGGTTTGTAGGACGTCCTTCGATATCGATGAGCGTGTCGCTTCCTTGGCGGAAGGGAACCTGGTCGATCATGGCGGCACTCTTGACTCCCGGTATCGCTTGCAACCGCTCGATCCCTTGCTTGACGAAAGCTCTCAGCTTGGCGGCCGAATCGTAGGGCCTCGGCGGCAAAACGTATGCGGCGGTCGTTACCTCGTTCGCGTCGAAACCCGGCTGGACGCGAACAAGCGATGCAAAACTTTCGAGCGTGACGCCCGCGCCGATCAGCAACACCACTGAGATCGCAATCTCGCCGATCGCCAAGCCCGCACGGAGGCGCCCGCTCTTGCCCGAACCGGCTCGCGGTCCTGATTCCTGCAGAGAAGCATTCACGTCCACGCGACCAGCGCCCAGCGCGGGCACGAGGCCAAAGATGATTCCGGTGGCCAGACTCAGCAGCAACGCGAAGCCGAGCACCGTGCCGTCGATCTGGTAGGCGCCGACGTGAGGCATCACGTTGTCGGTCGGCACAAGAGTGAGCATGGATCGGAAGGTTGCATAGCACGCCATCAAACCGAATACTCCACCCAAAAGCCCGAGCAACACGCTTTCGGTCAGGAGCTGCCGCGCGATGCGGCGGCGTCCGGCGCCCATAGCTACGCGAATGGCAATTTCGCGTTGACGCCCGGTGGAACGTGCGAGGCTCAAATTCGCCACGTTCGCGCAGGCGATCAGCAGCACGAGGCCAACTGCGCCAAGCAGCAACAGCGGTGCTGGGCCAGCCCAATCTCGGAGCAGGTCGCGTAGCGGCGTCAGTTGCACTCTTTCACCGGCGACAAACATTTTCGGGAACGCGGCCCGCAACTGCTGTAGGGGAGGTGTCAGCTTTGCGGCCGCTTGTTCCGGAGCCACGCCTCGCTTGAGCAGGCCGATAGCCAGCGTGCCAGAATTCGTCGGGTCCTGACTGGTGGCCGGGATCTGGATCGGGAAGAATATCTGTGCGCCTTGGAGCTCCGGAACCGGAAGTTGCAGACCGCGCGGCAGGATGCCCACAACTGCATAGCCTTCGCCATCGAGAGTGATCTCGCGGCCCATCGCAGCACGATCGCCGCCCAAGTGATTGCGCCAAAAATCATCGCTCACCAGGACCCCCTTCGGGCCACCGGCGCGGCCTTCTTCCGGACTGAAGTTGCGTCCCATCGCTGGCTGTATCCCAATTGCGGGGAGGAATTCCGACGAAACCAACGCGCTGTGGATGCGTTCGGGTTCGCCGGCGCCGGTAAAGCTCGCGTCTTCGCGCCAATGAATCACAGAAAGATGCTCGAACATGCTCGCCTGCGGTTGCCAAGCCAGGAATATGGGCATCGAAATGGATGCGCCTCCAAACTGGTTTCCGATTCGACGAACTAGATAAATCCGATCCGCATGCGGGAAGGGAAGCGGCCGCAGGAAGACCGCGTCGACGATGGAAAAAATCGCCGTGTTCGCGCCGATCCCGAGAGCAAGCGTCAAGACCGCGATCGCCGTGAACCCCGGACTTCGCCATAGCATCCGCAGCCCGTACCGCAGGTCCTGCCCGAGCGTCTCCAGAAACCCAATCGTGTTCATGCGATGGACCTCCTCGCGAATCCGCCGGGTATTCCCCAGCTTCCGTATCGCCGCGGAACGAGCCTCGTCCGGAGGCATCCCGCGCGTGATGTTCTGGTCGGTCTCGATCTGGATGTGCGCCTGAATCTCGCGAGAGAGTTCCTCGTCCTCATCGTGGCGGCGGAAAAATCGGCTCCAGCTCATTGGCGTCAATCCGTGGCGGGCCGCAAAACCCGGTTGATGGCGCGGACGAGTTGCTCCCACCGTCCGGTTTGCGCCGTCAGGCGATTGCGGCCGAGTTTCGTCAACCGGTAGTAGCGCGCCTTGCGGTTGTTTTCGGAGGTTCCCCAGAACGACGCGATCCATCCGCGCGCCTCCAGGCGATGCAGCGCGGGGTACAGCGACCCGTGCTCCACTTGCAAGACCTCTTCGGACCGCCGTTCGATCGCATACGCGATGGTGTGCCCGTGCGCCGGGCCGAGGATAAGCGTCTGCAGGATCAGCATGTCCAGCGTGCCTTGCAAAAGTTCGCCGTCGAGAGGAGGTGCACCGCGCTTTGGCATGCCCGGAATCCTACTCCCATAGATGATCTACTACAAGGACTGAATGAGCCTCTCTGTTGAGGGTCGGTCAAGGAAGGCCGCCCGCCAACTGGCGTAGAATGCCGCCGGTCGTCCGCCCGCTATGAGAAGACGTTCTAGTGGTGGGCGTCACTTGGCTGCCCGTGCGACGCCGGGCCTCATTCACAAAAATCCCTGCGCCCGCCACCGCCCAGTTGTCTTAGACTACGTGCGAACATGAGCATCAGTTCCGTAACCTCCGTCGTTCACGGCATCGCCCACCAGCTCTGCCCGCGCTGCCGCATCGGACGCATCTTCCGCTACTCGATCTTTCGCGGTTTTCCAGCGATGCGGGAGACGTGCCCGCTCTGCGGCTTGAAGTTTGAAAGGGAACAGGGCTACTTCGTGGGCGCCATGATCATCGACTACGCCGTGGGCCTGGCGATCGCCGCCGTGATTGGCTACGTCCTGTGGTATTTCACGCGATGGTCGGTGGAGAAGACCGCGATCGTCGCCTTCCTGATTTTCCTGCCGGCCACTCCCACCGTGGTGCGCTTTGGACGCGTCCTCTGGATATGGCTCGACCGCGCGCTCGATCCGGAAGATGAAGAAGAACAGGAATGAAAGGCCCGCAGGCGGCCGCCGGCGAATGCCAGACGGCGCCTGGATTTCAGGCTGCGCCCTGGCTTCGTTTCAGCTCGACGATCGGCGTAAACACGTGCCAGAAATCGCCGCGCAGGTCGGTGAATTCGATCCCGACTTTCTTTTTCCCGCGCCCGTTTGCCTTGACGTAGACGATCCGCGCCTCGCGCTCTTCGTTCGTCACTCGATTCACCAGCAGAATCTTCTGCCCGCGCTTCACGCGCGGCGCAAGCGGCAGCAATCCCCCATGGACATTCACCGCATGTGTTACCGTAGTCTCTCGAAACGGATGGTCCTCAGGCGTCCGCCCGTACACTTGAACAGGAATCGACAGCGGCAGGCGCTTGCAGCGGCGTTTTTCTACCATGTGCTCTCCCGTGGCTCTGATTGTTTGGCTCCACTTAAACTAAGCGCGAAAGCCGCCCGAAGCAATAGTACTCACTGAATTTTCACAATCTTCGCCGGTCGAAACTAGACCGAAGATTGAGGACGACCCGAACTCGGTGGGGCGACGAATGTACCGGATTGGGCTGTCTCTATTTGAGAATTTCGGGCCGCTGACGACAATCTGGATCCCTCAAGCACGCTGTAGAACCGCATGCCGCAACTGTAACAGCGGTAGACCCTTATACCCAGCAGATACAGAAGCCTTTCCAGGCGTCGGGGCCGCGACCGGCGGTACTTTCGATTATGACAATGCGGGCACTGGCGCTTTCGCAAGGAACCAAAGGCAGGAATGGACAGCATGGGAGCCCCCACAGCATCTTACGCTAGGGAGATGGAGCGCAATCCGCTATGGGGTGAACCCGGTAGAAAGCCTCAAGGGAATCATGTATTCGCGATTAGAAGCGCGGAAGGAGTCACTCGGCGTGTGAGTCGCTGACGCGCTCAATGCGCGCGCCCACTTTGCGCAGCTTCTCCTCGATGCGTTCGTAGCCGCGGTCGATGTGGTAGACGCGATCGATCCATGTCGTGTTTTCGGCGACAAGTCCCGCCAGCACAAGCCCCGCGCTCGCGCGTAAATCGGATGCCGTCACCGGAGCGCCGCTGAGCGGCGTGCGGCCGGTGACCACGGCGAGATTGCCGTCGACCAGAATGTTGGCGCCCATTCGCATCATTTCCGCCGCATGCAGGAAGCGATTTTCGAAAATCGTTTCGCGGATATGGGAAACTCCCTCGGCCTGCGTCGCCAGCGCCATGAACTGCGCCTGCATGTCCGTTGCGAAGCCCGGATATTCCTCGGTGATCACGTCTGCGCCTTTGATCTTGCCCGGCGCGCGGACGCGCAGCGTGCACGGCCCTTCGTTGCGAACTTCGACGCCGCACTCGTGCAGCTTTTCGAGAAGCGCGGTCAGATGCTTCGGCTCGCAGCACGTCAAGACGAGCTCGCCGCCCGTGATGGCTCCAGCGATCAGGAACGTCCCCGCCTCGATGCGGTCCGGGATGACGGCGTGAGTCGCCCCGTGAAGTTCGCTGACTCCGCGAACGCGAATCGTCGGAGTGCCCGCGCCTTCGATCTGCGCGCCCATCTTCACAAGCAATGCCGCAAGATCGGCGATCTCCGGCTCGAGGGCGGCATTTTCAAGCACCGTTTCTCCTTCCGCCAGAACAGCCGCCGTCAGGATGTTTTCTGTTCCAGTTACGGTGATCTTCGGGAAGCGAAATGTGGCGCCGCGCAGACGCTCGGCGCGCGCTTCCACGTAGCCGTGATCCACCGTCACCTGCGCCCCCAGTTTTTCGAGCGCCTGGATGTGCAAATCGATTGGCCGCGCGCCGATGGCACAGCCGCCCGGCAGGGAAACGCGCGCGTAGCCGAATCGCGCGACGAGCGGCCCCAGCGTCAGGACGGAAGCCCGCATCGTCTTCACCAGTTCGTACGGAGCTTCCGCGTGAGAAACCGTCTTCGCCTGAATCGTGAATTCGCTCGGTGGCAGATCGGGGCTCTCGACGCGGCAGCGCATGTGCGCCAGCAGCTTCGCCATCGTGATGATGTCGCGCACGTGCGGAATATTCTGCAGATGAACCGGCTCGGCCGTGAGCAGCGCCGCGGCCATCGCGGGCAGAGCCGCATTTTTGGCGCCGCTGATTTGTACGGTGCCTTCGAGAGGCCGTCCGCCCTGGATCTTGAATCGGTCCATGCTATTTGCTCCCGCGATTCGGCCGCGCGGGCGTCGCCGAGGCGGCCTTCAACGCCTGGCGCACGTCGCCGCGCGAGCGTCGCAGCAATTGCTTGGCGCGCGAAGCCGTGGTTCGCGCCTTCAGCATCACCAGCGCGAGCGGCAGATTGTGTCCCGCTTGACGCAGGGCGTGTTGCGCTGTAGACGCGGTGACACCCGCCGTTTCCTCGAGAATCCATTCGCTTCGTCGCCGCAACTTGTTATTCGTCCGCACCAGGTAAATCATCCGCCCTTCGTAAACCCTGCCGAGCCGCATCATCGATGCGGTAGAAAGCATG
Source organism: Candidatus Limnocylindrales bacterium (assembly GCA_035501415.1). Lineage (GTDB taxonomy): Bacteria > Acidobacteriota > Terriglobia > Acidiferrales > UBA7541 > Palsa-295. The sequence continues at coordinate 275,062 of DATJWH010000001.1, read as the reverse complement.
TTCAGCACCATCTTCTGCGCCGTGCCCGCCTTCATCCGCGTCGATCCCGCCAACACTTCCGCGCCCGTAAGCGGCGCAATCGCGATATGCGCGATGCGCGCCAGAGGCGAACGGGGATTCGACGTCAGCCCAATGGTTACCGCTCCGCGGCGCCGCGCGAATCGTAGCCCGCCAAGCACGTAAGGCGTCGTGCCGCTGGCGGCGATGCCCACAACAGCGTCCCGCCGCGCGAGCCCCGCGTGGGCCAAGTCTCTCGCGCCGTTGGCCGCCGAATCCTCCGCGCCTTCAACAGCGTGCAGCATCGCGCGCTTGCCGCCGGCAATCAGCGCCTGAACCATGCTCGGCGGCGTCCCAAACGTCGGCGGGCATTCCGCCGCATCCAGCACTGCGAGCCGCCCGCTGGTTCCCGCGCCGATATAAAAAAGCCTGCCTCCTGCTCGAAAGGCGCGCACGATTGCGTCTACCGCGCGCGCGATCTTCGGGAGTTCGCGCCGCACTGCCAGCGCCACGCGCGCGTCTTCACGGTTCAGGACGCGCAGAATCTCGAGCGAAGACTTTTCGTCGAGTCCGCGCGCGCGGGGATTCTTTTGTTCGGTTTTCAGATGCCTCAAAGTGACCCCGGCAGAACCGCAGAACCACCATCAATTATAACTTTTCGCTGGAAGAAGATTTTCGCGAGCGGCGAAGTTCGTAGCGTCCTTGTTACGAGGGAGTTATCGCCCCGGAGTCGCGGCCGGAACCAGGCCAAGCGCCTGGAAGACCGCGTCGTGAACCGCCGGCCGCACCTGGCGAATCTTCTCGTTCGCGCGCGTGGGATTCACGCGATTCGTCAGCAGAACCACGAAGAGGTCGCGCTCCGGGTCCACCCAAATCGACGTGCCCGTAAAGCCGGTATGCCCGAAGCCGGACGGCGAAAAGTCGTGCCCCGCGGAAGAGGGCTGGGTGACCACATCCCATCCAATGGCGCGAGCCGAGTTTCCAATGTCCTGGCGCGCGGTGAACTGCTGAATCGTCGCGCGATCCAGGATGCGGTGGTACGCGTAGATTCCGCCGTTCAGCATCATCTGCGCGAAGGCGGCGATGTCGCCCGCAGTCGAGAACAGGCCGGCGTGGCCCGCCACTCCGCCCATGGCCCACGAATTCTCGTCGTGAACCTCGCCGACGATCAGGCGCTTGCGGAAAGTCGCGTCGAATTCGGTCGGCGCGATTCGCGAACGCAGGCTGCGCGGCGGATTGAACATCGAATCCTTCATTCCGAGCGGATCGAAGATATTTTGCTTCGCGAAAACATCGAGCCTTTGTCCCGTGAGCCGCTGCACGATTTCGCCGAGCAGCATGAAGCCGAGGTCCGAGTATTCCACCTGCGTCCCAGGCTCGTGAACGAGCGGCTCCGAGAGCGCGCGATGAATGATGGCGTCGTAGCCCTTCGTGTCCTTGAAAAATTGGCGGATGCCCGGCAGCCCCGAATCATGAAGCATCAGGTTGCGAATGGTCACGCGCGCGCGCCATGTGGGATTCGGGTCCTTGTCGGCAGCCGCGGCCCACTCCGGTAAATAGCGCGAAACCGGCAAATCGAGACTCAGCCGCTTCTGCTGCACGAGCATCATCAGCGACGTAGTGGTGACCACCACCTTGGTCACCGAGGCCATGTCGTACATGGTGTTGGTGGTCACCGCCGGAGATTTCGCGTCGCGCGTCAGGTGCCCGAAGGGATGGATCGCCAACTGGTCATTCCAACCCACGGCCAGCACGCCGCCGGGAAAGGCATCGTCGGCCAAGGCTTTGTCGAGGACAGCGTAGACCGGTTTCAGTTTGTCACTCAAAGATGCCGAAGGCTGCAGCGTCATGGGACTCGCGGCGCTCTCCAGGCCGTCGCCGCGCTTCACCGTTCCCGGAACGGTTACCGGAATCTTGCCCACAAACGGAACCTGTCCGAAGAGCGCTCGGGCCGCGGCCTTTTGCGCCACGTCGTTCGTCGCGAATTCTGAAATCCACGTCTTCGCGTTCGGGAAGCGCTCGATGAGATATGGACTGCCGAACGCCAGCACAGCGGTCGGCTTTCCCGTGGCCAGCATCTGGTTCACGAAATTGCGTTCGTCGTCCGGAAAGCCCACGTTTCCTTTTCGGTCGGCGACGCGCACAAAAAGCGCCGCGATGGCCACGTCGTACGTGTCACGCGGCGGAAGCTTGAGCTGGCTCACGCCAAAATACTGCGTGTCCGCGCGCAGAGCCTTCAGCGAGTCGACGCGCCACCGAATTTCGGGCTCGAGCGTTTCTCCAGGGTACGGGTCGGGATCAGCCGAAAGCGAAACCAGCAGAACTCGCAGCGGCTTCGTCGAATCCACCGGAACCATTTTTTGCGAATCGCGCAACAACGTGACCCCTCGGTCGGCGATGGAGAGCGCCTCGTTCTGATATTCGGGCGTGGCGAAAACTTCGTTGATGCGAGGCACGTCGACGTAGCGATTCTTGTCGAGCCCGAGCCGCGCCTTTGCTTCGAGAATCCGCCGAACGGATTCGTCGATTCGCTTCATCGAAATGCGTCCCGACTCCACCGCGTCCTCGAGCCCCTTCATCGCGGCATCGGGGACGGGAGGCATCAGCAGAACATCCGCGCCTGCCTCCACGGCTCGCGCCGCCGCGTCGCCGGGCGCGTAGAGCGTGGTCACGCCGCCCATATCCATAGCGTCCGTAACAATCAATCCGCGAAACTTCATCTGGTCGCGCAGCAGGCCCGTCAAAATATTCTTCGAAAGAGTTGCCGGCACATTCGGATCCGGTTCGAAGGCCGGGACTGCAAGATGCCCCGGCATGATGGAATCGACTCCGGCCGCGATCGCGGCGCGGAAGGGCACCAGCTCCACGCTTTCGAGTTCGTTGCGGTCGCCCGGAACCACGGGCAGCGTCAGGTGCGAGTCCGTCGAGACGTCGCCGTGGCCCGGAAAATGTTTGGCGGTCGCCAGTGCGTCGTTGTCCTGCACGCCCCGCACGAAATTCGTCACATACTCCGCCACCGTTTGAGGATCTTCGCCAAACGACCGGATGTTGATGATCGGATTGTCGGGATTGTTGTTGACGTCGGATACCGGCGCGAATATCCACGTGACGCCGGCCGCGCGCGCTTCGCGCGCCGTCACTTTGCCTGACTCATACGCTAGGCGGGGATCACCGGTCGCGCCGATTGCCATCGCGGCAGGGAAATTCGTTCCTTCGTCGATGCGCTGCCCGGCGCCGGACTCGAAATCGGCTCCCACGAGAAGCGGAATCTTGGAGCGGCGCTGAAACTCGTTCGTGATCACCGCTGTGGGGTAGACCTGTGCGCGCTCGATCCCCAGCGGCCCGCGGATCGTTCCCAGGATGATGCCGCCGATGTGGTTGTCGTCGATCTCGCGGACCATCTCCTTATAGTCGGGGCTTTGCGTCGACGTGAAGACATCGAAGTAATAGATCATCATCATCTGGCCGAGCTTTTCGCGCAGCGTCATGCGCTTCAGCGTCTGCTCGACCCACGGCGAACCGGCGGCCGGCCGGGATTTTGTTTTTGGAGTTTTTTGTGCGCGGGCGGACAAGGTCATGAGAAGTGCAAGCGCTAACGCGAACCCTGCGAGTTTACGCATCGATTGTATCCCGAAGGTTCCATGTTGACGCTTCCATTCCGCGGCTGTATATAACACACGGTTTCATGCGGCACAACCCAACGCCTGCGCGCCTGTTTCTTTTCCTGAGTATCATCCTGATTTCTTTGAAGCTCCTTTGCGTGTGTCCGTTGTGCGGGGGCGTCGCCACTGTCGCGGCGGCGGCGCGCGATTCCGGCACGGAGCATACGAAGACGGGCATCGACGTCCTCGAAGCGGAGGGATTTGCTCCGCTGAAAGGGAAGCGCGTCGGCTTGATCACGAATTACACGGGAGTCGATTCCGAGGGGCGCCGCACAATCGACGTTCTCGCGCACGCGCCGGGAGTGAAACTCGTGGCGCTGTTCAGTCCCGAGCACGGAATGGCGGGCAAGATGGACGAGACCGTGGCGAATTCCACTGATCCAGCCACCGGCCTCCCGATTTACAGCTTGTACGGCGAAACGCGGCGGCCCACCGCCGCGATGTTCGCGAATCTCGACGCGCTGGTCTACGACATTCAGGATGCGGGCGTGCGCTTCTACACCTATGTGACCACGATGGGCTATTGCATGGAACAGGCCGCGAAGCAGCATATCGAATTTTTCGTGCTCGACCGGCCCGACATCATGGGTGGCGACGTGATCGAGGGGCCCATGCTCGATCCAGACAAGCTTTCTTTCGTTGCGTACTTTCCGCTGCCCGTGCGGTTCGCGATGACGCTCGGCGAGCTGGCCCGGATGTTCAACGCGGAAAACAAGATCGGCGCAGACCTCCATGTGGTCGCGATGCAGAACTGGCACCGCAGCGAAACGTACGACGAAACGGGCCTCGCCTGGATTGCTCCTTCGCCGAATTTGCGCACGCTGCGCGCGTCCTTCTTGTATCCGGGAATCGAGATTCTCCAGGCGGGAGGGGTATCGGTCGGCCGGGGGACAGACGCGCCCTTCGAGCGGTTTGGAGCGCCGTGGATTCACGGGGAGGAACTGGTAAGGGAGCTGAATCGGCGAAAGATACCGGGATTGAAGGTTGAGGCGGCGGAGTTCACGCCCGACTCGGCGCTGTACAAGGGCGAGCGGTGCGAGGGCGTGCACCTGACGGTGACCAACCGAAAGGCGTTCCGGTCGATGCTGATGGGGCTCGAGATCGTCGAGGCCCTGCAGAAGCTGTATCCGCAGAACTTCCAGACCGCCAAGATCATCGAGCTCCTTGGGTCGCAAAGCACGGTCGAGCAGCTCGAGCATGGAGACGACCCGCGGGCCATCGAGGCGGGCTGGTCAGCCGGCCTCGAGAAGTTCGAAACCATGCGCCGAAAGTACCTTCTCTACCACTGAGCAGAACCCCTGGGAGCGCCGATCTCCCGATCGGCGCCTTTTCTTTGCCGCCGCGCTCTCTCCGTTCTGGTTCGAACGCGGGTGCCCCGGTTCGCGCACGGCAAGGCCGCCCCGTGCCAATTCGCCATTCTCTCTTCGAGAGACACGGGAGGCCGCAAAAAATAATTCAGATCCGCGATACGCCGGCGCTGCGTCCGCATCTGCCGTCGAATCAGCAACTTAATCTGTTTTTCCCTCCATTTTCGCCTTGTCAATCCGTATTTCTACGAATTTACGTCCGCCCCCGCGCCGTGCTACCATTTCCCGTTTTTCCGTCGCGCGAATTTCGCGCAGAGGGAGGCTACGGCTGGAATGTATCGTCGATCGCATACCGGGTCTCGCTCCTTGCCTCGTCCGTTTCTAATCGCCAAATGGGGAATTAGAAACGAACCTAAACCCCATCCTCTCAACAACTTACTTTTTTCTAATCGCCAAAAAACAGCGATTTCATCGCTTTCGCCCCTGCCGCCATTTCTAATCGCGAATCCAATTATTAGAATCCCTCGTAAGTTATTGAAAACAAAGGACGGGCACTCTGTCTAATCGCGAAAAAAGGCGATTTTTATCACTTTCGCCCCTGCTCGGTTCTCGAGGCCAGCGATCGGCCGTTCGGGGGGCGACCCGAATGGACAGCGAGGTCAGGCTCCTCTACCATCGAGCCGGAACGGAGCGGACAAGTGGCGCGACCGAAGGCGTGGCTGGCATGGAGCAGCGGGAAGGACAGCGCGTGGGCGCTGCATAAAATCCGGGAGAGCGGCCAGCTGGAGGTTGTGGCGCTACTGACCACGGTGAACAGCGTCTACGGGCGGGTGGCGATGCACGCGGTGAGAGAAGAGCTTCTGGAGATGCAGGCGGAGGCCGCGAGCCTGCCGCTGGTGAAGGTGCCGATCCCGTCGCCGTGCTCCAACGAGATTTACGAGCAGGCTATGAGCGAAGCGATGGCGCGGGCGCGAGCGGAGGGCGTACGGCACGTGATTTTCGGCGACCTGTTTCTCGAAGACATTCGCGCGTACCGCGAGAAAAATCTGGCCGCGTGCGGAATGACGCCTGTGTTTCCGCTGTGGGGAAGGGATACGGCCCGGCTCGCCGAGGAGATGCTGGCTGGCGGGCTCTCGGCATTTCTGACGTGTGTCGATCCACGAAAGCTGGACGCTAAATTCGCGGGCCGGAGATTCGATGCAGATCTGCTGCGCGAGTTGCCGAAGACGGTCGATCCATGCGGTGAGAACGGAGAATTCCACAGCTTAGCGAATGCCGGTCCGATGTTCGCGCGAGAAATTCCCGTGCGGCGCGGCGAAATCGTCGAGCGCGACGGTTTCATCTTCGCGGACATTTTGCCGGGCGCGGCGCGCGGCCGGTCTGGGATAAGCTGACGCGCATCCGAGTCCGCTCGTTGCCTGCTCCGGCAACGGGAGTTCTTGCCCGGGAAGCGCGAGGAGGTGTTCGCATGGAAGCGAGGATCGCGTTCCGCATGGTAGCCATGGTGATTGCCGGTCTCTGGCTTGGCTGCATCACTCCTCCGGGCACCACAGGAACGCCGGCAAAAAAGGAGAGCGCTGCGGAACAAACCGCCAACGGAGCGCCGCCTGATGCACACGCGCTGCTCGCCAGGGCGAGAGATGTGATGGGACTTGAAAAGACGGCGGACAAGATTCTGCACGTGAAAATCTCAGGAGCAACATTTCAAAATTACGAATCCGACCGCACGTATCCGCCGTTCTTTTCCTATTTCGCGCGGGTGGAGACGTGGTTCGACCCGAAGACCGGCACAGTACGCACCGATAGCCAAACGGCGTTTGCGGGCGGAGAAGGTCCCGTATCGACGACCTTCAGCTCGGCCGACGAGACGGTGATCCTCGCGAACGGCAAGGCCATTCCGGTGCCAAAGCGATCGCTGCAAATGCGGAATCTGGCGGCGTGGGCGGTGATCGCGGATTGGATGGCGGCCTCTGACGTGAAGTTCAGCGGACGAGAGGAATATCGGGATTATCTTCGCGCGGTGTTGACGCGCAACACGCAGGACGGCGAGCAGCGACTCTTCCTCGATGAGAAAACAGGATTTCCGGTGAAGCTAGAACTCACCGAACCGCACTACCTGTGGGGACAGAGGCGCGTGGAGTACTTGTATTCGAACTGGTCGCTGTTCGATGGAGGAGTCGTCGCGCCGGGTTCTGCATTCCGGCTGGCGGACGGCGAGGCGGAGATATCCGAGATCGTGACCCTTGCAGAGCCAATGGATCGCGGCAAAGCTCCTGACATGGCGATGCCGCAGTCTGACGCCAAGCCCGAGGTATTACCGGCATTCCTGCGCCCCGTGGAACCGAAAGCGATTCGAGTGAGCGAGAACACGTACGTGCTGTCGAACCCAGGCTACAACGAGATTGTGACGCTCGCGGGAAACGATTTGTATGTTCTCGACGCGACTCAAGGCGACGACCGGGCCCGGCAGGACGCGGATTTGATACGCAAGCTCTTCCCGGGAGAGCATCGCGTCTATTTGGTAGTCACGGACCTGGCGTGGCCGCATGTGGCGGGAGTGCGATATTGGGTGGCGCAGGGCGCCACGGTGATTGCGCATCGCGCCGCGGAGCCGTTTCTGCGGAAGGTGGTCGAACGGAGGTGGACTCTCGCGCCGGATACGCTCGAGCGGTCCCGTGCGTCGGCGCAATTCAGGTTTGTGGGCGTCGACAAAGCGTACGCGACAGCGAATGGGAAGGTGAAGGTGTATCCCATCGACGGAATCGGAAGCGAAGTGGCGATGATGGTGTACCTGCCCGAGAGTCATTTCTTGTGGGCGTCGGATTATATACAGACGGTGAAAGAGCCCACGGAGTACGCCAATGAAGTCCGGGAGGCGGTTCGGCGGAATGAAATCTCGCCTGAAAATGTTGCGGCGGAACACTTGCCGATCACTCCGTGGAGCGTGGTGGAGGGGCTTGCGTCGAAGTGATGGTTGCAGAGGAGAGCGGAACTTGGGAATCGTGGTTGCCATACGACCAGACGAAGCGACAGTAGCCTCGGTGGGGATAAGCTGACGCTGATGCGAATCTGCTCTTTACTCCCTTCGGCAACGGAGATTCTTTTCGCGCTGGGACTGGGCGACTCCGTGATGGGAGTAACGCACGAGTGCGATTATCCGGAGGAAGCTGCGCAAAAGCCTCCGCTGATTCGCCCGCGCGTTGATCCGCACGCGCCGCCGGCGGAGCTGGACCGGCAGGTGAGGGAGATCGTGGCGCGCGGCGAAAGCATTTACGCGGTGGACGGCGAGCTGCTGCGGTCGATTTCGCCGGACCTGATCGTGACGCAGGACCTTTGCCACGTGTGTGCCGCTTCGCCGGACGATCTGGCGACGGCGCTGACGCGTTTTGCGAAAATGCCGCGAGTGCTCTCGCTGACGCCGCATTCGCTGAGCGACGTCTGGGACGACATCCGGCGAGTCGGCGACGCGACGGGCCGGAAGCGCGACGCGCAGGCGCTGGCAGTGACGCTCGAACAGCGCGTGGCAACGATCGAGATGGGAGCGGCGCAATCGGCCACGCGTCCGCGCGTACTGTGCCTCGAGTGGCTCGATCCCTACTATGTCGGCGGCCACTGGGTGCCGGAAATGGTGGCGAAGGCGGGCGGGGAAGATGTGCTGGGGCGCGCGGGCGAGCCGTCCTTTCGAGTGGGCGCGGAGCAGATTGCAGACTCGGGCGCGGAAGTGATCATCATCATGCCGTGCGGGTACACACTGGCGCGGGCGCACGCCGAGGCACGCGCTGCGAAGTTCCCGGATAGCTGGAACGCGCTACCCGCGATTCGCGAGAGGCGGGTCTACGCCGTGGACGCGAATGGATACTTCTCGCGGTCGGGACCGCGGCTCGCGAGCGGAGTGCGAATCCTGGCGGAAATACTCCATCCGGATCTGTTCGAAGCGAGCGAGCACGGCAGGTTCGAACGCTTGTAACGGCCCCACAAGGCGCTGCCGGTTACTTTTTCCACGACCTGTTCGCGAGTACTATTGACGCCGCGCAGTGGAATATAGGATTCCTATATTCATGATGAAGAAGCGAATCCGGGCAAAGATCGCGAGGGGCAGCGCCGAGCTGGCGATTCTCTCGCTGCTGTCGCACCAGCCGCTCTACGGCTTCGAGATTGCGAAGCGCATCGAGGAGGAATCGGGCGGGGCGCTGCGGTTCAACCTCGCGTCGCTGTATCCGATGCTGTACGAACTCGAGAAGCGCGGATGGATCAAGGGCCGATGGGAGCAGAACCGCGCGGGGCGCGATCGCCGCTACTATTGCCTGACGCCGGCGGGGAAGAAGCAACTCGCGCCGCTGCGGCGGGAGTGGCGCTCGTTCTTCCGGGCGCTCGACCGGCTGGCGGAGGTGTCGCGTGCGTGATTGGCGAAGATTGGTGGCCGAGAGGCTCGACCGGACGGACCTGCCAACCTCGCAGAAGGACGAAGTGGCGACCGAACTGGCCGGGCATCTCGAGGATGTTTGCGAGAGCCGGTGCCGGGAAGGTAGTTCGGAGGACGAGGCGGTGGCGGTGGCATTGAACGAAGTGGTGAATTGGCACGACCTGGGGCGGCGAATCGCAAAGGCGAAACGGAAGGAGACGACGATGAACGATCGGACGAGAAAATTCTGGATGCCGGGATTCGCGAGCCTGGGATCCGCGGTGATCTTTCAGGCCGCTGTGGCTTACTTGAGCTACAGGCCTGGGGCGATACTTCATTCGAGCAGCGCGAGGTGGGCGTATGCGGCTTGGCTGGTCGCGCAGGTAGCGTGCGGTGCGATCGGAGCCTATTTGTCGCGACGAGCGGGAGGGCAGCGGCTCGCGCGCATCGGTGCGGCGCTGACAACGTCCACAGTGCTGATGACCGTGATGGTGATTGTGGGCGCATTCAATTTGCTTATGTACGCCACGGGAATCTGGCCGAACCACGGGGTTGGGATGCAGGTATTTGGGCGCGATCTCGGAATCGTCGTGATGATTCCTGCAATCGCTCTCTTGGTGGGCGCGGCGCCTTTTCTTCCAGAGAGGAAAGGCGCAATCGGAAATTAAGTGACAAAAGCCCACGACGAACCGAAGCGATTCGTCGTGGGCGATATTTCGAAGCGTGTGGGCGCGATTCGACCGTCTATGAGCTTGCGAGCTAGGCTCCAGCCCCCGTAGCGGCAGGACGGAATGGTTCGTCGAAGCTGCCGCCGTAAATCGCAGGAACCTTCGCTCCCATCGGGCGCAGATAGGTGGCGAGCTGGCCGCGATGATGGATGCAGTGATTGTTGAGGAACGAAAGATAGATTACCGCGGGGAAGTTGAAGACGCCGGCGAAATTGAGGGGCGTGAGTAGCTGCTGCGGCGTGAGGCCGGCAACGCGTCCCGCGGCGCGCTGGAAATTCTTGTCGTACCAGTCGACAAGCTCGGCGACATTCTTGGGCTTCGTTTCAGGCGCGGTCATATTGAACTTCAGGTCGGCAATTCCCTCGAGGAATTGAACATCCGTGTTGGCAATGTGCCAGCCGAGTTCCCAGGCGCTGCGGGCGTTGGGATCGGGGCGGAAGTCCGACTTGGCGTCGGGAATGGCGGCAAGGACTTTCTTGGTGATTTCGAATTCGCGAAGGATGCCATCGAGCATCATGGAGCGATATCCCGCGGCAAACTCAGGCGTCAAAGCTGGTTGTTCCGGCATGGTTTTCTCCCTCTGGAAGGTTCGTCGAGCGCGGCGTGGGGTCCGCGTTGACGTGGACAGGCATTCTACACCGGGATAAGGCCGGAGCAAGCCAGGTTGAGCAGGTTAAGCGCCGCAGAGGAGCGAGTCGACCGGATACTTCCGAAAAATGCGGTCGGTAGTGAGTAGGGTCATCCCCTCCATGGCGGCCTGTGCGACGAGAAGTCGGTCGAACGGGTCGTGGTGAGGGTACGGCAATGCGGCCACGGCGAGGGCGTGGCGTTGTGTGATATCCAAAGGATGCGCGTCGAGTTTCAAGAGACTGGCGGAGACCCATCGTGCCGGGATATCGGGAATCTCGAGCTTTCCGAAGGCGTACTTGATGGCGATTTCCCAAGCGCTAGCTGCCGACAGGAACAATGGAGCTGAACCACTGGATAGCAGCCTCTGTGCGCGCGGAGTCAGCCGGTCGGGAGCTAGCGCAGCCGCCAGAAACACACTCGTGTCCAACAAGTAGGGCATTATTAGCGCTTCTTCTGCTTAGCCCTGCGCTTGGGCGGCCCACCGAAGAAACCTGCCAGAATGTGAGGGGGCAGGGGGGCATCGAAGTCATCAGCGATTCGACCCCGTCCACTATCGAATCCCAGCTGGCGCTTGCCACGCTTGGTGCGAACGGGAATCAGGCGAGCGACCGGAACGCCGCGGTTGGCGATCGTGATCTCCTCGCCAGCGGCGACACGCTGGAGGAGCTTCGAGAATGTCGTTTTCGCTTCGTGGATGTTCACCGGGGGCATTTAGGAGCCTCCTGCAATTCACATGTAGTCTAGTCCTATAGACTAAGTCCTGTCAATTACTTGGATGGTGGCGGGTTCAGAGGAAGGAAGACGCGGAAGCGGGCGCCGCCGGAGGAGCCGGGCTCGAAGCGAATGGAACCGCGATGGTCGTCGACAAACTTCGCGACGATGGCGAGGCCAAGACCGACGCCGTCGGGCTTCGAGGTGAAGAAGGGATTGAAGATTTGCTCGCGAAGCTCGGGGGGAACGCCGGGGCCGGTATCTTCGACGACGACGCAAACGCCATCCACGCCGCCGACAGAATCGGGAGAGATGGCGAGGCGGAGAAGGCGTTCACGCGCGGGAGAAGAGTCCCGCTGGGCGGCCATGGCTTGAAAGGCGTTGAGAATCAAATTCACGAAGATGCGGTCGCAGAGCTGCGGGTCGGCGTGAATTTCGGGCAGGTTCGGGGCGTACGCCCGTTCGACCTTGACATCCGCGTTGGGGAGTTGGTTCTGGACGGATTCGAGAGCGCGGTCGACGATCTGCGCGATTTGGACGGGTTGCAGATCGACTCGCTGTGGGCGCGCGAAATCGAGGAAGCGCGCGACGAGGGCATTGAGGCGGTTCACTTCGGAGGAAATGTAGCCGGCGAGCTCAGCATTCAGAGGCTGCGAGGGCTGGAGTTTCTGGGCGAGCATTTCGGCGGAGCCTTTGATGACGCCGAGCGGATTGCGAATTTCGTGCGCGAGTCCGGCGGAAAGCTGGCCTAGAGCGGCGAGGCGTTCGGCGCGGCGAGCTTCGGCCTCCGCGCGTTGGAGCTGGCGATTGCTTTCCTCGAGCGCGACGAGGAGCTGCTGGGACTTGCGGACCTGATTCCGATTTTCGACGGCGAAGCGATTGACGAGAAGCGCGGCGATATAGAAGAACAGGATGCGCAGGGCGAGATAGGTGGCGCCCTCCGCGGTGATTTCGTTTTCGGGCAGGCCGAGCGCGGGGATGAGGAGAGAGCAGTAAGCAAGAGAAGTGATCGTTGTCCATACGAAAGTGGCGATCGTGCCGAACTCCATCGCGGCCGTGATGACGGGGAGGTAGTAGATGGGGTAGTAGGCGCTGTTGATGGCCATGTCGCCGGTGTGGTCGAGCAGGAGGGTGCACAACAGAATCTTAAGAAGGACGCTGTAACTCGGGCCGCGCGACGGCAGCAACTCAATCAGCTTGCCTTCGAAGAGCTGCAGGATGGCGATGGCGAGGAGGATGATCTGCTTGTGGATTTCGTCGACCGGCGGAAGGACGGCCAAACCAGCAAGAAGAAGAATCCAGACGAGATCGATCCATTTGGCGCTCGAGCGTGTGCGCTGGGGCATGGCGAAGGTGCGGCCTCGGCGAAGCATGAAGAATCTAACACGACCGCGAGGAGATTGGTTTTGCGGAGGCGCGAAGGATTGCGAAGGGCGGAGGCCGGGCGGGGCAGCGCGTTTTCAAGTGGAACAGGGAAGCGGAGGCGCTTAGAATCTCGGCCCATCGGCAGGGCGGAAGGGGCGTGAGGAGTATTCATGGCCATTGAGCCTGAAAGTGCAACGGCGGAAGCGATGGTCGCAGGCGAACGCGAAACGGTAGCGAATTCGAGTGCGACGGCACCGAAGTGGAGTGCGGCGAAGCGCGTGGCGTTTCGGTTCTGTTTCATTTATTTCATTTTGTATGGCCTGAGCAACCAGATTCTGGGCGGCCTCGTGATGATCCCGAAAGTGGACATTCCGGATCCCGGGACGCTGTGGCCATTGCGCCCGATGACATTCTGGGTGGCGAAACATGTGTTTCGCGTCACGCGCGAGCTGGTCTACACGGGAAGCGGAAGCGGCGACAAGACGTTCGATTGGGTGATGACGTTCAGCCTGCTGGTGATTGCGGTGATCGGGACACTGGTGTGGTCGGTGCTCGACCGGCGGCGCGAGAACTACGCGAAGATGTACAAGTGGTTCCGGGTGTTCGTGCGGTTCATGCTCGCGTCGGAAATGTTTCTGTACGGCTTCGACAAACTGATTCCGCTACAGATGCCGTTTCCATTTTTGACGAAGCTGCTCGAGCCATACGGCAATTTTTCTCCCATGGCCGTGCTGTGGTACTCGATTGGGGCTTCGACGGCCTACGAGATTTTTGCGGGATGCGCGGAGGTGCTGGGCGGCGTCCTGCTACTGGCGCCGCGAACGGCGACGCTGGGCGCTCTGGTGTGCCTGGCGGACTTGATTCAGGTGTTCATGCTGAACATGACGTACGACGTGCCGGTGAAACTCTTTTCGTTCCACCTGATTCTGCTGGCGGTGTTTCTGCTGGCGCCGGACTTGGGGCGGCTGGCGGATTTCTTTCTGCGAGCGCGGCCTGCGGCGGCGAGCGCGGAGCCGAAGCTTTTCCGTACAGCGCGCTCGAACCGAATCGCGGTGGCGGCGCAGATCGTATTCGGCGTGTACCTGATCGGGATGAACCTCTATCAGGCCAAAGACGCCTGGCACGAATATGGCGGCGGGCGGCAGAAGTCCGCGCTGTACGGAATATGGGAGGTGCAGCAGATGTCGATCGACGGAAAGGAGCGTCCCGCGCTGCTGGACGACAAAGATCGGTGGCGGCGCCTGGTGTTCGATTTTGTCAAGGGAGTGAGCCTCGAGCATATGGACGAAACGTTCGCCGGCTATGGGGCGGCGATAGACGAGAAGGCGAAGAGCCTGGAACTCACCAGCCCAAAGGACAAGAAATGGAAGGCGACGTTCACGTTTGAGCGCCCGGCTGCGGACGAACTCGTGCTGAACGGCGCGATGGACGGACACCAGATTCACGCACAACTGAAACTGTTTGACCGGAACCAGTTCACGCTGGTAAACCGCGGATTCCACTGGATCAACGAATATCCGTTTCAGCGGTAGGCTCGATGCGTCGCGCCTTGGTTTCCTTCGGCGGCTGCGACCCGGCGTTGGCTTCCGCCTGCGTTTCCACGGTGCGATCTTCCCAAAAACAAAAAAGGCCGTTCGGCGAGCCGTTGCCCGCAGGATCAGGCAGGATGCTGGCTAAAGGACAGCACGTTACCGTCGGGATCCTTGAACCACGCGACCCGTGCGCCGCCAGGGGCATTCCAGATTCCGGTCTTCTGGTCTTCGACGAAGGGATATTTTTCGGTGGCGACGCCTCTGGAGGTGAGCCAGGAAACCGCCTTTTCGATATCGGGAACCTCCCAGCCGAGAACGGTGCCCTGCAGCGGTTTGAAGTTGGCAGCCTTGGAGATTCGAATCATGTGGCCACCGACTCGAAGGGCCAGCGCGAACTGGTCGAGGCTGAGAAATTCGAAGCCGAGCTTACGCTCGTAAAAATCACGGGCCTTGTCGTAGTCGGTGGTGACGAGGAACCCGACGAGCTTGGCAGAATCGAACATGACCGCCTCCTTGAGTTGACGCGGGCCAAAAAATTACACCAGTGTGCGATGGCTGCCGCGGCATCGCGACAACAAGCATCGCAACCATAGCACACCAGAGTGGTTAGAATTCCTTGCTGAATTCCTGCGCGACTACCTGGCGCATCTGGTCGGTATTCTGAATGCAGTCGGATTTTCTGCCCGGGCAAATGCGAGGCGCATTCCAGCCACTCCAATTATTCTCGAGTCCGAAAGATCCTGGATAGAATTCGATGCCAGCAGCCTCTCCGCTCTTGACGAGGCCGAGGTCGATATCGAGGCCTTGCCGCAGGAAATCGAGTTCCTGCTGCGCCGTGCAGGGCTGGCCGTGCCTGGAGCACGGCAGATAGCTGATGCGATCGTAGGCATAGACGCCCAGGATCACCTTTGCGTTGGGAAAGATCGCCTTCACCTGTCTGACGTAATCCGCGATGTGCGGCGTGTCGGTGCGGTAATGCAGGTAGAAGTGGATGTAATCGACGTCCGCGCGCAGGTGCGCGGGAAAATCTTCATCGCTCACGTACGGCGATTGAAGCTCGTCCTCGTAGAGCGTCAGCCCGAAGCCGAGATTCGGATTCACTTTGGTGCCTGCGATCGTCTCCCCCAGGATCGATTGCGGATTCTGCGCGCCGCCGCGAAAAAGGCGCTCGTACTGCGTGACGAAATCGTCGATTCCCACTCCAGCGAGCGCCGATTCGTGAAGGCTGAGTTGGCCGTACTGTGCACCGTAGGAAGGCGACGTGTCGGCCTTCAACAGGACCGAGAGGAAGACTTTCCTGTGGTCCTTCGCCGTGGCTCTTACTTCCTTCATGCAACTGGCGGGAGTGTCGGAGCAGCCGATGCGAATCGCGGAGACGTGCAGCTTCTGGTCCCATTCCGGCGTATTCGGCCCCCATGTGATTATGAGCGGTGAAGGGGCGGAGGCGCGCGCGTGAAGCGCGAGTCCGCTGACCAGCGAAATCCCGCCGACGAAGGCTAGCAGCACCATCGGGAAGCAGCCTGCGAGCGTTTGGCGCGAGTTCATGACGGCGGAACCTCAGGAAGGCCCATTCGAATGGAGTACGGACATATGTTTCCGCACACAGCAAGCATGCCCGCTCGCGCCCCCTTCGAAGAATACCGTGAATTGTGCACCCGCATGCGAGATTCGCTGTAGGACGGAAGCGGCGGAGGGCGAGCGCCCCGCGGCCGGCGTTTCGAGGCTATAATCGGCGCGTGATTTCATTGTGAGGGAACTATGGACGCGAAAGCGGGCGCGAAGGAAAAATTCCGGACGATCGAGAAGGATCTACTCGCGCTGAGCCACCGGATTCACGCAAATCCGGAACTCGGCTTCGAAGAGGAGAAGGCTTGCGGATGGCTGGCGGACGCGCTCGACGGCGCGGGCTTTCACGTGCAGCGCGGCGTGTGCGGTATCGAAACGGCGTTTACCGCTACGGCCGGAAAAGGGCCGCTGCAGATCGGCATCTGCGCGGAATATGACTGCCTGCCGGAGATCGGCCACGCGTGCGGGCACAACATGATTGCCGCGATGGCTCTCGGCGCGGGGATCGCGGCGGCGAAGGTGGCGGATGATGTGGGGCTGAAGGTCACCGTCTTCGGCACGCCTGCTGAGGAAGTGGGCAACGCGAGTGGCAAGATCCGCATGCTCGAGGGGCATGCGTTCGACGGCGTGCACGCCGCAATGATGGTGCATCCCACGCCGGTCGAGATGCTCGAAGGGCATCTGATTGCCGCGTCGATGTTCGACGTGCACTACACGGGCAAAGAGGCGCACGCGTCGGCGTTTCCGGAGCAGGGAATCAACGCGGCGGATGCGCTGACGGTGGCGCAGGTTGCGATTGGCCTGCTGCGGCAGCATATCCATCAGACGGATCGCGTGCATGGAATTACAACGCACGGCGGCGACGCGCCTAATGTGGTTCCCGCACATACATCGGCGCGATATTTGGTTCGCGCGGAGAATCTGAAGGAGCTGGAAGAAGTCCGCGCGAAGGTATACCGGTGCTTCGAAGCGGGCGCGATCGCGACGGGATCGAAGCTCGAAATTCGCGGAGGCGACAAGCCGTATGCGGATGTGAAGTACGACCATGAAATCAGTCTGCTCTATCAGCGGAATGCGGAAGCGCTGGGCCGCAAATTCCCGGACCTCGGGCCGATGGCGCAACGGATTACTGCCTCCACGGACATGGGCAACGTCTCGCACGTGATTCCGTCGATCCATCCTGGAATCGGAATCAATTCCTTGCCGGCGAGCAATCACCAGCCGGAGTTCACGGCGCATTGCGTGAAAGCGGATGCCGACAAGGCGGTGCTCGATGGCGGCCTCGCGATGGCGTGGACGACGATCGACATCGCGCAGAACCCCGCGCTGCGAGCGCGGCTGATGCAACGTACGCAGTCCGTCTAGCTTCCTACTAGACACAAGAGCGGGCTTGTCCCGGGAGCTACACCTTTATGACAAATCTGCGGCGGGACCTGCGGTACGCGGCGCGAATGATCGCGAAGACGCCGGGCCTTTCGGTGATCATCGTCGTGACGCTGGCGCTGGGGATCGGCGCGACCACAGTTGTCTTCAGCATCGCGAATACTTTGATGCTCCGCCCGCTGCCCGTTCCGCACGCATCGCGGATTGTGGCGGTCGGATTCCAGCAGCAGGGGAATCCCATCGGTCTCGGCAGCCTTTCGTATGAGGAGTGGAGCGATTTTCAGTCGCAGGGCAGCGGCGTTTTCGCGTCGCTGTTCGGGAACATGGGACGCATGTCCGGCTTCGCTCTGGAAGGTCATGCGGCGGAGCAGGTGCTGTCCAATTATGTGACTGGGAATTTCTTCGAGGGGCTGGGCGTCGAGCCCGCGCTGGGACGGTTGTTTGCTCCGGGAGAAGGCGAGCAGATTGGCGCTCCGCGCACGGCGGTGCTCAGCTACGCGTTTTGGCAATCGCATCTCGGCGGCGATCCGAGCGTGGTGGGCCGGCAGGCGCTGGTCAACGGAAAACCCACGGAGATCATCGGCGTCGCGCCCAAGGGATTCCACGGCGCGTTGCCGGCGCTGGTTGATGTTCAGCTGTATCTTCCGCTCAGTATCGTCGCGGAAGACCAGGCCGCCGCCCCCGGCGCTTATCAGAATGGAAACCTCTTCACGAATCGCACCGATCGAGAGCTTTCCGTGCTTGGCATGTTGAAGCCGGATGTCAGCGTGACCCAGGCGGAGAGCGCGGCACGCCTGATTCAGGGCCGGCTTGCCACTCAATTTTCGAAGGACGAGAAGGGACTGGCAATCGAAGTCCTTCGTGCTCCGAGCGGAATTCCCGAAAGCGGCATTCTGCGGTTGATCGCGGTGTTGTTTGTCGGCCTCTCCGTGATGGTGCTGCTCCTTGCGTGCATGAACGTAGCGAATCTGCTGGCTGCGCGAGCGACGACGCGGCAACAAGAGATGGCCATCCGCGCGGCGTTGGGCTCACCGCGCGGGCGCATGATGCGCCAGATGCTCACCGAGCCCGTGATGCTCGCGCTGGTCGGCGCGGCTGCAGGCATGCTTGCGGCGAAGTGGATTACGGCCGTTATCTTCGCGCTGCCGGCCTGGGCGAAGCAGAGAGCCGACTTCGTGATCCTCCAATTCAAATTTGATTGGCGCGTATTCCTGGTGGCGTTTGGAGGCGCCATCCTGGGCGGAATCATCGCGGGGATGTGGCCGGCGATTCGCGCCGGCAGAGCGAATCTGAGTCTCGTGCTGCAAGGCGGCGGCCGCAGCGATTCAGGCGGAGCGGAGCGGGGCCGGCTGCGCAGCATACTCGTGGTGGCGCAAGTGGCCGGGTCCCTTGTGCTGCTGATCGCCGCGGGATTTTTCATCCAGACCTTGCGGCGGGCGCAGGATGCCTATCTTGGGTTTGACCCGAGTCATATTGTCGTCTGCACTATGGATCCGCACGAAATCGCGTACGACCAGACGCGCACTACGCAATTTTACAAAGAGCTGAAGGACCGCGTCTCCGGCCTGCCCGGTGTGCAATCAGTGAGCCTGTCGTTTGGGTTTCCGCTGATGGGAATCGAATACGGGACCAGCGTCTTCGTGGAAAATCGCGTGATTCCTCCGGGCCAGCAGCCTCCCTTCATCATGCACAACGTGGTGGGCCCGGATTATTTCTCGAACCTGCGCATACCGCTGCTTCAGGGGCGAGCCTTCACGGAATCCGACGATGATCACGCGCCGCGCGTCGCCGTGATCAACCAAACCATGGCGCGGCAGCTCTGGCCGGGCGAGAATCCAATCGGCAAACACTTCCGGACGGAGAAGGACACAAATCCGCTGATCGAGGTCGTCGGCCTGGTGGGTGACGGCAAGTATCAGAACATTATGGAGGACCCGCAACCCTGGTTCTACATCCCGCTGAACCAGGAATTTCAGTCGCTGCGCGCGATCGTGGTGCGGTCTTCCGTTCCTCCGGACAGCCTGATTTCGGAGGTGGAGCACGAAATTCGCACCCTGGCTCCGGGCATGCCGCTTTTCAATAGCGCCAGCGGAGAGCAGGTGCTGGATCAGGCCGAGTTTGTCTGCCGGCTGGGCGTTTACCTCGCGGGAGGCATGGGCCTGCTGGGCCTGTTCATCGCGGTGGTGGGCGTCTACGGAGTCGTATCGTACTCGGCCTTGCAGCGGACGCGCGAAGTCGGGATTCGCGTGGCACTGGGCGCGATGCCGGGGGACGTCCTGAAATTGATCCTGCGCCACGGACTGACTCTGATTGGTGCGGGAGTGGCGGCGGGCGTGATTGTGGGATTGGTGGTGACGCGCGCGATCAGCCACATCTTCCACGGCGGTACGGGCGTAGTCGTGTTCGTGGTAGCGGCGCTGCTGCTTACCGCGACGGGATTCGTGGCGTGCTACGTCCCCGCGCGGCGGGCGATGGGCCTGGATCCGCTGGCAGCACTGCGCCACGAGTAACGAGTGTTATGCTGTCGAGTCGGTCACCACTTCGAGCCGAATCCTTGCTGACGGTGGAAGTGGACAAGAGGGTGATGTAAGATAAGTTGAATGGCGACCCGAATCAAAGCTCCGTTCGCAACCGCGCAGAAAACTGCAAAGGTGCTAGGCGTATCCAAGTCTCGGTTCAAGCTACTTGAGAGCCTCGCCGATGGGAACACGATTTTCTACGTGAAGGCGCCGCGAAAAACTGACATCGCAAGAAGCCGTGCCTCTTCCTCGAGAGGCTCAGTCAAGTCTGCGCATCCCACCTCCGCAAAGTCCTGGGCCAAGCTAGCCGTGAGAAGTCGAAAGCGGAAGGCGAAGTCGGTCAAAGGGCACTCGGGTGCCAAAGCCTGAAGCGGAAGTCTTTCTTAACATCCCCTATGACGCGAAGTTCGAGCGGCTCTTCCGGGCCTATATCTGCGGCACAAGCGCGTTCGGACTCGTCCCGCGAGCGACGCTCGAAATCCCGGGCGGTGCCCGCCGCCTGGACCGCATTCTGGAGCTCATCAAATCGTGCCAGTTTGCGATCCATGATCTCTCGCGGGTCGAACTCGACAGGACGCCACCGTGCACGCCACGATTCAATATGCCGTTTGAGCTCGGACTCTCCGTCGCCCACGAAAGAGTTTCGAAAAGGGGAAGACACGAGTGGTTTGTCTGCGAATCCCAGAATTTCCGGTTGGCCAAGTCTCTGAGTGATTTAAACGGTACCGACCCATACATTCACGGAGGTACCCTGAACGGGTTATTCGCCCAGCTGCGCAACATGTTCGTGCGCAGAGATCGTCAGCCGTCGATTCAGCAGATGTGGACAATCTATCGTGAGATGTCCCGCACGCTCCCCCTCATTTTGCACGAGGCTGGACAGGCTCCCTTGTATTCGGCGCGTGTCTTTAAGGATCTCTGCGTGCTGGCCAGTGCCTCTGCGGATCGAGTCGTCGTCTGAGAAAGATGGCGCGCCCGGAGAGGCTCGAACTCCCGACCTTCTGCTTCGTAGGCAGACGCTCTATCCAACTGAGCTACGGGCGCACCGTGAGGGAACGCAATAAGTCTACGATGCGCGCGGCATTTTCCGCAACGGGCAAGTGGCGAAGCCGCTCAACGCACGAGCCTGAAAACCGCTAGCGGCCGCGGGGAAGAGCCGTTTCGAGCGCGGTGTCGATGGTGGGCTCTGAAATCAGGTCGAGCGGCAGGAGCGAGCGCACGGCCAGCTCGAGTTCGCGCGCAGTTGCGGCTTCCTGCGGATAGCTAAAGATTTTCACCGCTGACGAGAAGCGGTTCGCGGCGCCCGCGGCGTCGTGCAAGCCTTCCTGCAAGCGCGCTGCAAACGCGTGCGCTTCCTTGGAATCCATTCGCGGCAGGACCACGCCCAGCACGTCCGCACTGAAGCGATAGAGCGAATCCTCGCGGCGAAGCTTGCGGCTGACGGCCTTGGCAGCGTCGCCATAGGCTGCCGTGATTTCCGCTTCGTCCACCACGCTCACGGCCGGAGCCAGCGAAATTACGAACACGGAGAAGGAATCGGAGACGCGCGTCGCGCGACGGCACTCCATCACCAGGCGATCCTGAAATTGGTTGAACGCGGGCAGCGCGCTGAGAAATTCGCGGCCTGCCTGTTGGCGAAGCTCGGCATAGCGCTTGTGCTGCGTTTCAATTTGGCGCCGCAACCGGCAGGAGGTGCGGTAGCGCTCCCACAGATAGCCCACCAGCAAGACATAAAGGCAGCAGAATCCGAAAAAGCAGACCTTGGCGGTAGAGCCAACCAGCACCGCTGTGCCCGAGAAGATGACTGGGTAGGCTAGTACCGCGAAGCCGGCAGCCGATACCAGCATGCTGACAATTGCCAGAACGAAGAGCTGCAACTCCCGTCGATCGAGGTTTTTTTCCGGTGCTTCTGAAATACCCATGCCCGTGACTCCCTGGACCCCAAGACGCCGAAGCCACCCGCGCACCCGCTAGCCCGGGCTCATCCGCTGGAATTACCTAGACTTAGCAGGATTCAGCGGCCTCCAAAGGTTGCCCCAGGAAGGATGCCGAAAGCGCCTCGGGAAGCTTCTTGCTTATGATACCAAGCAAGACTTGGAAAATTCGGCCGTTCGACGCGCCTTGTGATGGACTTGGTAAGGGTACGATTCGCGGCTCGGGAACGGAGGTGCCGGTTCGCGGTCTTGCGTCGTCACGCCAACGGTTCGAGAGAGCACAAACGGCCGAAGGGGAAGTTGTCGCCGTTCGGATGGGCACTGGTGGCGGTCGCCTTCGGCACCGCCGTGGCGTGGGTAATTGCGGTGTTTCTCGGGTCCTGAACGCTGCCCGTAGAGGGGCGGCAATTTCGCCGAGCGGGCGATAGGGGTCATCTTGAGTCAGGATTACGCACGAAAACAGCCGGACGCAGGCGCACGTTTTGCCGAGCGCCGCTCCGCGCCCCGGTTTCCCATGGTGGCGGATGCCATCATCATCGAACCGCTGACGCAGACGCGGCTCTCGGGCCGCACCGCGGAAATCAGCGCGGGCGGCTGCTATGTGGATGCGCTAAATCCCCTGCCGGCACGCAGCGTAGTGCAAATCAGCATCGTTCGCGGCGGCGGTGTCTTTGGCACGTGGGGACGCATTGTCTACGTCCACGAGGGGATCGGGATGGGCGTCGCGTTCTTCAACACGCCGCCCGACCAAGCCGAGATCTTGCGGTCCTGGATCGCCGAACTAAGCGCCTGAAGCTTTCGGCTTTGCCCTGGGGCGGGTAGCCAGCTCGCGGACCCCATTCGAGGTCAGGTTGTTCTTCGCGCGCAGATCCAAAACCTCCTGCACGGTCAAGATCTGGTCCTCGACTTGGATCAAGGTACCCTTCGAAGTAGCGAAGGGCCCTTTGAATTGGAGACCCGCCTTATGGAGTGCCGCCACTGCGTCGGCGACTGGATCGGATGGCGGGCCCGGGTCACGTGGGCGCATGTTGCACTCCGTCGCCGATCACTGTCTCAGGAACCAAGCGCGCATGTGTTGTCGCTCCAATCTTGCTTACTGTACTAAGCAGACTCGAACACCTTGGGCTGCCGAAGCCCTCCTATTGCTTGCCTTGCCGGAATACAGGATTTCCCGTATTGGTAGGTCAGGCGGCAAATCAAATAATGACCGCGGACAACGGCATCCGAACCGGCCGGCTCGCCGCCGGGAAAGTGGCACATGACCATGAGCGTTACTCCACTGGGCGCAACCGCACCCGTCTTAGATTCCTCGGAAGCTCTGCATTCGGGTCACGTAGTCCAGTTCTACACGGATGAGCGGTTCGTGATGGATAGCCTCGCGGACTTTCTTGGATCCGCGCTTTCCTCTGGGGATTCCGCGATCGTGATTGCCACGCGCGAGCATCTGGAGGGAATCGCGCAGCGCCTGGACCGGCAGGCGCGGCTTGACTTCGTTCGCGCTTTGGAAGAAGGGCGCTATTTCGCTCTCGACGCAGAGGAAATGCTGGCGAAGTTCATGGACGGCGATCTGCCGGATGCGGACCGCTTCCAGGGAATTGCCGGAGACCTGGTCGAGCGGGCGCGAGACGCGGCTCTCAGTCCCGAACGGCATGTCGTGGCCTTCGGCGAAATGGTTGCAGTGCTATGGGAACAAGGACATCGCCACGCCGCGATTTGCTTGGAGGAACTGTGGAACGGCTTGGCGCAAACGCATCTATTTTCCCTGCGTTGCGCCTACCCGATCGGCTGCTTTTCGCGCAGCGAGGACGCCGAGGATTTTGCGCGCGTCTGCGGCACACACTCCACCGTGATTCCCGAAGAGAGCTACACGGCGCTGGCAAGCGAGGAGGAACGTCTGCGTTCCGTCTCCCGGCTGCAACAGAGCGAGCGAGCCCTTGCGTCCGCGACCGAAACGCGCGTGGAGCTGATGCAGAAGATCGAAGAGCACCAACGCTCTGAAGCGCAACTCTCAAAACTCTCCGCGCGGCTGATGCGGGTTCAGGATGAGGAGCGACGGTCCGTTGCGCGGGAACTGCACGAAAGCATCGGGCAGGATCTGATCGCTCTGCAAATGAATTTGCAGACACTGGAATCCGAGGACTCCAGATCCGAACGCAATCAGCTCTTCGCGGAGGCGAAGGCCACGATTTCGCAATGCGTCGGCCAGCTTCGGCTGCTCTCTTACGTACTGCATCCTCCTCTTCTGGATGAAGTCGGGCTGGTCGCGGCGCTTTCGTGGTACGCGCGCGGGTTTTCGCACCGAAGCGCGATTCAGGTGGAGCTCGACCTTCCCACGCAGCGGGTAAGCCTCGGCAGCCGCGTCGAGTTGGCGCTCTTCCGAATCGTCCAGGAGTCGCTCAGCAACGTGCACCGCCATTCCGGCAGCCGCACTGCGGGGGTGCGTCTCATCGTTAGCGACACCGAAGCAATGATCGAAGTCACCGACCGCGGCCGAGGATTCACCCGCGGGGTTCCGGGCGGGCATTCCACGAACGCCGACGGTCTTGGATTGAGCAGCATGCGCAGCCGCCTCGAAGACCTGGGTGGCACGCTCGACGTTGAATCGAGCAGTGCGGGTGTTCTGCTTCGCGCAACGATTCCGCTGAGTCAAGTTCCTCTTCCCAACTAGCGATTGATCTGCAGCCGGCGCGCCGTTTTACCTGACGGGCAAACTGACTGACACGAAGGCAGCCGTACCCTCAGGGTTACGTCTCTCTGCTATAATGCGCGCCAATCGGAGAAAGTGAATGAGGCTTCGCTTCGTCTTGGGGCTGATTCTCGCGGGCGGGTGTGTGCTCGTTTTGGCGCAGGTTTCGCTCGCGCAGGAGGTGGTGCTGCTGCCGTACGCGGGGCCCATCAGCCCGGCGAGCGCGGAATATCTAACGCGCGGCATCGCCGAGGCGGACGCGCAAAAGGCCGCCGCGGTGCTCATCGAGCTCGATACGCCCGGCGGGCTTGATTCCTCGATGCGGCAAATCGTCCAAGTGGAGATGAACTCGCCGGTGCCGGTGGTCGTATTCGTAGCGCCGGCTGGCGCGCGGGCTGCGTCCGCAGGCTGCATCATCGCACTCGGCGCAGACGTGATCGCGATGGCTCCGGGAACAAACATCGGCGCGGCGCATCCCGTGTACGCCTCCGGCGGCGCAGTGTCAGAGAAAATCGTCAACGACGCGGCGGCATACGCCCGCTCGTTGGCGAGCGTGCACGGACGAAATGTCGAGTGGGCGGAGCGCGCCGTCCGCGAGAGCGTCTCGGCATCGCCGCAAGAGGCGGTGCAACTTCACGTGGCCGACCTGACCCCGAGCGATCTGCCGCATCTGCTGGCGGCGCTCAACGGGCGCACGATTCGTCGCGCAAACGGGGAAGAGACGCTCGCGCTGGCCAGTCCGCATGTCGATACCCTGGAAATGGACGCGCGCGAAAAGTTCCTCGGCGTCCTCACCAATCCCACCGTGGCCTATCTTCTACTTCTGCTCGGCGTTCTGGCGATCGTTGTGGAAATATTCGCGCCGCACGGTTTCGTGACCGGGACGATCGGCTTTGTGGCGTTCGTGCTGGCCTTGGTGGGGCTGATGGACCTGCCAGTGCAGGTCGTTGGGCTGGCGCTGCTTCTGCTCGGGATGGTGCTGCTCGGCCTGGAGCTGAAGATTACGTCGCATGGCGCGCTGTCGCTAGGCGGCCTGGTGGCGTTCGTATTTGGTTCGGTCCTGATGCTGCCGAGGATTCCGGGCTACCGGATTTCGCCATTCGCGATTGGCACGGCCGTGCTGCTCTGGGCGCTGATGATCGGCGTGGTGGTGCGGAAGGTGGTGGCCTCGCGGCACCAGCCTGTGCTGATGGGTGTGCAGCGAATGTCGGGCAGCATGGGCGTGGCGAAGACTGAAATTGCGCCGCGCGGCGTGGTGTTGATCAATGGCGAAGATTGGAATGCTCTGGCGGACGCGTCGCCAATTGCAAAGGGCGACCGCGTGACGGTGGTGTCCGTCGAGGGATTGACCCTGCACGTGCGAAAGTCGGCGTAAGGCAGATGAATGCTCGAAGCCTTGCTGACCATCTTGGTGATCGTGCTCATCTCGTCCGTCCGGTTTGCCCGACGAGACGAGCGGATTGTGGTGATGCGACTTGGGAGCGTCATCGGCGCGAGAGGCCCGGGATTGGTGTTCGTGATTCCGCCGATCGAAAAGGCGATTCGGGTCAAGCTGAGTGGAGAATCGGTTGAACTCGACGGACGGAGCTTCGAAACGGCCGATGGACGAGAGGTTCGATATAGCGGCGAGGTCCAGTGGAAGGTGTTAGACCCTGTCAAGAGCGTGATGCAGATCCAAGCTATCCCGCAGACAGTGCAGGAGTTTGCGGCGGAGTGTTTAACGGGCGCAACGAAGTGCGTTCCGTACAGCGATGTGGGGTTCCGGAAAAGGGAATTCGAAGAGCAGCTAGCAGAGTTCTTGCGGAAGAAATGTGGCCCGTGCGGACTTGAGCTGATGAAGTGCACGATCACCGGCGTCGAGCCGGTCACGCCGTAAGGCGGCGCGAAGGGAGAATAGCAAAAATGGATCTGGCGACGGTGGGAGTCGTTCTGCTCGGAATCGTGATCATCATGTTTTTCTTTGTGCTGATGAACATGATCCGCGTTGTGCGCGAGTACGAGCGGCTGGTGGTGTTCCGCTTCGGCCGGTGCATGGGGCAGAAAGGGCCCGGAATCATTTTCCTGATTCCGATTGTGGACGTAGCCAATCGCGTCGACCTGCGGGAGCAGTACCTCGAAGTGCCTCGGCAGACGTGCATCACGAAGGACAACGCGTCGATCTCGATCGATTTTCTCGTCTACTGGAAGGTGACCGACCCGGTTCAGAGCGTCGTGCAGGTGCAGGATTTCGGTGGCGCGACGCGCGGAATCGCGATGACCACGCTGCGCGCGGTAGTCGGCGATATTCCGCTCGACGACGTGCTGGCGAAACGCGAGGAGATTAACAGCGTCCTCCGCGGAAAGCTCGACGAGGTGACGGAACGCTGGGGCGGCAAAGTGACCTCCGTAGAGATTCGCGAAATCGATCCGCCGAAGGACGTGCAGGACGCGATGACGAAGCAGATGAGCGCGGAGCGCAGCCGCCGCGCGATGGTGACTGCTGCAGAAGGCGACCGCACGGCCAAAATCACGGTCGCGGACGGCGAAAGGCAGTCGGCGATTCTGAAGGCGGAGGGCGACAAGCAGTCCGCCATCCTGCGCGCCGAGGGCTACGCTCTCGCCCTCGACAAAATTTTCGAGATTGCGAAGACGCTCGACGGGAACACGATGAGCCTGCAATACCTCGACACACTGAAGACCTTGGGCGCGAGCCCTTCGGCGAAGTTCATCTTTCCCATGGAGTTCGCGAGTTTCCTGAAGCCGTTCGTCAATTCGTCGGCGCAGAGCGCACCCTCAACGCCCCAGAAGTAGCGCGGCTCAAAAAGGTGACCCGCATCACATCCAAAGGTCGCCGGGATCACCACGGAAAGTGTCCGTTCGCGATATAAATGAGCTTCCTACGAAGACGCTCGATCGAGAGATCTTCGGGAGGCCACCATGAGCGAGCGGGAGCAGCGATACCTGGGAGTGGAATGCCAGAATTGCGGGGAGCCGATTCCAGTGCCGGCTCGGCTGATGAACCGCCAGATCATTGTGGCGGACGACGACTCCAATCCATTGGGGCGATACGTTTCGACGCTGTTCAATTTGCGTTGTAAGGCGTGCCTCGCGGAGCATTTCTACGACGCCAGCGAGATTTCCGAGATGGAGCGTAGGCCACAACCTTTCTCGCGATTTCACTCCGATCATTCGATTCCGCGCCGGAGTCTCCACCACCCGGCCGCGCCGCGCTCCTAAGCGGCACGGGCAACAGCTTCGCTACGCAGCCGCCCCATCTGCAAGCGCTACCAGAGTGGCGCTCTATTGCGGCGTATCGAGCGGGTGCGTGGATCTCTCGAAGAATTCCTTCTGCAATTTCAGGCTTTCCTGATCGGCCTTGACCGCTTTAATCGCGGTGACGAGCTCGTCGGTCCACGTCTCCATGTCGAATTCTCCGAGCTGCTTGTTCGCGTGCGAGGCGTCTCCCGCATAGTGGTTCGGGAAGCGCGCGTACCACCAGATTCCCGTGTAAAGCGACGACGGAAGATTCAGCCGATGCTGATCGGCGCCCGATTCGGCGTTGGCTCGGTCCATGTGCACGGCATTGGGTGCGGAGATCATCACGTGCGACGTTTCCGCCTCGCCTGCGTGCATGTCGTGCGGCGAGACAAGCGCGGGGCGGCCGGCGCGGTCGAGATCGGCGAGGCCGAAGACGTAGACGACGTAATCATGGGGTGATTCGAGTTGCGCCTGCGCGAAGAAAGGCAGCAGATACTCGTTTCCTCCGTGGCCGTTCGCAATGATGATTTTCTTGCAGCCGTTGCGCGCCATCTCGTCTGTGGTGGCCTGCAAAAGTTCAAGCTGGAGCTTCGCGTCGTAGGCGATGGTGCCAGGTTGGTGTCGCGCTTCGAAGATCTGGCCGAAATAATAGTCCGGAAAGACAACGGCGTATTCCTTGTTGGCGGCGTTGATGGAGACGTAGCGAATGTTGAGCAGGTCGGTGCCGAGCGGCAACTGCTCGCCATGTTTTTCGAGGATCCCGAAGGGAAGAAGGCAGGTGCCCTGCGATTGCTGGATGGCCTTGATGAAATCTTCAGCGGTAAGCAACTCCCACTGAACGGGTAGGAGAGCGGGCGAGGATTGCGCGCGTGAAGCAGGAACCACAAGCGGCGCGGCTAGCGCAACGAGAAGAATGGCGAAGGCGCGGCGGATGCGGCGCGGCGACGCGAGGCGTTGCATGGAGCCTCCTTGGATGACGGCGATGATTTGCGCGCACATCGTATTACACGCGTGACGCCGAGAAAAGGCTCGTGCCGAGGCGCCAGGCGCCGGGACCAGCGCTGGCTACTTGCGATGATGGCCGGCTCGGCGCTTCTTGTCGTATCGGCTGAGAGCGGTTTCGATGATGGGATATGCGTCGGCGGCGGGAAGAATGTCGTCGACTTCCACCTTTTTTCCTTCGAGCTGCTTGTAGTCCTGAAAGAAGCGCCGAACCATCGTCAGCTTATGCGCAGGCAACTCGGCGGCTTCGTGGTATTCGGCGTACTCAGGATCAGCGACGGCGACCGCGATGATCTTGTGGTCCTTGATGCCGCCATCAATCATGGTCATCAAGCCGATGGTGCGGGCGTACATGATAGTGAGAGGCACCACGGCTTCCTGGCACAGCACGAGAACGTCGAGCGGGTCGTCGTCCTCCGCCAACGACTGCGGAATGAAGCCGTAGTTCGCGGGATAGTAGACCGCCGAGTAGAGGACGCGGTCCATCTTGATCAGGCCGGTGCCCTTGTCGAGCTCGTACTTCACGCTCGAGCCGAGCGGAATCTCGATGACGGCGCTGAATTCCTTGGGAACGTGCTCGCCGGGGCTCAGGTCGTGCCAGGGATTGTTCATCGACGCCTCATATCGCTAGCTACTGATTCTAGCGGACATGGGCAACTGAAAAACAGGGCTGAGGGAACTCCAATCAGGCTTCGGTGTCAAAAACAAACAGTGGCCTTGAAAAGATCTCGGGTACGGACAGTCGCCAAGCGGATTGTGGTTGTACTAGCGGCTTTCGTTGCGATCACAGTCGCCGCATACTTGTGCTTTCGACCTGATCCGGCTAGAGCCGACGCCGAGCAGTATGAAGTCTATTCCGCATTTCTCACGCAGGGGCTCACGGGGGAATCGCACTCCCTTGGAAGCAGCCAGGGTGTGGTTGTGATACTAAACCGAACCGGCGCTGGCACCTTTGCGGGAAGGGGTACGTTCGCTGAGCGCAGTTTCTTGTTGCAAAGTTTCATTCTTGAGCGGTCTCGGCTTTCTCTTTCGTTTGGGTGGCCAGCTGTGAGCTTCTTGGTTTCGAACCTGCATTTCGAACTACTTCAATCGAGATTTAGGATTCCTGCGAGGTGCGTCCTCGCAACGGAAGCCGATCTGCCGGAAGCTTGGGGCGGTGGCGCCCATTCCTACTATGAAAAGTTCCCTCACAGCTATGGCTACCAAACCTTCTCCCGCGTTGGGTTCAACCGCGACTTCAGCGAAGCGGTCTTTTACACGGAGCACCTTTGCGGGCTGTGCGGCGAAGGTGAGTATGTGTTTATGCGCAAGGTGAACGGGGAATGGCGAATCACATCGGAGGCTAGTACCTGGGTATCATGAACCGCCCCTAATTGGCTGGTTCGTGAGCACCACTTTACCGCCCTGTCGCGCGAAGATGAAGACCCGGCTGTGGTCGACGTGAGCGAGCGCAGGATCAGCCAGAAAATCCTCGCTGAAGAGGAAAACTCGGCTCGGGCCGTCCCACAGGCGTGTGAACGAGGCGTCATCCTCGAAGATCTGCGGCGCGCCCGGAAAGAAGGAGCCGAACCAGAGATTGCCGTCGCGTCCGTTCAGGACGTGAAGCTCGATTCCCGTGTAGTAGTTCAGCGTCGAACCCCATTCGTATTTCCCGTTGATGACGATGGTGTCGCCCGGTTGGTACGCGCGCCCGATCTCCAGCGCGATGCGCTTCGAGGACAATTCCGGCGAGAAAATCACCAGGCCGTCGTGCACGCAGAAGAGCACCACGATCATCATCGCGGCGAGCGCGAGATTCGCGGCGAACGCGCGTCCGCGCCGCCGGAAGATCCAGTTGAGCAAACTCCCCGCGAGCAGGCCGATTCCGACGAGCCACAGCGGCCGGCGAAACAGGCCGAAGGATTCGAGCGTGAGGTCGCCCATGTGGCCCAGCGAAAGTTTGTACTCGCCGGGATGCGGCGTCAGGACGGTGCCGATATCGGTACCCGGCGGAAACGAGTGCGTCTTCGCGAGGACGGTCATTGCGGCGGCGAATCCGAGGACCCCGACGACCAGCAGAGCCGCAGCGGCGATTCGTCCGGCGCGTCGCTCGCGGCTGGCGGCGGGCGATTCGCTCTCGCGCGCAAGCCAGCCTCCCGTCAGCAGCGCGAGAGCCGGAAGCACGGGCAGCGAGTAATACTCCTGTCGCGTCGAGAAGCTGAAGAAAAGCATGATGGCCGCGGCCCAGATTCCGCAAAAGAGATTCGCGCGGGCGCGCGCGTCGAGGCGCTCGCGCCAGTCGCGGAAGCGGCGCGGAATTTCGCCGAGCGCCGGAAACATGTACACGAACCATGGAATCAGCCACGCAAGCAGCAGCGCCCAGAAGACGAGCAGCGGCACCTTATCGTAATCGCGCGGGATGCGCTTATTCAGGTAGCGCAGGAACTGCTCGTTGACGAAGTAGAACCAGAGGAAACCCTTTTCGGGGCCGGTAGGCTGGGCGGGACTGCGAATTGCAGCGAGAATGTGCCAGGGCGCGGCAACCGCCAGAAAAATGAGCGTGCTCGAAACAAGATGGAACTTCAGGATTTTGCGCAGTCCGCCGGTGAGCAGCAGAAACGCGCCGATGATCAGGCCCGGAAAAACGATGCCGATCAGGCTCTTCGTCAGGACGTTGAGTGCGATCGTGACAGCGACGCCCCAGCAAAGCCAGCGTGAGGGTCGCTCCTGCTCGTAGGCGATCAGGAAAAAATAGAGGCCGAGCGTGAGCCACATGGCAACGAGAACGTCGGGAATCAGGAAGCGCGTGTAGACAAAGATGCCGGGTGCGGTGACGAGAATCAGCGCGGCATAAAATCCGGCCTCGACTCCGTGATAACGGCGGCCGAAAATGAACGCGCACCACGCGAGCCCAAGTACGCCGAGCGCGAGCGGCAGTCGCGTCTGCCATTCGCCGACGCCGAAAAGCTTGTAGCTCGTCGCGACGGTCCAATACATCAGCGGCGCCTTTTCGAGATAGCGGATGCCGTTGATGTAGAGCGTCACCCAGTTGTGATTCAGGACCATCTCGCGCGCGGCCTCGGCGTGAATCGAGTCGGCGTCGTCGAGCAGGCCAGGCTGCGCCAACGCTGGAATGTAAATCAGCAGCCACACCACCGCTACGATCGCGAACGCAGGCGCAGAAGCGAGGAAACGCGACGCGCGCGGAGTGCTGGCCGCAGCGTTGGGAGCGGAATTTGTCGTGGCGGTCATCTCCGGGCGCTCATCGCAGGTGGCACACGCGCAGAGTGGGATTCGAGTATGGGCAATCGAGCCCCGTGCTCGGAGTTTCACCGATGGGCTGGTCTAGCACGAACCATGTCACGCCCCAATCGCGGCGCAACCGCTCGAAGTCCGCGAGCTGAAAATGTTCCCATCCGCGCTGCGCAGCCATCTGCGCCTCCCAGTGCTCGGCCAGCGGAAGATCGGGAAACATTGTGAGCGCGCCTGCGTCCTTCACGGCGTCGGCGAGCATACTGCGTTCCGCGAGCGCGCGAAAGCCGTGTTCGTCCTCACCGGGCAATGCCATGTGATTTGGGTTCAGCGCAAAGATCGCGTCCCGCGGCGTGTTCGTGCGAATCCAGGCGAAGGCGCGCAGCCAGTCATTCTGCGGGACGGCGCCGGGCCATTCTATGTGTGGCGAAGCGGGGAAGGTCTGAATCTGCGCGTACGTCATGCCCGCGCAAAGCGGAACGAACAACACGAGCCAGCGCCACACGTGATTTTTTAGCACGGCCTCCGCGAGAAAGCCGCCGATCAGCACAAACAACAAAACGTAGACAATCTGCAGGCTCCGCATCGGCTGATAGCGCGTGAGCGCGAGCAGCCGCGGCGGAACCGTCATCACAAGTCCAAGCACGAAGTAGACCGCCTGATAGATCAGCAGCGCACGGCACAGCAGCTCCGCGGTACGCATGCCGTGCTTCCGCGCTATCTGAGCGAACCACCACACCAACAAAAATGGCGCGACGATGCCAAGCCACTCGTACCAATGCCAGCGCAGCAGAAAGAAGTACGGCCGCATTTGAATGATTTGGCGATAGGCGGGCGACGGTTCATGGAAGGAAACGCCCAGCGGCAGTAAGATCGCCGCGGAAGCGACCGCGGTGGACGCCTGCGCTGTTGCCTCAATGTCCTCGGGTCCCCAACGGCCCCAGATATCGCGCAGCAAGATGACCACGGCGATCAGCGAAAGTCCGAAGACGGCCATCAGCGGATGGATGACAGCGGCGAACGCGATCCACAGGGCCGGCGTCAGGTATTTGCGCTTCAGCACGCCCGCAATCGCAAACAACGACGCAAACAGCGCAATCGACCGCGGGTTCAGATACTCATCCATGATGTAAAGCGCTGTGCCAGCCACCGGAATCGTGAGAAGAGCGGCCACAAGCGCGACGCCGCCCCACCGCGCCGCCCTCGATTCGAAACACAGGCTCGCGATCTGCCAGCAGCCAAGCAGGACGAGGAACATCGTCAACAGGTGCCACGCGAGCATCACAGCGTCGAGCGAAAGATGCGTCACGCGAACCGAATCGGCGATCAGGATTGGATAGAGCGTCAGTCGCGCGTGCGATTCGAAAAACTCCGCCCCAAACGGGAACGACGCCGGGTTCAGCGTCTTGATGATTCCGGGCACGTAAATTTCAGCGTCTTCGACTCCCGGATGATAGCCTGCGACCGCGAACGCCGCCGCTGTAAGCAGCAGGAGAAAAAGAACGTTCCTCCAGTTCAATTTCAAATGAGGACTCCGCCGGAACGTCTCTGCAGGAAACGAAGCGAGGCCCTGCGCGTGGCGATGGCGCTCAGTGGGCGCGTTCTCCGGAAGGCTCTCCGGCGAGGGCCGAGTCCGCCAGTTCCGCGGGTGCGTCGCCGAGCTTTCGCCCTTTGGGATCGAGAAAGCGGAAGCGGGCCAGGTGCGCTCGTTGCAGAGCAGGGCTCATCGCCGCGCGCAGCACTCCAAATCCATATTTCACGCTGCGCCCGAAGCGGATCGACGACGCTTCGTCAAAATACTTCGTCGGGCACGAAATCTCTCCCACTCGATACCCGAAATGCAGAATCTGCACCAGCATCTCGTTGTCAAACACGAAGTCGTCCGAATTTTCCACC
This sequence comes from Candidatus Limnocylindrales bacterium, assembly GCA_035501415.1. Taxonomy (GTDB): domain Bacteria; phylum Acidobacteriota; class Terriglobia; order Acidiferrales; family UBA7541; genus Palsa-295. The sequence goes on along the minus strand of DATJWH010000001.1, from coordinate 241,274 downwards.
AGCGGTAGCGCCTCCAGAACCTGCCGGCTGAATCCGCGAAATCCCGTGTGATATTCAGAGAGCTTGGCGTCGAGCATCAGATTTTCGAATGCCGTGAGGAAGCGGTTCGCCAGATATTTATAGCGCGGCATCCCCCCGCGTAGCGCGCCGCCGCCGAGAATGCGCGAGCCCAGCACTACATCGTACACGCCCGACGCAATCATGCCCGCCATCGCGGCCACCAGCGTCGGCTTGTACTGATAGTCGGGATGGACCATCACGATGATGTCGGCGCCGCTCGCCAGGGCCTCCCGGTAGCAAGTCTTCTGATTGCGCCCGTAGCCGTAATTGCGGTCGTGGACTAGCACGCGCAAGCCCAGGTCGCGCGCGACGCGAACCGTCTCGTCGCTGCTGTGGTCGTCAACCAGAATTTTCGTGTCGACGATCGACGGAAGCTCGCGAACGGTCGCTTCCACCGTTTTCGCCGCGTTGTACGCCGGCATCACCACTGCGACGCGCTTTGATTCAATCATCGGTTCGTTTGCCGCGCGCCCGACATTCCTGCCCGCCGCGCCACCTGAATTTTAGCATCACGCGCGGCGCAAATTGCGTATGATTCAGAGCGGCTTGCGGGCGTTGCCAGCTCGTCGCCCGCATAGGCGCGCTTGCGCCGGTACATCTTCGAGAGGACGGACGCGAACTCATGAGAATTGTGCACTCCTGGCGGAAATTGGCAATCGGCTTTTCGGCGGTTGGAATCTGCGCCCTCGGGGCCTTTTCGCAGCCCTCAACGCACTCCGCGCGAGCTGCGTCGCGTGCATCTTCTACGTCGCGCGCAATTGCCGTCGCGCCGCAATCGCAAACACAAGCAGCCACGCAGCAGCCCGCCGAAAAGAAAGTGACGACGGCGAGCGAAGCTTACATGAATGTTCAGGTGTTGACGGATATTCCCTCCGACCAGCTTATCCCGGCGATGCGCTACATCACGGCCGCTCTCGGTGTTGAATGCAACTTCTGCCACGACACGAAAGATTTCTCAAGCGACGACAAGCCGCAGAAAACCACCGCGCGCAACATGATGAAAATGATGTTCGCGATCGACAAGGATAATTTCAACGGCCGCCGCGAAGTCACCTGCTACACCTGCCATCACGGCGTGTCGAAGGCTGCGAACATGCCGGTAGCCCTGGCCGTCGCACCGCCAAATGAACCAGGCGGAGCGATGCCCTCGGCCGAACACGGCCCTGCCGGTGCTCCGCCTTCCGCCGCTCCCAATGCGGCTCCGGCTCCGGGCGCGATGCCGGCCGTCGACGAGATTCTCGCAAAGTACGCAACCGCGCTCGGCGGCGACGCCGCGATTCAGAAAATCACTTCGCTGAGCGCAAAGGGCACGATGGAGCTTCCCTCGCGCGGCATGAAGGCTGAAGTCGAGATGCTCCGCGCTGCGCCGGACAAAGCCGTCTCCACCGTCCGCTTGCCCATGGGCGAAATGGGCCAGGGATACGACGGTTCCACAGCTTGGCAGTCCCGCCCCGGCCGCGGCGCGGAAACTCTGGAGGGCGACGAACTCGTCCGCGCGAAGCGCTGGGCCTCGTTCATCCCGGGCCTCGACATCAAGAAGGATTTCAGTCGCGCGCAGGTTCTCGGCATCGAGAAAATCGGAGACCGCGACGCGTATCGCGTCGTCGCCTTCCGTTCGGGCGGCGGTTCGGTGCGCTTCTATTTCGACAAGGATTCCGGTCTGCTCCTTCGCGTTTCGGAGAGAATCGAGAGTCCGCTTGGCGCGTTGCCGCAGGATACGGACTACTCCGATTACCGCGACGTGGACGGCGTGAAAGTCCCGTTTGCAATCACAGTCGCGCACGCCGACGGCCCGACCATCTACAAGTGGGATACGATTCAGGCAAACGTGCCGGTGGACGACAGCCGCTTTGCGAAGCCGGCAGGGAAGCCTGCGAAGTAGGGAACTGCGCGCCGAACGCAACACACGCCAAGCAACGAACGCTCAGCACACGAGAGCCTGCAGGGAAATTAGTGGTGGGGATTTGCCTGCGACTGCACCTGCGCCGCGGCAGCAGCGGGGGCTGGAGCCGTCGCCGCTGGCGCCACCAGCAGGGGGCCGCCGCACGCGGCCTGCACCTGCGCTGCAAGCGCGTCGGTTAGGGTCGCGCCTTTGCGCGATGCCGTCGAGCACACCTGCGACGCCGTCAGTCCCATCGCCCCGCGCAGATCCACTCCGTCCAGATTCGCGCCGCTGATGTCCGCGCCGTTCAGCACCGTATCCGAAAACTGAGCGCCCCGGAAGTCCGCGCCTCGCAAATCCGCGTCGATAAAAATCGTCGAGCCAAGCTGCGCGTTCTGCAGATTCGCCCCCGAAAGCTTGGCAGACCAGAGATATGTCTGTTGCAGGTCCGCATGATCCAGATTCGCGGCGTTCAAGTACGCCGAGCGAACGTCCGCCTTCTCCAGGTTCGCGCGCTCCATCGACGCCGTCGTCAGCCGTGCTCCATACAGGCTCGCGCGCTGCAACTGCGCGTCGATCAGAATTGCGTTCGCCATCGAGCAATACGAAAGATTTGAATCGCGCAAGTCTGCGCGGTCCAGGTTCGCGCCGTCGAGCGTGCTGCGGTCCAGATTGGCGTGATTCAGCAGCGCGCGATCCATGATCGCGTAGCGCCACTTCGATTGGCCCATGTCGGCGCCGCGAAAATCCGCATCCGACAAAAACGCCCCCTCGAAATTCGCCTGCCACAGGTGCGCGTTCACCAGGAAGATGCCATAGGCCTGCGCGTAGCGCATGCTGCGATTGTTCAATCGCGCGCCATGCACCTGTGCGATCTGCTCGTCAGTTCCGGTCCAATTCGCGGGCCGCGTTGAAAGCGACGCTTCGGTCAGGTCCGCATACGGATCGTAGCCGATCGACCAGAAAACCGTCGGCGCCCAGCGCCGGATGTCTTCAGAGCCGAATTGCGGCGCGCGCGCTCGATCGTGCGGTGCGCCCTGCGTTGTGCCAATCGCGAGAATTGTGAGAACCACTCCAAAGCCGATCGCCAGCGATAGCGGATTCACGTCGCGCAGTTTCGATACCCACTGCCATCTATGCTTCCCTTCGAGCGACCATCGCTCCTGTGGGCGGCCGACCTTCGTCGTCGAGTACAGCGCCACTCCGGCCGCGATCACGAGCAGAAATTCGTGCAACATCGTGCCGTGCAGGTCCTGGACGGTCAGGTACCGCGCCCAGAAGAGGAGCAGCGTGGCCGGCGCCACCCAGTAAGCCAGCAGCATTGCCAGCGCGCGCTCGATGATTCGCGTCGACGCCGCCTCCCGGTTCATCCAGCGAAAATGCGCGCGCAGCAAGCCCGTCACGATGCGGGGCCCGCCCTGCCCGATCTCGCGCCCATCAGGAAAGATCCCTGGAAGTTCGAGCGCGGCGTCCCACAACCTCTGCAAATGAAAATGCAGCACGAGGTAGACGATGAACAGCACCACCGGCGCGATCAGGTAGATTTGTCCCGCGGGCAGCGCCGAGCTTGCTGCGCGCGAACGCAGAAACGGCAGAATCGACGAGTCTGTCAGCAGTTGCGTGTCGTGCGTCATCCAGATCATCAGAGCCGACACTCCGCTGATCGCCATCGTGGCGCCGAAAAACCTCTTCGCCGCTTGCGACGCACGTTCGAATTCCGGGCGCGCTTCGAAGTGCGCCACCTGCTCGGGCAGCGAAGCATCCCGCAAGTTCGCGCCGGCCAGTTGACGCGGCACCAGGCCCATCGCCGTATCCAGCGACGCGCCTTCGAGGTTGGCGCCTTCCAGGTTCGCGCCCACCAGGCACGACTCCTGCAAGTCCGCGCGCACCAGGCACGCATCGCGCAAATCCGCCAGCAGCAGGTCCGCGCTCTTCAAGTTCGCGTCCTGCAAATCCGCGTAGCGCAGGTTGACGCCGATCATCTCCGCGCCTTCCAGCGCCGCTCCCGCAAAATTCGCTTTGTTCCCGTTGACGCCGCGCGTTTCCACCCATTCCTTGTGCGCGGCAAGCCGCTCCTCGAACGCCCAGTCGCTCGCAGCGAGTGGAATCGTCGGTGCCGCGTGCGAGTCAGCAGAACCGGAATTGGCAGGCGTCGCGGATGCGATTGCGACTGCTTCGGCATTCGCTGGCGCTTCCACTGTCGCGGCCTCATTTATGGCGCTGGCTGCAAGCTCGATTCCGGCGAGTTCGAGGTCGGAAGGCGGGCCCAGCTCGAGCGTGATGGTCCCTATCGTCACCGGCTCGGCGGCTTCGGCATCGGTGGTTGGCGGAGGAGGCGCGTGCGTTTCATTCGCTGGCTTTGTGTCGGATTGCACGGCCGTCGGCGTCGCGCCAACGGCAGTTCCGTTTGCTCCGGCAGGCACCGCAGGAGCGTCCTCGCTGAACAAATCCGCCAGTGCGTCGGCGGCGGACGGCAAGTCCTCGGCCAAGACCATGCCTTCGGGAGCCTCCGACGCGCGTTTCTCCACAATCTCCTCGCGCTCTTGGCGCTCCTCGGCAGGCACAGTTGTGCTCTCCACTTCCTCTTCAGGAAGGGAAGGACGAAACAAAGTCATTAGATAATTCCTTTTTCCCAAGTCTGTTCGCCGAACCCGCGCCCACCGCGCGCCGACACTTACGCCAATCCTCTTTGCGTGCCGGTTCCAATATTCTAGCCCTGGCAATGCTACCGCGAAGTTTGCCGTTCAACTGCCTGTCCAACAGTGCAACAGGTGTACAGCTGTTCACGCGATATAAGGGTGCGCTGCGCCTGCCCGGCTTGCACCACTAGGCCCCGAAGGCCGTCCCTGCTACACTCGCGGCGTTACGAGGCAGGTGATGGCGACCACCACTCAAAATGCGGCTTCCGCCGCCGCTTCCACGCTTTCAGGCACGAAGCCCGCCGCCGAACGCCTCCAGTCACTCGATATTTTCCGCGGCTTGACCATCGCCGGGATGATTATCGTCAATAACAACGGCGATTGGACCGCCGCCTATTGGCCGCTAAAGCACTCCGACTGGAACGGTTGGACGCCCACCGACCTCGTCTTCCCGTTCTTCCTCTTTATCGTCGGCGTTTCGATGGTCTACTCGTTTCGTTCGAGGCTGGCGCGCGGCGAATCGCGCAGCGCCATCTTCATTCATGCGGCGAAGCGCGCTGCCATCCTCTTCGCCATCGGCGTCTTCATCATCAATAGCTTCCCGAATCACTACGAGCTTGCGCACATCCGCGTCGAGGGAGTCCTGCAGCGCATCGCGATCTGCTACCTGACCGCCGCGATCTTCGTGCTCTGGTCCGGCGTGCGTGGCCAAGTCACCGTCACCGCGATTTGCCTCGTCGGCTACTGGATTCTGATGCGCTACGTTCCCGTGCCCGGCTTCGGAGTTCCCACGCACAATATTCCGCTGCTCGATCCGGATCGCAATCTCGCTGCCTGGCTCGACCGCAAGGCGTTGATGGGTCACTTGTACGAGGGCACTCGCGATCCCGAAGGTATCCTCAGCACGATCCCGGCGATCGCAAGCTGCCTCCTCGGCGTACTGACCGGCGAATGGCTCCGCTCCGAACGCACACAGCGCGCGAAAGCCCTCGGAATGCTCGTCTTCGGCATCATTGGCCTGGCCGCGGGCAAATTCTTCAACATCTGGTTCCCGATCAACAAGAAGCTCTGGACCAGCTCCTTCGTTCTCTTCACCGCCGGCTTCGCCCTGGTTCTTCTCGCGTTGTGCTACTGGCTGCTCGACGTTCGCAAGCTCCGCGGCCGTTGGACGATGCCCGCGATGGTTCTCGGCATGAACGCGATTGCCGCATACGTCCTTTCTGAAATGCTCGCGGCTGGCCTCGGCTCATGGACCATGCACACCGCGCATGGCCAGGAATCGCTCCAGGGTGCGATCTACCATGCGATTTTTTCGCCGATTGGCTCGCCGCCCAGCGCCAACGCTTCTTTGGCGTTCTCGATTGCTTTCCTCATCGTTTGCTGGATTCCCATGTGGATCCTCTATCGCAAGCGCATCTTCTTGAAGATTTGATTCGCCGCGTCTTTACCGCCGGTCCCTGCGCCTTTTCGTCCCAACTTCCGCGATCTTTCAGGTAACCTTCAGGTGCAATGCGTAAAACGCTCACGTCGGATTCTTTAGGCAGGAGGCGGTCGATGCGTAGACTCTCATTCAGAAATATTCCGGCCTATCTTGGTCTCGCGGCGCTCGTCGCCGGAGCGCTCGTGATCGGCGCCGCAACCGCAGTGGCACAATCGGGCAGCTCCGGATACCACGTCGCGAACAAATACAAGCTCGGCGGCGACGGTGGCTGGGATTACCTCGCCATCGATTCGCCCAAGCATCGGCTCTTCATTTCCCGCGGCAACCGCCTGATGGTCGTCGACACGGAGAACGGCAAGCTGATCGCCGAGATTCCCGGCCTCGGCCGTTCGCATGGAATCGCGCTCGCGCCCGAATTCAACAAGGGCTACGCGAGCGATGGCGCGGGCTCGGTGCTCGTCTTCGACTACACCACTCTGAAGACCCTCGATACTCTGAAGACCGACAAGGATTGCGACGGCATCATCTACGATCCCGGAACCAAGCGCGTCTTCACCATGAACGGCGACGCCGGCACTTCCACCGCGATCGACGCCGCCACCGCGAAAGTCCTTGGCTCGATCGACCTCGGCGGCAAGCCAGAATTCGCAGCCGCGGACGGCAAGGGCCATGTTTTCGCCAATCTCGAAGACAAAAGTGAAATGGACAAGATCAATTCGCGCACGCTGAAGGTCGAGGAAACCTGGCCGCTCGCTCCGTGCGAGTCTCCCTCGGGATTGGCCATCGACGCCGCTCACGAGCGCCTCTTCGTCGGCTGTCACAACAAGCTCATGGCCATGGTCGATGGCGATTCCGGCAAAGTCCTCGGTACCGTGCCCATCGGGCAGGGCGTCGACGCCAACCGCTTCGATCCCGGCACCGGCTACGCGTTTGCTTCCTGCGGTGATGGCACCATCACCGTCGCGCACGAAGATTCGCCAGACAAACTCTCCCCCGTCGACATGATCCAGACGCAGCGCGGCGCTCGCACGATGGGCCTCGATCTCTCGACGCACACGCTTTACACCGTCACCGCCGAGTTCGGCCCGATGCCCGCGCCCACCGCCGAGCATCCGCGGCCGCGCCCGCCAATTCTGCCGGACACGTTCACTCTCTTGGTCCTTACGCGCTAGCGCCGCCGGCAATCGCGTTCGCTTGCCGAGCGCCTCCTCCGATGGTAGATTCCGCTCGCGGCGGTTTCTCCCGGAGGCCTGCCTTGTACGACGCTATCGTCGTGGGCGCGCGCTGCGCTGGCTCACCCACCGCCATGCTTCTGGCTCGCAAAGGTTATCGCGTCCTGCTTCTCGACCGTTGCTCCTTCCCCAGCGACATAATGTCCACGCACTATATTCACCCGCCCGGTGTCCTGCAGCTCAAGCGCTGGGGATTGCTCGACGCCCTCGTCGCCTCCGGCTGCCCGCCGATTCGGCAGATTCTCTTCGACGTCGGCTCGGTCTCATTTCGCGGCTTTGCCGTCTGCCCCGCGGGGGTGGATGCCGGCTTCGCGCCCCGCCGCACGATCCTCGACAAAATTCTCGTCGACGCCGCAGTCGAAGCCAGCGCCGAGCTGCGCGAGAACTTTTCAGTTCGAGAAATTGTATTCGATGGCGATCGCGTCGTCGGCGTTACAGGTCGCGACGCGGGCGGTAGCATCGTCACGGAAAAGGCCCACGTCGTCATCGGCGCCGACGGAGTCCATTCCTTCGTCGCTCGCTCCGTTAAGGCGCCGGAATACGAAGTGCGCCCGGCTCCCGGCTGCGCCTACTACAGCTATTGGACTGGCGTCTCGCGCGGCGAATTCGAATGGTATCCGCGCGAGGATCACGGCCGCATGATTGGCATGATCCCCACGCACGGCGATGCGATGGCCGTTTTTGTGATGGCTCGCAATCAGGATTTCGCCGAGTACCGCTCGGACATCGAAGGCTTCCACATGCGCTCGCTCGAGCTCGTTTCCGGCCTCGCTGAACGCGTGCGCGCCGGCAAACGCGAGGAGCGCTTCGTCGGTCAAGGCGATCTGCCCAGCTTCTTCCGCCGGCCGTTCGGCCCAGGCTGGGCTCTGGTTGGCGACGCCGCCTACCACAAGGATCCGATCACAGGGCAGGGAATTGCCGACGCTTTTCGCGACGCCGAGCTTCTGGCCAACGCGCTCGACACAGCCTTCGCGGGTCAGCTGCCTTTCGACGCTGCCCTCGGTGCATACGAAAAGAAGCGCAACGAGGCCGTCATGCCGATGTACGATTGGACCTACCAGCTCGCCACTCTCGCGCCGCCGACGCCCGAATTTCGGATGTTCATCGCCGCCGTCTCGCGCAACCCGCACGAGATCCAGCAGCTCTTCGGCGCCTTCGCGGGCACCGTCTCCATCCCCAAATTCTTTTCGCCGGAGAATATGCAGCGCATCGTCGCCGAAGGCCAATCCGCCGCCGGCGCGTGACGCCTCGCCGCCGCTCCTCTCGCGTCTCGATTCGGCGCAAGCGCTGGCTCCGTTTTAAACTATCCGCTCGCTTTGGAGGGGCACGTGGCGCACTCTCATAACTGGCTCGCATCCCGCCTGACTCGCGACTGGCTCATCCACTCCGTCCGCAGCGCCGTCGCCGCCGCGGTCTCGCTTCTCATCGCTCGCGCCTTTCGCCTCCCGGAAAGCTACTGGGCTCCGCTGACCACCATCGTCGTCATGCAGTCCACTCTCGGCGCCGCGTGGACCCCTTCTGTGCAGCGTTTCCTTGGAACCGCGCTCGGCGCGGCCTTCGGCGACGTTGTTGCCACCTATCTGCCTTCGAACGTCCTCGTCTTCACTGTGGGGATTTTCGTTCTCGGTTTGATCTGCGCGCTTCTGGGGCTCGACCGCAGCGCCTATCGCTTCTCAGGTATCACGCTCGCGATTGTCCTGCTCGTCGCGCACAACCGCACACCGTGGATCGTCGCGCTGCACAGGTTCTTCGAAGTTTCCGTAGGTATCATCGTGGGCCTCGCCATTAGCGCTCTTTGGCCCCAAAAGCCCTCAGCTGCGCCAGTCGCTGCCCCGGCGGCCGTCCCACCGGCCGCGCCGCAAAATTAGCCGCGCCGTCGCGCCTACTGCCGAGTGGCCCACGCCATTCCGTCGGGCTCGTTGCCCACATCGATTCGCCCGACAATCTCCAGCGTCTTCAAGTCGATCACCGCGATCAAATTGTCCGGGCTCGCCGCCACAAACGCGCGCGTGCCGTCCGGCTGCATCAAAATCCCGGCCGCGCCCCGCCCCACTTTGATCCGCTTCAATAATTCGCGGCTGCTTGCGTCGAACACCGTCACATTCCCGTCTCCCAGCGATGCCACAAGCACGCGTTTCCCATCGTGCGTGAACTTCAGCCGGTTCGCGCCTTTCACATTCGCCTCGAGCGTCTGCGTCACTTTCCTGCTCGCCACATCCACAATCGAAATCGTCCCGTCGCCCGCATTCGCCACCCACATCTCTTTCCCGTCCGGCGCCACGTCGAATCCCTCCGACCCCCGTCCCACTGGAACGACGGTTTCAGTCCAGTCCATTCTTGTTCCGCCACCGGGGCCCGCGGGAACTGAAACTCTCTGGATGATGCTCATCGTCCCCGAGCTCACGTTCGACGTGAAAATCGTCGCCAAATCCTTCGACACGTCCACCATGTGCGTCCGGTTTTGCCCCGTCCCCAGAATCCAGTCCACTTTTTGCGTCGCCGGATCGTACGTCCCGATCACTTTGTTCGTTTCGGCCGTGAAGTAAAGCTTCCCGCCCGCGAACGCCAGCCCGTGCGGCCCGTGCAGCACGCCCAGGTCGATCGCCGGCAGCGGCTTCTGCGCCGTCAAATCAATCACCGAAATCGTGTTGTACGCCCCGCCGCCATAGTTCGAAACGAACGCCAGCTTCCCATCCGCCGACGCGATCACCTCATGCGGGTCCGGCCCGCACGGCACTTTCGCCACCACCTTCAGCGTCGCCGGATCGACAATCGCCATCGTCCGGTCGCGCTTCGCCAGCGCCAGCAGCGACTCCTTCGGTGTCTCCTGCGCCCACGCGCCCGCCGCCGCGCACATCAGCACAATTACGAACAGGATCGCTTGCCTCATCGCTCCTCCTCCAAACTGTCGAAAGGTCATCCTGAGTCTCGCAGGGACGACACAAACTGTCGCCCGGGACGGCAGTCCCGGGTGGCAAAGACAAGCGGAAATATCTTTGAGTCCCTTCAGGGACGGCACAAGATGCCAGCGATTCATACTCGCCCTGCGCATACTCACCGCGCCGTCTGCAAACACTAGTGCTGCATCTGCACGCGCGCCGCGATCCATGCGATCAGCAGAATCACGCCGATGATCGCGATCACCGCCCAACCAATCGCAGACCGCGTCCGCGCCGCCCGCCGGTCCGCCTTCGCCTCGTTGAGCCGAGTCACCAGCATCTCATCGCTGTATTCCGCGATGGACGCCACATATTTCGTCTCGAATATCGACTTCACCACGCTGAACGCAATGCCCGCCGCCACGAGTCCCACAATCAGCGCCACAGCCATGCTCAGTTTCGCAATCGCGAAGAACGCCACGCCACCCACAATGAACGCCGCTGGATACGCCCGATCCTCCACCTTCTTCCGCATCTCCTTCGTCAACTCGTCGACGAACACGATTCGGTCCGTCTCGGAGAGCCTTCCCACGCTCACCGCCGCAGCTGCTGCTGGCGCACTTGCGCTCGCGGCCGGTCTCGCCGCAATCGATTCCGCAGCTGGCGGGCGTACCACGGCCTGCGCCTGAGGAGCCGCCGCCATCGGCTGCGCCCCAGGAGCCGCAGCAACAGCAGCCGCCGGTGCCACGGCTGCCGCGGTGCCCGAATCCCCGAACAGCTCGCTGATCGGCCGCACCGCCGCAAACTCCGCGTACTCGCTCAGCGGACGCCACGGCCCCTGCGTGCTCTGGCTCGCCTCCTCCTGAATCCGTATCCGCCCCGCGTCAATCAGGCTCCGCAGTTGCGCCTCGCTCGCCGGCCCGTGCACCACTCCGTTCTTTCGCACATACCATTGTGTCTGCGTGTCGCTCACGGATGCTCCTGCCGTGTCACGTTGCTCACCACGCCCTTCGGCCGCGAAAAACATTCGCCCAGCAGCAGCGCGCCCAGCATTGCAACGCCAAGTCCTCGCGCCACCCGCATCCCCCGCATTCCTCGTTCCTCCGTCGCTCTCTTAGTCGCACGCCATCGTTGTAGCGCCGCTGTACCCGCAATTCGTCGGCGTCACCGCGCAAGCGCCGCTCTGTACCTGGAATGCAGTCTCGACCGGCACTTGGTGGCACACCGGCGTCGGCGCCGAACTCGTCGACGATCCGCCGCCCCATCCGCCGCTCGTGTCGCTGGTCATCGTGCTTCCCGAGAACCCGTCTGACGGCGCCGACGACGTCGCCGCGCCGCTGCTTCCGTGGCTGCTGAAGAGCGCCGAAAGCAGCAGCAGCCCGCCTCCGATTACGACCGCCGGTCCCACCCACGAATTATCCGACCGTCCCGTTCCTCGTGGCGGCGCCGACTGCTGCGCCGAGTAGCTATCTGGCGTATCCGGCATCATCGACACCATCTTTTTCCCCAGGTCCGCAATCTGCGGATTCGGATCGCTCGCCGCCTGCGCATATAGTTGCTTCGCTCTCACGAAGTCTTGCTGCACGCCCCACCCGTTGTCGTAGAGCTGCCCAAGCCACAGCAGCGAATAGCCGTCGCCGTGCTGGACCCCGCGCCCGAACCAGTATGCCGCCTGCTGATAATCCTGCGTTCCGCCGCCCAGCCCATTCATGTACCCGTACCCCAGGCTCCCCTCCGCCGGACCGTACTGCTGATCCGCCGCCTTCCGAAACCACTGCATCGCCGCCCCTTCATCCCACTGAATTCCCGAGCCCGTCCGCAGGTGCATTCCCAGTTCGTACATCGCAAACACATCCTGTTGTCCCGCCGCTTTCTCGTACCACTGCACCGCCGTCGTGGGGTTGTGCTCGATTCCCTCGCCGAATTCCGAAAGCAGCGCGAGTCCATCCTCCGCCATCGGGAGTCCCGCCTGCGCCGCCGGCGTAAACCACGCCAAAGCCGCCGTGTCGCTCCGCTGCGTGCCCTCACCCAGGTAGAACATGTCTCCGAGTTCAGCCTCCGCCTTCGTGTGCCCCTGCTTTGCGGCTTTGTAGAACCACTGCGCCGCTGCGTTCGCGTCCGGCGGGACGCCGTGCGCGTACCGGTAGATCATGCCCACTCGATATGCCGCGTCTGTATCTCCCGCGTTCGCAGCCTGCGTGTAGAGCTGCAGCGCCATCTGTAGGTTCCGCGGGACCCCCTGTCCGCTCGAATACAGCCAGCCGAGCCAGTGCGCCCCGTCGGCCGACCCGCTTTGCGCGCCCTTCTGAAACCATGCCGCCGCTGCCGCGTAGTTCGGAGGTTGGCCCTTCACATACAACGCGCCCAGTTGCGCGTATCCGTCCGGATAGCCTCCGTCGCCCGCCGCCTTGTACCATTTCGCCGCCTCGTCGGGATTCACTTCCACCGCCTGCCCATCCGAATAGAAAACGCCCAGATCGTAATACGCCACGGGCAGCCCGGTTTTCGCCGCCTGCTGGAACCACGCGAGTCCCGTCTGCGCATTCTTCTCGACGCCCTCGCCCGTCATGCACAGGATTCCCAGGTCCGCCATCGCCACTGGAAACCCCGCCTGTGCCGCCGCGATGATTTGCTGCGCGCCCTCCTGCGCGCGGTTTGCCACCTGCAGTACGTGGCCGTAGAGATACTGGTATCGCGGACGCACCGGCTGTGCCGCCGCCGCTTCCTGGCACACAGCAAGCGCTGAGGCCGTGTCGATATCATCGTCGTCCACGCCATTTCCAACCTTCTCCGGATCGTACGGCGGGTCCGCCAGCATGTCGCATCGTTGCGCGGTGGGATCGTTCTGCGATGGCGCAAAAGCGCTGCTAGCACCCTGCTGAGGCGGAGCTGGCTCGGGCGAGCCGTGTCGGCAGGCTTCCGCCGACGCAAGGAGCGGCGCCTGCATCACCAGCGCGAACGCCGTCAGAATCGAAAAGATCGAACGGAGAAACAGCCGGAAGGGAATTGGTCGGGAGATTCCCATTGCGAGCACCTCATTTGGGTTTTATCGCCGCGGATGCTAGCACAACTCGCGGCCCTCATCCCCTCGGATTTGAAAAATTTACATCCGCCCGCCGCCATTGCCTGCGTGCGCTAAGATATTCCGCTGATGCAAGCCACAATTGGCCCCGCTGTCGCTGCCGCTCGCAATTCTCTCCGCCTGGGACGCGCCAGAATTCTCGTCGCCCTTCTCGCGCTCTCCTTCGCCGGCTGTAGCGTCTACGCTCGCAAGCTCTCCGTTCAGGATCCCCAAGTCCGCACGCTTCTCGACGCCGCCCTCGAATTCGACCGGACCCAGTACGGCTTCTCGCCGCTGCCTTCCGTCGGCGAGGTCTATCTCGAATCCAATCCTCGCCCCGGCGCCGGATATGACGCGATGCTTCATCTCTACGGCCGCACGCGCCGCACCATCGCGTTTCGTCTCGTCGATGGACGCTACAAATGGATTGGCGAGCAGGAAATCTTTCGCAACACAGAAACCTATCAGGGTCCCAACGGCACCGCCGACGAACAGATCGTCCTCACCTACGAGATCGAGCATCTCACCGGCGCTCCGCTCAATCGCCTCGACGTGCAATACATGGGCGACGACCCTCGCCTCGCGGCAAAGCGCAACCTCACCCTCGCCCTCGTCAAACCCATCCTCAAGCAATGGGGCTACTGAACCCGCACTGATTCTGCTCCACGCCGTTCCGGCGGCATCGCGCCCTTCGGCTCCGAGTTGATCCACAATCTCCCATCACCCTCAAGCCTCGCCGTTTTGGAGTGCGGCAGCTTGCTGCCGCTTTGCCGGGCATTCGCGGCCGAGGCAATAGACACTCGGCGAAGCTTGCTTCGCCGCCTCCTTCAGTTGCCGTCGGTTCTGTAGCGCCGCGTGACGCCGTTCGCGGCCCGGCAGTCTTGGCTTGTAGCTCAGGTCTTCAGACCTGAGGCTTTTGTCTTGCCTTGCCCGCTCGACGCTGACTAGCCGCCTCACTCTCTCGATTGAGTCAAGATTATGGCCCGCAACTTGAGCCGCAGGAAAAGATGCCAGCCAGGAGCTCCGAGCCCCTTTTCAGGGGAGACAGAGTCACTTCGGTGCTTACACAGGCATCTCCGCCGCCGCGAAGTTTGTCATCTCGACCGAAGTCCCGCCCCTTTCTCTTCCCCGCGCGCAGCGCGGGCGCGGGACGCAGCGGAGGGACCTCTCTTCCGCTTTCGGGGAAGGCACAAAAAGCATCCCTTTAGACCCGGGCCTTGACATCGGCGGCCGCTAAACGTACATTTGTATGCGACTAACGTACATTGGAGGCTCCGATGCCCCGAACTTCTATCGCCGTGAAAAAAGTCTCGGCAACCGTCCTTCGAGATAAGCTCAAGGCCTGCCTGAAAGAGGCGACCGCGAACCGCGTTGTCTTGGTTGAGAATCGTCGCCAGCCGCCCAAGTATCTGGTCGACAAGGAATTTTTGGATTCTCTCATGAACGAGCGTGACTCCATTCTCGCCACGCTCGAGGTCCTCGCCGACCGGGAACTTACAGATCGCTTGCTCACCCTCTCGGAAACCATCGACCAGGACGTCGCGGCGGGCCGGCTCCTTACGACGAAAGCCGTCTTTGGCAAATGAGCAAGGGGCGAAAGCACCCGTCTGCCCCTGCGCCAGCTCTGAAGGAACATCGCTCCAAACCTGTGTTCGAGCTTAGGTACACCGCAGACGCGGCCGCCGATATCAAAGCCCTCGACGGCAGCATCCGCAACCAACTCCGAAAGGTTCTGGAGAAAAAGCTTGTGGCCGACCCTGAAGGTTACGGCTTGCCCTTGCGAGGTTCGCTCTCGGGATATTGGAAGCACCAATTCGGCAACCATCGCGTCGTTTACCGAATTTACGCGCAACTCGGCTTTGTGGTCATATGCAGCGTTGGCGTTCGAAAGCAGGGAGATGCGCAGGATATCTATCGACAACTCGAATCCCTCGCCAAGACGGGCCGCCTCGCGGAACAACTGGCCGCCGTCCTCAGGAACCTCCTGCCCCCAAAGAAGTAGGCTTCTTTACACTTGATCGCTGGTCGCGTCCTCTGGTGTCCTCCGCGTCTCTGCGGTAGCAGAAGACGATACCCCAAATTGCCCTGCGCACACCTCCCGCCGCTCCGCCTTGCCTTTTCCCGCATCGATGGGGTAAGAAAGAAGCGTCATGCATTCGCCGCGCGAATCGGCTCGCACCTTACTGCTTTCAATACCAAGCAAGCCCCTCTCGATTCCTTCCGCATTCCTGCCCGTAACCCGATTCTTTTCTTCGCCTGCTTTGTTTACCAAGCAAGTCGCTCCTCGCCACGCGACACAACTCCCTTTATGCTATGAACTACGATGGGGGAATTGTGAAGTGGATCGTGCCGCTCTGAACCTGGGGCAGGGAACAAGATCGAGGCGCTACTCGCCACTCTCTCTTCGCCGCCGCCTTTTAGGGGGTCGGAGCTTCAGCTCCGACATGAACGTCACCGTCCGGTCAGGGGTTTTAACCCCTGAGGACAGCCATCGAATTTCTAATCGCCCAATCAGGGAATTAGAACTCCTCGTAAGTTATAGAAAGCAAAGGACCGGCGCCCAGTCTAATCGCCCAGAAACGCCGTTTCGTCACCGCGCCCTCGCCAGCCGTCTGATACCGTCTTCCTCTGGAGTTCTAATCGCGAAAAGAAAGATTAGAAATTCAGCTAATTCCCTCCTTTTCAGCAACTTACATTTTTCTAATCGCGAAAAAAGCTACTCTCATCACTTTCGGCTCGCCATCCTTTTTGCCGCCTTCCAGCCGCGCGGCCTGGCGAAACTCCAGCGAACTTTAATCTACGGTAACGGGATTAATTCCTCTCGTAAGTTGTTGAAAACAAAGGATCGAGCCCATGCTTAATCTACGGTTGCACAGGCTCACCAGCCGTTCTTATCTGTGTTTATCTGTGTTCATCTGTGGTTCCACGGTTTGGTCTCGCCAGCGGCAACTCGCCGCCGT
The DNA here is from genome assembly GCA_035501415.1 of Candidatus Limnocylindrales bacterium. Taxonomy (GTDB): domain Bacteria; phylum Acidobacteriota; class Terriglobia; order Acidiferrales; family UBA7541; genus Palsa-295. The sequence continues at coordinate 225,120 of DATJWH010000001.1, read as the reverse complement.
TGCTCTCAGGAGCCTCTCGTGAAGCGTCCTTCAAAGCCCGGCCGAAAGTCCGGCAAATCCGTCCGCGCATCTGCGCCAGGCTCTCGCGCCAAGCTGGCCACGGCCGCCAAACCCGTCCCCGTTCGCGTCGACTCCCGCACCGAATCCGACAGCATGGGCAAGATCAAAGTCCCCAACGACCGCTACTGGGGCGCCCAGACCGCACGCTCGCTGATTCACTTCGACATCGGCCGCGACACGATGCCGCCTGAGCTGATTCGTGCCTTCGGCATCCTCAAGAAAGCCGCGGCGCTCGTCAACCGCGACCTCGGCAAGCTGCCTCCCGACAAAGCCAAGCTCATCGTTCAGGCCGCAGACGAAGTGATCCGCGGCAAGCTCGACGACCAATTTCCTCTCCACATCTGGCAGACCGGCAGCGGCACCCAGACCAACATGAACGCCAACGAGGTGATTTCGAACCGTGCCATCGAAATTGCCGGCGGCGTGATGGGAAGCAAGAAGCCGATTCATCCGAACGACGACGTCAACAAGTCGCAATCCTCCAACGACACGTTTCCCACGGCCATGCACATTGCCGCCGCGTCGCGCGTCGCTGAAGCCCTGATTCCCGCAGTCGAAAAACTGCGCGACGCAATCGACGCGAAAGCCCGCGAATTTGCTGGCGTCGTGAAAATTGGCCGCACGCACCTGATGGACGCCACGCCGCTCACCGTCGGCCAGGAAATGTCCGGCTGGGCCAGCATGCTCGACCGCGACGTCGACCGCATCAAGATGACTCTCCCCGGCCTCTATGACCTCGCCATCGGAGGCACGGCCGTCGGCACCGGCCTCAACGCTCCCGCCGATTTCGGCGAACGCGCCGCCGCTAAAATCTCCGAGCTCACCGGCCTGCCCTTCACCTCGCATCCCAACAAATTCGCCGCGCTTTCCGCGCACGACGAAATTGTCTTCGCCAGCGGCGCGCTGAAAACTCTCGCCGCCTCGCTGATGAAAATTGCGAACGACATTCGTCTCCTCGGCTCCGGCCCCCGCGCAGGCTTCGCCGAACTGATTCTTCCGGAAAATGAGCCCGGTTCTTCGATCATGCCCGGCAAGGTGAATCCCACGCAGTCCGAAGCGATGACGATGGTCGCCGTTCAGGTGATGGGCAACGATGCCGCCATCGGATTCGCCGGCTCGCAAGGAAATCTCGAGCTCAACGTCTTCAAGCCCGTCATCATTTTCAATTTCCTTAACTCCGTCCGGCTCCTCACCGATGCGTCCCGCTCGTTCACCGAGCACTGTGTCGCCGGCATGACCATCAACCTGCCGCGCATCGAAGAGAACGTCCGAAATTCCCTGATGCTCGTCACCGCGCTCACGCCGAAGATCGGCTACGACAAGGCCGCGCAAATCGCCCACAAGGCTCATCACGAACATCTCAGCCTCCGCGAATCCGCCCTCAAGCTCGGCTATCTCTCCGAGGACGAATTCGACGACATCGTCCGCCCCGAAAAAATGACTCACCCCTGAGTTTCCTTGTGACTACAAACAGGCGGGCACACCTCGCAACCGGAGAGGCGGCTGGAAGTGTCAGCGAACGAGGAAATTTAGGGCAGTGCCTTCGTCGAAAGAACCTCGGGGCCGGACTTGGTGTAGCCGAAGCGCAGGAGCCATTCGCTCGCAACGTTTGTGCCGTTCGCTTTCGCCGGCGCGAACTTCCACTCGCGCGCGGCTGCGAGCGACAGGTTCGCAAAGTAGCGGCTCGGCCCCGCAGAATCCAACGTGGCAGCGATTACGTTCCCCGCCGCGTCGACGCTCACTTTCACGCCGACGCGCACCGTTCCCGAAATCGTGTTGCTCGATTTTTGCGGGACCGTGGGCAGCACCCGATGAAGCACTTCTCCCGGCACGGCCGCAGCAACCGTGGGCTGAGTCTCGGTCCTCACGACTGGCGGAGCAGGGGACGGCGCGGCAGCGGTGGCGCGGCTCGGAACTGCTTCCGCGGCGCGTTCAACCGGCGGAGCCTTGACCGGTTCGATGTGCTTCGCAATCGCAGCGGGTGCGACTTTGGCAGGTTCGACATGCTTCGAAATCGCAGGGCGCTTTTCAGGCTCCGCAGGTCTTGGCGCGGGAGTCTCGGCGCGTGTCGGCTCGACCGGCTGTACGGGCGCTGGCGCGGCGTCCGCAGTCGCGCGAGCGACATCGGACTTGCTGCCCAGAATCTTGCCGCCCGCGACGATTGCCACAATCACGAGCGCAGCGGCCGCGATTCCGATGCTGTAGCGACGAATCGCGGTGCTATCCACAGGAATCGCTTTCTTCGCCGGCGCGCTTACGGCCGGAGCAGGCTCGATCGTCGCGGGAAGATGCGCGGCGACGTCGGCAACCGTCCAGCGGTTCTTCGGCTCGCGCCGCAGACAATGTCGCGCGATGTCCGCAAACGGAGCTGGCATGGTCTCCGGGAGGATTGGATCTTTGCGCTCCGCTGGATCCCACTCGGGAAGCCGCTGCGTCAGAATTTCGACGAGCGTCATGCCCAGGGCCCAGACGTCCCCCGCAGGCGAGAGGCCGCTGCGCGCGCCTTCCGGTGCGTCGTATGGGCTCGCAACACCCTGCGTCTCGATCGATTCGCCGAGGCGGCAAATCGAATCGCTCGAAAGCTTCAGCTCTTCGCCCACGGCCATGATGTTCGACGGGCGAACGCGGCCATGAACAAAGCCGCGGCTATGCATGTAGGCGAGCGCGTCGAGGACGGGCACCAGCATGTCGCGCGCTTCGGCTGGAGTCAGCGCGCGTTCGGGAAGAATCTCGGCGAGGTTTTCATCCGCGCGCTCCATCACGGCGTAGAGCCTGGCGGTGTTCTCCACTTCGCAGCGGCCCATGTCAAAAATCTTCAGAAGGTGAGAATGCGAAATGTTTGCGGCGAGCCGCCAGTGCGAAAGCTGCAGCTCGGCGTTTCCGGCGCGCGCGGGAATCAGCTTGATGGCGGCCTCATGGCGCTTTATGCCGCCGCACTCCGTCAGGAAGACGGCTCCGTGGTCCGAGCCGCCGAGATACTGCCGCAGCTCGAATTTCCCGTCGACTACTTCACCTTGGAGAAAGCTCTGGGTTTGGGTCGCCATCGTAATCCCCCCTGCGAAACGCGCCGCTCCGCGCCATCCGGCATTCTGCTATTCAGCGGCGGACGCGTGGCCGCAGCGCCGGCCGGAAATGATGCGCCGGCGAAGATGCGGCCTTGGGGCTGGGTGCTGCCAAGACGATCAGCAATCGTTCGCGGCGCTCAGGGCCGCTTCAGCTGCTCGATCATAGTCCGTCTAAGGGGCGCGAAAAGCAAAGTACTCTTTGCTCAAAAGAATACTGTACCTCCGACGGGTCGATGCACGGCGGAGAGAGGCAGGGTACTGGGAGGAAATTCCAAGCGTGGGCGAACGGCTTCCTCACGCTACGCCGCGCGGCGGCGCGACTCCTGCCCGGATCGCAGATCGTGCGAGGATTCCTTCTGGCGTTCGCTTGTTTGCAGCGTATTGGTTGCGAGATCTTCCTTTTCGCCGAGCTGGGATTCTTCATTCTGTCTTATTTCGCGGCGAAAACTCAGCGCGACTAGAAGGACCACGGCGACGACGCAGTACACGACCGCTCCCACCATGATGGCGTGCATAACTCCCTCCATTCCGCCGTGTAGCGGCTCGAACCTACAGCTCAGGGTGCGGCTCGATCAGGTAGTTCTTGAGCCGCAGGTCAGGCTGAACCTTCTGGCGCGGGTGGCGCGCGACCTTTGTCCTCTTTCTTTTGTTGGTTCCCTTGCGCATTTGAAGTACCTCCCCGTGGCTCTATTTCGCCACGTTCGGAGCGTGGTGCCGATGAAAAGCTCGCTGAACTCCGATCTCAAAGTGATGCCAAGCAGACGCCAGCGAGCGCGCGGCTGCGTGCATTCTGGCGATGGCGGCGTCGGCTCCGGATTCGCCGAGCGATCCAACGAGGTACAGCGCTGCGGCGAACGCTGCGAGAAACGCAAACAACGCCGCGAAGATCAATTCCGCCGCGAGAAGCGCTCGCACGGGGTAGAGCTGCAGAACCAAAAGAAAGGCAACCACCAGCAGCAGCCCCAAGATTTCACCACCCCGATTAGCCCCAAGAGCGGTCCTACGCCTAGTCTTCATTTCCTTCCCCAATTCTCATTTTTACCTTGTCATACGAAAGCAACGGTGATGCAGATCACATTTGAAGGTGACGGCGAAACGGAAAGCTCGAGCCCAAGATTTGGCGTCGGTCGAGGGGCTGTAAATACTTTGGAAACAGAGGTACAGCGAAAGGCTTTCGAAGTTTCGCCTCCGCGCTACCATCGAGAGCTGCTTGACGAGTTCAGCGCAACTTTGGCTCGTCAATCGTGTTTGTGGGTCCTGGGATCCAATTCGGCTCCGAGCCGACTCTCGGAACAGGGAGGAATCTTCATGAGGCATTCAGTAATCGGCTTCTTCGCGGTCGCAATTCTCGTTCTCGCATTGACGTTTCCTGCCGGCGCTCCGGTAGCGATGGCGGCGCACAACACGACTGCCGCAGCGGCTCAGCCGGCGCCCGCGCCGCATGCCGCTGCCAACGCAGTTCCGGCGCCGCACCCCGAAATTCGAGCAGCCATCGACTCCTTGCGCAACGCGCGCGCGCATCTCGAGCACGCCGCCCATGATTTTGGCGGGCATCGCGTGGAAGCCATCAAGGCTATCGATGGGGCGATCGAGCAACTCCAGATCTGTATGAAGTACGACCGGTAGTTCGTAGCAACTTTCGGGAAGAATTCTTGAAGCGGCGTCCCGCGCGGATGCGGGATGCCGCTTCTGTTTTTGCGGCGTTTTCCTTCAGCAGAGAAGCGTGTTACTGCGGCAGCGGCGCTCCGGGTTGAGGGGCCGGTTTCCCGGCGAGCACATCCTTCACTACCTGCTCGGCGAGCTTGCGGCTGATCGGGCACGACGTATCGTTCATCCGGCATTGCGCCAGCGTGAGCCCGCAGCCGCAACTGCACGTTTCCGAATTCAAGCGCTTGAGCGCGGCCTTTTTCTGTTCGGCATTCAGGCCCTTGAAATCGACGCCGGGAAGCTCGGTGGCCAGCGCGACGTTCTTCAGGAATATCTGCCCCGTGTCCTCAAACGTCTCGACCCGCGCGTTGACCGGCAGACCGAGCAGCGCCCGGATTTCCGTCTCATAGGTATCGATCGAAAACAGGCCAACGTGCTTCTGCACGACGCGGCCAGCGGGATTGATCACGAAGGAGGTCGGGAGCGCCGGCACGCCGCCATACTCGCGAACGATCTCGGGGCTCCACATCACTACCGGATAATTCATGCCCTCTTCCTTCACGAACGCTTTCACATCATCCACGGAGCCGTCGTCCATGGAGACGCCGATGACCTGGAGGCGGTCCTTGTAGCGGCTCGCGAGCTCGATCATTTCCGGGATCTCTTCGCGGCAGGGCGGGCACCAGGTGGCCCAGAAATTCAGCAGGACAACTTTTCCATGCCACTCCGCCGTGGAGATGACGTTGCCGTCGATGTCGGCCACAAGAAACGGCGGAGCCGCGATGGGGTTGCTGGCAAAGCGAACGACGCGCGCATCAGGATCGTCGCTCAATGCTCGTGGAGCGGGCGCCTCCGCTCGGGCAGCCGCTGCCACGGGAGCAGGCTCCGCGAAGTGGCGCGCATGCACTGCGGTGATCCCGATCAGGATGCCGGTGAGTCCAACGGCGGCGACGAGAAGAATCGCGATGAAGTATTTTGTCATTTTCTTCGGTGCGGACTCCATTATGCGGCAGAGGACGTTTCTGCACAATCGGGGTCGAGGGAAGGCGAGGAAGAGTTAACGGGGGAGATGGAGCGAGGTGCCGGGTACCAAGCCGGGATTCGATTCCCGATTTGGTCTTCTGGGTACCGGGCCCAGGCGGCAGAGTACTACCGCTAAGTGACTGAAATCACGAGCACAACGCGAATTTGGCGGAGCAAATTCAAATGGACCGTGGCTTGCAAAGAAGCGTGCGTGGGTCGCGCTTCCAACGATCGGTATCGTCAGTGAACGGGGAGGAAGGGGCCCTTTCACAGATGACGCAGATCGTTCCCACCTGCCTCTGAGAGGGAAGCTAGGATGGATGACCCCATGGTCCGGTCACGCCTAGGCCGGGCCACGGAAGCGCGGCCTTTGGGGGGTTCCTGATCCCAAGCAGGAACCCCCTCCTTTTTCTCCTCCGGACCGATCAGCGATCCCGCAAGCGGATCGCTGTGTCCACTCTCGACGCGGACTCGCGATAGTTCTCGCGCCTGGCCCTTCCAAACCCCTATTCACGAGATGCGTATCCCGATGTCTCCGCAGAAAGAAGTGCGAAGTGTGCCGCCTGGTTACTAAGCGGCGGGGAGGCGGCGGAGCACGGGGATGCGCGCTTCGCGAAGAACGTGCTCGACGACGGATTCGCGCAGCCGCGAAGCGTCGTAATCGAAGTGGAGATGATTCGTCTTGTCGTCGAAGCGGAAATTCTGGAGGCCGTAGGTGTTCGCGAATTGGCCAAGCGCGCGAAACTGCTCGGTCTTCAGCGGTTCCTGGAGTTCGTAGGTGACGGTCATGAATGTCATGAGCGCTATTGTATCAGCAGACGCGAATTTCGCTTCTAAGCGCGGTCGAGGTCGAGGTGCCGCAGGCGCAGCGCGTTGGCGATGACGGAAACGGAGCTGAATGTCATGGCCGCGCTCGCGATGATCGGGCTGAGCAACAGGCCGAAGAACGGATAGAGAACGCCAGCGGCGACGGGGACGCCGATGGCGTTGTAGACGAAAGCGAAGAAAAGATTCTGACGAATATTGCGCATCGTGCCGCGGCTGAGCGCCCGCGCCCGCGCGATTCCGCGCAAGTCGCCCCGAAGGAGCGTGATGCCCGCGCTTTCCATGGCAACGTCCGTGCCGGTGGCCATGGCGATGCCGACGTCGGCTTGCGCGAGCGCAGGCGCGTCGTTCACTCCGTCACCAGCCATTGCGACCGTGTGGCCTTCCTGCTGTAGCCGCTTGACGATTTCCGCTTTCTGTTCGGGAAGTACTCCCGCCTCGACGCGTCCAATCTCGAGCTTGCGCGCGACGGCCTGGGCAGTGGCGGGGCTGTCGCCGGTCAGCATGACGATGTGAATGCCGAGCCGATGAAGCTGCGCGATGGCTTGGGGGGTAGTGGGCTTTACGGGGTCCGCTACGCTGATTGCGCCGATTGCCTTGCCGTTTTCGGCGACGAACACAACACTTTCGCCATTCGATTCGAGTGCTTTAGCGCGGGAATCAACTTCGCCGACCGGGATGCCGATTTCCGCGAAGAGCGCGCGATTGCCGAGTGCCGCGGAGCGGCCAGCGACCTTGCCCGTGATTCCTTTGCCAGCGCGATAGCGGAACTCGGAGAGATCGGCAGGAGCAATATTCCGTTCCTTTGCCGCCGCGAGAATTGCGGAGGCCAGCGGATGCTCGCTGGAGCGTTCGAGGGTGGCGGCGACGCGAAGAATATCTGCGCCATCGCCGCCTGCGGTCGAAATTACAGACATGACGCGAGGGCGGCCCTCCGTGAGGGTGCCGGTCTTATCGACGACGAGCGTATCGACCTTCTCGAGAATTTCGAGAGCCTCGGCATTTTTTACGAGCACGCCGGCGAGCGCGCCGCGTCCCGTGCCGACCATGATGGCCATGGGGGTGGCGAGGCCGAGGGCGCAGGGGCAGGCGATGATGAGCACGGCGACGGCGTTGAGCAGCGCATGCGCCATCCTCGGCGAAGGGCCGAGCACGCCCCAGGCGATGAATGTGAGAATCGCCGCAAGCACGACGGCGGGAACAAAGTAGCCGGACACGCGGTCGGCGAGTTGCTGGACGGGCGCACGGCTGCGCTGCGCCTGGCTGACCATGCGCACGATCTGGGCGAGAAGCGTTTCGCTGCCGACGCGGTCGGCGCGCATCACGAAGGTGCCGGTGCCGTTGATAGTGCCGCCGACGACGCGCGCGCCATCGGATTTTTCGACGGGCAGGGCTTCGCCGGTGACGAGAGACTCGTCGATGGAACTCGCGCCGTCGGTGACGACGCCGTCGACGGGGACCTTTTCGCCGGGCCGGACGCGGAGAGTGTCGCCTACTTCGACATGCTCGAGCGGGACGTCGAGCTCGGTGCCGTCGCCTCGGATGAGACGGGCGGTTCGAGGCGAGAGCTTAAGGAGCGACCGAATCGCAGACGAGGTGCGGCTTCGAGCGCGCAACTCGAGGACTTGGCCGAGGAGTACAAGCGTGGTGATTGCGGCGGCTGCTTCGAAATAGACCGGGACCTCGCCATTCATGCCGCGAAACGACGCGGGGAAGATGCCGGGGAAGAGAACTGCAAAGAGGCTGTAGAGATAGGCCGTCCCAGTGCCGAGCGCGATGAGCGTGAACATGTTGGGGCTGCGGTTTTCGATGGAGGCCCAGCCGCGCTGGAAGAACGGAAAGCCACCCCAGAGGACAACGGGGGACGCGAGGACGAGCTCGAGCCAGCCCAAGGCGTGGGGAGAGAGCCAGTGCTGGACGGGGCGGCCGGGAATCAGGTCAGACATGCCGAGAATGAGGATCGGGACGGTAAGAATGAGGCTGGCCCAGAAGCGTCGCGACATCGAGGTAAGCTCGGGATTTTCCTCCTCGACTAGGGCGGTGCGTGGTTCGAGGGCCATTCCGCAGATCGGGCAAGAGCCGGGCGCTGGGCGGACGATCTCCGGGTGCATGGGGCAGGTGTATTCGACTTTAGTGACGGGGGCGCCGGGAATCTCAGGCTCGAGGGCCATGCCGCACCTGGGGCAGGCGCCAGGGCGGGCCTCGCGGACTTCGGGGTCCATCGGGCAGACATAGGTGGATTTTTTGGGCGCTGGCGCGGAGGCGGGAGCTGCGGCGTGCGCACCGGCAGCGTGAACGTGCGATTCGTGCCGCGCGTGTGCTGCCGCGGGAGGCTGAGGCGCGGTCCTGGCGGGCGCTGAGGCAGCGGGGGCGATGCCGCCGAGTTGAACGATTACACCGTGGGCCGGTGCGGGGCGGGGAAGCGCTGGATTGAGATACCTCGCTGGATCGGCCTGAAATTTGGTGGCGCAGCCGGGGCAGCAGAAGTAGTAGGTCTTGCCCTTGTGCTCGGTGGTGGCCTTGGCGCGGACCGGGTCAACAGTCATTCCGCAAACTGGGTCACGTTCCATGGGTCAGCTCGCGTGGCGATAGATGAGTTTGAGGAGTTCGTCGTACATGGCTTCGGCCTGGCGCGGCGTGCCCTTGCGAATGGCTTCGGCAGCGCAATGGCGGAGATGGTTGCGCATCAGGGCGCGTCCAACGGCGCCGAGGGCCTGCTGAACAGACGAGACCTGGACGAGGATGTCGGCGCAGTAGCGGTCCTCGGCGACCATGTTCTGGAGGCCGCGGACTTGGCCTTCGATGCGGCGAAGGCGCTTCAGGTTGGCGGTTTTAATCTGCGGGTCGACGCCCATGGCCTTCCGGTCGCGCTTGGGGTCGCGAGTTTCGCATCCACATGCTGCAGTGGATTTGTTGCGGTGTGTGGCTGACATCCCCTATACCCCCTATGGGTATATCAGGATAGCACCGGGGTATGCGGCGTGTCAAATCGGGGAATGCCGTGAGAGCGGGGCGGAAGTTTCGAGAGGTGGGGCAGCTTGGAGAAGCTACTTGGCTTTCAGGATGGAGTCAAAGTAGGCGGTCATGTCGGTGCTGGTCCAATCCTGCGGACCGACGAGCTTTCGGTCGATGCGGCCCTGACGGTCGATGATGTAAGTATCCGGGTACATCGTGGTGCCGTAGGAGAGCGGGATCTGCTTGGAGGCATCACGGTAGGTCGGGAAAGAGATGTTGTATTTCTTCACGAAGGCGTCGATGGCGGCCTGGTCGTCGTCCACGCTGACGCCGAGGACCATTCCGCCGCGCGGCTGAATTTCCTGCTGGAGGGCGTTGAGGGAGGGCGTCTCGTCGACGCAGGGCGGGCACCAGGTGGCCCAGAAATTCAGGACGACGACGCGCCCGCGAAGATCGGCGAGGCGCGTGGGCTTGCCGTCGAGCGTGAAGGCGAAGTCCTTGGCGGGAGTGCCGTGGAGGCTGGGTTCGCCCTGGCGATAGTCGGGATGAGCGAAGAGAGCAAGCAGGCCGGCGACGAAGACGAGGACCACGCCCGTCTTGATGTTCCGTTTTAATCTGGCGTCCAAGAACCCTATAATAAATGCATCGGTGAATCGAAAGCGAGCGATTTGCAGGCAGTCCCGACAGGACCCTTGACCTTGGTTTCCGCCATCATTCCCGCGCGCAATGAGGAGGCGTCGATTGCGAGGGCGGTGGAGTCCGTGGCGGCGCAGGCGGAGGTGGGGGAAGTGATCGTCGTGAACGACCAGTCGACGGACCGGACGGCGGAGATTCTGGCGGAGCTGGGGCTGCGGATTCCGAAGCTGCGGGTGCTTGAGACGGAAACGCTGCCGGCTGGCTGGACGGGCAAGAATTATGCGCTGTCGGTGGGAGCTACGGCAGCGAGGGGCGATTGGCTGCTGTTTACGGACGCGGATACGTATCACTTGCCGGGCTCGACGGCGCGGGCATTGGCGGATGCGACTGAGCACCAGGCGGCGCTGGTCTCGTATTCGCCGGAGCAGGAGATGGAGACATTCTGGGAGCGGGCGCTGATTCCGGTGGTCTATTGCCGGTTGGCGGCGAAATATTCGTACGCGCGAGTGAATGATCCGAAGCGACCGGACGCTGCGGCGAACGGGCAGTTCATCTTGATTCGTCGCAGCGCGTATGGGGCGGTGGGAGGGCATCGTGCAGTTGCGGCAGAAGTGCTGGAAGACGTGGCGCTCGCACGGCGGGTGAAAGAGGCGGGATATGGGATTTATTTCACGGCGCGGCCGGGAGTGGTGCGGACGCGGATGTACCGGTCGTTTCGCGCGCTGTGGGAGGGCTGGACCAAGAATCTGTACCAGCTGATGGGAGCGAGCCGTGGCTCGATGCTGAAGGAGATTTTGCGCGGGCCGGTGGTTATGCTGATTCTGCTAGGTCCGCTGTTTGTGTATGGGCTCGGACGCGGCGCCTGGGGATGGCCGGCAGGCGGCGCGGTGGCGCTCCTGGCGCTGGCGCATTTGAAATATGCTGCCGAGCTGCACGGGAATCTTTTGCCGGTTTCGCTGATCCAATACTATGTCCCGGGATTGTGTCTGTATTGGGCGGCCTTGGTTGCGTCGTGGTGGAAGACCACGCACGGGTCGGTAATGTGGAAGGGCCGGGTATATCCGGCGAAGGCGTCGCAGCGGGCGAGCTAGGCGAGGCGGCGAGGAAGAGTTCGAGAGTCGAGATGGTTCGAATCACGCGAAAAGTCGAGTTCTCGGCGGCGCACTTTTATCACAATCCGAATTTCTCCGGCGAGGAGAACCGGCGGGTCTTTGGCAAGTGCAACAATCCGCACGGACACGGGCACAACTACACGCTGGAAGTGACGGTGGCGGGCGAGCCGGACCCGGAAACGGGAATGGTGCTCGACTTGAAGGAGCTGAAGGACATTCTGCAACGGGAGATCGTCGAGCGGATGGATCACCGGCACCTGAACTACGAAGTCCCGGAGTTAGCGGGGAAGATTCCGACGTGCGAGAACATTGCCGCGGTGATCTGGCACCTGTTGGAGCCGAAAATTCGGCAGGGAAAACTCGATCGCGTGCGGCTGTACGAATCAGCGGATCTTTTTGCGGAATGCAGTGCGGACGAAGCTTCGTCGAACGGGCATGGCGGCGCGGGAGGGCGGTCGTGAAGACTTCGCTCTCGCGGCGGTACCGATTCGCGGCGTCGCACCGGCTGCACAGCGAAAAACTGAGCGCCGAGGAGAACCGGCGGCTTTACGGCAAGTGCAACAGTCCGTACGGGCACGGACACAATTACGTGGTTGAAGTGACGCTGACGGGACCAGTGGACCCGGAGACGGGAATGATTGCAAATCTAGGGGAGCTGGACCCGTTCGTCGAGTTCGAGGTGATCGAGACGTTCGACCACAAGTACCTGAACGAGGAAGTGCCGGAATTTCAGAAGCGCGTACCCACAACGGAGAATTTGGCGCGCGAGATTTTTCGGCGGCTGGAGCGTTTTCCCGCCGCGCGGCTCGAGCGGGTGAGGATCGAAGAAACAAGCAAGAACAGTTTTGAATATGCCGGTGAGGGAGCGGGGAAGTAAGTGCGGCCAAGGAAGGACGGAACAGTGATGGGCGAAACGACTGAAATCATCCTGCCGGAAACGGCGGGTTCGGAAAGCATTGCAGACCTGGTTCGGAAGATGCTGGTGCAGATCGGCGAGGACCCGAACCGCGAGGGCCTGCGGCGGACGCCGGAGCGATTCGAGAAGGCGCTGAGGTTCCTGACCAGCGGCTACAGACAGGATCCGGACAAGCTACTGAACGGCGCGATGTTCAGCGTCTGCTATGACGAGATGGTGGTGGTGCGGGATATTGAGGTGTACAGCCTGTGCGAGCACCACCTGCTGCCGTTCTTCGGGAAGTGCCATGTGGCGTACATTCCAAGCAAGAAGGTGGTGGGGCTGAGCAAGATCGCGCGGCTGGTGAACATGTATGCGCGGCGGCTGCAGATTCAGGAGCGGTTGACGAGCCAGATCGCGAAGGCTCTCCAGGAAAAGCTGAGTCCGCAGGGGGTCGGCGTAATCGTGGAGGCGCGGCATCTGTGCATGGTAATGCGGGGTGTGGAAAAACAGCATTCGACAGCGACCACCAGCGCGATGCTGGGCGTCTTCCGAGAGAACAAGCAGACGCGGGACGAATTCCTGTCGCTGGTCCACGGCGGTAAATCCTGATTTTTCATCGATCGAGCGATAAGGCCCTGAAATCCAGGCGCGGAGAGCCGGAGCGGCCTTCGAGCCGTAAGGGAGAATACAGGAATTTCCTTTGCACGCTCCTCCCACTGTGCTAGCATTTTTAGTGTCTAGAAGAGACGAGAAAGAGTGGATAGGGACGGCGTTTTAAAGGGGGAGGGGGAAGTTGATGGAAGCCAAAGCGGAAGTAATCGAGCAGTTCCGGACGCACACGAAGGATACGGGCTCTCCGGAAGTGCAGATTGCGTTGTTGAGCGAACGAATCAACTACCTCACGACCCACCTGAAGGTTCACGCAAAGGATCATGCCTCGCGACGCGGATTGATCATGATGGTCAACAAGCGCCGCCGGTTGCTGGACTATCTGAATCGCCGGGACCCGGATCGGTATCGCGAGATTGTCGAACGACTCAGCTTGCGCAAGTAGCGCGGATGTCCTAGAACGCCGCGCGGCCCGCGCTCTCCCCAACCGCACAAATCAAATGAGTTTCGGCGCCGGTGTGTTCGCGCCGCAGTGCGGCACGGGATTCCAGCTTGGGTAGTTTGCCGCTTCGCTTCCCCTCGTTTTCTTCTTTGGCGGATTTCCCGAGGATAAAATCTCGCATCTGAAGACGAGTCCCGTGAAAGGGACCAAAGGAACCAACTGATGTTTGAAAAAGTGAGTATCAACATAGGCGGGCGCGAACTGACGCTGGAGACGGGCAAGATGGCCCGGCAGGCGCATGGAGCGGTCGTGGCGCGGTACGGCGACACGGTGGTGCTGTCGACCGCCTGCATGGACAACAAAGCGACCGAGAAGGATTTTCTGCCGCTGACGGTGGACTACCGCGAGTACACGTACTCCGCCGGAAAGATTCCGGGAGGATTCTTCAAGCGCGAAGGCAGGCCATCTGAGCGCGAAATCCTGACCTCGCGGCTGATCGACCGTCCGCTGCGGCCCCTGTTTCCGGAGGGCTGGTCGACCGAAACGCAAGTGGTGGCGATGGTCCTTTCCGCCGACAGCGAGAACGATCCGGATGTGATCGGAGTGACGGCGGCGTCGGCGGCGCTTTCGATTTCGAAGATTCCGTTTGCGAATCCGATCGCATGCGTGCGGGTGGGATTGATCGACGGCAAACTGACCGTGAATCCGACGGTGGCGGAGCAGAAGACCAGCCTGCTGAATATCGTGGTGGCGGGGTCGGAGCAGGCCATCGTGATGGTGGAGTCGGGCGCGCTGGAAGTCTCCGAGGAGACTGTAGCGGACGCGCTGGAGTTCGGGCACGCTGAAATCCGAAAGATTGTGGCTGCGATCAAGGACCTGCAGGCTCGCGTGAAGCAGGAGAAGGTCGCGGTTGCTCCGCCGGCGTTTGACGAAGCGCTGTACGCGGACATCACGAAGAAGTACGGTGAGCGGCTGCGCGACGCGCTCGACACCGCGAAGCATCCGAAGCTCGAAAGCTACGGCCTGGTGGATGGCATCCTGAAGGAAATTCTCGAAGCCATTCCCGAAGACGACGAAGAAAAGCGCAAGCTGGCGCACCGGGCGTTTGAGCGGCTGCGGGAGCGGATCTTCCGCGACGACATGCTGGTCCGCCGGCGGCGTCCGGACGCGCGCGCGTTCGACCAGATCCGGCAGATCACCTGCGAAGTCGGCGTGCTGCCACGCGTGCATGGCTCGGCGCTCTTCACGCGAGGCGAGACGCAGTCGCTGGCGACGGCCACGCTGGGTACGAAGGAAGACATGCAGCGGCTCGACCTGCTGTTCGAGGAAGAGGCGTTCAAGCGCTTCATGTTGCACTATAACTTCCCGCCGTTCTCGGTGGGCGAAGTGAAGTTCCTGCGCGGGCCCGGACGGCGCGAAATCGGACACGGGGCGTTGGCCGAGCGGGCGCTGACGAATCTTCTGCCGCCCGACACGGATTTCCCGTATGCGGTTCGCGTGGTATCGGACATCCTGGAATCGAACGGCTCGTCTTCGATGGCGACGGTGTGCGGGGGATCGCTCGCGCTGATGGATGCAGGCGTGCCGCTGAAGTCGCCGTGCGCCGGCATCGCGATGGGATTGGTCGTGGAAGACGAGAAGTACGCCATCCTGACCGACATCGCGGGAGCCGAGGACCATTACGGCGACATGGATTTCAAGGTTGCGGGAACGCGGCAGGGAATCACGGCGCTGCAGATGGATATCAAGGTGACCGGCGTCAGCATCGCGATGATGCGCGAGGCGCTGGCGCAGGCGAAGAAGGCGCGGCTCGAGATTCTGGACACGATGGACAAGACTCTCTCCGCCGCTCGGCCGGAGATTTCGACGTACGCTCCGCATCTCTATCAACTCAGCATTCCCACGGACAAGATTCGCGACCTGATCGGGCCGGGCGGAAAGAAGATTCGGTCGATCATTGACGCGACGGGCGTGAAGATCGACGTGATGGACGACGGCAAGGTGCATGTCTTCGCGAACAACGGCACGTCGGCGGACGAGGCACTGAAGATGATTCGCGACGTAACGGCCACAGCCGAGATTGGGAAGACGTATCTCGGCAAAGTGGTGCGCATCGCGGAGTTTGGCGCGTTCGTCGAGATTTTCCCGGGCACCGACGGCTTGCTGCACATCAGCGAAATCGCGGAGCAGCGAATCCGGTCGGTGCGCGACGAGCTCAAGGAAGGCGACCAGATATTGGTCAAGGTGCTCGCGATTGAGGGCAATAAAATCCGGCTTAGCCGCAAGGCTGTCCTCCGTGAGCAGCGGGACAAGCAGCAGCACGCGCCGCAGCAGAAGCACGAAGCGGCGGGATAAGGCTGTCGCCAGAGCCGTGGCTGCCTGCAAGGGCGGCCAGCGGGACTTTTGAGATGTCGGGGAGGCCGAGCAGGCCTCCCCTTATTTTTTCACCTCCTTTTAGGATCTGCGACAAACCGGAAGCAACCGATGACGTCGCACAGACGCGGCTATTACTCCTAGAACGCTGCTGCGGCGCCGGTGCGCCTACGAGGCGACGGGAATACCGATCGAAGTGCGGTCAGGTTTTTCCCTAGGGCGGATTCCGCGGGGGTATGTAAGAAAGCTCAGGCGCGAGGGCTTTCTTTCTAAGCTGAATGGAATCGCGGAAATGGTCGCCTTGCCGTATGGGCGAAGGCCAGAGCGTTCGCTAGCCTGAAATCATGGAAAAGCGAGGGAACGACCTAACGGGCCTATTCGCGCACGTATTTTTGTTTCGTTGCGCCTCATGCGGTTTGCCGATGGCAAAATCCATGGCGTCGCGCACCGGCAATCTAGAGGAAACGGATGGCAGTTCCTTTCATATCGACTGCGCGTGCGGAGAGTCGGCGACTCTGCTGGGGCTTCACGCGCTGAAGCACTGGGTGGAGACTTGGCCGGCTCGATGGACGCGCGAGGATCGCCGCTGGGAGATGCAGCAAGGCTGACCGGGATCGAATGTGTGCAGCGTACCTACAGCACTCGCGGTATAGCGCGGGCGCAGAACCCTGTGGTAGCGTTTACGTACTGTGCCGGTTCGAGTGACGCGCATTTTGATTGCGGATGACCATGAAGTCATGCGGCGGGGCGTGCGGTCTCTTCTCGAGGCAAAGCCCGAATGGGAGATTTGCGGTGAGGCTGCGGACGGTCGTGAGGCGGTGGCGCAGGTGGTGGCGCTGAAGCCGGACCTTGTAGTGCTGGACCTCACCATGCCAGTGCTCAACGGGCTCCACGCGGCAAAGGAAATCCGGCGCATCTCTCCGAGCACGAAGATCGTAATCTTCACGCTGCACGACTCCGCGCACGTGGCTACAGAAGCCCGAGGAGCGGGAGCTGACGCGGTCGTGGTGAAGTCGGCGTCCGCGGAACGCCTGGTCGAAACCATCGAACGGCTGGTCGCGCAACCTGCGGTCGATGAAGTTTCAGTTGTGCGAACCGGCGGGGCTAGACAGAATTCTCGCTAAGTTCAAGTGTTACTTGAATTGTTGTGCGCTGTGCCTGCGGACGCGCATGTTACTCCTCGAGGAGAACTTTCAGAGTCGTCAGGGCGACAGTGAAGAATCACTTTCGGTCGCGAGTGGTTTCGTATTCCTTTGCGAGGTGCTTCGGCGCGACGTTGCGCCAAGCGAGCGCGATGGCGCAGAAGACGTCCGACTCCTTTGCGGACTTTAGCACAACGTTGGTGGCACCTTGGCGTCCCCAAGCGCCTTTGGCGGGAATGAAAGCCTTCGGGTCCATCTCATAGAAGTGAGCCTGATCGGCGGGCTTGAGCTTGACCATGGCCCAACCGGCGCTAGGGTAGCCGAGCGTTGCGAAGATCTTGCCGCCGACGCGGAAGTCGGGATGGTTCATGTGAGAGCGCTCTTCAGTAGCGGGGAGCGCGAGGGCCAGGTGGCGAAATTTGGCGGCGGTCATCGAGTGCCTCCTCACAACGACAGCCTTACTATTACGTGAAAACTTCTGACTGCGCTAGCGTCTTGCGCGAGGCCGACGGCGGGCATACACTGCGCCGGTTTACGGTGTGGCGACTCGCACAGTACGGGGCCGTGGTTGCGGTGCTCTCCGCGACCGTGCTCGGGGCGCGGCCCCAAGCGACGTCGCAAGAGGCGTCCACGGTTAGCCTTCCGTTCTTCGTGACAGACGCAAAGGGCAACCCGATCAGGGACGTGGTCGCGACCGATATCTCTATCCTCGACGACAAGCAGCCACCGCAGTCCCCGCCTTCGATTAGCACAGGCAAAGAGTTGCCGCTGGAAATTGCGGCCGTGATCGACGACAGCGGCTCGATGCTGTTCAACAAATCGTTTACGGCTACCGTGAAGGAACTGCGTGTGCAGTTGCCCCTAGTGCTCGAGGGGGATCAGGATAGGATTGTTATCGTGGCTTTTTCAAATGAGCCGACGGCGACAGATTTCATGGATCGGAGTCAATTCTCGAAGTTCTGGATTTACGTGAATCCTTACGGTCCCAGTGCCTTCTATGATGCGGTCGTTCTGGCGTGCAAACGATTGAGCGCTGGAAGTGAGAAACGAGCCCGACGGGTCGTCTTGGCGGTGACGGACGCCGACCATGATGCGAGCCGGGCCACGCCAGAGGCGGCCATTCGAAGCCTTCAGGACGCGAGAGTTTGCCTGTTTGTGATTGAGACAGCAAAGGAACCGAGCTCAAAGGCCGGCCGGCATGGGCATGAGGTGTGCGAGAAACTCGCGGAGAACGCGGGCGGGTTCACTTACGGTGAGCGTCCAGAAGCGGTGCCCGATGTTTTTGCTTCGATTCGGCAAGCGATCGATTCGATGCATATCGCGACGTATGTCGCGCCGCAGCCTGACAAGAAGGGACGCCATGCCGTCGTGATCAAGGCTCCGGCACACAGGGATTGGCGGGTGCACGTGACGAAGGCCTACGAGGTTGAGTAGGAATTTGAACGGAGAAATGCGGCGGACATGGTCACAGCGAAGCGGATTGCGGTGATACCGGGAGACGGGATCGGGAAGGAAGTGATTCCCGAGGCGGTGAAGGTGCTGCGCGCGGCTGCTGCGGCGGGCGGACGTGAAGTAGAACTTACGGATTTCGATTGGGGCGCGGACCGGTTCTTGCGCGACGGGACGACGCTGCCGTCTGACGCGGTGGAAATGTTCGAGAAACACTTTAACGCGATTTTGCTTGGAGCGATGGGCGACGCGCGCGTCCCGACGAACCAGCATGCCGCGGACATCTTACTGGGCTTGAGGTTCAAGCTCGACCTTTACGTGAACGCGCGGCCGTGCGTGCTGTTCGACAAGCGATTCACGCCGCTCAAGGACCGCAGCGAAAAGGATGTGAACTTCATCGTCTTTCGCGAGAACACGGAAGGGCTCTATGTCGGAATGGGAGGATTCTTCCGGAAGGGCGCGGCGGAAGAGATTGCGGTGCAGGAGGATGTGAACACGCGGAAAGGAGTGGAGCGGATCATCCGGTACGCGTTTGAGTACGCGCGCACGCGCGGGCTGAAGCGGGTCTGCATGAGCGACAAGTCGAATGCGCTGACCTACGGGCACGATTTGTGGCAGCGCGTTTTCAAGCTTGTTCGCGGCGAGTATCCGGAGATTCAGGCAAGCCACCAATATATCGACAACCTTCTGCTGCAGATGGTGCGAGATCCTTCGCAATTCGAGGTGATCGTGACGTGCAATTTGTTCGGCGATATTGCGAGCGACGTTGGCGCGGGGCTGGCGGGAGGGCTCGGGCTGGCTCCCTCGGGGAACATTCATCCCGGGAAGGTATCGCTATTCGAGCCGGTGCACGGCTCTGCGCCGAACATTGCGGGCAAGAATATTGCGAATCCGATGGGAGCAATCCTAGCGGCGGGCATGATGTTCGAGCACTTTGGATGGACGGCGGAGGCGAAGGCGATAGAGGGTGCCGTTAGGACGGCGTTGCGGGAGGGTAAGACGCCCGCGGAGCTGGGAGGAACTCTGGGGACGCGCGAGGTGGGAGATTTTGTCGCGGAGACGGTGACGCGAACGGGAGTTCGGAGCTCGTGACATATGAAGTAGCACTTTAACTGTAGCGAGCGGATTTCTCCCGCGGGGTTTTGAGTCGCGCTTACGGCCCGCCTCGGTGACGGAATTTTTGAGGTGTGCGGCTTCTCTTCAAGTAATTTATCGCTCACAAATTCTGAATCTGAAGCGCTACTCGAAGAGTCGACGTGTCGACACGACGAGCCGGTCAAGGTGTAAAGAATCACTTCACACTTACGCTTGGCTGCCCAGTTAGCCCGTGCCGCCCTCTAGTCTTTCTTTACCGACGGGTCGGCCTGGCTGACGCTGCCGGGAATGAGGTTCGTCTTCAGCGTGAACTTCTGATTGGGACGCAGGTTGAGCTCGGTGGTGAAGTCCTGGTAACCGACGAGTGCAATCTTGATCTGATGCTTACCAGGGTTGACAAGCATAGCGCGGCCGAGACCGCCGAATTCGTGCACAGTTCCGACGAAGGCGCCATCAAGGAAAACCGCAGCGCGGTCCGGTTCGACCTTGAGCTTTACCTCAGCGGTGACCTCCGAGTAATGGATGCGAGGGTCGGGCTCGAGCTTGACCTGGAGATCCTGCGACTGGCCGGGCTGGACGGTAATCTTCTGGGTCCAATCGAGACAGCCCGATTGGCGAAACGTGATTTCGTGCTCGCCGGGAAGAAGCAGGACCTTCTTGTTGCCCTTGAGCTCATCGATGTAGCCGACATATTGGCCGTCGATCCAGACGCCGGCGGACCTCTCAGTCTTCGTGGCGGGGATGAAATGGACCTCGCCCATTACCTTGTTGTCAGCGCGAGCCGCCGCGGGTAGAAGCGTGACGGCCAGAAGCATCGATGCAAGAACGCAAATGCGAATAGGGAAGTTGCTTTTCACACGACTCCTCAAAGTGGACTTCAGCTAATTGTCTGCTGCCTCTCTATTCGATTCGCGGCGCACCAGACTCGTTGCGTGGAAAATCGAAGCTTCAGCCATAATAGACGGCCGAGCGCCGCGGAGACCGCAGACTGAAAGCGATGATTGCGCCGAGTGCGAACCCTCCTACGTGAGCCCACCAAGCGACCCCTCCCGTGTTGACGGCTCCGAGCGAGCCGAGGCCGCTGATGAATTGGATGATGAACCAGAGGCCGATGAAGATGAGCGCGGGAATGCGGGCGAGGAAAAAGATAATGAAGAGGGGAACGAGCGTCAGGATGCGCGACCCAGGAAAGAAGACAGCGTAAGCCCCGAGGACACCGGAAATCGCCCCGCTAGCTCCGATCGACGGGATATGCGAGCCCCAGGAGAAAGCGACCTGCGAGACTCCCGAGCCCAAACCGCAGACGAGGTAGAAAAGAAGGTAGGGCAGCGGTCCGAGATGGTCCTCGACATTCGCGCCAAAGATCCAGAGGAACCACATGTTCCCAATGATGTGCATCCACCCGCCGTGGAGAAACATGCAGGTGAAGAGCGGAATGAAGGCCTGGGCGATCGTGACGTGATGCGCGCCTGAGAGGGCGTATTGGATTCGAATGGGGACCAGGCCGTAGGTGTTCGTGAGCGCGTCGAGCATTCGCGGCGAGAGAGAGATTTCGTGAATGAAGACGGCGATGTTCGCCGCGATGATGAAGAGAGTCATGAACGGAGTGGAGCGGCGCGGGGTCAGATCCTTCAGCGGGATCACTTGGAGGCTCCAGACGTCGCGGCGCGCGCCGCTTCAAGTAACTCTTTCGCTTCGAATGCCGGCTCCGACCGAGCGGCGAGCCGGCGAAAAGCGGCGATATCGTCGAGACTGCGAATTCCGCCACGAGCGCCGAGTGCTTCGCAATTGAGCGCGGCCGCGGCGCAACTAAATTCAAGTATTTCTTCAAGCGGCCAGTGGTTCACGAGGCCGAAGACAAAGCCGCCGTGAAAGACGTCTCCTGCGCCCGTAGTATCCACTGCATTGACGCGAAAGCCGGGGCAGAGGGCGAACCGCGAACCATCCCACATGAGAACCCCCAGTCGGCCGAGAGTGGCGCCGGCCATGCGGCACTTGAACTGGGCGCAAATCTGAGGGAGGGACTTGAGAAGGCTCTTCTCGCCGGTGAGGCGCTCGGGGAAATCTTTCGAAGTGATGGGGAAATCGACAAATTGAAGTAATGCTTCAACTCCGGGGTAGCGATTGTCGAAATCGGCGACGACCTGGATGTGGTTTTCGCGTCCCCAGAGGGCGGCTTGCGCGGCGGCCGCAGTATCATGGCCATCAACGAGAAGGGCGTACGCTCCCGTGATCCACTCGCGATGAAGGTCGTTCGGCTGAAGTGCGACGCGCGGCTCACGCTTCCACAGGACGGTGCGCTCGCCGGAGGGTTCGTCGACGAGGATGAAAGAGGTTTGGCTCGAGCAGTTGGCTGTAATGATCCAATGCGCTTCGACGCCTTCGCGCCGCATTTCGTCCACTTGGAATCTGCCGGCATCGTCGTCGCCGATCTTGCCGACGTAACGAGTGGACAGTCCCCACCGCCGGCAGGCAACCATGGCGCTAGCAACCTGGCCGCCGGCCTTGATTTCCGAAGAAATCACTTCAACTTTGCTGTCGACGGTAGGGAAGCGCGGCAGACGAATGACAGTGTCGGTGGCGTTTAGGCCGACGCCGACAACGGGCGTCTTCGAGTTGGGCGAACTGAGAGACATAACGGCGAACACTCTAGCCGCGGCGAGAAGTTTGCGCAACGTAGTTTGGCGCCCAGAGAGAATTGTGAAGCGAGCAATTCGATTGCGCGAGTGCGGTGGCTATGGTACAAAAATTTGTTTTGGTGCGCGCGCGTTGCGCAGGCCGTGACGATGGTCACGGCATTTGAATGCGGTGCGCGGTAGAAACGCGCGTCGGCGCGCCGACAGTTCAAATGCCGCTTCACGAATCCGAGGCAATTGTCCTGCAGGGCTATCCGCTGGGGGAGTCAGACCGGCTGATCAGCTTTCTTTCGCGGACGATGGGGCGGATGAGGGGAGTCGCAGCAGGAGCGCGGCGCCCGAAAAGCCGCTTTGGTTCGACACTGGAGCGCCTTTCGCATGTTCGGATATGGTTCTTCGAGCGGGAGACGCGCGACCTGGTTCGCATCAATCAGTGCGAGATGATTGAGTCGTTTCTCGACGCGTTTGGAGACTACGCATCGAGCATCGCGCTTTCACTTTTCAGCGAGATAACGCAAGCGGTGCTGCCCGACAAGGAGGCAGCCGACGCAAATTTCCGGCTGGTGCTCCTGTGCGCACAGACCGTAAAGCGGATGCGGAAGCCGGAGCCGGCTCTGGCGTACTTCACGTTCTGGACTGTGCGGCTAGGTGGATGGCTTCCGGCGATGGATGCGTGCTCGCGGTGCGGCAGGAAGCTCGCGGATGAAGGCGCGGGGCACCCGGCATATTTTTCGGCCAGCGGCTCGGGGATGGTGTGCGGGAACTGCAGGCGACCGGGAATGCGGGTGATCTCCGCAGCAGGACGGCTGGCCGCGAAGCAAATGCTCGCGCAGCGGCTCGACCGGCTGGGCGAGGACACGATTTCTGCAGCTGCGGCGAGGGAAGTGACGGACGTTATGCTCGATGTGATCGAGTACCAGATCGATCGGAAGCTCGCTTCGCGCGAACTATTGGAGACGGCGTGAAGAACGCAAAGAAATCCAAAGAGGATCACAAGAGTGCGGGCGCGACGCCTCGCGGGTTGAGCTTTCAGGATCTTCTACTAACACTTGAACATTTCTGGGCGGACCGCGACTGCATTTTGCAGCAGCCGTACGATGTGGAGGTTGGCGCCGGGACGATGCACCCGGAGACGTTCCTGCGCGTGCTTGGGCCGGAGCCGTATCGAGTGGTGTACGCGCAGCCGAGCCGGCGTCCTGCGGATGGCCGGTACGGCGAGAATCCGAATCGACTGTACAAGCACACGCAGCTTCAAGTGATACTCAAGCCGTCGCCTGCCGACATTCAAAGTCTTTATTTAAGAAGCTTGGAGGCGGTGGGGATTAACTTGAAGGAGCATGACGTACGCTTCGAGGAAGATAACTGGGAGTCGCCGACGCTGGGTGCATGGGGCATCGGATGGCAAGTCCTGCTGGACGGACTTGAGATCACGCAGTTTACGTATTTTCAGCAATGCGGAGGAGTGGACCTGGATCCGATTTCAGTCGAACTGACCTACGGCCTGGATCGCATCGCCGCATACCTGCAGGGCGTGGACAATGTGTTCGATGTGCGGTGGTCCAAGACGATGACCTACGCGCAGGTGAGACTGGCGGAGGAGGAGCAGTTCTCGGCCTACAGTTTCGACCATGCGGATGCGGTGGCGACGCGGAAGCAGTTCGATCTGAATGAGGCGGAGGCGGCGAGGCTGCTCGCGGCGTTTGGCAAGCTAAAGGGCGGTGCGCGGCGGAGATTCCCGATTCTCCAGGCTTACGACCTGTGCCTGAAGTGCTCGCACCTATTCAATCTGCTCGACGCGCGCGGGGCGATTTCCGTGACGGAGCGAGCCGCGATGATCGGCCGCGTGCGGAAACTGGCGACGCAGGTGGCTCGCGCGTGGCTGGAGCAGCGCGCCACCTTGAGCGAGAACCCGGTTGAGGTGCTCGCGTGAAAGCGAAAAGGAGTTCGAGGACAGTGGTCGCGGCGAACCGTGCGGAGGCGAAGGGCGAGGTTTATGGGGACCTGCTGTTCGAAATTGGCTGCGAGGAAATTCCTGCGGGGATGATCGCCCGAGCGGCAGGCGAACTGAAGGCGATTCTTGAGCGGCATTTGGCGACACATGCGCTGATTGAAGAAGGGACGCCGACTGCGTCCGTCGAGACTTTCGGGGCTGCGCGAAGGCTGACGGCGATTGCGCGCAAGGTACGGCTCAGGCAAGAGGATGTAACGCGGGAGGTGATGGGCCCTCCGAAGTCGGTAGCATTCGACAGTGTGGGGGAGCCAACGCGCGCGGCAGAGAGTTTCGCAGCAAAGCAGGGAGTTCCGCTTTCGAAACTGAACATTGTGGCCACGTCGAAGGGGGAGTACGTGGCGGTGGTCCAGGTGATTGCGGGGAAGCCGGCGACGCAGATTTTGGCGGAGGTCCTGCCGCAGGCGATTCATGAGATTTCGTGGCCTCGTTCGATGTACTGGACAGGAGCCAATGGCCCGCGATTCATTCGCCCGATTCGCTGGATCGTGGCACTGCTGGATGGCAAGGTTGTGCCATTCTCATTCGCGGGAGTCGCGGCAGGCAATCGAACGCGGGGCCACCGGTTTCTTGGAAAGGAAAACGTGCCACTGAACGGCCCGGAGGATTATGAGCAAAAGTTAAAGCAAAACTTTATCTTGTGCCGGCCGGAGACGCGACGTGCGAAGATCGAAAATGAGATTCGATCCGTGGCAGCGCGCAAGGCGCTGCGCGCCCACGAAGATGCTGGGCTGCTAAACCTTGTGACCTATCTCAATGAATACCCGACCGTGATTACGGGGGATTTCGACTCTGCGTTCCTCGAGCTACCGGACGAAATTCTGATCACTGTGATGCGCGATCATCAGAAGTACTTCGGGCTTGAGTCAAAGGGCGGGGAGTTGGCGCCGCACTTCCTCGCCGTGATCAACCTTGCAAGCGATCCCAAAGGGTTGGTCCGCCGAGGCCACGAGCGGGTGTTGCGCGCGCGATTTGCGGATGCGAAGTTCTTCTGGCACACGGACCAGAAAACAAAGCTCGGCGACTACCTGCCGAAGCTGTCGGCCGTGACCTACGAGTCACGGCTCGGAAGCTACCGCGACAAAGTCGAGCGAATGCGGTCGCTCGCGCGCTGGCTGGCGGAACAGTGGTTCAGCGGCGGCGTGACGGAAGCGGACGTCGCGGGTTCGGACCGAGCCGCGGAGCTGGCTAAATGCGACCTCGTCACGGAGATGGTGCGCGAGTTCACGGAGCTGCAAGGTGTGGTTGGGGGTCTTTACGCGCGGTCACAGGGCGAGCCGGACGAAATTGCGTGGGCGGTATACGATCATTACAAACCCCTCGGGCTGGATGATCCGATTCCGCGGAATTTGACGGGATGCGCCGTTGCGTTGGCGGATAAACTCGATTCGCTGGTGGCGTGCTTCGCCGTTGGCGCGATTCCGACTGGATCGAGCGACCCCTTTGCGTTGCGGCGAGCTGCGCTGGGAATCGTGAAGATCACGCTCGAGCGCAAGCTTCCGCTCTCACTCTCCGCGGCCATTTCAGCTGCGGCGCGCTCGCTGAAAGAGCATCCGCCGAAGGTCGAGGCCACGGACGGCGTGCAAAAGCAAGTGCTGGATTTTCTGCACGAGCGCGCGCGTTACATCTTGCGAGAGCGCCGGGGCTTCGCATATGACGAGATCAATGCGGCGTTCGCCGCCGGCGCGGACGACTTGGTCGATGCGGCGGAGCGCGTGGAGGCCCTTCAGGCAATTCGCAATACACGGAATTTCCCGCCGCTGGCGGCAGCCTTCAAACGCATCCGCAATATTTTGGAGAAGTCTGCGGGGGCAAAGGACAAGGGGCAGGGGGCCGTGCGGCAAGAGCTGCTGAAGGAGGCGGCCGAGTTGCAATTGCAGACCGCCGCGCAAAGGATCGGCGAGGAGGCGACCCGGCGGCGGAAAGAAAGGAAGTACCGGCAGGCTCTTGAGAAGATCTCGGAGCTGAGGCCGGCAGTTGACTTCTTCTTCGACAAGGTTCTAGTGATGCATGAAGATGAGGAGATTCGACGGAACCGGATTGCGTTGCTCGGCAATTTGCTTAAGGAGTTTTCGACGATCGCCGATTTTTCAGAGTTGGGCGCAGAGGATTCAAAGGATGCGCCGCGGGCAACGGCGCGCGCCTGAGAGGCGACTGAAGTGGAACTTGAACACGAGGTCTGCGAAAGATGGAAGAATTAAGTGACGCTTGCAGTGCCGGAGCGCCGACAACACAAGTTTCAAGCGGCATCTGAAGTCCATTCTTAGAGGAGAGACATGAAATACGTTTATTTCTTTGGCGCGGGGAAGGCTGACGGCACCGGCGACATGAAGGACCTGCTGGGCGGAAAGGGGGCGGGTCTGGCCGAGATGACGCGCATTGGATTGCCCGTTCCGGCTGGCTTCACGATCACGACCGAGGCATGCGACTACTACTTCAAGCACGGCAAGAAGTATCCGAAGGAACTGCGGGCCGAAGTTGCCAAGCATCTGACGCATCTGGAAAAGCTCACCGGAAAGAAGCTCGGCGACGCGAAGGATCCGCTGCTGGTCAGCGTGCGATCCGGCTCGGCGAGATCGATGCCCGGCATGATGGAGACGATTCTGAATCTGGGGCTGAACAACAAATCCGTCGACGGCCTCGCCAAGGCCACAAAGAACGAACGGTTTGCCTATGACGCGTACCGCCGTTTCGTACAGATGTATTCGAGCGTTGTGATCGGGCTGCCAAAGGAAGAACTCGAGGCAAGGCTTCGCGCAATGAAGAACAAGCGCGGCGTCAAGGACGATACGCAGGTTCCGGCGGAGGGCTGGCGTGAGCTGCTTGGCGATTACAAGGCCTACTTCAAACAGAAGACAGGGAAGGATTTCCCCGAGGATCCGGTCGAGCAGATGTGGGGCGCCATTGGCGCCGTGTTCGAATCATGGATGGGCGAGAAGGCGGTGACGTACCGCCGGGTAGAGAAGATCACCGGACTGCTGGGAACGGCAGTGAACGTGGTGCAGATGGTATTCGGAAACACGGGCGACACCTCGGGCACGGGCGTGTGTTTCACGCGCGATCCCAGTACGGGCGAGAAGACCTTCTTCGGCGACTTCCTGCTGAACGCACAGGGCGAGGACGTCGTGGCTGGGATCCGTACGCCGATGCATCTGAGCGAATTGAAATCACGGATGCCGAAGGTTTACGAGCAACTGGAGAAAGTGCGGCAGCGTCTCGAAAAGCACTACCGCGACATGCAGGATATGGAGTTCACGGTCGAGAACGGAAAGCTGTACATGCTGCAAACGCGAACCGGCAAGAGGTCGCCCAGCGCCGCCTTCCGTATTGCAGTGGACATGGCGAATGAGAAGCTGATTCCAGTTGAAGAAGCACTTGAACGTATCAAGCCGGAAGACATCGAGCGGCTCTTCTATCCGGTGCTCGACCCGAAGCTGCAGCGGAAGGAATTGGCCGGGCGGAAATTCGCGGAGGGGATCAACGCGGTGCCGGGCGCCGCGGTCGGCAAGGCAGTCTTCACCGCCGAAGAGGCGGAGCATTGGGCCGAGCGAGGCGAGAAGGTGATTCTGGTCCGGCGCGAGACGAGCCCCGAAGACGTAGGCGGGATGTACGTCGCGCAGGGAATTCTGACAGCGACGGGCGGCAAGACGAGCCACGCGGCGGTAGTGGCGCGAGGCTGGGGCAAGTGCTGCATCGTTGGGGCTGAGAAGATCGACATCGACGCGGACGCAAAGAAGATGAGCTCGAACGGGCACGTGGTGCGCGAAGGCGACTGGATCACGCTCGACGGTGGGGACGGCAGCGTCTATTCGGGCGAGATTGACCTGGCCCGTCCGGAACCGCCCAAGGCCTACGAAACATTGATGAAGTGGGCGGATAAGACGAGGACTCTAGGCGTGCGGACCAACGCGGACACCCCGCAGGACGCTCGCGTGGCCCGCGGCATGGGCGCGGAGGGCATTGGCCTCTGCCGCACCGAACACATGTTCTTCAAGGATTTCGACCAGCCTGAAAAGAGCGCCGAGCGCCAGCGAGCCATTCAAGAAATGATTCTGGCCGACACAGTCGACGCCCGGAAGAAGGCGTTGGCCAAGCTTTTGCCCTTCCAGCGGCGCGACTTCATCGGTATTTTCGAGGCGATGAATGGCCTCCCGGTCACCATCCGGCTCATCGATCCGCCGCTCCATGAATTCGTTCCGCACGATCCGGCGAAGCAGGCGGAACTCGCCGCGAAGATCGGCATCTCCCCCGAGGCTGTTGCGCGGCGCGTCGAGCAACTCCATGAAGCGAATCCGATGCTCGGCCACCGGGGCTGCCGGTTGGCAATCACGTTCCCGGAGATTCTGGAGATGCAAGTGCGCGCGATCATCGAGGCGGCCATCGATTGCCAGAAGCGCGGAATTAAAGTATTACCTGAAATCATGCATCCGCTCACGCTTGATAAGAAAGAGTTGGAGATTCTCGAAACGGAAACGCGCAAGGTGGCCGACGAGATTATTTCGCAAGCTAAAGTGAAACTTGAATATCTCGTCGGCACCATGATCGAGCTGCCGCGCGCGGCACTGCTCGCAGGGCAGATTGCGGAGGTTGCCGAATTTTTCTCCTTTGGCACGAACGACCTCACGCAGACCACGATGGGCCTCTCGCGCGACGATGCGGGACGCTTCCTGCCCGAGTATGTCGACGAGCGCAAGGCCGCCATCTTCAAGGCCGACCCCTTCCAGACGTTGGATATTGAAGGCGTGGGCATGCTCATCAAGTGGGCCATCGAGCATGGACGCAAGACCCGGCCGAAGTTGAAAGTGGGGATTTGCGGCGAGCACGGCGGTGACGGCGACAGCGTGAAGTTCTGCCACCAGGTGGGAATGAACTACGTCAGCGCTTCGCCCTTCCGAGTGCCGATTGCGAGGTTGGCCGCGGCGCAGGCGGTAATCGAGCAGAAGAAGAAGGGCAAAAAGAAGTAGCCGAGGCCGGAGACGCGCCGTCCGAGTCGCGAACTTGGGGCGGCGCGCCAGCATCCGGGCCCATCCTGACCATACGTGGAGGCCGCGATTTGACGCCCAGCAAACGGCCACTCATCATCGGGATTTGCGGCGGGACAGGTTCGGGCAAGACCACGATCACCCGGCGGATCATCGAAGCGCTCTCGGCGGAGAGCGTCACGATCCTTCAGCAGGACAACTACTACAAGGACTATCCGCAGCTCTCCTACGAAGAGCGAGTGCGCGTCAACTTCGACCATCCCGATTCGATGGACACGCCGCTCATGGCCGAACACGTTCGAAACCTGCGCGCCGGCGAGGCGATCGAAGCGCCTCGCTACGACTTCGCGAACTTCCAGCGGCATAAGGAGACGGTGTGCGTCGAGCCTCGCGCAGCGATTATCATTGAGGGCATTCTGATTTTTGAAAGTCGAGCGCTGCGTTCGCTGATGGACATCAAGATCTTCGTCGATACGGATGCCGACCTGAGATTCATTCGCCGGCTGCTCCGCGATATCGGCGAGCGCGGACGCACGATGGAAATGGTGGTCGATCAGTACCTCACAACAGTGAGGCCGATGCACATGGAATTCGTGGAGCCGTCGCGGCGCTTTGCGGACGTAATTATTCCCGAGGGCGGCCACAATGAAGTGGGGATCGACCTGGTGATTCAGAAGATCAAGTCGCTCGTTCCGCCCGAATGAGATGAATTTCGAGGGGCGCAGGCGAGCGGAGATGACAACGCCGCGACTGCGTGATACCGTGAACGCCGCGTCGGGCCCGGCGATGGGCTTGGGGATGTGAGTTCCAGGGCGAGCCGAGAGTTTCCCGGGGCGCCGAACGCACGCGAGGAAAGAAATGTCCGACAATCAAATGTTCGAGCAGAAGAGCGTTTTGATCATTCGCGTCCCGGTATCGGAAGACGGCTACGCGTCGATTTATTTTTCGAGCGCGGACGGCCGCCTGATGACCGAGCGCGAGTGGTGGAACCTGAAGCAGGTGGTCGAGCTGGCGAGCAAGGCGTTCGTGAAGCCCGAGGCCAAAACACAAGCGGCTGGCGCGTAGGCGCAGCAGGCAGCGGTGGATGGCCCGCGACCTGTTGTTTCGGGCGGGTGATGTGATAGGCTGCGCGGCCAACGAGTCGCGGGCGTAAAGCCTGCGACGGGGCGAGGTCTTTCCATGACGGAAAATCAGCGTGGCGTAGGCGTCGCGATTCAGCTGGTGTGGATCATCGCGGGGCTGTTGGTGGCCGTGGCGGCGGGCTACCACATCATGCACGAGGCGCGCCAGTCGAATGTGGAGTTCACCACTCCATTCCAGGCCGTGCTGCTCGCAAACGGCTCCGTTTATTTCGGCCACTTGCAGCAATATGGATCCAGCCATCCGGTGCTGACGGACGTCTACTACATCGTGTCGCAGACGAATCCGGAGACGAAGCAGACAAATAACGTTCTCGTCAAGCGCGGGAAGGAATTACACGCCCCAGACCGCATGTATCTGAACCCGAGCCAGATTCTTTTCGTCGAGCCGGTTGGCACGAATTCAAAGGTCGCACAGTTGATCCAACAGGCCGCGCAATAGCAACTTTGCTCCGCCGATCGAAGCCTTTCGGGGCCGACACGCCTATGAGAATCGGCAAGAAAATCCTGGCGATTACGATGTCCATCGCGGTGGCCGCCTTGTGTCTGCCGGCACAGTCGCCCGCGCGCCAACCGGACCAGCGCGCGATGGCCGATCGCGTCCGGCAGGAGTTCCTGCACGCGTGGACCGGCTACAAGCAATACGCGTGGGGTCACGATGAGCTTCGGCCCCTGAGCAAGACTTACCACGATTGGTACGGCGTCTCCCTCTACATGACGCCGGTGGACGCGCTCGACACAATGGTCCTCATGGGGTTGAAGGAGCAGGCGGATGAGGATCGCGCGCTAATCGATACGAAGCTCTCCTTCGATCAGGATATTTACGTCAAGAACTTCGAAATTACGATTCGAATGCTTGGCGGGTTGCTGAGCAGCTACGAGCTCACCGGCGACAAGCGGTTGCTGGCGCTGGCCGAGGATCTGGGCCGCCGGCTGCTGCCGGTGTTCAATTCTCCAACCGGCATGCCGTATGTCGAAGTGAATCTTCGGACGGGCGCGGTGCGCGGCGATGAGACGAATCCCGCAGAAGTGGGAACGCTTCTGCTTGAATTTGGGACACTGAGCAAACTGACCGGCAACCAGGTTTATTTCGAGAAGGCCAAGCGAGCGCTGCTGGAGCTGTACAAGCGCCGCTCGAAGATCGGCCTGGTCGGTGACGGGATCAACGTGAAGACAGGCGAGTGGACGGGCACAGACAGCAGCGTGAGCGGCGGAATCGATTCCTATTACGAATATCTCCTGAAGGGATGGCTGCTCTTCGGTGACAAGGACTGCGAGCGCATGTGGAAGACGAGCATCGAAGCGCTGAACCGATACGTTGCGGACGATGCGCCGACGGGCCTGTGGTATGGGCACGTCGACATGAACACGGGCAAGCGTACGGAGACATATTTCGGCGCGCTGGACGCGTTCTTTCCCGGCGAGCTTGCGCTTTCGGGCGATCGCGATCGCGCCAGGCGGCTCGAAGAATCCTGCTACAAGATGTGGACCACCTTCGGCATCGAGCCGGAGGTGATCGATTATTCGTCGATGAAGGCCGTCGCCGGAGGATATCCGCTGAGGCCGGAGATCATCGAGTCGGCATACTACCTGCACCACTTTACGAACGATTCGCGCTACCTGGAAATGGGCCGCACGTTTTTCGATAGCCTGGTCAAGTACTGCCGCACGGATGTGGCGTATGCGGCGCTGAGCGACGTCCGAACCAAGAAGCAAACGGACGACATGGAGAGCTTCTTCCTTGCGGAGACAATGAAGTATCTCTACCTGATCTATGCGCCGCGCGACACGGTCGATTTATCGCATCAGGTCTTCAACACAGAGGCGCACCCGCTGCGGAAGCAATAGCCGCTCGGTGGTCT
The DNA here is from genome assembly GCA_035501415.1 of Candidatus Limnocylindrales bacterium. Lineage (GTDB taxonomy): Bacteria > Acidobacteriota > Terriglobia > Acidiferrales > UBA7541 > Palsa-295. The sequence goes on along the minus strand of DATJWH010000001.1, from coordinate 193,162 downwards.
CGGGGGCAGCGGCGGGCTATCTGCGGCTGTATAATCGATGCGGCGATGAGTCTCGGCATCTACATCCAGGTTCCTTTCTGCCAGACGAAGTGCACCTACTGCAATTTCCATACGGGTGTCGTCGCGCGGGAGCGCTATGCGCCCTACGCCGCGGCCGTGTGTCGAGAGATTTCAGACGGGCCCCGACTCACGGCTGAGAAGGCGCGCCTCCAGGCCGACACCGTCTACTTCGGCGGCGGCACACCGAGCCTCCTTGAGCCTGCCGCGCTGGGACAGATCATCGACGCGCTGCGGGTGCGGTTCGACTTGCAGGCGAATTCCGAAATCACACTGGAAGCTGATCCCGAGACCATCACTCCGGCGAAGGCGGCCGAGTGGCGCGGTGCCGGATTCAGCCGCATCAGCTTGGGTGTGCAGTCGTTCAACGATCGCGAGCTTCAGGCCGCCGGGCGCATGCACCGGCGTGCGGACATAAGTGCTGCGGCCGGCGCGCTTCGCGGCGTGGGTCTTGCGAACATCAGCATGGACCTGATCGCGGGATTGCCGCACCAAACGCGAGCCACATGGGACGAATCGCTCACCGCACTGATCGCGCTGCGGCCCGCACACGTTTCCGTCTACATGCTCGAAATCGACGAAGGCAGCCGATTGGGGAAGGAGGCGCTGGCGGGCGGCACTCGCTACAGCGCAGCCGCTATTCCCGAAGACGACGCGATCGCCGACTTTTACGAAACCGCGTCCGCGCGATTTGACGCCGCCGGCTATGAGCATTACGAAATTTCAAATTGGGCGCTCCCCGGCGCCCGTTCGCGGCACAATCTGAAATACTGGCGCCGCGAGCCGTATCTCGGCTTCGGTGCGGGAGCGCATTCTTTCGACGGTTCCACGCGTTGGGCCAATGTTCACGATGCGGCGAGCTACGTTCATTGCATCGAGGGAGGGGTAAGCCCGCGCGAGCAGGTCGAGCCGGTCACGAATGCGCAAGCGCTCGACGAGGAATTCTTCCTCGGGCTACGGCAGCTCGAGGGAATCGATCTGGCGCGCATCGAAGGCGTCCACGGCCAAAACGGGCAGAGCGGTCGCCTCGCGGCGCTTCGCGAGAGGCTCGCGGAAATGGCCTTGGAAAATTTGGTTCAACTCGATGGCACCCGCGTGCGCCTTTCACCCGATCGGCTGACCGTTTCGAATGAAGTCTTCGTGCGATTGCTCGACTAGGCTTACACGTTCTTCTGCTTCACCTCACGCGTTTCTTGACGGTATGATGATGCCGCTTTCGGAGAACCCTATCTATGCCCGCTGATGCCATCGTAGATCTTCGCAGCGATACCGTTACAAAACCCACCCCTGCCATGCGCCGTGCGATGGCAGAGGCCGAAGTGGGCGACGATGTTTATGCGGAGGACCCCACGGTCAACCGCCTGCAGGAACGCTCGGCAGAAATCTTCGATCGCGAGGCCGCGCTCTTCGTGCCAAGCGGCTCGATGGGCAACCTGCTGGCCATCAAGACTCTGGCGCGCCCGACAAGCGAAGTGATCTGCGAGTCGCGATCGCACGTGAACCTCTACGAGCTGGCTTCGATGTCCGCGATTGCCGGCTGCATGCCGCGTACCACTCCTGCGCCGGTGGGAATTCTGACCTGGGACCTAATCGAGCCGCTGATTCGCGAAAAGATTTACTACGATTCGCAGACGGCGCTGGTGGCGCTCGAGAATTCGCACAACATGCATGGCGGCACTGTTTATCCGAAGGATGTTGCAGACAATATCTGCGACAAGGCGCATGCGGCGGGTTTGGCGGTACATCTTGATGGCGCGCGCGTCTTCAATGCGTCCGTAGCCCTGGGGCGCGGCGTGGCCGACATCACGCGGAAGTTCGATTCAGTAATGTTTTGCCTCTCGAAAGGCCTGGGTGCTCCGGTTGGCTCGATGCTGCTGGGGTCCCGCGACTTCATCGCGGAGGCGCGCATCGGACGCAAGTTGCTGGGAGGCGGAATGCGGCAAGCGGGCGTCTTGGCGGCGGCAGGCCTGATTGCGCTGGAAGAAACGCCAAAGATTCTGCATGTCGACCACGAGAATGCGCGGCGCCTGGCGGAAGGGCTGGCGCAAATCCGAGGTATTTCGATCGATCCCAAGAAAGTGGCCACGAACATCGTGATCTTCGATTGCAGCGCCACGGGGCGCACCGGCGAAGAACTTGCGGCTGAGCTCGAAAAGCGCGCCATCCGCTGCCTGCACGTCGATAAGTTCGCTGTCCGCATGGTGACGCACTACGACGTTGACAGAGCAGGAATCGACCGCGCCCTCGCGGCGGTTGCTGCGGTCGTGGCGGCCGGCATGCCCGCAGCGGCCAGGACGTCTTGAAGTGGCGCTGGCCCGCCGGATCGTTGCCTGGATCATCGCGCTCCTACTGGCTTTGTACGTCGTCGGCACTTTTCGTTTGGGGATTGCTCTGGTCCGCTCCCACGGTGGCGGTCAACCTCTCTCTGCCGTGATCGCCGGACTCTATGTTCGGTTTCTCGTTATGGGGATATTGCTCATCGTGCTCGTGCGCGTCGGTAAGGTTTCGTCGGCACCTCCAGACGAGTCGGCAAAGGCCGCCGGGCAGGATCCGCGCGTGCTGAAGTAGGACGCGGATTTCGCGGGAACTGCAGCGGCGTGATATACATAGTTCCAGTGGTGCGAACTTGATGCTTTTGGGCGAGGCCTTGTGGAATTTTCGCTGACCGACGAACAACAACAGCTTCGCCGCACCGTTCGCGAGTTCGCGGAGGGCGAAATCGCCCCGCACGTGATGGAGTGGGACGAGGTTTCCCACTTCCCGTCGGAAATCGTCCCCAAACTCGCGGAGATGGGATTCCTCGGCGTCGTCTTCCCGGAAAAATACGGCGGCGCAGGGATGGGATACGTCGAGTACGCCATCATCATCGAAGAGCTCTCGCGAGTCGACGGCTCGGTGGGCATCATCGTCGCGGCGCACAATTCGCTTTGCACGAATCACATCTATAAGTTCGGCACCGAAGCGCAGAAGCAGAAATACGTGGTACCGCTCGCGCAGGGGAAGCAGTTGGGCTGCTGGTCGCTGACTGAGCCGGAAGCTGGATCGGACGCAGGCGGCACTCGCACCGTAGCAACGAAGAAGGACGGCAGCTGGGTGCTCAATGGCTCGAAGACCTTCACGACGAACGGCCATTACGCCGACGTCTGCGTCGGGATGGCCGTCACGGACGCAGCGAAGAAAAGCCATGGCATTTCGGCGTTCATCATTGAAAAGGGAACCGCCGGCTTTCGCCCCGGGAAGAAAGAGAACAAGCTCGGTTTGCGGGCCAGCGACACGAGCGAGGTGATCTTCACGGACTGCCGCATCCCCTCGGAAAATCTCCTGGGAGCCGAAGGCGAAGGATTCGTCAACAGCTTGCAAATCCTCGACGGCGGCCGCATCTCGATTGCTTCGCTCGGCCTCGGAATGGCGCAAGGCGCCTACGAATGTTCCCTTCGATACGCGAAGCAACGAAAGCAATTCGGCAAGCCAATCGCCGATTTTCAGGCCATCCAGTTCAAGCTCGCCGACATGGCAACGCAGATTGAAGCCGCGCGGCTGCTTACGTATCAGGCAGCGTGGCTCGCCGACCAGGCCATCGCCGCCGGCAACAGCGACGCGCGCATCACACGCGAATCGAGCATGGCGAAGCTCTATGCCGGGGAAGTGGCCGTCCGCGTCGCCAACGAGGCCGTGCAGATTCACGGCGGCTACGGCTTCATCAAGGATTATCCCGCGGAGAAGTTTTACCGCGACGTGAAGCTGTGCACCATCGGTGAAGGCACCAGCGAAATTCAACGACTCGTGATCGCGCGCCAGCTTCTGGGGAAGCGCTAATGCTGTCTCGCCGGTTTCTCGCGTCCATATTCTCTTCCGTCGCTTCGACCCTCTGAATGGCCGCCAACCCCGAAAAATGGGTCTCGGAAATCCGCGCAGGAGACGTTCGCGCCATTTCACGCGCCGTTTCCGCGATTGAGAATCGCGCGCCCGAGTCGGAGCAGATTCTGCGCGAACTCTTCCCGCATACGGGCCATGCGTACCGCGTCGGCATCACCGGCGCCCCCGGGACCGGCAAAAGCACTCTCGTAGACCGCCTCGCGAGCCACTATCGCGGCCAGCACAAGACGGTCGGCATCATCGCGGTTGATCCGTCGAGCCCCTTCACTGGCGGCGCGATTCTGGGTGACCGCATTCGCATGCAGGGCCACGCCACCGATTCTGGCATCTTCATTCGCTCGATGGCGACTCGCGGCTATCTCGGCGGCCTCGCGCAAGCTACGGGAGACGTTGCATTGCTCCTCGACGCTGCGGGCAAACAAATGGTACTGGTCGAAACGGTGGGAGTAGGGCAGGGCGAAATCGAAATCGTGCGCCTGGCGGACTGCACGCTCGTCGTTCTGATGCCCGGCATGGGAGACGACGTCCAGAGCCTGAAGGCGGGCCTGATGGAAATTGGCGACATTTTCGTCCTCAACAAGTCCGATCGTGAGGGCGCCGGCCGGTTCGAGCAGCAGCTTCGTGCCATCCTTCAGCTTGTTCCCGAGCGGGACGGCTGGAAGCCGCCCGTCGTCCGCACCGTGGCGACGGAGAATAAAGGTGTCGCCGAGCTTGCCGCTGAAATCGAGCGGTTCCGCAATCACTTCGCGCACGCGCCCGGGCGAACTTCTCGCGAGCTGACCTACTGGAAGGAGTGGCTGTTGCGTCTGCTGCAGGCGCGTCTAATGGAACGCGCGGTTGGCAATCAATTCACCGAGGCGCAATTCGAAAAGCTCGCCGGCGAAGTTGCCGAGCGCAAGAAGGATCCCTATGCAGCGGTGAACGAAATTCTGTCGCGCTCGGGAATGCATTGAAAAAGCGGTCCGAAGCGAAAGGCCGGCGCATGCAAGGCATTCCGGGCTCGTCCTGAGGGGCGTCCCCCCTTATAATTGACGGACACAAATGAAGCTCGGCGATCTTGAATTCCACATTCTGTGTGACGGCTACGTCCACCTCGACGGTGGCGCGATGTTCGGCGTCATTCCCAAAACCATGTGGGAGAAAAAGGCGCCACCCGATTCGCGAAACCGTATAAAGCTCGCCATGAACTGCCTGCTCGTCTTCGCCGGCGGGAAGCGCATCCTGATCGAAACCGGCGCTGGCGACAAGTGGACGCCGAAGCTGCGCGACATCTATAACCTCGAAGGTCCTCGCCTTGTTGACCGCCTGCGCGATCATGGCCTTCAGGCACACGACGTCGACGTCGTAATCAACACGCACCTGCACTTCGATCATTGCGGCGGGAACACGCGTGTGCAGGGCGACAAGGTGGTGGCAACTTTTCCCTGCGCCCGCTACGTGACCCAGCGCGGCGAGTTCGAACACGCCATGCATCCCACCGAGCGCGACCGCGCCAGCTACTTCCCTGAAAACTATGTACCGCTCAAGGAGGCGTGCAAGCTCTCGCTTCTCGAGGGCGACCGCGTGATTGCTGCGGGAGTCGAGCTCATCCGCGTCCCAGGCCACACGGCCAACATGCAGTGCGTCAAGCTCAGCGGCGGCGGCAAGACGGCCTTCTTCTTTGCCGACTTGATTCCGACCGTCGCGCATCTGCCGCTCCCGTGGATCATGGGCTTCGATCTGTTTCCCATGACCACGCTCGAAAATAAGAAGCGCTGGATTCCGCACGTCGCGTCCGAGGGATCGCTTGCGCTCTTCGCGCATGATCCGAACGTGCCGGCCGGCTACCTGCGCCAGCGGGACGACAAGTGGGAAGTCGAGCCGGCGACGGTTGACTGACCGTTACAGTCGAGCTCTCCACAGAGGGACCGAATCGAAATGACAAAAGCAAAATCAGCCCGAAAGAAGTCGCGCTCCGAAACCGCTCCTGTGAAGGTCGGCATCATCGGTGGCAGCGGCCTCTATTCCATGTCCGGGCTCACGGATACGCGCGAGGTTCGCGTCAAGACGCCCTTCGGCGATCCGTCCGATGCCATCGTCATCGGTACGCTCGAAGGGCGCCGCGTCGCCTTCCTTGCCCGGCACGGCCGCGGCCACCGCATTTCGCCCAGCGACATCAACTACCGCGCGAACATCTGTGCCATGAAAATGCTGGGAGTCGAGCGCGTCATATCCGTCAGCGCAGTCGGTTCTCTTCGCGACGATCTTCCGCCGCTCGATTTCCTGGTTCCCGACCAGTTCTTCGACCGCACGCGCCTCCGCATCGCCACATTCTTCGGCGACGGCATCGTCGCGCACGTCGGCTTCGATAAGCCAACCTGCACCCATCTCTCGGCGCATTTGGCCGATGCGTGCGAGCGCGCCGGAGTCCGCGTCCATCGCGGCGGCACCTACGTCTGCATGGAAGGGCCGCAGTTTTCGACGCTCGCTGAGTCGCACACCTACCGCCAGCTTCGCTTCGACGTGATCGGCATGACGAATCTGACGGAAGCGAAGCTCGCGCGGGAGGCTGAGCTGTGCTACGCCACGTTCGCCATGATCACCGATTACGATTGCTGGCATCCGCAGCACGACGCGGTGACGCTCAACGAAATCATCGGCAATCTCGGGAAGAACGCCGACAACGCGCAGCGCGCCATTCGCGAAGTGGTCCGTGGCCTTGGCGACGACCGCTCCTGCAAATGCGGCTCGGCGCTCGCGCATGCGATCATCACCGACCGCAAATTAATCCCCGCCGCGACGAAGCGGCGCCTCGCGCCTATCATCGGCAAATACATTTCCTGACTCGATCCGCTTCGGAGCGGTCCAGCACGCGAGGCTACTTCTGCTGCTCCTGCAGCCGCGCCAAGTCGAGAAAATCGAAGTCGCCCGCCGGCGGTAGCACCACGTTCGTCAGCCGCTTTCGCCGGACGCACACATTGTCGACATACCACAAATTGACGAACGGCTCATCGACCGCCACAATCTTCTGAATCTGCGAGAGCAGCACTTTCCGTTTTTCGCGGTCCATCTCCACGCGCGCTTGGTCGAGCAGGGCATCCAGCTGGGGATTCCGGTAGTGCCCGCGGTTCGCGCCGTTCGGCGGCATTTTCTTCGAGCTGAAAACGTACTCGAAAATATCCGGGTCGTTGTTCCCGCCCACAAGCCGGAGCGTATAGAGCTGGAAGCTGCCGTGCGTGATATCCGAATAGAACGTCGCAAATTCGAGCGACCGCAAATCCAGCGCGATCCCCACGCGTTTCCATTCGTCCGCCAGCGCCTCGGCCAGGAGACGCGTCGACTGGTCTGTGGAGGTCTTCAGCGTAATGTGAAACCGCATGCCGTCCGGCCCTCGCGGAAAGCCCGCCGCATCCAGCAGCTTTTCCGCCTGCGCTGGGTTGTAATCGTATTGCTGGACATTCGATTCATATGCCCAGTGATTCGCGGGCAGCAGGCTCGTTGCGGGAATCGCCATTCCGCGCAGCAGGTTCTGGATCAGCGTTTGCCGGTCGGTCGCGTACGCCAGCGCCTGGCGCACTTCGCGGTGCGCCAGAATCGGATCGTCGAAATTGCACGCGATGTACGCGAGCGTTGTGCCGGCCTGATCCTCGATCGCCACGTCGGGATCATTGTCGAAACTCATCACCATGTCGGGAGTCAGTGAGTTCATCGTCACGTCGCCGCTCCCTTTTCGGATCTCGAGCGCGCGCACGATCGCGTCCGGAACGATTCGAAAGCGCACACGGGGGATGTCCGCCGTCCCTCCGAAGTAATCCGGACTGCGCTCGAGAAGAATGTCCTCATCCGTCGTTGCGCTCACGAACTTGAATGGGCCTGTCCCGATGGGATGCTGTGCGAAATCGGAGCCCGCTCCCTGTGGAACGATTCCGATTCCCGGCTTCGTCAAGTCCCATAGGAACGAAGCGTACGGCTCGTGCAAATGAAAGATCACGGTCACGGAATCGGGCGTCTCGATCGAGTGGATAATGCGAAACGAACCGGCTTTCGCCGTTTTCACCGCGCCCGAAAGGATCGATTCGAACGTGTACTTCACGTCGGCGGACGTCAGCGGCCGCCCGTCGTGGAACTTCACGTTCGGATGCAGATGGAAGATGTATGTCGTCGGATTCGGCGTCTCCCACTTTTGCGCCAGGTCCGGAACGATGTTGAGCCGCTGGTCGTGGGCCACGAGGCTGTCGAAGATCAGCCCGTCGATGTGTTCCGAAAATGCGTCGACGCCGATTCGTGGATCGAGATTTGTCGGCGACGCTTCGATCAGGAAGTTTACCGTGCCCGGCTCACCCGGACTCGCGCCGCGACGGCATCCCCCCGCCGCGAATACGCAGACAACCACTGCCAACCAGAGGGAGAACTCCCTCGCAAGACGACGGCTGGGCTGGATGAGTTTTTGCGTCATTGATTTTTTGGGTTTACCGCGAGCTTCATGGTTGGTGCGCGGCGCCCGCAGGTCGCGATCGAGCGAGCTTGCCCATCACCACGGGATGCTTCGCGCCTGTCGCCGAAGGAAGGTTGTTCGCGCGCCCGTGATAGGCCTCATAAGCAAGGACGGCGAAGGCGAAAGCTTCCTTAGCCTCGGCCGTCACCCCGAATTGAGCCGCGGGAATGATTTCGATTCCCGGCAACGCAGCGGCAAGCTGCGCCATCATTAGCGGATTCTTCGCTCCGCCTCCGGCCACGATAAGCTCATCGATCTTCGTCCGCGGCAAAATAAACCGGCGAAAAGCATCGGCAATCGAAAGGGAAGTGAAGACTGTCGCCGTGCGCGCCATGTCGGCTGGCTTCGCGCGCCGCTTCTTGCCCCAGGCGATCAGCTTCTCCGCGTACGCGGCGCCGAACTGTTCGCGGCCGGCGGTCTTCGGCGGCTTCTTGTGCAGATACGGTTCGCGCATCAGGCGTTCGAGCAAGGGATGAATTGTGTGGCCTCCAAGCGAGAACTTCGCGTCGCGGTCAAATTCCGTGCGTCCGCGACTCGATGATTCCATCAGGGCGTCGACGATCATGTTCCCTGGGCCCGTGTCGAACGCAAAGACCTCGCGCGGCTGCGCGCCTGCCGGAATCACCGTCACGTTCGCGATCCCTCCAATATTCAGTGCTACGCGGCCCGTCGTTTCGCTGCGATACAGCAAATAATCGATAAACGGCACCAGCGGTGCCCCCTGTCCCCCCGCGGCCATGTCCCCAGGACGGAAATCAGCAATGGTTGCGACGCCGGTGCGCTCCGCGATCACGCTCGGCTCGCCAATCTGCAGTGTCGACGCAACCGACGCCCCCAGAAACTTGGATGCCGCGCCCTGGTGATAAATCGTCTGGCCGTGCGATCCGATCAGGTCGATTTGCGCGGGAGGAACATGCCAGCTCTTGCAAGCCGCGATAGCCGCGCGCGCAAATTCTTCTCCCAGCAGGAAATTCAACTGGCTGATTTCAGCGGCAGTGGTCGCGCGCCCGTTTGCGATCGCCAGGATGGTTTCACGCAGGCGCGGTGCAAATCGTGCGTGATGGTGGCCTTCGAGCACCGCCGAGAGCGCCGGAGGCGCGCCTTCGATGCGCACCAGGGCCGCGTCGATTCCATCGGCCGACGTTCCCGACATCAATCCAATCACTCGCATCGGATGCGCCTCGGCGTGGTGGCTCTCATTTGAGCTGTTTTTGAAGTGCGGCGAGCAGATTGAGCGCCTCGAGCGGCGTCAGCTTGTCGAGGTCGGCTGCGCGAAGCGCGCTGAGGACCGACTCGTCGATCGCGGTGAAACTGGCTTGCTGCGCGGCCGGAGGCACAGCACCCGGCGACAGCTCTTCCGTGAGCTTCTCTTCGCTTTGCTCGTGGTACCGAAGAATCTCGCGTGCTCGAACGATCACGTCGTTGGGCAAGCCTGCCAGGCGTGCGACTTCGATGCCGTAACTTTTGTCGGCGCTGCCGGGCTCGACGCGGCGCAGGAAGACGATCTCGCTGCCCGCCTCGCGGACCGAAACGTGCACATTCTTCACACCCGGCAGCATCTGCTCCAGTTCCGTCAACTCGTGATAGTGCGTGGCGAAGAGCGTGCGCGGCCGCGCCCCTCCATGGAGCGATTCCACCACCGCCCAGGCGATGGACAGGCCGTCAAACGTTGCTGTTCCGCGGCCGACCTCGTCGAGGAGCACAAGGCTCGCCGGCGTCGCCGTATTCAAGATTGCCGCCACCTCATTCATTTCGACCAGAAACGTCGAGCGCCCGCGTGCGAGATTGTCCGATGCGCCGATACGCGTGAAGATCCGATCGAGCACCGGCAATTTCGCCTGCGCCGCTGGAACGAACGAGCCCATCTGAGCGAGGATCGAGATTAAGGCCGCCTGACGCAAATACGTGGATTTGCCGCCCATGTTCGGCCCGGTGATGATGAGCAGGAACTGCGACTCATCATCGAGGTAAAGGTCGTTCGGCACGAATCGTTCGCCGCGCTCTTCGACAAGCTTTTCGATCACGGGATGACGCCCGCCCGCGATCATGAGCGTGCCGCGGCGTCCGTCGTGCGTCTCAGTGAATTCGGGGCGGACGAAATTGCGGCCCGCGGCGGTGCATGCGAAATTCGCCAGGACGTCGAGCTGCGCGATAGCGTTTGCGGTTCGCCGCAGGCGCCCGGCTTCTCGCGCAATGGCTTCCCGAATTTCGAGAAAGAGCCTACGCTCGATTTCGAGCACGCGCTCTTCCGCGGAGAGCACCTTGCGCTCGTATTCCTTCAACTCGGGAGCCGTGAACCGCTCCGCGTTGACCAGAGTCTGCTTGCGCTCGTAGTCCGCAGGTGCGAGGTGCAGGTTGGCCTTCGAAATCTCGATGTAGTAGCCGAAAACCTGGTTATACCGAATCTTCAGGGATGCGATTCCGGTCCGCTTGCGCTCGCGCTCTTCCATCGACGCGATAATCTGTCGCCCCTGCTTCATGATGTCGCGAAGCTCGTCCAGCTCGGCGTGGAAGCCGCGGCGAATCACGCCGGGCTCATTCAGGACCGCCGGAGGCTCATCGGCGATGCCGCGCGAGATCAGGTCGCGGACGTCGGCGAGGTCGTCCATCTGCTCGCGGAGCTCACCGAGGCGAGCGGCAGACTTCGCGGAAGGCTCCGCAGCCAGGTGTGTTTTCACCGCCGGAATCTTTGCGAGCGAGCCACCGAGAGCGAGCAAATCGCGCGGCGTCGCGATTCCCAGGGTCACGCGGCTGTTCAATCGTTCGAGGTCGAGGATGGCTTCGAGTTCCTTGCGGATCTCCTCGCGCGCCACGGTGCGGGATTTAAGCTCGGCCACAGCCGTCAGTCTCGCTTCGATTTCGGCGAGCGAAATCTCCGGCCTCAGAATCCACGACCGCAGCAGCCGCGCTCCCATTCCCGTCGCGGTTTCGTCGATGGCGCGGAGCAACGTGGCCGAGTCATCGTCTCCGGCGGCGGGTTCGACCAGCTCGAGGTTCCGCGCGGTCACGGAATCGAGGATCATCGCGTCCTGCTGGTGGTAGTAGACGATGCGATCGAGGTGCTCGAGGCCCGCGCCCTCCGGCCGCAGGGATGGCACCGCCGAAGTATCCTCGGGCTTGTGCGCCTTGATGGCGGAAGTTTCGCGGAGGTAATGGACGATCGCGCCCGCCGCCGCGGTAGCCTGAGCGCGCCCGTCGAGGCCGAATCCTTCCAGGGCGGCTACGCGGAATTGCCCTTCGAGAAGGCGCGCCGCGTACTGCGGCTCGAAAATCCAGTCGTCGAGACGTGTTTCCACGGCGCCCGTTGCGTCCACCGCGACAGGCGCAGCGGAGGCAAAAAGCGATGCCGGCTGCGGCACTAGAATTTCGCGCGGGCGGAGAATCCCCAGTTCGTCGCGCAGCCGGGCTTCGGCCTTCTCGCCCGAGAATTCGGTAGCCCGAAAGTCGCCAGTGGACAGGTCCACGTAGGCCAGGCCGATCACTTCCTCGCTCCGCCCGCCGCCGCGCGACGGCGCTGGAGCAGGTGCATCATCGATCGAGCCACCCGCCGTCGCAGACCCGAAGCCGGTAGCGCGGGCCGCTCGCGCCTGCTTCTTCATCTGTCCCGATGCGGCAAGGCCGCGGGCGACGGCTGCGAGAAAATTGTTTTCCTTCATCCCGACGAGAGAACTGCCGGTCGCGGTGCCCGGCGTCAGCACGCGAATCACTTCCCGGCGTACGATTTTCTTGCCCGGTCCGGGTTCCTCCATCTGTTCGCAGATCGCGACCTTGTGGCCGGCGCGAATGAGGCGCGCGATGTAGTTTTCGGCGGCGTGGTAGGGGACGCCGCACATGGGCACTGCCTGGTCCTTTTCCTTGTTTCGGGAGGTCAGCGTGATCTGCAGAACGCGGGAGGCGAGGACAGCGTCATCGTAGAAAAGCTCGTAGAAATCGCCGAGACGGAAAAGGAGCAGCGCGCCAGGATGCTGTTTTTTCGCGGCGTGATACTGCCGCATCAGTGGAGTCGTAGGTTCCGTCATGAGCTGCGGGCCGGGTTCGGCAGGGAAGCGATTATGCTGGCTCGGGCTAAGTATCGCAATAGCCTCGCGGGTGCGGCTCGCGGAAGGAGGGTCCATGGGAAGGTCAGCTATACTCGTCGGGTGGACCGGATCGGAAGGACAAATCGCGAGATCGAGATCAAGGTGCGGGTGAGCGACCTGCCTGAGATGCTGCGGCGGCTCGGTCGGATGGGTGGGGCGCGGCATCCGCGCGTCTTCGAGCAGAACTTCCTCTACGATACGCCGGGAGCCGATTTTCGCCGGCGCGGCAGGCTTCTTCGGGTCCGCCTCGAACGCTTGCCAAGCGGAGCGGTCCGCGGGCTGCTGACCTACAAAGCGCCGCCAAGCGGGAAGCCTCGCAAAGCGCAACGATACAAGGAGCGGATCGAGAGGGAAGTCGCCCTCAGAGACCCGAGGCGGGCGGACGGCCTGTTGAGGGCTGCGGGTTTTCGCCCCGGGTTTTGCTACGAGAAGTACCGCACCAGTTTCCGGCTGCCGGGGCTGCACCTCGACCTGGACGAGACACCGGTGGGCATCTTCCTCGAAGTGGAGGGGCGACCGGGGGCAATCGAGCGGGCGGCGCGAGCGCTGGGGTACACGCCGCGGGACTTCATGCGCGGGACATATTGGGACCTCTACGCTGCCGATTGCCGCCGCAGGGGACGCGAGCCCAAAAATATGCTCTTCCCGCGAAAAAAATCTTCGCGAAGTGCAGTCTTCGCTTGACAAAGTCTTTATCTCCTTTTAACTAGATGTCGATATTGAATTTGTGCGAAATGGAGCTTCGGACCAATTCGGAACCCGGGGACAAGCCCAGCGGCTTGCGTCCGGATTCGACTTTTGCCTTGCGTGGCTGTTCCCGTTCGGTAGCGGCTGGTTCGCGGGTGCCCGTTGCGTTTGGGACGGACCGCGCCATGCCCGCGTGGGCGTTTGGGGACAGGGAGGCAAGGCCCGGCCTGAAATAGAGCGGGATGCTGTTCCCCGCCCGTGGCCGGAGTTCTGCGGCCCGGGCTTTTTTTTTGCATTGAGGAGCACCTTATGCTGCATGCCACAGAAATCCTGGGCGCCGAGACGTACGATTCGCTCGGCAACTTTGTCGGCCGGGTGAAGGAGATGTTCATCGTCCCGGCGGAGCAGCCGGGGCGCGTGGCCCGGTTGCTGCTGGGGAGGGGGCGATACCGGCCGCTCGTGGCGCGGTATGACCAGATCGGGTCGGTGGCGCCAGGGCGCATCCAGTTGACCACCGATGAGTCGGCCCTGGAGCTGTACCACCCGAACGAGGCGTGGCTTGCGATGCAGAAGGACCTGCTCGACCAGCAGATCATCGACACGCACGGGCGAAAGGTGGTCCGCGTGAACGATGTGGACATCGCCGACCAGCGGCAGAACGGGAACACGGAGCTGCGGCTGGCGAACGTAGATGTGGGCCTGCCCGGAGCGGTGCGGAGGTTGCTGCAGGGAGTGATTCCACCCATGGCGATCCGGCGAATCCAGGAGAAGCTTCCGCCGCGAAAGATCCGGTGGGAGTTCGTGAACCTGATCGAGCCGGACCCGCTGCGGCGCGTGAAACTGCGAATCTCGAGCCAGAAGCTTGAGGCGCTGCACCCGGCCGACATTGCGGACCTGATGGAAGAGCTGTCGCCGGTGGAGCGGCAGTCGATCATCGACTCGCTCGATGAGGAAGTGGCGGCCGAGACGCTGGCGGAACTCGACAAGCGGCTCCAGACGCAGGTGGTGGAGAAGCTCGATCCGGAGAAGGCGGCGGACATCATCGAAGAGATGAACCCCGACGAGGCGGCTGACTTGATCGCGAGCCTGCCGCCGGAGACGTCGCAGGAAGTGCTGCACGAGATGGATCATCGCGAAGCGGAGCAAGTGGAGGGCTTGCTGCAGTTCGGCGAGAACACCGCGGGCGGAATGATGACCACGGAGATTGTGGCTGTAGGCGAAGACGCGACGCGCGGCGAAGTGGTGGATTACATCCGGTTCCACGAGATTGCGACGGACCAGCTCGACAACATCGTGCTGATAGACCGCGACGCAGCGCTGGTGGGAACGGTGCCGATCGCGCGGCTGCTGCTGGCGAGTTCGGACCAGCGGATGATCGAGCTGGCGTCGGAGCCGAAGCTTTCGGTGTTGCCGGACACGCACGACAAGGAAGTGTTCGAGCTGTTCGACAAGTACAATCTGCGGAGCCTGACGGTGGTGGGGCCGGACAACCGTCCAATCGGGGCGATAACGGTGGACGACGTTGTGAGCCACATGAACGCGAAGTTGTGAAGGGCGAAGGGACGATTGTCGGGATTGGAATTTGCGGTCCAGATTTGAAATGACGACGCGAGACACAATTTCGGGAAAGCTCTCGACGCTGAAGACGCGCGGCGAGGATTTTGGCCGACGCACGCGCTCGTTCCGGCGGCGGCTGGCGGTGTTTCTCGCGGTGGTGGGGCCGGGGCTGATCACGTCGAACGTGGATAACGACGCGGGCGGAATCAGCACGTATTCGCAGGCGGGAGCGCAATTCGGGTATGCGCTGCTGTGGTCGCTGATTCCGATGACGATCGCACTGTACGTGAGCGAAGAAATGTGCGCGCGGATGGGCGTGGTGACGGGCAAGGGGCTTTCGGACCTGATTCGCGAGGAGTTCGGATTCCGGTCGACGTTTTTCGTGATGCTGGCGGCGCTGGCGGTGGACCTGTTCAACACGGTGGCGGAATTTTCGGGCGTGGCGGAAGCCAGCGAAGTGATGCACGTGAGCAAATACATTTCCGTGCCGCTGGCGGCGATTGCGGTATGGCTCCTGGTGGTGTACGGCACGTACCGGGCGGTGGAGAAGATATTCCTGGTAGCGTGCGGGTTTTATCTCTCTTATGTAGCGTCGGCCATTCTCGCGAAGCCGGACTGGCTCTACGCCGCGAAGCAGATGGTGGTGCCGCCGATTCACATGAGCACACCGTATCTGGTGATGCTGATCGGGCTTGTGGGAACGACGATCGCCCCGTGGCAATTCTTCTATTTGCAGGCGGGTTTCGTCGAAAAGCGCGTGGGGCCGCGGCAGTACAAGCACGCGCGGTGGGACGTGCTGGTGGGCAGCATCTCGTGCATGGTGATCGTGTTTTTCATCATCGTGTGCTGCGCGGCCACGCTTCACTCGCACGGACTCACGAGCATCACGTCCGCGAAGGATGCGGCAGTGGCGCTCGGACCGCTGGCCGGGCGCTGGGCGGGCCTGCTGTTTGCGTTCGGGCTGCTGAACGCGTCGCTGTTCGCGGCATCGATCCTGCCGCTTTCGACGGCGCACGTGATCTGCGAGGGGCTGGGGTTCGAGGCGGGGCTCGACCGGAAATTCAAGGAGGCGCCGGCCTTCTACTCGCTGTACACGCTGCTGATCGTGGTGGGAGCGGGCATCGTGCTTCTGCCGAAGGCGCCGCTGTGGAAAATTCTGATTTATTCGCAGGTGGGCAACGGCGTGTGGCTGCCGATCGTGCTGATCTTCATTTTGCTGCTGGTGAATCGGAAGGATTTGATGGGGGAGCATACGAACACGCTGGGATTCAACCTGGTGGCGTGGGCGTCGAGCATCATCATGATTATCCTGACCCTCATTCTGATGTACACAGCCATTGCGGAGCCTGGGAGCGCAGGACTTTCCGGGGCGCTGTGGCACTTCCATTTTTTGTAACCCCTCAAAAAGCCGCAGGCCGCGAAATCGCGTTTTTTGGCGATTAGACCGGGTGCCGATCCTTTGTTTTCTACGACTTACGAGGGGTTCTAATATCCCATATTGGCGATTAAAAAAATCATAGGCGGGAGGCAAGGAGGGGCGGGCCAAGGGGAACCGGTCAAGCGGCGGGCCTGGAGAGCTGCCAGGAGGGCGAGCGCGAGACCCATTGGATAGTTCAGAGGGCGCGCTAAATGTGGGCCAATAAGCCATGGGAAACGGTAGCAGAAATTGAGGAGCTTGTCTGTCCGTAGAAATACGGATTGACAGGGGTTTGTGGAAAAGTCGGGAACCGTGGGGGTGCGAGGAGGACGCCCATCTCTGTATGACGAAGCTGGGCGCCCTCCTCGCGGAGGTGGCTTAATCGGTCATGTCGAGCGGCTTAAAGATGGCCTCCTGAAGCGGCCCGATGGTCTTACAGGTGGTGCCGAGGAGCGAGTCGAGATCCTGTTGGCGGCGCAAGAGGTCGCCAAAGGAGCGAATCGTCGACGTGACGACGGGGTCCGGCACGGTGATCGTGTTCGGAGACGTCAGGGTTCCGTTCCCCAAGAGGAAGAGGGATAGCTGGGCCACCGTGCCAGCGGCTCGCGGGTGGATTTGGAGAAAAGGAGTTTGAGTTTCGCCGCCGTGGCAGCCGTTGCAGGTGTTCACGGAGAACTGCTGACGGGCGTCGTTGGAAGCGGCCGCAGGGGTTCCGTTCCAGAAAACGGTCGGCGGACCATTTGGAGCGTTGGCGCCGAGAAAGGGGCTGGTGCCCGGAAAATCGTCCGGCACGACGAAGGTGCCGGCCAGAATCGCCGACTGATTAGCGTTGATGTAGTTGGTCAGCGTCGAGCCGCCATTGAAAGAGGGAGCGGGGGTCTGCTTCACGGTTGCCTCGTCGAACTCGTGCGTTGAGGCATCGAGATGAAATTCGCGTAGCTCCCATGGAAAGGCCAGAGCCACCTCATCTGTTCGCAACTGGTCGAGAGCGCTGCCGTTCGGCTTGGCTGGGTTGGCGTTAGGGCCGGCAAAGACGTCGGTGATGTTCTGGAGCGCGGTGTTGAAGGCCGGCGTTCCGAGGACGATGGAACCGAGGGCATGCCACTGCTGGGCCCACGCATGGATCGCCGCGCATCCGGATTTAGGAACGCCGTACTCCAGGATCACGGTGAACTGCGGCAGGCTGGAGCAGGTGTTGGGATCGAGCACGCCGAAGACGAAACGTCCCTCGCCAGCGCTCCCGCCGCCATAGAAGACATTCTGGCGGAGGTCGATGCGGTTGACGATGGCGAGAAGGCGCATCGGCGCCTGGCTGAGGTCGAGTTCGCCGGAGCCGGTGCGCTTCCAGGTGCTGAGAAGCAGGTTATTGATGCCGGTGGACCGATTGGGAACAACGAAGGAGTTCACGGTCTGGTCGGCGGTCCACAGCTTAAGCCAATCCTCGACCATCTTTGCGGGATCAACGGTGCCATTGGCCATGTCGGTCATCAGTTTGCCGAAGGTCCACGCGCCCATCGGACTACCCGCGCCGGTGCAGGGATCGAAAGTGCGAGTGGGATCTTCGACGACGCTGAGGTCTGTAATCATGAGTTCGCGACTGGGGTCGACGGTGATAGGCACGCCCCCGAGGACGCCAATGGGAATGCGGAAGGGGCGCTTGAGGCGCACGGCTTCTTTGATCGCGGCCGGCTCGATGAATTGAACCTGCTGGAGGCCGACCATGGCACGCCCGGTGAAGACGGGAATCATGGCGCCGCGGCGCGCGAGATCCTTTCGCCGCTGTTGCTCTTGGGCGAAGGCCTCGAAGTCAAAAGAGGTTTCGGCTTGGAAGCGGCCTTCGCCGATGGAACGAGCCTTGAGCTGTTCGAGCCGCCGGCCCGCTTCCGCAGGTAACTTGGCGCCTGTCTGGAGTTGAAGAACGATTTTGGCCTTGCCTTCGCCCATGGGGGTTATCTCCAAGGACTCGACCGGCGATGGAAATGCGGTGACGGAGACCTTAGGCATTTGACGAACAATCGGGGAAACCTGCTCTTTCTGCCCGCCAGGTGATTGAGCGATTGATGCTGCCGGTGTGATCGCGAGCAGCAGCACCGAGCCGATGATGATCCGAGGGATGGGTTGAGAGTGGGACATAGAGTCCTCCTTTGAGGGATAGTGATGAAGGGCCGGAGAACGTATCAAGGAAAGTACGTTCCCGCATATGAACTGACTGACGGGAAGCTGATCGGAGTCGAGGAGCGGGTATTTCAAGGCACAGAACGACGCGGAGCCCGAACTATCGACCCGGGCGGACTGTGTGTGTTGGGCTATATGCGGTTTATGGTGCCGCGGCACTTGGGGGAGCCGCAGTGGCAGGGAATCTTCTCGAAGTCCTTGGGGAAACGGTAGTCGAGAGTAAGTTCCTGGCCGGGCTGGATGGCGCGGCGGCTGAAGAAATAAATGTGACCTCGATGGCGACGGGCGTAGAGGTTCGGGTCGCAGCTGTGATTGATGAGTTCCGCGCCGCTGCCGCCCACGGAGGCGTCCACCTCCCAGTTCTTGCTAAGGCGAAAGAAATAGACGGGCTTCGGGCGCCCAGGCGTCCAGAACTTCCTGAGACGCTCGAGGGCAACTTTGTAAGTGATGCGCTCGCCGGTGTATTCGATGACTTTTTCGTAGCGGGGAATGGGTTCAGCGGCGAAGACGCCGAAACGGTGAATCCGCGAACGCCGGATGAGGAGCCGGAAACGGGAAGCACGAGGACTGACCCGGCGTCCGATGGAGAGTGAATTTCGTTTACGTCGCATGGCGTTGATGAGACGAAGAGGCGCCTCGCGTGGATAGCGAGGCTCCTCGTTGATGGCCGCTAGCGCCAGGACGTCAGTAGTGGACGGTTCCTTCTTTCGGTTGCGGAGCGTCCAGGGAAACCCTCGAGCGGCGCTAGATGTGCTTTCCGGTCGCCACCTGGTTGACGAGGGTCGGAGACGACTGATCCACCACCTTATGGATCGTGACGAGCGGCTTGGTAGGTTCGAGCTTCTTGGACTTGCGCAAACGCTTGGTAGCTTTCCTGGCTTTCATCGATTTCCTCCTTGATTGGCGCCCCGCGGAGACCGCGAGGCGCCCTCGGCAGCGCCGGCGAGCGGCACGCCGTTCGCTACAGGGTCGGCGATGTCTTGTCCAGGACCTTGGTGATCGAGAGGTTACTGAAATCGGCTTTTCCGGACTTGAGCGGCTTCGTAGCTTCGAGCTTCTTGGACTTGCGCAAATGCTTGGTGGCTTTCCTGGCTTTCATCTCGGTTCCTCCTGGGTGGCCCTTTCGGGGCAACGACGGTTTATATGCAGGTAGGTCGCCAATGTCAATCGGCGTGGAGACGGAAGCTATGTGCTGCGGAATCAAGCAGATTAGCGGGGACGCCAGGCCCATGGGCTGGCCGAAATATTGAAAAAGTGAGGGCGATGTTGAGTTTTTAAGCACGGGGCGGCCAGTGGCATTGGAAATTGAAAGGAGTTCAAAGGTGGAAAGGGGCGCGGGGAGAAAGCGGGGACATGGACTCGGGTGGCGCCGCAAGGCCTTTTGGCTGAGCTAAAGAAAAAGGCAAAACCGAAATGCGAAAAAGCCTCAGGTCTGAAGACCTGAGCTACAGGGGCTGAAGCCACGCCGAGCGGCGGCCGTTTTATTCGCAGCGGAGAGCGGTGATTGGGTCGATGCGGGAGGCGCGGCGAGCAGGGAGGTAGCCGGCGAAGAACGCGACGAGGAGCAGCAGAAGCGAGATGGCGGCGATGGTGGCGGGGTCGTTGGGAGAGATGCCGAAGAGCATACTGCCGACGAGGCGCGCGGCAGCCAGGGCGCAAGGAATTCCGAGAGCAATCCCCAGGAAAACCAGAAAGAGCGATTCGCGAAGGACCAGTCTGAGAACGGCGCCGGGCTGCGCTCCGAGAGCAACGCGAATACCGATTTCGCGGGTGCGCCGGGTGACGGCATAGGACATGAGGCCGTAGAGGCCGATCGAGGCGAGAAGCAGCGCGAGCGCAGCGAAGAAGCTGGAGAGTGCGGCAATGACGCGCTCTTCGACGAGGGTGCCGTCCATCACTTGAGCGACGGTGCGCGCGCCGAGGACGTATTCGCGGCCGAGCGAATCGACGGCGCTCGCAACGGTGCGGCCGAGAACGTCGGGCGGCTGGGCGCTGCGGACGAAGAGATAGAGACGGTCCCAGCGAATCCAGTCGGGATGCTGAAGGGCGGGAATGTAGACGAGGGGAGAGGCGGAGCTGCGCAGGTCGAAGATGCGCGCGTCGGCGGTGATGCCGACGACTTCGAGGTCCTGAAACTCGGGCATGAAGCCGACGCGAATGTGGCGGCCGATGGCGCGGCCTTTGGGAAAGAGGCTGTTCGCAAGGCTGGTGCTAATGATGGCGACGTTGGGTTCGGTGGTGTCGTCGGTCCAAAGGAGGCCGCGACCGCGGAGAAGAGGAATGCCGACGGTATCGAGGAAGGTGGGGAAGACGGTGATGTCGTGGGTCATGATTTTAACGCTGGAGGCGGCGTCGGCACCGGTTTCGGAGACGGTCTGAGGGAATCCCTGTTCGCTGGGAATGGGATAGTCGGAGAGGCTGAGGGAGTGGACGCCGGGGAGCGCGGAGACAAGGTCGTTCAACTGACGGCGATAGCTGATCGCGTCGAAGTTGCGCGGCGTGCCAGGGCGGGCTGCGAGGGTGACTTCGAGGACGCTTTCGCGCGAGAAGCCGGTATCGACGGAGCGGAGGCCTTCGAACGTGCGCAGCAGCAGGCCGGCGCCGAGAAGAAGGATGAGCGAGAGAGCGACCTGGATGACGATGAGCAGCTTGCTGAGACGACTGGCTCCGCCAGCGAGGCTGCGTGAATTCTGGCGAAGGACGACGGCGGGGTCTTGCCGGGAATAGCGCCAGGCAGGGGCGAGGCCAAAGAGAATCCCCGTGATCGCGGCAATGCCGAAGGTGACCGCAAGAACGCGGAGGTCGGGATTGAGGTTGAGCACCACGGGCGTGAAGTACTGGCGGGTCATCAGGCGAACGAGCAGGCGGCTGCCCCAGTAGGCGAAGCCGAGGCCGACGGCGGCGCCGATAAACGAGAGCGTGAGAGTCTCGCGGAGGACTTGGCGGGCGAGAGTCCAACGGCTGGCCCCGAGGGCGACGCGGACGCCCATCTCCTGACTGTGGGAAGCGGCGCGGGCGAGCATGAGGTTGGCGAGATTGGCGCAGGCGACGAGGAGAATCAGACCGACGACTCCCATCAGGAAGTAGAGCGGGCGCGTAAATTCGGCGCGGAGGTCGGCGGCAATGCCTTTCGCGGCGGGGGAAACGTCGAGGCCCATTGCGAAGAAGGTGTCGCGGCGAAGGCCGGGGGTTTGAGTGGGCGAGGTGGCGGCGAGGACTTCGGGCCAGAAAGATTGGAGCTGCGCGCGGGCCTGGTCGAGGGTGAGGTGGTCCTTGAGGCGGCCGGTGGCGGCGATCCAGAGGAGAGAGCGGTCGCTCATGATTTTGGAGGGATCGGCCCATGCCATGTGTTCGGCAGTGATGGGAATGGTGACGTCGGGAGGCTCGCCGGTGGTCATGCCGGTAAACCATTTGCGAGTGACGCCGACGATAGTGAAGGGCTGGCCCTCGATGAGGATCTGGTCGCCGATGACGTTGGGTGAGCCGGCGAAGCGTGCTTTCCAGTACTGGTAGCCAATGACGGCGACGGGAAGGGCGGCGCCGGGCGTGGCATCGTCGGGAGCGATGAGCCGGCCGAGGTAGGGAGTGACGCCCAGTTCGGAGTAGTAGTTTCCGGTGACGCCGAGGACGTTGGCCTGGGAGAGCGAGCCATTAATTTCGACATTCGAGGCGTCGTTGCGGCTCCAGCCAAAGAGGCCGGAGAAGACGCGCTGGCCGCGCTCGAGTTCCTGGAACATCGGAAACGAGAAGGGAATCTTGTTGCCGGCGCGGAGGGCGGAGAGTTCGACGAGGCGCTCGGGCTCGCGGACGGGGAGGTCGCGAAGGAGCAGAGCGTTGACGAGGGTGAAGATAGCGGTGTTCGCGCCAATGCCGAGAGCGAGCGAGACGATGGCGACAAGCGAAAAGGCGGGATTGCGGACGAGCGAGCGAATCGTGCGGCGCAGATTGGACTGGATGGTGGCCACGCCCCTCAGCTCAGAAAAATGATCGCCAGCAACGAACAATTTAGATTTACGCGAAACGAGACGGCGTTTCAAGGCGGAATACGCCGTGCGGCGCAAGCGTGAAGAGGCCGAACAGGAAAAGCGCAATTGACTTCCGGCGAGGCGGGCCTTAGGCTCCCGCACGAAATTGATTTTCGCCGGGGCGACCAGCACCTCTGGCGGTGCCATTGATTGGGGGAGAGGATGAGGAAGAGCTTGATTGTTGCAATCGTAAGCTTGCTCGGGGCGTTGGCGGCGTTTGCCGCGACGGCGCCGAAGGTGGTGTACGTCAAGTGCGGGAAGCTGATTTACGACGCGGAGAAGCCGCCGATTTCGCCGGCGGCCGTGGTGATCACGGACGGGAAAGTGACGGCGGTTGGCTCGGATGTGCCGGTACCGGAAGGAGCGGAGCAGATTGATCTTTCGCGCTACACCGTGATGCCGGGATTCGTGGACGCGCACATCCATATTTGGTCGGGCGCGTTTGGGAAGCAGCCGTCGACGCCGCTGGCGGTACTGCGAGGGTCCAAGGCGATGAGCTATGCGCTCTCGTCGGGCGTAGTGGGCGCGCGGGTTCTGGGCACCGAAGGCTTCATTGACGTCGCGCTGAAGGATGCTATCGAAGAGGGGACGATTCCCGGGCCGCACCTGGTTCCGGCGGCGCACGCTATCACGATTCCGGGCGGGCACGGCGACTTTTTCCCGGCGCCGCCTTTTCTGCCAATGGACGATTTCTATACGCCGATGAACGGCTTCGTCAATTCGCCCGAGGACGCTGAGAAAGCGGTGCACTTGCAGATCAAGTACGGCGCGCGCGTGATCAAGGTGCTGGCGTCGGGCGGAGTGCTTTCGCCGCTCGATTCGCCGACGGCAGAGCAGGTGTCGCCGGAGGAGTTGCGCGTGATCGTCGAACAGGCGCACATGGACCACCTGAAGGTGGCGGCGCATGCGGAGAACATCCGGAGCATCATGGACGCGCTCAATGCTGGCGTGGACTCGATCGAACATGGCTCGGAGCTGAACGACGAGGCTGTGAACTTCATCAAGAGCCACCACGTGGTGCTGGTGCCGACCGTCTATGTGGTGGATAACAGCGTGATTGCGGGCGAAAAGGAGCACATGCCGGATTACGTGATGCAGAAGGTGCGGGCGCTGGCGAAGACTCATTTCCCAAGCTTCCAACTGGCGGTGCGGTTGGGCGTGACGATTGCGGCGGGATCGGACCAATCCTACGGGCCGGGAAGTGGAACAGTGCGCCAGGAGATGATCACGGAGGTGAAGTACGGGATGACGCCGCAGCAGGCGCTCATCGCCGGGACGAGGACCAGCGCGGCGCTGCTGGGCTTGGATCAGCTGGGCACGGTGGAAGTCGGCAAGGAAGGCGATCTGGTGGCTGTCGAGGGGGACCCGCTGAGCGACATTCACGCGCTCGAGAAGGTGAGGGCGGTGATTTTCGAGGGGAGGTCGGTGGAGCCCGCGAATCGGCCGTGAGGGCGGCGCACAGCCGCGTGCGGGACCAGGCGGTAGCGAAGAGACAAGGCTAGGAGCGGTGCGGTGACCGTTGGTTGCATCGCGACGAGCGCGGTGGTAAGTAGTTGTCATGGGGACGTTGCACGAGTGGATCTGGGTGTTGGTCAGTGGAGGCCTGTTTGGCGGGGGGATGCTCGCGTGGGAGGTGGTGAGCCGGAGCGATAGCGGTCGCCGACCGACGTTCTCGTGGCCAATGATTTTAGCGTGGGCTCTAGGGGGACTCTTCTTCGGCGTTGGCGTAACTTTTCGTTGGCGAGCGCTCCACTGGCCGCTGGTCGCGATCACGCTGGGAAGTCTTGGACTGGGCGCTGCCCTGGCCAGGTTTGAGAGACGGAAAGCAAAACCGGCAGATTCAACACTGTGCTGAGGCCGGGTGGTTGGAGCGGAACTGAATCCGGCGTTTCCAATAGTAGAGCGAAAAGGTGAGGGCGGTGATTTTCGAGGGGAGGTCGGTTGAGCCTGCCAACCGGCCGTGAGCGAGTGGCGGCGCGGCTATTCCGGTATTGCTTCCGTGGCTTCGAGTTTCGGTGCGGGCAAAGCTCGCGCGCGAACGCTGCCAATGAGGAGCGCGATGTTAGTGAGCAGGATGATGGCGAACGCCAGCGATGGCAGGAACGCGAACGCCGAGCCTCGCACTTCGAGGACCTGAATCCCCAGGACAGCCGTGATCAGGCCGCGCGGCACAAACCAGACCATCAGCTCACGCTCGAGGCCCGAGAAATCGCGCCATACAAGCCGGCCCGCCTGCACGGCGACCGCGCGGGCGACCAAAATTGCGGCGAAACAGAGCAGGGCGAGCCGCAGGTTGCTGCGCAGCCCCGCGTAGTCAACCAGCATGCCGAGGAGCACAAAGAAAAACGTACGCAGCAGGAACGCCAATTCGCCGTGGAAGGTCAGCATTTGAGACTGGCGGCGGTCATCGGGCGAGTGGCCGCTCGCATCTTTCAAAGGCATTTCGTTGAACCAATCGGCGCCGAGGGCTTCATCGAGATGAAGGCGTTTGCGAATCGCGGTGAAATTGCTGAGCGTAAGGCCGAAGACCAGAACTGATACGAGTTCGTTGCCTTTGAGAAAATGCACGCCCGAATAGACGAGCAGGACGGCAGCGAACGTCAGGACGTGCCAGAAGCGCTCTTCCGAAAGAATAGGAAGCAGGTAGGACCAGAGCATCCCCGCGAGTACGCCGCAGGCCACGGCCAAGATGATGCTCGATCCGAGCGACCAAGCGACGGCCTTCGCGTCGGCGCGCCCGCCCGCAGCGATATCCAGCAAGGTGGTGACCGCGAGCACGGCAAGCGCGTCGCCCAGTGAGGCCTCCACGAGCAATGTGACCTTCACTTCCCGGCGCAAATCCACCTGCTGCAGAACGGGAAAGAGGATTGAGCTGCTGATGCAGCCGAGGACCGCGCCAACGATGAGCGCGTTGAGCCAAGGGAAGTGCAAGGCGAAGCGGCACGCAGCCGCGACGCCTGCCATGGAAAGCACGTAGCTGAACAGCGCGAGAAAGAAGCCGGGGCCGAAGTGCCGGATCTCGCGCAGTTTCATGTCGAGACCGCCCTCAAAGAGAATCAGAATCAACGCGAGCGTGCCGAAGCCGTGCGTCGCGCCGCGAAAAATATCCGGATTCACCCAGTGGAACACCGGGCCAATCAGGACGCCGGTGGCCATCAGGATGATGACATCAGGGACGCGCGTGAAGCGGACCAGGCGGTTAGCGATGAAGGCGAGGACGAGAAGACCGCCGAGGACAGCGAAGAAGAGGGTCAGGTCCATGAGATTGTCCGGCTGGGACGAAGATGATGGAGGAAATCCGCGCCGCGCGCAACGAAAAGTGGCGCAGGGGGGAACCCAGCGGATTCCGTAGCGAACCTAGCGGAACTGAAACCGGCGCTTCCAATAATAGAGCGAACAGCAGAGCCAGAAGAAAGGGAGCGCAGTTTCGCCGACGGCGACTCCGGTGAAGTACGCGTTAGGGAAATGTGCGAGGGCGACGCGAATCTGTGACGCGGCGAACAAGACCGCCAAGGCGAACGTCGCGTAAACGATCGGAAGCGCGAATTTTCTTTTTAGCAAGAGGCCGATTCCCAGCGGCAGACCGATTAGGCCAATGAGCAAAGTGAGGGCGCGGACGTATCGGGAGAGCTCTGGATTATGGTGGTGGAGAATCGTCGGGACGATTGGCAAAAGCGACCAGGGAATCTGAATGGCGCCGTGGAAGTAGCCCCAGCGGTAGGGAAGCGCTTGCGACTCGGCAGCGATGCGCTCAGCCATTCTGGCTACGCTGTGACTACTTTGAGTATCCAAATTGGGCTCGCTAGTGTGGTTGCTGTGTTTGTTGAAGCTTGGCCGGTTGTTCGCCGAGTGCCTTCTGGTTCCCGCACTTCGAGAGATCTGCGAGAGCGTCAATCAATTTCGAGAGGTCGGCTGTGGATAGTTCCTTCATCTCGGCCGTTTTAATCTCTCCTCCAGCGGGAA
This sequence comes from Candidatus Limnocylindrales bacterium, assembly GCA_035501415.1. GTDB lineage: Bacteria > Acidobacteriota > Terriglobia > Acidiferrales > UBA7541 > Palsa-295. Next base: position 166,852 of record DATJWH010000001.1, on the reverse strand, counting down.
TGATAGCTCCGTTCAGACCGTGGCTAATGTCCACATAACGGTCTCCAGCGAGGCCCGCGGTCTGCAGCGAGACGACTGAATCTTGACGGATCAGATCCTGGTAGCGCTTCTGGATTTGCAAGGTGACCAGAATCTGATGACCGGGGTTTCGTGGATCGTTTGCAAGCTCTAGGTGACTCACTTTCCCGACGGGCATGCCAGTTAATGTAACATCTGCACCTCTCTGCAACCGTGAAGCATCGGGAAGAAACGCGTGGATCTCGTACTTGGGTTCGAAGACTCTCTTCGACCATGAGTAGAGACCGAGACAAAGCAGGGGAATCGTGCACAGGGTCAGAAGGAGCTTCAGGAGCCGATTCGAGATGCGGATTGTGATCTCAGCCACTGACTGGACCTTGTACTGCCCGACATAGAATCACACTTGGGAGGTGAGCACAACCCTGGAGCGTCTTGCACGGCGGCGGGAGCGGGTTGCGCGGTGCGGAGGCGTGTGCTACTTTCGCTGGCCGGGCAAACCTTGAGCAATTTTCCGGAAGAATCCAAGTGAAGGCGGGCGAACTACTGAAGGGCGTGAACCGCGAGGAAGCGGCGCTGCTGGCGAAGCTCGACGTGAAACGGCTGCCGCAGCACCTGGCCGTGATCATGGACGGGAACGGGCGGTGGGCGGAGCGGCGTCATCTGCCGCGCGTGGCAGGGCACCGCGCGGGAGTGAAGGCGGCGCGAGAAGTGATCGAAACGTGCAGCCGGCTGAACGTGCCGTGCCTGACGCTCTATGCGTTTTCGCTGGAAAACTGGCGGCGACCGCAGGCGGAAGTGGATTTTCTGATGCGGTTGCTGCGCGAATACCTGAAGAGGGAACTCCCCGAAATTCACAAGAACAATATCCGGCTGCTCGTGATCGGAAGATCCGGGCAGCTTCCGGAAGGCGTGCGAAAAGACATCCAGGAAGCAATGCAGCTGACAGCGCGCAACACCGGCATGAAGCTGGTGGTGGCGTTGAACTACGGCGGACGCGCGGAGCTGGTGGATGCGTTCAACACGATGCTGGACCACGTGCGGGCGAACGGGCTTTCGGCATTTCGCGCGGACGAGCAGACGATTTCGGAGCATCTCTACACGGCGGGACTACCGGATCCGGATCTGCTGATTCGGACGAGTGGCGAAATGCGCGTGAGCAATTTTCTGCTTTGGCAGATCGCGTATGCGGAGATTTACGTGACGGAGACGCTGTGGCCGGATTTTTCGCGGGCGCGGCTGCTGGAAGCGCTGGTGGATTATCAGCAGCGCGAGCGGCGGTACGGCGGGCTGGGAACGCGGAGGAAGGCGGCGCCGGCGTCCACGGGCGGCGAGGGCTAACGGCGGATGGGCCTGCGCATCGTCACGGGAGTAATCCTGATTGCGGTGGTGGTCGCGCTGGTGTGGTGGGGGCCGGCGTGGCTGCTGGGGGCGATTGCGGCACTGATTGCAATTCTTGGCATGGTGGAGTTTTTCTCGCTGGGCGAGCGGGTAGGGCTTCGCGGCTTCCGGATATGGACCCTGGTGTGCGCGGCCGGAATTTTCTACGCGCAGTACGCGGCGGGAATGGTCGAGACGCACTCGGGACTCGGTTTCGTGCTGATGCGGAATGCCGGCGCGCAGCTTTCCATTGAACTGGTGCTGCTGATTTTTCTTTTTGGCGCTGTGGGAATCGGGTTGGCGACGAAGCGGCCGCTGCAGGACGTGCTGCCGGCGATTTCGATCAGCTCGGCGGGGCTGCTGTTCGTGGCGCTGCCGTTCAGCTATCTGGTGCGCATCAACGAACTCGACCGCGTGGGGCGCGAACTGATTTTGTTCACGCTGGCGCTGATCTGGGCGGGAGACACGCTAGCGTATTTCGTGGGGAAGTTCATGGGGCGAGTGCCGATGGCGCCGGCGCTGAGCCCGAAAAAAACGTGGGAAGGCGCGGTGGCGAACGTGGTGGCGTCGCTGCTGGTGGCGCTGGCAGCGTCACGATGGATGGACGTGGATCTGACGACGCTGTTGATCATCGCGGCGGCGGCCAATATCGCGGGACAAATGGGCGACCTGATCGAGTCGGCGTACAAGCGCGGCGCCAACGTGAAGGACTCAGGCACAATCGTCCCGGGGCACGGCGGCGTCCTGGACCGGATCGACAGCCTGATCCTGGCAGCGCCCGTTGTATGGACTCTGTATACGTGGCTGGCCGCGCGATAGGGCCCTGCAATCGTGGCTCGTACGACCTTGCAGGACGAAGCCAAAACCACTGCCTCAGGGGTTAAAACCCCTAGCGAGAGGGCGGCTGTTATGTCGGAGCTGAAGCTCCGACCCCCTAAAATCGCGCACGCGCTTCCGGTAACTCTAGAGGTCAGTTCCGCATTTAGTTGCCGGGACCCGGAGGATACGCAGGCAGGTCCGGCGGCCGCGGCGGAAGCTTCTTCGGATTCGCCTCGATTTCCTTCATTACCACTTCTATCGCTTTTTCGAGCTGCGGATCGTGGCCGTCGTGGAGCTTGTCGGGCGTGTTGTCGATGACGATATCTGGCTCGACGCCGTGGTTTTCGATGAGCCACTGGCTATCGAGGCCGTAGAGCGAGAATTCGGGCCGCGTAACGTAGCCGCCATCCATCAGTGGAATCTCGCCGCGAATTCCACGAACGCCGCCCCACGTGCGCATGCCGATCACGGGGCCAAGCTTGTAGTGCTTGAAGAAATAGGTGAAGAAGTCTCCGTCGGAAGCGGCGTACTCATTGGTGACGCAGACCATCGGGCCGTAGAAGACGTTGGGCGGTTCGGTGGTGCTTTCGAAGTTGCGCGCGGATTCCATTCCGGCGAGGACGCGGCGAAGGCGCTCGAAGATGAGCTGGTCCACGAAGCCGCCGCCGTTGTACCGGACGTCAAAGATGATTCCTTGCTTGCGAATCTGCGGGAGATACTGCTTCACAAATTCGTTCAAGCCGCTCGCGCCCATGTCCGGCAGGTAGACGTAGCCGACCTTGCCGTCGGTGGCGCGGGAGACCTTTTCGCGATTCGAATCGATCCAGTCGAGTTCGTGGAGCTTGAATTCGCTGGAGATGGGCTTGACGACAACCTGACGCGCGCCCTCGTCGGACGGCTTCGAGTTAATCGTGAGCGTAACGTTGTTGCCGGCGGTGTTGACGAAGGCTTCGTAGGGATTCTCCGGAACGCGGAGCGGCTGGCCGTTGACGGCGAGGATGTAATCGCCCTCCTTCACGTTTACGCCAGGCTCCGTGAGAGGGGAGCGCAGCGCGTTGTCCCAGTTTTCGCCGGGATAGATTTTCTTGAGGCGATAGTAGCCGCTCGCGGAGTCAGCCTCGAAATCGGCGCCGAGATGGCCCAGATTTACGGGATGCAGATCCGGGTAGTCGCCGCCGCCGACATAGGTGTGGGAGTTGGAGAGTTCGCCCACGAATTCGCCGAGAATGTAGTTCAGGTCATAGCGGTCGGCGACATAGGGGAGCAACTGGGCGTACTTATCGCGCTCCTTGGCCCAATCGACGCCGTTCATCGAGGCTTCGAAGAAGTAGTCGCGCTCCTGGCGGTAAACCTCGTAGAACATCTCCTTCCACTCGGCGCGGGGATCGACTTCCGCCTGCATGCCGCTGAGGGAAAGGGCGCCGTCACCAACATGGTGCGGGGCGCCGGCGGGCGTTGCGTCGACGATGCCGTAAGTGGCGCCGTCGGAGCCCCCCGGGCCGGAGTAAAGGAGCTTCTTGCCGTCGAACGAGAGCGCGTAGGAGGTTGCTCCGGCGACAAGGATGGAGTCCTTGCGTTCCTTCATGTCGAAAATGTGGATGGCAAAGGATTCGCCGGCAAGCGGGCCAGAGAGGCCAAAGATCGGCGCGGTGATGTAGAAGACGTAACCCTTCGTCGCGCCAACGTTGCCCATGTTCTCGGCAGGCATCGGGAGGGCGACGACGCGATTCTGGATGCCGTCGAGGTCGATGCGGAAGGCTTCCTTTTTCTCTTCGGATTTCTTTTCCTCTGACTTCTTCTCTTCGGGCTTCTTTTCTTCTTTCTTGGCTTCCTTCGACTTCGCCTTCTTGCCCTCCTCGGGCTTCATTTCCACGGAAGGCGGAGGCTCCTTCTTTTCATCCGGATTGGCCTTCTTCACTTCGGTTTCATCGCTCTGCGGCGCGAAGGGCGAGGGCTCGTCGGCGCGGAGCGTGACGACGTATACGCGGAACGCCTTGGGATTCGCGAATTCGAAGTCGAAGACGCCGAGTACTTCGTTGAAATCGCGCGCGGACGCGAAGTAGAGATACTTGCCGTCGGGATCGAAGACAGGATTGACGCTGGCGGTGAAATCGGTGGTCACCGGCGTGATTTTCTTGTCTTCGAGCGAGTAGAGGTAGATGACCTGATTGCCATTGGCCGATGACTTCGCGTAGGCGACCCACTTGCTGTCAGGCGACCAGTTGTAGTCGGTCAAGTCCGAATAGTGGCCCTGGTCGATGAGCACGGGCTTTTTCTCGTCGATATCGACGTAAAAGAGGCGCACCGACTTGTCGGCGAAGAGCAGCTTCTTGCTGTCTGGCGACCATGTGGGCTGCAGGCGGTGCATGGTGCCATCGGTGGTGACGCGGACTTCCTTGCCCATGCCGTCCTGCGGCGCGAGGTAGATTTCCTCTTCGCCGGTGCGGTCGGAGAGATAGGCGACCCACTTGCCGTCGGGCGACCACGCAACGTTCTCCTCGCGGATTCCTGCTGTACGAGTCAGCTCGCGAATGCTGCCTTCCTTGGCGGGGACGGTGAAGACGTCGCCGCGAGCGCTGAAGGCGGCGCGCTTGCCGTCGGGCGAAATATCGAATGACGTGATGAGCTTGCTGGTGCTGGTCCAGCGCTTGCGGGCCTGATCCGTGTCGCCGGGAAGGTAGACGGTGACCTTCTTCGCCTGCTCATCGGCCAGATCCATTTTGTAGAGATAGCCGCCGTTCTCGAAGACGATGGCATCAGGACCCAGGCTCGGCCAGTTCACGTCAAATTCCGTAAAGTGCGTGAGCTGGCGGATCTGCTTGCTCTTCATGTCGTACGCGAAGAGGTTCATGCGGTGGTCGGGACCCTGGTCGGAATCGAAATAGATCGTGTCGCCGTGCCACATCGGAAAGGTGTCCGTGCCCTTGTAGTCGGGATCGATTTCGTCGTAGTGGTTCGTCTTGAAATTGTAGAGGGAGATTCTCTGAGCCATGCCGCCGGTGTAGCGCTTCCACGTGCGGAAGTTGCGGAAGATGCGGTTGTAGGCGATTTCGCTTCCGTCGGGCGAAAAGGAGGTGAGGCCGCCCTTGAAGACAGGCAGACGCGCGGGCAGGCCGCCGTCCTCGGAGATGGTGTAGAGCTGGGGGAACCAGTCGTTGAACGTGTCGCGGCGCGAAAGGAAGAGGATGCTCTTGGCGTCGGGCATCCAGTTGATGACTTCGCTCTCCATGCCCATGCGTTCGGGAAGCTCGACGGGAGGATTCTGGAACGTGAGCTGCTTGGGCTGGCCGCCTTCGGAGGGAATGACGTAGACGTTCGGATTCCCGTCATATTCGCCCGTGAAGGCGATGCGCGAACCGTCGGGAGAAAATTTCGGGAAGAGTTCGAGGCCCGGATCGGTGGTGATGCGCCGCGCGATGCCGCCGCTCGAAGGCACCAGCCACAAATCGCCCGCGTAGCTGAAGACGATGCGGTCCTTGTAGACGTCAGGGAAGCGCAGCAGGCGCCCTTCCTGCATCTCCGATTCCTGCGATCCCATGATCGCCGTGCACGCCGCAACCGCGAGGCAGATGAACAGGATATTCCGAAGCACTTTCATGCTCTTCCTCCGAAGAATTTGCGTGTGTTTTTGAACTGGTTGCAGACTTACCTGCGGCCGCGGGCTCCAGCGGCTCCAGATGTGGCTCTCGCGCCTACTGCGCTGCGGCTGAAGTCATGAGCCGCGGCCCCCAACCCACCCTTCCGCCCCGCGAGAGTATACACCTATCGGCGCTGCGACGGACATAGTCGGTCGCGCGAAGATGCGCGGGTTCTGAGCTATTCGCGACGGGGAGAGGCGATGTTCTTGTAGACGACGCCGCCCTTCATCACGAACGCGACGCGGCGCACGGCGGTGATGTCGTCGAGCGGGTTGCCGTCGAGCGCGATGATGTCCGCCTGCAAGCCCGGCGCGATCGAGCCGATCTGATCGGCCATGCGAATCGCTTCGGCGCTGAGCGAATTGGCGGAGACCATGGCGGCCATCGGGTCCATGCCGCAGTCGCGGACGCGATGAATGAAGTCTTCGGCGTTGCGACCGTGCGCGCCGGCTACGGCGTCCGTGCCGTAGACAATCTTCAGTCCCGGAATGCGCAGCGCGCGGCGCAGAAATTCCTGATGCGCCGGGATCAAGCCAGACATCGCGGCAAAACCCTCTTCTGTGTAATAAGGCGGCGCGAGGTAGCGGTCCTTGTATTCGAGGTACGTTTGAAGCAGCAGGCCCGCTTGGGGATCGAGATAGGTGCCGCGCTTCGCCATCAACTTCAAGTCGTCGTCGCTCGCGCCAAGGCCGTGCTCGATCTCCGTGCAACCCGCGAGAGTGGCGGCGTGCACCGCGTCGCGATAGGCGTGGACCAGCGAGCGCAAGCCCTGCTTGCGCGCTTCGTCGCACGCGGCGTCGAGCTGCTCCTGCGACATCGTCATCGGGCCGCGCGTCATGCCACCCGAGGCGTAAATCTTAATGAGGTCCGCACCTGCCGCCTTCTGCTTACGGACGAACTCGCGGATCTCGTCGGGCGTGCCGGTTTGCTCGCCACGGCCAAAGAGCGGCTCGATCGCCGTGAGAATTCGAGGCCCGGGAATCTCACCCTTTGCGATTGCGTCGCGGAGCGGGACATCGGCGGGCGAGCCTACGCTTTGCACGGTGGTGAACCCGGCCATTAGCGTCTCCCAGGCATTCGCTGCGGCTGCGTAGGTGGCGAAGGCCGTGGTACCGCCCTGGCCCGCATTTTTTCCGTCGGCGCCGAAAATCCACGTGATGTGAACGTGCGCGTCAATCCAGCCGGGGAGGACAGTCAGGCAGCGCAGGTCGTAATCGACAGGGCTTGCGTTCGGGTCGATGGCTACGATCTTTCCGTCTTCAACGACGATGCGGGTATCGCGCAGCACGCCGCCCTTGCCGTCGAGCAGAATGCCGGCCGCAATCACGATGCGCTTGCCGGGCGCAACAGTTTGTCCCCAAGCGGAATGCACTTGAGCCCAAACGCCGAGAACGCCAAGAACACCGAGAACGATTTTCGATGCCGCCGCCAATTCTCCTCCAGTCCTGCCCCAAGGCGCGGCTCATTCTGCCACATTCTCGGTGACAATCGGCGTAGCGGCGGACTTGCAGACAACTCCGCCTCACGCAGGCGGCATCTTGTCGTCATTCGTCCAGGAGTGTGCTATGTGCTCCCTGAACGGAGGCCAACGGACGTGATTCGGTTGAGTACGCACCTTGAATTCAACGGACAATGCGCCGCGGCGTTGCGGTTCTACGAAAGGGTTCTGGGCGGGAAGATTCGCTTCATGATGACCTACGGTGAATCGCCCATCGCGGCTCAGACGCCGTCCGAATGGCTGGAAAAGATCATCCACGCCACCTTTGTTCTAGGCGACCGTACGCTGAGCGCAACGGATTCCTGGCGTGAGGATTTTCGCAAGGCCCAAGGCTTCGCGGTGACGCTCGACATCGACGATGCGGAGGAAGCCGACCGCGTTTTTGCGGCGCTTTCTGAGAGCGCGTCAATCGGAATGCCGATCCAGGAAACATTCTGGGCGCAGCGCTTCGGCATGCTGGTCGATCAATTCGGCATACCTTGGATGATCAACTGCAGCAAACCCACTTGATGCGTTCTGCGCTTACCGCGGCCGGGATGGTGTGGCGGGCGGTACGCCGAAGGTGCCCGGAACGACTTCAAGGAACGTCCGCTGCTCCCGCAGGATGATGCGCTTCGTCTGCGCCATCGAGAAATTCGCCCGCGCTTCGGGGTCCGTTTTCAGACGGGCCCGGTAGGCTTCGTACGACGCGAGGCTGTCGAAGGCAATTAATCCCCATGCGACGTCGTTCGTCCCTTCGTCCGGCAGGAAGTAGCCGACGAGATGTCCGCCGCATCGAGGAATGATCTTCGCCCAGTTCTCGGCATATTTGCGGAAGTCTTCCTTCTGGAAGGGATCAATCTGGTAGCGAATAAAGCAGGTGACGGTCATCGTGCTCCTCTCAGTGCTCTCCGCGACGACCCAATCGCCGCCGCTTGAGCCTAGCGCCGCTCCCATGCCCGCAAGCAGCGCCATCGCATCGCGGCGACTGATCGGCGGGGCCGGGAACGCCTTAGGATTCATGGCCGGCAGTGTGCTGGTTGCGCGGCATGGACACTTCGGCTATCATCGAAGTATGGATGTCGAGTCGACGGACGCGAAGGTTTCCTCCATCGCCGCGGCAATTGGCGAGCCCGCGCGCGCACGTATGCTCTACTGCCTGATCGACGGGCGCGCGCGAACCAGCACGGAGTTGGCGGTCGTGGCCGAGGTGAGCCCTTCAACCGCGAGCGCGCACCTGAGTCGCCTGACAGAGGAGAGGCTGGTAAGAGTGTTGCCGCAAGGAAAGCACCGCTACTACAGCCTCGAGGGCGCGAGTGTTGCGAACGCGCTTGAAGCGCTCAGCGTCGTGGCCGGTGGATCGCGAGCGGCATTCGTCCCGAACACGCCAAGCCGTCTGCGCGCTGCAAGGACCTGCTACGACCATATTGCAGGCACGCTGGGCGTGTTGCTCCACGATCGCTTCCAGGCGATGGGATGGCTGTCATCCGCAACGAGTGGCGTTGCGTATGACCTCACGCCGCGAGGCACGAAGGCATTTGAAGCTTTCGGCGTCGACATCGAGGGGGCGAAAAGGCTGCGGCGGCGCTTTGCGTATGCCTGTGTCGACTGGAGCGAGCGGAGGCCGCATGTGGGCGGCGCCGTGGGTGCTGCGCTGCTCGACGTGACGCTCAGACGAAGATGGGTAGTGCGAGATCTTGATAGCCGCGCGCTGGAAGTGACGCGGCTGGGCAAGCGCGAAATGTCAGCCCGCTTCGGTCTCGACTCGTGACGCTGAGGCGGAGCATTGAAAACAGCTACGGCCCCCCGTATCCTAGGTAGTCCCGATGAAGATTGCCCTCGCGCAGTTCAATCCGACAATCGGCGATTTCGAAGGCAACGTGGCGCGCATTCGCGAGTTGGCTAGCGAAGCTAAGGCTGGCGGCGCGGATCTGGCTCTTTTTTCAGAGCTTTGCCTTTGCGGATACCCACCGCAGGATCTGGTCGAGCGGCCGGCGTTTGCGGCGCGCAACCAAACGGAACTCGCCAAGCTCGCGAAGCTGATTCCGCTGCCGTCGCTTGTCGGCTATGTGGGCAAGGCGCAGGACGACACAGGCAAGCCCGTAGCGAATTGCGCCGCGCTGATTGCGGACGGCCGCATCCTTTTCGAGCAGCGCAAGATGCTGCTGCCGACTTACGACGTCTTCGATGAGTCGCGCTATTTTCAGCCGGCGCACACGCAGCACGTGTTTCCGTTCAAGGCCGCGAAGCTGGGCGTAACGATTTGCGAAGACGCCTGGAACGACAAGAATTTCTGGCCGCAACGGCTGTATGACCGTGATCCGATCACGGAGCTAACCGGGAAGGGAAGCGACCTGCTGCTGAACCTCTCATCCTCTCCCTACACGCTCGATAAACGTGGCCTGCGGCACGACATGCTCCGAGCGATAGCGGTCGAGCAGAAAGTGCCGGTGGTTTATGTGAACCAGGTAGGCGGAAACGACAGTCTGATTTTCGATGGCTCGAGCATCGCGTTCATGCCGGACGGCCGCGTAGGCGCCTTGGCGAAGTCGTTCGAAGAGGACATGGTCTTCTTCGATACGACGACCGGCCAGGGAGACATTCGGTGCCAGCCCCAGAACGAGCTGGAGGCTGCGTATCTGGCGCTGGTGATTGGCACGCGCGACTACGTGCGCAAGTGCGGATTCCGCAAGGTCGTTATCGGCTTGAGCGGCGGAATCGATTCCGCGCTTGTGGCCACAATTGCTGCGGATGCGCTCGGGCGCGAAAACGTGCTCGGCGTAAGCATGCCGGGGCCTTATTCCTCGGAGGGCAGTCGCAACGACGCGCGGAAGCTGGCCGAGAATCTCGGAATCGAATTCTTGTCGTTGCCGATCGGCGGAACGTTTCAGAGTTATCGCGACACGCTGGCGGCGCCGTTCGGCAAACGTGCTTCGGATGTGACCGAGGAAAATCTACAAGCCCGCATCCGCGGCAACCTGCTGATGGCCCTCTCGAATAAGTTCGGCTCGCTGGTGTTGAGCACCGGCAATAAATCCGAAATGGCGGTGGGCTACTGCACGCTGTACGGCGATATGGCTGGCGGACTGGCCGTAATTTCCGATGTGCCGAAGACGATGGTCTACGAGCTCGCCGCCTTTGTGAACCGTAAGGGCGAGCGCATCCCGGCTGGCACGATCAGCAAGCCGCCGTCTGCCGAGCTTCGTCCGAATCAGAAGGACCAGGACACGCTGCCGCCGTATGAAGTGCTCGACCGCATTCTCAAGGCGTATGTCGAGGACCTGCGCAGTCCGGAGGAGATCGCCGATCTCCTCGGCTATCCGATTCAGTTGGTGCGCTCGGTTGCGTTGCTGGTCGACGGCAGCGAGTACAAGCGCAAGCAAGCGCCTCCCGGACTGAAAGTTACGTCGAAAGCCTTTAGCGTCGGTCGCCGCTTTCCGATCGCGCAGAAGCTCACCACCTGAATCGCGTAGAGTCCGGGTCAGTCCCCCGGCAATTGATTTCCCTTAAGCTATTCGGCCGAGGAGTCCGGGTCGGATTGTTCTGAGGCGGCTAGTACCGCGGTTTGCCTGAGGCTGCCAACGTGTCGAAACGCGCGGTGTAAGTCTCGTGTTCGTTGTGCCCCGCGCAGATCGAGTTCAGACAATGTGACGTTGCGTGAGTTCGGTCCCACGTCAAGTCCTTTGCGACATTCGCTTACCCGCGGTTGCGTCGGCGATGAACCGGCACGTCGGCGTCGCGCAAAATGGGGAAGCCGAGGGAAGCGTGGAATTGCACTGCGAGTGGGGAGAATCCCGCGACTGGGTCCCAGCCTATTTCCTTTTAGCTCCGACGAGATGGTGCGCTTCCTGTTCATTCGCCTGCAGATATGGTTTATATTCATCGAGCAAACGACTCAGGAGGCGGATTCATGCGGCGTTGGTGCTTAATCGCAGTCTGTGTAGTCTTATGGGCAGCGCCCCAGTGTCGGGCACAGGCGGCCTCTTCGGGGGCTGGCGGTCAGGACCAAATCATCGGGTCCGCCGAAGCGTTTATTCGGAATCTCTTTACTTGGGGCCCGGAATATAATCTGAAGCTCGGTCCACTGGCACCCTCTCCCGCAGCCGGTTTCTACACCCTACCCATCGAGGTCACGATCAACGGCCAGAGCGAGAAGGGGACGTTTTACGTCAGCAAGGACGGCAAGACGTTCATTCGAGGGGAGATGTTCGACATGGCGGCGGATCCGTTCGCAGCAGCGCGCGCCAAGCTTCATATCGAAGGTAATCCTTCCAAGGGGCCGGCGGATGCGAGGGTTACCATCGTCGAGTTCAGCGATTTTGAGTGCCCTCATTGCCGCGAGGTGCACACGCTTTTGCACTCAGTCGAAGAACACTATCCGGAGGTGCGCGTTGTGTATAAGGACTTCCCACTCACGCAGATCCATCCCTGGGCCGAAACTGCGGCGATCGGAGGCCGCTGCGCCTACGACCAGTCTCCCGCGGCGTTCTGGAAGGTCCACGACTTGATTTTCGACAATCAGGACGTATTGTCGGCGGACAACATCTGGGACCAGCTCGTGAACTTTGCGGGGCAGACGGGGCTCGATACGAATGCCTTTAAGGTTTGCATGGCGTCGCCCGACGCCAAGAAGGCTGTCGATGAGAATCGCGATCAAGGGCTGGCGCTGAACGTGAATAGCACCCCGACGCTTTTCATCAACGGCCGGACGCTAGCCGGCGGCGACCTGAAGACCATCGAGCAGTTCATCGATTTTGAGCTGCACCGAAAATGAAGTCGCATTCTTGCGGCGGCCACGTACGTAATCGCCGCCCGCGTTTGAGCGTCCGTAGAATTTCGTCCGCGTTCTCGTTGGTCGTCGTAGTTCGAGGTGCTGTTTCCCGGATGAGTGAGTTTTGGTGGGCCCAGACGGGAAGGTTTTTGTGGGCCATTGAGGTGCCGCCGCGCGGATCGTCGTTTCTCCTCTGATCCGTCTAGGCAGGAACCTGCTTGTCCGATCGCGTCGCAAGCTTTTCATTCAGTGGAGCGTAGCCTCTCGTCGACTGAGGACCTGCGTTCCGGTCATGCCTCGCTGAGTTGCAGCTCCCCTCCGCTCAACGGATTTGCTTCTCGGTTCCACGTCGCGTGACGGAGCTTGCGACGACTTCGACTGAGGGGGCCTACCCATCTTAGTCGCAGGTTAGCCCCGACGCCTCGCCGAATCGCAGTCGTCACTCGGTTGCTGACTGTGACCCGCTCTGGCCCGAACCCGGGCCGATCACCATGAACGCGAAGCGTATCTAGCGGTTTGCGCCCCTGCTGTCGTCGATCAGCGGCGCCCGTCGCTCCCGCAATCACCATCCTCCCGGTGATCGTTCTCACGCTGAATAGCAACAGGCACGGCACCGCTTTTCTCCGATTGGGATGATCGTTTGCCTCAGGGTGAGGCAGGGCGATTCCTTCGAGTTTTTCTTCGAGATCAGCCAGGCGGCTTTTGGCCGACCGCCCGCTCCTCGATTCTCTGCCGTGGCGTTGCCCGACGTGGCCCTCGCCCCTCGCCTAGCCATCTCGCGACCCCAGTACCGCGCGCGCGTCTTTCTAAGGTCCACCAATTCCGCATCACGACTGTCCGTGCGCCCACCTCCTCTCCACGCGTAGGGCCGCCCTCCGCGCCTGCATATTTATGTTCTAGGAGGGTAGTTGTGATGGTGCGGGGAAGCTCAGAGCGAAAGTCAGGGGAGGGAGTGGCGGAAGCCGCGGAATCGGTTCGAGGCATCCGCCTCGGGGAAGGACGGTCTGGGGATGATGCGGCCTCTGTGGTGAGGTCGTCGCCGAGGCGGGGTGGGCAATTCAGACGGGCGGGCGAGGCTTAGCTGCAGAGCGCTCGCGAAAAGGATGCGATACGGCAGGGTGCTGGAGCCAAAGGACCACCATGAATATTTCTGGAGTTGTGCCAACCACATCGATTGCGACATCTCGGTCCGGACGGCGAAGACTCCGGTGCTGGGCGGACAAGAACTCTGCGGTCGAGACTGCACGGGCGGACGACGTTCGACCTCGGAATGGCGCGGCGGCCGAACGGATTAGAGATGGTCGAGCGCGTCTGAAGTTGTCCAACCAGGCCGGTACGCACGGTGGCGCTTCGTTCGCCGGGAGCCGCGGCGGGTTGACCGATGCATTGATCGGAATCCTCGACGACTGCCGACATTCGCAGCGGTTGTCGAGCGCAACCGAGCAAGCCGGTCGGCAGCTCCCCCGAGGAAGCCTCCTGGAGCTCCCCGGAGCGGGACTTGAGAACCCAGTTCGCCAGACGCTGATCTCGTTCGACTCGAAGCCATTCGTCGAGGAGGTCACCCACGTCCCGTCGGAGATTAGCGGCTCGGTTAAGGCGCGAAAGGAAAAGCGATTCAACGGAATTTTGCGAACACGTAACCAGATACTCGAGAGGCGGCTGGGAGACGCCCATGAGTGTGCCCCCGTCTACTGTGGCCCCGATGGAAAAGGGGAGTCAAAGCTACGGGACCCTATCAGGAGCGAAAGGCGGGTCAATAGAACGCGAGTCGCAGTACCGGGCTGGAAGCAAATTTCGAAAGCCGCTGATTCCAGGAGGAGCTAATGAACGTCGCCGCGAGGTTTCAGGGAATGACAGCAGCAGGAAACGACGCGACACCTCGGTGGACACTTCCGGGCCGCGAACCGAAGCAACACGCCGAGAGGCATGGCCAGCCGGTCCGTTGGTGGATTGTCCGTCTCGTACGCAACCTTTCGTACCGAGTGCGTCTTGCTGCGACCGCTCCGACCCTCGAACAAGTCGAGACGAGAGAGCTGGAGCTTAGAAACCAGCGGTCTCTCCAACTTGCCGAGGAGTATTCGCGAGGCTACATGGCGGGTTGGCAAGAATGCTTTGAAACGTGCCTCGAAACCGTCGAAGACGAGATCGCTCAGGCCGATGACCTGTGGAATCTCGGCCGAAGCTTGACGGGTTCGGTCCGCAAAGACAACTGAAGCTCCAAGGCAATGCGAGGTGTCCGATGAAAGCATCCGAAGTCTTCGATGTCTGTCATGCCCGGTATCGCGGTTTGCGAGACTTGCTTCACGAAGCGACGGGACAAGTTCGCTCGGTTGATCTCGAGCTGCCGTCGTCGGGCTACCAGTGGCGGCCGGATCGGACGCGTGCGTGCGAATACGTTGCAGACTTCGAGCGTATCGGGCGGGACGCATTGCGACGCCCGGAATGGAGAGGGCGCCTTAAGCTTTTCGAAGCCTATTTTCTCGGCGGCATGGAGTATCGGCGGGCAATTGGGACCGTGGGCGTTGCCGAGGGAACCTTCGACTATTGGTTCCAAGAAGTGAAACGTGCTGTCGGAGCAGCGTATTCCCGAACTGGGCTCTTTCCACCGGGCCAATATTTTCGGCCGTTACAGAAACCCTGAAAGAGCCTGAAGTTAGCGGCTTTTCTTTCCTCCAAAGAGCCGGCGAATCAGCGGAAAGCCCGGTGTAAAGGGCATTGACAACACATTCTTGAGAAGTTCCGAGCGACGCTCGAATCGCTCGTTGATGATGTCTGACGTCTCCTGCTTGGCCGCGACGACAGCCGAGATGTATTTCAGAAAATCGACCCCGCACTTTTCGCAGGTACCGCCATGGCGCTGCTCGTGATGACACGACGGGCATTCGTACCGGAGAGTTGCATGGCACCGGGGACAAAAGCGCGCAATATCGCGCGCTTCGCTGTTGCATCGTGGACACTTCACATGTGAATTGTAGCGAGGAACCGCCTGGGTCGGTGCTCCTGCGCGAGGCGGTGCGCCCAGGTTGTCAACCCGGGCCTCGAAGAGCAGCTAGAGCTCCTCTTAAGAGGAGTTCCTACTTGCCAAGCCGAAAGGGCCAGAACCCTGGGCCACTCGAGTCGGGACCCTGGCGACGGTCGCTTCTCTTTGAGGCGCGGACTCCGGGTTTTCGGCTCGGGTCCGCAGGCCGCGCCGGCGCTGAATTCAGCTTTGCTGCTTGAAGAGGAGCCAACAGGCGGACGATGTGGGAAAGGCGCTCTTGCTTGTACGGCTTTGCCATGCAGACGATGGCGCCGAGGGAGTGCGCGCTCGAGTAGTCGCTCGGATAAGCAGAGCTCGTCGTAAGCACGACGGGGACGCGCTGCAACCGCGGAGTGCCCTTCACGTGGGCACACAACGCGTAGCCGGGCAGATCATCCCCCTCAATCTCCGCGATCACGAGTGCGGGCGTGAACACGTTGAGTACTTCTCGCGCGTCGGCGGGATTGTTCACGGCGATCACGTCGTAGCCCTCGGACATGAGGTGAGCCTTTAGGGTCTCCCGCACGCAAGGGTCGGAATCCATCGCGACGACCAACGGGGGTTTGGGATCAGTCTGACCACCGCCCGTACCGTTCTGCTGGCCATTGAGCTTTCGGCCACCAGAGTCGACGAGCTCACCGATGCCTGTCGGTCCCAGAGCGAGCGCAACGGCGCGACGGCCATCCGGCATTTCGAATACCCGCGCCACTCGGCCACGCTGCTCAGCATGGATGGCGGTCGGCGTCTTGCTGTAAGGGAAGGTAACCATGACTTCCATCCCTCGACAATAGGTAGGACGCGAGGTAACGAATAGGAGGCCACCACGGGAGACGTCAATGGTGGTCGAGATTTCGTCCGGTCCGGCGTTGGTGAGGTCTACATTCCGAACGCGGAGTGGTGCGGAGATCAACACACGGCGCCGACGTCGACGGTCCGCACTTGGGTTCTGCCCCCTGGTTTCGGGCGCTCGGCCCGGGGCTTTCTCGGCAAAATCCTGATTTCCCTCATGCCCCAGTGGCATCGCGGGAGTGATTTCGTCTGGCATGCCCAGAGGCGGATTTGCTGCCAGGTCGTCGTTCGAAAAGGGACAGATGGGGTCGCCCATGCTTAAGATGTCCTTAATGTAAATTAGCCACCGAAAGGGCAGTCTAGGGTGCGGGGGCGGGGACCGCACTAGAAGGGAAGTTACATTTTGCGAGTACTTCAGTCAGTAGGACCAACGGTACTTCAGTACTGGGCCCCTACGGCATTCAGAATCTGAAAGAGATACCGGCGTAAGGCTCCTTCAGGTTCGCCCGAGCGTTCGAAAATTGACCGGCTTGGTTGAAGTCTGGTGCGACAAAAACGAGCCCGCGGTAACCGGCACGCAGGGAGAAGTGCCAAAAGGCCTTAAAATCGAACCCGCCACCGTAGAGAAAGGCTGCACGGTCCTGAGTGAATGGGCCGCCAATTGAGCCGGACGAGATCGGCGACCAGAAGATCCCTCCCGTTCCCGCTTCGGCGAAGGGCCGCAGCCGCCCATTCCTGAAGCTGCCGAACTTGTACACGAAGGCCATGCTGACCTCTTGGGCGGTGGCCTGAGTCCACGAATCGATTACGCCGCCCACGCCGGCGTAAAACTGGGTGTAGCGAGTACGGGAGTAGTTGACTTCGATTGCTCCCCAATCATTGAAGTGATAGCGATAGTTCGCGAGGAGTCCGCCGGAATACGTTGAACTGTCGGTGACGTTCTGGCCGCTCGCGGTGCCCTGGTAGAAGCCCGTAAATGCACCTGCCACTTCGGAGCGGCCGTTCTGGGCACGCGCGGGCCAGGAGGCGAACAAGACAACGGCGAGCAGTAGAGCCAGTCGAATTCTCATGATCCTGCGGATCTCCTCGTTATCAGTTTATGGAGCGATTTTGAGCTGATTTTGGCAAAGACCATCCTACAGTTTGCAATTCGATTTACCTGGTCCGTAAAACCCAAGCCAGAGCCTCGACTGGGCCGGAACAGTCTACAGGAGGAAAGTGTTCCGCGATAGCGTTCGATGAACCGGGACGACCTCAGGTTGCCAGGTTTCGGGGCGGGCTCGTTTGCCAAACGGAGCTCGTAGAATTTGCACTAGGAGCCTGTATCTGCTAGAATACGCGGGCGTTTGTTGCTCTTGAGTTCCTTTTGACACGTGCAATGAGGCTGTCGGGCAACCCGCCCGTCGGCCTTTTTTTGTGACGGGGAGAGGCGAACCAAAGCGCAAATAGCTTTCAAGGCGGACTCCCAGCTGATCTGCTTAAAGTCCGTCCTATGAATGAATTAGGAGTAACAGAAGTGAGTAGAGAGCAAGGTACAGTCAAGTGGTTCAACGCGGCAAAGGGCTATGGCTTCATCCAGCGCCAGTCCGGTGAGGATGTCTTTGTGCACTTTTCAGCGATTCAGTCTGATGGGTACAAGACTCTGAACGAAGGACAGGCGGTTGAGTTCGAGGTGAAGCAGGGTCCGAAAGGCCTCCAAGCCGAGCGTGTAACAAGCCTCTAACCCCCGTTCTGTTTTTCGGTCAACAGCTGAATCCAAGGGGCGGCGCCAAAACCGCCCCTTGATAAGCTGCACAAGCAAAGGGCCGCGCAGGGAGCTTCGCTCTTTCGCACTGATCCAAGGAGGGTGCTGTGCAGGTACTAACAGAAGGCCAGACCATCCGTCACGAGCAGTACGGAATTGGAACCGTCACCGAGTCGAACCCCGAAAGAACAACGATTGAGTTCCACAACCATGGCCTGAAGAAGTTCGTGACGTCCATTTGGACTGCTGAAGTAATCGGTGACGCTTCGAACGATCGTCCCGTGCGCCGCAGGGGTCGACGCAAGACCGTAAAAGCCTAGGTCTTGCCCTTAAGGCGTTTCAATCCTCTTTGGGAAGGCTCCGCCTCACGCTTCGACCAGGTTAGTTCGGATTGCGAACCGAACGAGATCGCTGAAGCTCGCGAAATTCATTTTGTGCATGATGTGGTTGCGATGGCTCTCGATGGTGCGGACGGAAACGCCAAGAGCCGCTGCAACCTGTTTGTTGCTGTTCCCCTCAGCCAGGGCTCTGACGACTTCAACTTCCCGCGAGGTGAGTCGCAGGCAGGGGTCGTTAAGGTCGCAGTGGGCATCAGGGCGGTCCCTGTCAACGAACGTCTCCATCATCGAGGCCGCCAGTTGACTCGTAAAGAAGGGCTCATTGTGCCGTACGTGGTCGATCGCTGAGAGTAATTCGCTTTCGGCGTCCGATTTCAGCATATAGCCCAAGGCTCCGGCGCGGAAAGCCTCGCGAGCGAGTTCTTCCGAAAAGTGCATAGAAAGAATTAGAACCTGGGTCTCCGGCACTTCTTCGCGAATCACTCGGGTAGCCTCGAGACCATTCATTTCCGGCATCGTTAGATCGAGAATCACAAGGTCGG
Source organism: Candidatus Limnocylindrales bacterium (assembly GCA_035501415.1). Taxonomy (GTDB): domain Bacteria; phylum Acidobacteriota; class Terriglobia; order Acidiferrales; family UBA7541; genus Palsa-295. The sequence continues at coordinate 148,320 of DATJWH010000001.1, read as the reverse complement.
GCTTCTCCTTCTTGGTGCACTCGACCGCCTCCATGCCGGTCGAGGCCTCAGAGCACACCTCGAGACCAGGCTGCTTCTGGACCAGCATGCGAATACCCAGGCGGGCAACGGTGTGATCATCTGCGATTAGAACGCGGTAAGGCTTGGTTGCGGGTGTCTTCATTTTTGGATCCGCCTCTCTCAGCGAACGCTACGAACCAGCGCTCATTGCTAGTCGCTGTCTTCTTCGTCTCTCCCGAACGCGAGACCGTGGCCGGAAGCCAAACCGCAGACAGGCAGGCCGACGTGCACCGTGGTTCCGCGTCCGGGCGTAGTACGGATTTCAAACGAACCGTTCAGCTGGTGAACGCGCTCACGCATGCCGGCGATACCGACACCGAGTGGCTGCTGCACGCCGCTACCGTTCGATGGCTGGGCGATTCCGCAACCCGTATCCTGCACTTCCACTCGAACGTTCTCGCAGTCTCGAGTAAGACGAATGAAGGCGTCACGGCTGCCCGAATATCGGTGAACGTTGGTTAACGCTTCCTGGATGACTCGAAAGAGTGTGAGTTCGACTTCCTGAGGCAACCGGCCAAACGCTTCAGGGGCATCGACGGTCACCGAAATCTTGCTGCGTTCCGAAAAGCCTTTGGCGTACCACCGTAGAGCCGAAGCCAAGCCGGCCTCATCGAGCATGGGAGGATGCATCAGATAGGAGACAGTCCGAACCTCGCGAACCGCCTCTTCGGTCAGCTCAAAGCAAGTGTGAAGCAGGGAAGCGGCAAGAACATTTCGTTTCGGCAGTGCGTCGCGAAGGTTGCCGAGTGTCATTTTAAGAGCGGCCAGGCTCTGGCCGGCGGATTCGTGTAACTCCCGCGCCATCTGTCGTCGCTCTTCGTCCCGAGCGCGGAGCAGCTGCCGAGAGAGCGCGTGAAGCTCATTCTCGATGCGTACCTGATCTGTGATGTCCTGCACGACACCTATAAGGCGCGCCGCCTTCCCGTCAGATCCGCGTATGGGCACGCCGCGGGTTCGATGAATCCGCCACTTTCCGTTGGGGAGCCGACAGCGCGCGATGTACTCGAACTCCTTGCATTCCCGAATGGCCGCCTCGACGATGTCACGAACGCGGCCACGATCATGCGAGTGCAAGCCCTCCCAGGGAGCGGAAGAGGTCCTTGGGTCAGAGACGGAATTATCGAAGAGAGAACGGAATTCGCCCGAGACCACATGCCCTGTGGCGGCGTCGAGTTCCCAGCTGCCGAGATTGGCAATGCGGGCAGCTTGCGCGAGTACGGCTTCGTGTCTCCGAAGGCGCTCTTCGTCTCTTCTTCTCTCAGTGATGTCCCGGATGATTCCGACGAATTGCAACGGCGTGTCCGGCCCGGAGGTCAAGGGAATCGCACGGGCCTGCAGAAGCTGGGATTCACGATTGGGAAAGGTGTACGAGAATTCCTGTTCGATGACCCGCGGTGCGCCTTTTTCTGGGCCGAGGCCCACTGAGGCGTCGTAACACGAGCCAGCTACGTTCCAAACCAGTTGGCTCACAGCCACCTTTTCACCCGGGCCGACGCGCAAGGCACCGTAGAGATGGTCCGAAAACGTGAGATCGCCGGTGCTCAGATCAACTTGCCATGTCCCGACTTCCGCAATCTCCTCTGCGAGAGCCAATAGGCTGTCGGTTTGGCCGAGCATTGTGTCAATTCTTCGAGGGGTCGTAGTGTCGTGCAGCAAGACCGAGAAATGGTCGGAACCCAGACTCGCGGCAAAGCACGTCACCAGAACAGAAAACCACCTCGAGCCGCGGCAAGTGTCGATTCGGCACCCAAATTCCTGCATCTTGTGTTGTTGACGCGCGGCCTCGAACGACCGGTCGAGTAGCGGATGAACCTCGGGTCCCAACAAGCTCTTCATGGAATGGCCGACAAACGCCTCCCGAACGCAGTCGGGCAGCGGGGCACCCGGCGAATAGATGTACTGGATCGCTCCATCGGGGCGAACAGCAAAGCCAACCGTTTGATGCAAACGCAGCAGGGACTCCAATGCGGCCGCGGCGCCTCCATGTTGTAGAGAACCGTTCGATCGTGAACGCAGCTCTTCTCCGGCTTTATAGATGGAAGAGCGCGACTTGAGCCGGTGCGCCTTCGTGGAAATGCCGCGCGCGTTCGAGTCGCAACTGTGAGAGGTCATGAGAGCCTACCGGGCCGGCCTAAGGTCGCACCCCAAAACGGCGAACTTGCCCCGGGGAAGGTACGTGGCAAAGAGCCCGATCTTCGTGCCACGCCCCAAAACCGCCCGGGACACTACTACCAGGTAATTGCGGTGTCAAGTATTATGACTTCAATTCTGAAGCTGCAGTCCGCGGTATATGCCGGGCTCTGCGGGTTCTACTGCGTAGCAAAGCCCACATTCATACGTACTAGCCGCAGCCGTTGACCGGTGGTCTTACGCAGCAGCGAAGCCGAGCAGGACCGTAACCTTGCGAATTGCAAAGCTTTTCGAGAGAGGACTACATTCGTGGCCGGAGCTGGAAGGGAAGGTTGCAGTCTGTTTTCTAAACTGCGAGGCCGCGGTTCTCTTGAAGCCCTCTAACGAGCCCGCGGCCTCAATTTGCCGCTTCACCTCTCACACCTGGATCAGCGCTTGCCTGTGGTCGCGCCTATTGGAATCCTTCCTCGTGCCGAACTAAGTCGCGGGTGCGCTTCGGCCGCGGGTTCGCAACGCGATGACGACGCCCACAAAGATCGAAGCGGCACTTGCCAGTTGTGCATTTGTCAGGCCTAGCACCGAGCGCGGGTTGATGCGAATGAACTCGACCAAAAACCGTGCGGCGCCCGTGAGAATCAAGTATGCCGCGAATACGGTTCCGGTTGGCAGAGACCTTCGCGACGACTCCATCTCTGAGGACTGCGTCCTGAGTTGCCCCTTGCCCATGCGCCAGAGGAACCACGCGATCAGGCAGGCTCCGAGGAATTCATAGAGGGGTGTGGGATGGACGCGCTGGGTGGTGGGCACGACTCCGTTCGGAAAGCTCATGCCCCAGGGCAGGGAGGTGGGAATGCCATAGTCGCCGTCCCCAGCCAGCAGGCACCCGATACGGCCGACGCCGTAGCCCAGAGCTGCGGCCGGCGAGCCTGCGTCGAGCATCTCCAGGAGGGGAATGTCATTTCGCCAGGCAAGCCAGACGAAAACAGCAACTCCGGCGATGAGCCCGCCAAACCAGGCGAACCCATATTGACTGAAGATTTCGGCAAAAGGGTGAGCGAGCAGGTCCTGGGGGCTCTGGAGAACGTGATAGAGCTTCGCTCCGATAATTCCGGCGAGGCTTGGGACGGCGATGAACGTTTCAGCGAGCCCTGACTTCTTGCCCGCGATGCCTCGACGCGCGAGGTCTGCGCGCAAGACGTAGAAAGCCGCGACCATCGCGCTCGCGACCATGAGCCCGAAGGTCGGAATCGTGAAACGCCAAACGTGAAGGAAGGGAATCACCGCGCGCCAGTATAGCGAATTCCACTGAGGGACGGGCGAGGTGGAACCGGTGCATTGCTATTCGCATCTAACAGCGTAGAATGCGGCAAGGATTGCCCTCGGTCGTCCCCCAGGATTGGAGGGCTCGTATGACGCGTTTGTCCCACCGCACGTTCGCGGCCTGCGCCACGCTCGCTTTCGCAAGCATTTGGATCGTTTTGACACCCGCGTTCGCCCAGCGAGGCAGTAGCGCGAGTCATGTTAGTTCGGGAGCGAGTCACTTCGGCGGAAGCCCTTCAGGGAGTCGCAGAAGTTTCGTGGCCAATTCAGGCGGATCGAGGGGTGCGTCGAGTCCGGGGTTTGGCGTTGCGAGCCGCTCCGCGACCGCCGGAGTTGAGAGGGCTAGCTCGAATTCTCGGGCTGCTTCAGGACTGCCGGCAGGTTCGGCGATCATGCCGAAGACGGACCCAAGGAGCGCTCAACCAACCCTCTTTCAGGCGGCCCCACGTCACGTGACCATCGGATTTCCGCCACGGTCAGCATCCGATTCGTCCGCGCGGTCGCTGATCTCACCAGGCGGACGCCAGACGATCTGGGGTGACGGCGATGTTGTTTGGAAGGGCTCAACGCAGAGGACTGCCGCAAGGCCGTCCAAGAGCCTCACGGTTATAAGCGCGGAGGGACATCCGCTCCCCCGCGGAGGCTTAAAGGTTCTGGGGCAGTCCCAAAACTGGCGGCGCCGGAACAGGCACGGCGGCTCCGGCTCATTTGCCTTTTTCGGTTTTGGGTATCCTTTCCTCGGCTTGGGATTTGCGCTGAACTGCGTTCCCTCAGATGACTGGCTTGCAGGCCTCGACTGCGAGAATCTCGGGTATTGGGGCGGCTATTCGATGTCAGAGCCGCAGACTAATAACGCGGGTGGCGGCGACAACGAACAGGAATCGGCCGAGTCGACCATTTCAACGTATCTGCCGGCGCCTGAAGCCGCGCCCGAGAGTCGGCAGCCGCCAGCGCCTTTGACAATGCTGTGCCTCAGGGACGGTACAACGTACGCGGTTAGAACCTATTGGTTGGCCAGCGGCAGGTTGAACTACGTTGCGTCCTACGGTGGACAGAACTCGATTGACATGCAGAACGTGGACCTGCAGGCCACGGTCGATCTCAATGCTCAGCGAGGTGTGGATTTTACGTTAAGGCCAGGATCCGAATCAATTCCGCCCGATCAGCAGCCGCAGGAGCCGAAATAAGGCGTCACGGCGCAAAAATGGGTGTAACCTGTCGGTTGGGGAATCCGTCCGACAAAGCAGAAGTCGGCGTCAGGTCTTCCGAAAGGAGGCCTTATGACTCAGCCGAAACCACAGGGCTCAGGAAGCTGCAAATCGAGTCTCCACTCTAAGGCAGGATCTCTGAGGTTTGTTCGAATCTCGGCGACTGCGTGCGCAGCCGCGATTCTCTTCCTTGCGCCCATCCCTTCTTTTGCGCAACGAGGAGGAGGCGGTGGTGGGGGCGGCGCCTCTCACGGATCGTCGGGCGGCGGTGGTGGCCACTTCGGAGGGAGAGCCAGTTCTGGCGGCGGAGCGCACTGGAGTGGCGGGGGCAGCGCAAGGAGCGCTCCCTCAAACGGCGGAGCCAGGAGTTCGGGCGGGCGCGTCGTAAGGGGTGGTAGCTCGGGTCGAAGCTCGGGCGGTTCGCGTACGGTGACTACACCCGGACCTGCGCGCGCCGAGGCTGCTGGAAGGCAATCAGGATTCGGCGCTTCGTTGCTTCGCTTTTTTGGTTTTTCGCATGCGTCTCCCAGTCAGGCGGCGCCGGCTCGGCCTGACGAGGTAGCGGTCAGCAGAGCCGCCGCCACGGCCAGTTTGCCGCCGACCTTCAGTCGCATTCAGCTCGCTCCCAATCCCGCTTTCAGCCGTACGACCGTTGTGCGGGCGTCGTCGGCAAGCTTTGCTGCTAGGCCGACGGTGAGTGCGCCGCCGCGGCCAATCTGGCCGCACCCGCGGCGTTTCTACCCGTTCCCCTACGGCGGGTATGGCGGGTTTGGGTATGGCTTCTATCCGGGTTGGGGGCTCGGTTTTGGATTCCCGTTCTTTGGGCTCGGCTACTGGGATTGGGGATACTCGTACTCGACGAACTCAAACCTGCCGCCACAGGCGTCTCAGCCGACCATGATTTTGTATCTGACGGACGGCTCAGCGTACGAGGTGACCGACTATTGGGTCACGGGCGACACGTTGAATTATGTGACCGACGGCGGCAAGCGGGGCGCCATCAGTCTGAGAGACCTGGACTTGCGGCGAACCATCGATGCGAACGCCCGGCTTGGTATGAAATTCTCGCTCGATCGCACGGCGCGAGGAAGACCGCTCGATCGAATCGAGCCATCGACGCAGAACACGCCTCCGCCGCAGCCGTAGAGCGGCAAAGAGTGGGATTTTTCGCCGAAAAGCCGGCGGGCGACCCAGATCTCCCTTGGACGACTTTCACTTAGTAAAAAAAGTACTTGCATTTTATTTTGAGTTGCTGTATAATACCTTTCGTTATCCTCGAATTGTGACCAATCGCAAGTAGCAAAGCCACTTAGCAAAAAACCAGAAAAACCCAATTGAGCCCCAGTTTGTCGTTTTGCATTGCCGCCATGCTCGCCAGAGCATGACCCCTATGGAGGCGATATGCCGAATTACAACGCACAAGTGCCGCCGTACTCGATATTTGCGGGTGACGTTGCCCTTGCCTTTAACAGCGAGGCGCCTGGCGCAGGCCAGGCAAGCCAGCAGTTCGCCCTGCCCAGCTATGCCGGCTTTCCGGAGAACGGCCGAACGGTTCGCTGGCAGACCATCTTCGGATCTGCCCCGTCCGCTATCAGCGTAGTGCTTCAAACCGCGTTGAGTGACTCGGATTCCCAGTACGCGACAATCGACACATCCACGGCGACGGCCGGGGAAGCGCGGACCGTCACGGGCGTACGGGGTAACTTCGTCCGAGCCAAGGTGAACTCGATCACGGGAGGCAGCGGAGTCAGCGTCCAGATCCTTGGATAGCGTTCTTCCTCAGTCCGCAAGCGATTGGCCTGTCCCGGGCCAGAAGGGGGATTGGCATGCCGATCAGCAAGAAGCCGGATTCCGATTCAGAAGCAAAGGAAGCTGCCGCCAAAGTTGAAGAAGCGCGGGTTGCCACGACTGAGCTTGCGTTTACCGAAGATCAGGCTGCGAAATGCGCCAAACCTGCGGAAAAACATAACCAGCTGGGGCCGCTGGGAACTGTGCAGGCCACTCCGGAGGTCGAGGTCATGGGCCCTGCTCAGCGCGAGAGAGTGCGGCTCGGCGAAGCCTTGCGAAAGCAGGGAATCGATGAGCACGCGGTGGCTGCAACGTACGCAGATGTCGTCGAGAAGCTGCTCGGGAAAACCCATGAAAGCGACAACGTTGAAAAGCTGCTGGTCGACATTCTGAAGGAATGCAGCAAACACCTCGAGGAAGACGCGAAGGCGGTCGGGAGCAGTCCAGTACGCGTGACGCTGGTTCACAACGTGGCGCGGCCTCAGCGGAATTCTCTCCCGGCGGAGGCGCAGCCCGCTCCGGCAAAGGATCCACCGCCGAACGCCGAGCCCGTCGGGCAGTAGACCCACAGCACGATTGAAGCTTACCGCGGCGGGGGTACCTTTCTAGCGTGGCAACGACAGTCACTTCTGGCGTCGAACGCTGGGCTGCGGACGCACAGTCCGGAGAAGAGCCGCGAGGCAATTCCGAGAGGGATATCCGGATATTCCTCGGGTACGAACCCTTTCCCCGGCAGAATCTTTTTCATGGTTCATCGGCAAAGTACCGGCTGTTCGGCGGCGCTGCCGGGCCGGGGAAGTCGAAGGCGCTGCTGATGGAGGCGATCCTTCAGGCGGACGCACACGCGGGCGCGAATACGCTGGTACTTCGCCGAACCTTCCCGGAGCTCGAGCAATCGCTTCTTCTCTACTTTCGGCGCGACGTTCCGCGGGAACTGTACAAGTCGTTTCATGAGTCGAAGCACCTGGTCACGTTGTGGAACGGTTCGACGATACGGTTCGGGTACTGCCAGGCGGAGTCGGACGTCTATCAGTATCAGGGAGCGGAATTTCTCTTCATCGGCATCGATGAGTTGACGCTGTTCACGCTGCGGCAGTGGCAGTTCCTGACAAGCCGCAACCGCTGCCCGATTCCCGGCACGTACCCCTGCATGGCGGGAGCGACGAACCCAGGAAACATCGGACACGCGTGGGTGAAGTCGCTATGGATCGACAAGAAGCCCGCCAGCGGAATGGAACAACCGGATGAGTACGACGCGGCCGATTACGATTTTATTCCAGCCCGTGTGACCGACAACCCGATCTATGCGAGCGACGAGAATTACGTCAAGACGCTGCGGGCTCTTCCGTCGCATCTGCGCCGCGCCTTCCTGGATGGCGATTGGGAAGTGTTTGCTGGGCAGTATTTCGACAAATTCGACGCGGCATCCCACGTTCTCAGGCCCGAAACCATCGACTGGCGGCCCTGGTGGCCGCGATGGATCTCGGTCGACTGGGGGTTCGAGCACCCCGCGGCCACCTACTGGCACGCGGTAGCCCCTACAGGGGCGGTTGGTTCGGCCGGATCTGATGAGAGCCCGCGGCGCGTGATCACGTACCGCGAGTTCGTCACGCGGCGAACGGCTCCGCGCGAACTTGCGCGCGAAATCATCGCGCGCAGTGTTTCGTCAGCCGGCGGGCCTGCGGAGCGCGAGAAAATCGATGCTGTGTATCTTTCGCCGGACGCGTTCGCGCGGCGGACGGACGAAGCATCGATCGCGGAACAGATGGGCGATGTCTTCGCGGAGGCAGGTTTTCCGCGACCGATTCCGGCGGATGATGACCGGGTGGGCGGCTGGATGCTGATGTACCAAATGCTGGACGCAAACGAGTGGCTGCTGACGGAGAACTGTATCGAACTGATTCGGACGCTGCCGACGTTGATCCGGGATGTAGCCCGCATTGAAGACGTCGAGAAGATGGACGGCGATGATCCGGCCGACGCGGCGCGGTACGGGCTGAAGTCCCGCTACGGGGTTCGGCGCAGCTCACACCAGAATGCGCCGCTCGAGCAACGACTAGCCGAGCGGGTGACGTCGGCAGACCCGACTGTACGGGCCATCCAGGCACGCAAAGCACAGATCGAGGAGTCCCGTCGCGGGCAACCGGTCTCGTTCCGGCGGCACCGTCCTCGCGGGTGAAGGTGCAAAGTCCAGTATCGCCACTTAGGGGGAATCTTGAGGGCCCAAGTCAAAACGCTGTGGCAGACCATCACACGTACACGCTACACGCGATCGCTCGAAGCAGAAGTTGCGCGGTTGAGGGACGAGAATAAGGCGCTGCTGAACTCGATCCTTGGAGTGGCGGGTATTCCGCCGATTCTCGTGAGCGAGCCAACGGATACGGCGAGGCCGACTTCGAATTCTGCCCAGCTAAACGCACGAGCGGGGGCGTCAAGCGTCGCGCCTCTCCGACGGCGTTCCTGGCAGCAGATCAATCGGATGCTGGAGATTCATTCGGCGCGAAAGGCGGACGAGAACCAACCCAATGATGCTCCCGCGGTACGAACTGCAAATCAATAGTTGAGCGGGTCGTTGGATCAGGTGTCAGCTGAATACGGAGGAGCTATGCCATTCATTCAAGGGCGTTACCATATCAATCCCGTCGCAGGACAGGCGCTCGAGGCGGCGAGGCAACTGGAAGAGGCCCTGCTCGAGCAGCTTCAGGAGGAACCAGATAAGGGGAGTGCGCAGGGAGACCCCTTGTCGGGATCCGGCCAGGCTGAAGGGCAAGGGCCCATCCACAGGGTCGAGATCGAAGCGTTTCAAGCTGTGCCATCTCACTCCGGGCGCGCCGTGAAGAAATTCGCGGCCAAGGTTCACCGCGCTGCACCGGCCAGCTCGTCATCGACCCAGCCGCCGCAGCAATCGTCGACGCATGTTTTCCAGGATCCCAACGAGCTGGTTGACTTCCTACAGCAAGAGTTTTCCAAGGACTGCGGGAAGTAAAGTTCGGGAGGTCCTGTTGCTCTCGATCTGAGTTCAGGCCTCTTTGCGGAATCCCTGTTTGCTACAATTTGAATCCTCAGGGCAGGGAACGTGAGCATTTGGGGAACGCCAAGCGGTCGCGTGCGCCGGTGGGGCCGGCGAAGGCACTTCCGCGTCCCTGTGCCGCTGTACGCTCGGCTGGCGATCTTGGCAGCGTCAGTTGCGGTCGGGGGGGCGCTCGCATGGCACACGGCGGAGGTCGCGTTGCGGCCGCGATCGTCCGACGGAAGCCACAACGCCGGTGCCGCCGGCTCCGCAGCGGCAACTCCCTCCCAGCCTCCATGGCAACGCGACGCACTGGACTCCATGGAGGATGGCATTCGCAGCGCAACGGCGGGAAACATTACGGCTGCAGAGGTCGCAGTCGATCGGGCGGGCTCTGTGATCGAGGCGGCGCGAGTCCAGATGCAGCCGGTGGACGCGGACTTTTTTGAAATCGCCAATTCGAAGTTGGATCTGGTTTTAAGGCAGAATCCTGATAACAGTCGGCTGCTCGAGCACGTCACGATGGCGCGGGTGAACCTGGCCCAGTTGCGCTCAGCGGCCGAGGGCGCTCACGGGTCGGGCGCGAGTTCGCAAACCTCGTCAGCCACTCCTACGGCCGGGGCGGCGGAGGACACAGAGCCCGTCGCAGCTGCACCTGGTTCGTCATCAAGTGCCTCGGGCGCACGCAAAATAACCATCGCTGCGCCCAAAGAGATTGAGGCGAATCATATCCTCGAGCCGCAGACGCTCGGCGGCGACACGATCGACGCAACGCTCATGCCGGACACCGCGGAAATTCTTCTGCCGCCTTCGTCGCGGCTCTTTGTAGACAACGTTCGCGTCGAAGATCTGACACTCGAGGGAGCATCCCAGACTCTCGACGGAATTCATTGGAAGAATGTGATCTTCATTGGTACGCGGCTACGTTACGAAGGCGGAGAGCTGGACCTTCGGAACGTTCGGTTCATCCGTTGTACTTTTGGGCTAACCACCGACGAACGCGGCGCGAGACTGGCCAACGCCATCGCGCTGGGCCAAACTTCAATCGTCATCAATTAGCTCGTAGTTTCCGAAACAAAACTTAAACACCCTTCGATCTCGGTCTTGCGGCCTGGTCTCTTTGTGTCTCCTTCCTCGCCGGCACGACCGTTCAGAGAGGCTCGCATGTCCACAGACAAAAACTATGCCGCAGCCAATCCGGCGGTTGTGCCGGTCGAAGGGCCAGAGCGACTGGGGAGTGAGGTTCAGTCTACTGGGGGCGCAGCGGGGGATCGTCGAATTTCGCCCGCGGGTGATTCGCGCGTTTCGCCTGCTCGCCCCAACCCCTCGCTGGATTCCACGACCGACAGCCAAAACGGTTTGAACAACGAACAGCTTCCGGAGAGGCTGCAAGAAGCGCTGCGGCGCCTCGTGCTTCAGTATTCGACGGAGTCGGAGGCGACGCGGCGGCAGGAAATCCGGCGAATCAAGCAGGCGCATCAATTTTGGCGCGGGCTCCAGTATCTCTGGTGGAGCGAGCGAGATCAGAACTGGCATCTCCCGTTCGAGCAGAAGTTGATGGACAACTCATCGCTCGAGGACCTGCCGCGCTACGAGTTCGTCACGAATATTTATCAGGCGTTCGGGCTCTCGCTCATTTCCGTTCTTTCGCAGGACGTGCCGCGAGTGCGCTTCTTTCCGGCATCGGCCCAGGCGGAAGAGGACATCGCTGCGGCCAAGGCGGCGACGGAGGTTGCCGGGCTGGTCGAGCGAAACAATCGAGTGGGAAACCTGATCGTCGAGGAAGCGTTCAATCTGTGGACGGACGGAAAGGTCGGCGCATACGTTCGCTACGTCGTGGACGGGCAGCGGTTCGGATTTCATCCGGAGACTGAGGTCGGCGTCAGGGAAGTCAAGGTTGGAAGCGATGCGTATGTGTGCCCCGAATGCGGGGCGCAGACGGAACCATCTGCTGCGCCGGCGGAGTCGTCCGGCAATTCAGTTGGGAAGCAGAGCGGCCCGACAGGCTCGGACGCTATTTCGCAGAACGCAAAGCGGGATAACCTGTCTTGTTCACAATGTGGGGCGCTGCTGACAGAGGAGGACTTTGTCGCAGCTGAGACGATCACCGTTCCGGCGGCGCAGACCAGGTTGCGAGTTGCGAACGGCCAGGAAGTAATCACGATGGTCGGAGGACTGGAGCTCAAGACTCCCCCGTGGGCCAACGAGATGCACGAATACCCGTACCTTCAGTGGAATATGGAGGTGCATCAGGCACGTCTTCGCGCCGCGTATCCCCACGCGGCCGACAAGATCGGCGCTCCGGTAGCCACGGGAGCCCAAGAATACGAACGGTTGGCGCGGCTGGCGCAATCGCAGGGCGGTCCGCTGACGGAAGGCGGGGACTTCAACATCAACTTGATCACGTTTCAGCGCACGTGGCTGCGGCCGTGGGCGTTCTTTGCGCTCGAAGACAAGTCGCTTCGCGATGAGCTGCTCGCGCTGTTTCCGGACGGCGCCTATGTGGCGTTTGCTGGAGACGCCTATTGCGAGTCGCGCAACGAAAACATGGATGATCATTGGCGCGTGCTCCACGCTCTACCGGGCGACGGTTCAAGCGGGCGCCCAGCACTCGGCGACGCGCTGATCAGCGTGCAAGAACGCTTCAACACGCTTTCGAATCTGCAGATGGAAACGTACGAGTACGGGATCCCGCCGATCTACGCGGACAGCGAGGTCCTCGATTTCGACTCGCTACAGAATCAAACGGCGGAGCCGGGCGCGCATTACCCCGCGCGGGCAAAACCGGGGCAATCACTGGCGTCCGGGTTCTTCCAGCCCGAGCCCGCGGAGGTGCCTCCCGATCTCGCGCAGCACGCCGCGGCGTTGATGGGCCCCGTCGCACAATTCCTCACGGGCGCGTTTCCCGCGCTGTTCGGGGGCGCGATGGCCAACAACGATACGGCTGCAGGCTATGCGATGGCCCGCGACCAGGCGATGGGTCGCATCGGGCTCGTGTGGCGGCGAATGAAGTTCTTTCATTCGGACCTGATGCTGCTGGCCGTCGACTGCTTCCGTAAGAACCGCCCGCAGGATGTGGAAGTGACGTTGCTTGGAGCCGGATCGGCGTTCGAGTCGAAATGGATTCGGCTAGCGGACTTGAAGGGAAACCTCTTCAGCTATCCGGAAACGGACGAGCAGTATCCGACCCTGTGGTCACAGCAACGAGCGGTGCTGCTGCAACTGATGACGAATCCAGATCCTCAAATCCAGTCGGTGCTGGCGCATCCGGAAAACATGGCGCTGGTCAAGAGGCTCGTCGGGCTCGAGGAACTGGTGATTCCCAACGAGGAGTCGCGAACGAAACAGTATCGCGAGATCGCGCAACTTGTGGGGGAATCGCCGATCGTGAAGCGTCACGATGCGAGCGGCGTGGAGGTGATGCTGCCAACTATTTTGCCGGATGAGTTCGCGGATAACCACGCTGTGGAGCTAGATATTTGCCTGCGGTGGTTTTCGTCGGACGCCGGGCAAGTGGCGAAGATCGAGGCGCCGGCAGGATACGCGAACGTCCGCGCGCACGCGCTATTTCACCGCGACTACCTGCGCAAACAGCAAGCAGGCCAAGCCTCGTCGGCCTAGCCTGCGGAATCAATCGGGGATGCGGTCGATGCGTCGGTCAGAATGATCGTTCGATGGCGCTGCCTTGAACGCGCGTGCCGTAGACGCTCTTCTGCGTTTTCGGCGGAGCCACGAGCCTCACGACATGGAGGAGCCGTTCCGGTTTGAACGGCTTCGCCATGCAGACGACCGCGCCGAGCTGATGGCTTGCTGAATAGTCCGCCGGCTGGGCCGAGCGGGTCATCAGGATTACCGGCACGTGTTGTAGTCGCTCGTTGCGCTTGATAATCAGGCACAGATCGTGGCCGCTCATGTCGTCGCCTTCCACTTCGGCGAGGAAGACCGACGGGATCGTTGTCTTCAGGACTTCGAGAGCGGCGCGGGCAGTGGGCACGACGATCACGTTGTACCCATCCTGCTGAAGGAGGTTACGCATCGTATCGGCCGCACGCTGATCCGATTCAACTGCGAGCACGGTAGTCGCCTGCTTTTCCCTAGCCGACGAATCCTCGGCCCCTGCCATCGAGGGGTCTGACGCTGCTTCTTTGGCTACGCTTTTGGCGGCTTGAAACTGGACGGCGACGGCGAGTAAACCAGCACCATAGTCGCTTGCACGGACGACTTCGGCATTCTGTGGCTGATTCAATGCCGAAGCGGCAGGCGAATAGGGGAAGGTCACCTGGAGGAGCTGGCCCTTCGAATAATTGGTGCGTTTCGCGATAAAGAGCAGGCCATCGCGCGAAACGTCGATGCTGGAGCACACTTCTTCAAAGGATTCGGCCACGCTCTCCACGCGAACGTGAACTTGTGCTGAGATTTTGGCGCGCTTGCGGCGGCGGCGTTCCACTCCATCGGGGCCGGAGCGGCGGGACGTAGATGCAATCGTAGACGTACTCACTTCCGCTTCTGCGGAAGCTACTGTTGTCGTCGTGCTCATTCAACACCTCAGTTTTTTCTGCGGGTGGTCCCAAGGGGAACTGCTGTTTGCGATTTCCCCGCTGTAACGGCAGTTTCTCAGTTGGGTGAAGAAATGGGGAATAGTACGTTGGTTTCAATTTGAGATGACTTTCGGGGCCCAGGCGCCTCCGAAATCGTTCGGCTGATTCGACCAGGCGCTGGATTAGCGGTCGTCGTGTAACGGCTTGGAATTCCTGCATTTTGTGGCGGTTTGGAGGGAAGGGAAGTGTCAACAGCACTTGAAAACGCACAGGTAGCTCCTGCGGGACGGTCTGGCGGCGAAACTCGTTCCAGCAGAGCTTCCGCCAGGTCGGGCAAGCCCTCTTCGACGGGCTCAAATGCGCCAAGCTCACCCGCTCCAGCAACGAAGTCGCGCAGTGCCAGCGACGATGAAATTCTCGGGCTGGGAGGCGACCAAGTCGCTCGACCACAGCCGGGCGATCAGATCGAATTTGATTGGGATAGTCCGCTCGAGGATGAATCCAATAGGGCCTCAGGCGAGGAGGAAACGGCGGTGGGCGAAGCTGCTGAACCGTCGCAGATGCAGGCAGCTCTTGAGTCCAACCCCGAGCTGCGGCAAGCCTGGGAAGATGCAAAGGCGTACCGAGAAACATTCGCGACGCCCGAACAGGCGCAGACTGCAAGCGCCCTGGTGGCGGATCTGCAAGCCCTCGACGCGCTCTTTTTCTCCGGCCGGCGCGAAGACCACGCGACGCTTGCGCAGAAAATAGCGATGCTCGACCCGGTGGCGTTCAAGTCTCTCGCACAAGCGATGGGAGAGATAGCCGCCGGTACGGTCCGCCCTGCGGCCCATGCTGACTCAGGCGCGAAGGATGCGAGTGGTTCTGAGCCGGCAGCGTCGAGCCGGGCAGCGAGCATCGGCCAAGAACATCACGACCAAGCGGCAGCTCGAGCTGCCGCTGCGTCCGACCTGGCGGGCACGTCACCGGAGTTTCTGCAAGCGGCAAATGCCGCCGCTGTTGAGAGCGTGCTTGGTGCGATCAATTCGCAAGTTCAACGACTGCTGCCGGAAGAAGTCCCGACGGCCGCCCGGAACAGGGTGGTTGGTGAGATCTACAGGGAACTCGACCGCAGTCTGAGCACAAACCGCGAATTCGCCCGGCAGATGCGCGAGGCGGTTACTTCAGGAAGCCGGGATGCGGAGCATCAGCAGGCCATCGTCTCGCTGGTTACGGGCCGAGCCCGGCAAGCGCTTCCCGCGATCGCGAAAAAAGTGCTCAACGAATGGACTTCCACAATAGTCGCTGCCAACCATGAGCGCCGCGCACGCCAGCGGGTGGCCGAACGGCGCGTCGATATTGTCGGCTCGGGCCGAAGCGGAAGCGATGGGCATCGTACGATGACCCCGCACGACATCGACTATGCGCGAATGTCCGACGCCGACATACTGAACCTGTAGACGAGCTTTGGGCGCAGCGTGCAGCACCGAGCCGCGGTTCTTTCCATCGATCGTTCGATGCTTCAGAGATGGCTTCGGCCCGTCGAACTCTTGTAACTCTGGATCGCCTGCGCGACGTCCTGGACGAAGGATGTCAACTGAGCCGGCGACACACCGGGAGGCAGCTTTATCGTGCCGGCCATTAGAAAGCTGGAGATGGCGTTCGACAAGCGAGTGTTTACGTCGGTCCAGTTGACGCTTCCGTTGGAAGTTGCCGTCACAAGATACGAATCGATGAGCCGCATGCCGATGCCGGGCGTCAACAGCTCCATGTATCCCTCGTTGTCGTTCATGGCGGCCACGATGTCGCTCGAAAACCATTCGAGATCCTGGAGAGTGGTGCCAGCGGGGGCGCCAACCAGATGATTCTGGGCGGCCGCGGATACGATTTGACTGATTGCCGTTTGCTGGGCTGAGAGGTTCGGTGTGCCGTCCGCATTCGCAGGCGGCATGGCGTCCGCAACCGCGCTCGCCAGGCCCACCAGTACCAAATAAGTGTGATGGGTTTGGAGGATGCCTGAAACGGCGACCCCGTAGGCTTCAAACTGGCTAACCGTCATTCCGTGACGAACGGTAGTCAGGTTAGTGGCGAGCGCGTTCCGGACAAAGCATTCTACAGCAGCGGTCTGATTCGCCGCACATTGCTCGCGTGCCGCGCGAGTGGCGACGGCACAAAGAAGTATGGATGCAACACCTAAAACGAGTTTTCTCAGGCCCATTGGATACACCCCCAGAATTGTAGTTTGTAAGGACGCGCATCCGCGAGGACCGGGTGGGAGGAATACGCTTCAGTGCCCGAATGCGCTGCGATAGTCCGATAATGCGGACCCCTCGCCAACTGTCCTAGAGAGCAGTAAACGGGCATGTCTCGTACAGGCGCCAACCTCAACCCATTCGTCGCCAGTTGCGAGGGCGGATTTCGAACCACTTTCAACCGTCCGTGAAGGACACCTGCACAAACATCGCGCTCCTGTTACCGAGCGCGAGATTCTGTCTTCGAACTCAAGGGAGAACCAACCAACATGGCACAGATGCAGAACGCACAGTCGGTCGCGTTACAGCTTGAAAAGGTTCGCGACAAGCTTCCTCTTTTGTACGAGCGCGACGACATCCTGCTGACAATGATCCAGCAGCGGGGGGATGTCGAGCGCGTCAGCTCGCGCAACATGCGCCTTCCCCTGCAGATCCGTCCGGGAGGCAAGGCCGGGCTCGCCAATATGGACGGCGGCGACCTGGGCCGCGGCTCCGGAACGATTTACGACGTGGCGCAAGTCACGCCGGTGTTCTTCCGCCACGCGGTGGAGATCACGAAGCTGGTGGAGTATGCGAGCAACGCACCCGAAAAGGCCGTTGAAAACGCCGCCAAGCGTGAAGTGAAGAACGCGATGGCGCAGTTCCGCTCGTTCCTGGACAAGGTGATGCAGACCAACGGAAACGGCGTGCTCGGCACCATCGGGTCCATCACGACGTCAGGGCTTCCCTCAGGAGTCGCCGCGCAGTTTACGATGGCGAAGCCGCCGGGGGCGCAGCTCTTCTACTTCAACCAGACCGTGCAGGTCTACGATTCCACGCTCACGACGAATCGCGGCTCCGCGAACGTCCTTCTTGTCGATCCCTTCAACTCGCTCATTCAGGTGGATGCGTTGCCGAGCGGCACGACCGCGAACGATGTTGTGGTCCACGACGGCCTCACGGGGGCGCAGCCCACATCGCTGTTCGGAATCCTCTATCACCAATCGAACGCCACAACCGGAACGTGGTTGAACCTGAACCGCGCAACCTATCCCGTCGAGCTTGCGACGCCAGCCGTCAACGGAAACAACTCCGCGCTGACGCCCGGCGCCGTGCGGCTCGCGATCAACAAAGTGCGAAAGTCGTTGGGCTCGAACCAGATCTCGAAACTGATCGCCTACACGTCGCTCGAACAGGAGCATCAGTGGGAGCAGTTGGGCGTCACGATTTCGCAGATCATCAAAGAGGGGGCGGGAGGCCGTGCCAGCGATCTCGACTTGCTGTTCACCGGCGACAAGTCCATGGCCGGTGTACCGATCAAGTCGAGCATCAACGCAAACTCGACCCGCGTCGATTTCCTCGACCTCTCTCACTGGGGACGAGCCGTGATGCAGGACATCGATTTCTATGATGTCGGCGGCCAGACTGTTTTCCCGATTTACGGAGCAAGTGGGGGCCTCGCGTCGGCCTACATCTTCTACTTCGTAACGGGCTTCCAGGTCTGGAACGATTCGCCTCGCTCCGGCGCTTACATCAACAACCTGGCGATTCCGTCAGGCTACTAGGGCTGCGCTCTAAGCCTCCTGCTGACCAAAAGAGGGGTGGAGAGACCTCGTATCTCTCCACCCACCCTCCGCTCATTAGCCAACGCTGCGAGCACAGGGACTGAATGATTCAAGTTACACGCGAGACGCACGAGACTCCGCCCGAAGTCGCGCGGCGCATGGCTTCCGCCGGCGGTCTGAACCGGTTTGACGAGCCGCATTTCCGCGTTGTGTGGGGTGGCTCGCGCCTCACGCTGATCGGTGGGCGATGGACCGATCGCGATCCGCATGGGAACGTTATCCGCGAAGTCATCGAGCTGCGCCATGTGCCGAAATACTTGCCCATAAATCGATGGCATATCGAGCGGTGGATGCCGCCGGAGACTTACGGTTCGCCGGACCGTTGGTACGCGCAGACGATCGAGATTGAAGACGGGATTCGTATCCCGGCGCTTGGGCCGTATCCCTCGCGCGGCGAGTACGAACACTGTTTCACTCTCGAAAATGGGCGCGGCGAGTTCGTTCCGCTAACTCCCACCGCATGCGACTGGATTGTTCGAGCGATTCGTTGGGCTCGCCTGCAACCGGCCACGGCTTCGCGGGCTGCGATTAGGCAGCGCGAGGCTCGCGAAGAGCGCAACTGGGATCAACGGGCCAGCGACTTGCTGGACGACCTCATGTGAAGTGAAAAGCCCGGATTCAACAGCATGTCCGAGCAACCAGCAAGCCTACTTTCGACTCCGCGAGAATAAACCTGAAAGGACCATCGTTTCGATATGACCATGACTCAAACAGCCGGACGCCGCGACATCCTCCTCGAGACTCAATCAAAAGGAGACGTGGCCGCGACGGTCTCGATTGCTTCGATTTCACAGCAAGACTGGTATATCTCGCGTACGCACGGCGTTTATCACATCCCGGCCTGCCCGAAGGGCGAGCCGTACGCGTTGCTCCTGATTACCTCCCGCGGAGATGCGCTCGACCTGGGCGACAACCGTCGATTTCCGTTCACCATTTCGGCGCGGGAAATCGCGGATGACCTCCTCCAGGACCTTCAGGATCACGGCACCTTCGTTTGCGCAGGAGCGCGTCCGACTTCCGAGGAACTTGCGGCGGCGACCGCGCGCCGCGACAGCTTTTACCAGCGTCTCGTCGGCGAGGGCGACACGATGTGGGCGCGTGGTCATTCCTTCCGCGAGATTTCGGATTTGCACCGAAGAGCCGCGATTGCGCTCGGGATCGAGCGCGAGTGGGCGTACGTTCCGGCACGAATGGTGGATTGCCCTGCGTGCGGCGAGAAGGTCAAGCCCGGCGTTGCGGTATGCAGGCATTGCCGCGCGATCCTGGATCCGGAGAAGGCCGCCGCACACGGCCTGTGCAGTCCGAAGGCGGATGGCGCGCCCGGGTCAAAGTCTCCGAGCGGTGCGCCGGAAAGAGATTCCAATCACAACGACAACAAGAATTCACAAGTATTGGCGGCTGCGCGGCCACCGGCACGAAGTTAGCGCGTCCATTCCGTGGCGAGCGACAACCGAGCTCGATCCTCGCGGCTCTAAGACTGATGGAACAGCCCGCGGGCGTTGTACGATGCGAAAGGCTCAGGTCTTTGGTGTCTAGCGCGGTCAAGCGATGCCAGCGGCCGAATTCGGTTGTCGAGAGTGTCGAAGAGGAAGAACGATGAAGAACGTCGCCATGAAATGGTTCTTGGTGCGAACGCTATGCCTTGTGGCGCTCGGCGCTGCGATCGTAGTGGAAGTGCCGACCGTGTGGGCGCAGGGATCCCGCAAAGACGACATTGTCCTCAGCAGCTCAGGGCATCCGATACCCGGAGCGATGGTCAGAGTCTGTCAGGCAGGCGCGACGGGAACACCATGCTCTCCGCTCGCAACCGTATATACCGACGCCACGTTGACGGCCGCGGCGGCGAATCCGTTCCAAAGCGACGGCATCGGGAACTACCACTTCTACGCGCCAGCGGGCCGTTACGTGATTCAAATTTCAGGGCCTGGCATCACGGGAACAAGGGTGTATCCGGACGTGATTCTCGCGCCGGACGTCTCTTCGTCGGGGTCAGGCAACGACATTTCGGCATTCGGCCTCACGCTCGGCGGGAATCTAAGCGTCGCGGGGAACGCGACGATCAACGGGACGCTAACAACGGCGAACTTCAATCCGGGTGTATTCACTCCATCTTCATTGAGCGTGTCGGGTAGCGAGACGGTGGCTGGGCCGCGGCCTCGAACGGATGTCACGGGATTCGGGGCCAAGGGCGATGGCCTAACAGACGATACGGCCGCGATCCAGGCGGCGATCAATACCGTTTGTGCGGAGGACGTCAACCACAAGTCGACTCTTTTCTTTCCGCCCGGAAACTATATCGTCTCGCAGCCGCAGTCGCCTTCGACCAGCCCCGTATTCACCGGCTTTTGCAGCGGCCTGGTTATGGAAGGCTCGGGATCCAACGCCAATCTCCAATTCGGCACCGCTCCCATGAGCCGGATCACGGTGCGTGCGGGGAGCAGTCCGAATGCTTCCGCAGTGTTTGCACCCGCAGGCGCGAATGGAATCGCTTTCAAGAACATCGAAATCGCGGGATACAACCAGGCGGTTTACCTGATCGGTGGCAATGGAGTCACCTTCAACAACACCTGCCTGACCAGCAGCGCCACTTCCATGGCGGACAATGTGCCGCTCAAGATGTCGCAGGTAATTCAAGTAACGTGGAATGGCGGCTGCATTCAGGCGCCCGATGGCAGCCACGACGACGTCTTGATCATCGGCGCCGACACCGGCGGGACCGAGACCCAGCCGGCCGGCCTGATTTTCTTCAACGGCAGCGGCGGAAACTTCTGGATTGGCGACGGCGTGCATTACGACCAGCGCGTGAACACCTGCTGCTCCGGGCCCGGAAATTTCCACTTCTGGAACATCCTCGTCGAGGATGCCACAGCGCCGATCTTTCGCGTGACGAATTCAACGGGCAATCCAGGCAACCAGGCGATGCCGGGAATGCACGAGCTGGATTTCCAGAACTTCGAGGCGTCCGACGGCTCTCCAAACGTTCCGATGGTGAATTTCAACTCCAGCGGCTCACTCTTGTCGGGCGTTCAGATCAAGAACTTCAACGGTGGCGGCGGAGGATATGCCATCGAGATGCAGGCGGGCACTTTGCAAAACTGCAGCGTGGCGGGCGGCGCAGTGCGCGTCCTGGATGGGAGCGGGAATCCTGCGGGCGATTGCATTCAACAGAACAACTCGGGATTGGATTTCATCGCGAATACGGGAAACACGGACCGCCTGCGAGCGGATATCAGCGCTGCGAACGATGGAACCGCGATCCGAGCGACAGCGGCCGGCAATCCGTTCGCGTCGCTCGCCGTCGATCCGGCGCAAGGAGTTCTCTTCAGCGACGGCACCAGCTACGGATACAACGCGCAGGTCTACCAATCGACGAAAGAGGCCCTCGACATCGGGTTCGCGAGCACGCTGCCGCCGACCGGTGTGACCGGTACGGCGACGACGGGCGGCACCCTCGCGGCGGGAACCTACTACTATTTCGTACGCAGCACCACAAGCTCGGCGTGTTCGACCACTATGTCGGCGCCATCCGTTATTTCGAACGGCGTTGCACTGAGCGGATCGAATAATGCGGTGAGCCTGACGTGGACGGCTCCGCCCGCAGGGGCAGCGTCCGCAGCCGGGTACTGCATCTTCCGCTCGACGCAACCGACGAACTACAGCAACCAGGCGCAGTACCCGTCGGTTTTTGTTTCCGGCGCTTCGACGACGAGTTATACGGATCTCGGCACTGGGTTCGGTTGCTGCAACCTTTACGCGCCCTATAACGTGATGCAGTCCGCGCACCGGTTCACTCCGACGTCGCTCGGCGTAAACACAACGAATCCCCAATTCAATCTGGATGTAAACGGCACGGCGGCCGTGAATTCGCTGAACGGCGTCGCAAAAGCGGAGCGGTTCACCGGTTCGGATGCAGTCGCCAAGATCAACGCCTGCTTAACAGCGGCTGCGAGCACCTCTGGACTGTGCGATGCCCGCGGTCTGGCCGGGACATTCACAGCGTCCTCGCACATATCGGTTCCGGCAGGGACAACATTGCTGTGGGGCCCGGCGCAGCTTACGGTGAATGACACTACAACGAAGGACGCAATCGAGCTGATGGGCGACGGGGCCTCAGTAATTGGATATCAGGAGACGGGGCAGGGAACTGTGCCGCGACCCGATACTTCGGGTTACATCGCATGCGGAATCGCAGGTTGCACGACGGTCGACAACCCGAACTCGGCTACGCGCAACGTCGACTGGATCCACATTCACGGGATGTACCTCCTCGCGAACGGTGCAAGCTCGACTGTGCTGAATCTGACGAGCGTGGGACACGCGGACATCGAAAACAACCGATTCATCCTCGGAAGCGGCGGCGGGTCGTATGGAATTTACGGAAACACGTCGACAGGCAATCAGGATTCGACCAACTCTCTGATCAAGCACAACGAATTCGATCCGGAATCGCAGAACGACACCTGCGCCTATCTGGCCGGCGTCTTCAACTCGCTCGTCTTCGAGCAAAACTCGTGTTACCTGCCTGCCGCAAACACGGGAACACAGGGGTTCGTGCTGGCGAAGGACACAAACGGGAATTATCCGGACAACGACGAGTTCTACGGCAACGATTGCGAAGCGGCGACCACCTCGTTCGGCCAAGTGTGCTTCAACATCATGGGTGCGCAGAGCATCGTCATCGGGCCGAACAATCGCTGCGAGAATGTCTACAACTGCTTCGAGTTTCCCGCGGACGGCTCAGCCGTGGGCATTCACCTGCTGGACCCGTACATCTCGCTTTCGGCGAACACGGTGATAAAGCCAAATGAGCCGGCGGCGGCGATGCTCGCGATCGACAACAACGGCCACAACTGGCAGCCCTCGATGCATTTCGGCATGAACGATCTTGCGGGAGCAAATGTTCTCGGGAACGCCGGATTTGAAGGCTGGCAGAATGCGACGACGCTCTTCTATTGGGGCGGCGTGAGCGGGACCAGCATTAACCAGGGTGGTAGCGGAATCTATGCGCAGGAAACGAGCGCAGGGGCAAATCCGGCGGCTGATTCCTACACGCAAGGAACTTACAACGTTCGCGTCGGCGACGGCGCCACCGCAGGTCTCGGTCTGAATTCCGCATGCATTCAGGTGGACTCGACGCTCGAATACACCTTGATGTTCCGCGTTGCATCCGGGTCCACATCCGATACTTTCAGGCCGGGATTCCGATTCTATTCGGATCCGAACTGCACAGAAGCAAACAAGATCACGAACGTCGCAACGAACGCCCGCGTTCTCTCACCGGCCAACTATGCAGGCGTTTCAACTCTGGCCGGCACCGGAGCGAACTGGCAGTCTACCAACGCCTCGCTGACCTACAACAATGGAATTACCTGCAACTGCAGCGTGACGGGGGCGGACTGGCAGGTCGCGACCGCAAACGCCTGGACGGCCAGCCGCAATTTCGGGATCACGTTTCGGGTGCCGAACGCCTACAGCAATGCGAGCACGATTGCCCACTCCATGCGCGCCTTTCTGCTGGAGAACACGGCTGCGGCGAACAACTACGTCTACTTTGACGATGTCGTTCTCGGGCAAGGCCCCGTGTCACCTGATTTGCGGGCCGCACCGCTGGCCGACAGCGGCAGTGGCGGGACTGTGAATGGCTACGCCAGCTACAACTTCAGCGGCAATGTAACGCTGCAAGCTAACACCGGTTTCGGCGGCACGCTCACCCACAACAACACAGCGAATCGCACGTATACCTTTCCAGACTCTTCGGGAACGGTCGCACTGCAGACGCCGCTTGCTTCGTGGGGATTACAGCATTCGGGATCGGCTCAATCCTTTTCGTCGAACGCGGTGAAAGTCTGGGGAATCATCATTCCCTATGGTGTCAGCTTCAGCCACCTCGATTACAGCGTTTCGACGTTGGATTCCAACTCATCGGACAACTATGACGTTGGGTTGTACGGGCCGTGCGCGGTGAATACTGCAAGCTGCCCTCTCGTGGCACACATTGGCGCGCAGAACCTGAGTTCGACGGGCTACAAGCAGACCAGCGTCAGTTCAGGAACGATTCAACCCGGCCTGTACTGGATCGCGATCACCGGCAACGCCACGACCGCGCAAGTTGCCACGACGTCCGTGAGCGAATGGACCGCATGCCCGTCAACAAACTCGACCACTACATCGACCGGGGGCGCCCTCCCCTCAACAATCGCCACGCCAAACTGCTCTGCTCCTCAGTGGACCGGAGGCGCCGTCGTTGGTATTGGTCTCGAGTGATCCGCAGTTTCTGAACTCATCTGCGCAATTTCTTCCCGAGCTAAATCAACCCGCAACCAGGCCGAGCAGCACGTTCAATTGTCGCGGTTCGCCAAGGGAGGTTTCAATGCCTGTTGTACCGACAACCGGATACGCTCAGACAGAAGAGGCCCTGACCCTGGCGCGCGCTCTAATGAACGATACCGCCGGGACCGTGTTCACAGACGCGCTGCTCATGCCTCTGCTGAACTCCGCGTACCGAGGATTGCAGCGCGAACTGGCCGAGAACGGCGTCAGTGTCCTCATCGAACAGCAGGACTTGGATCTCGAGCTCGATCCTGACACCGGAATCACGAGCACGGAGATCAGTGATGCTTCGAGTCCGCAGCTGCCGTCCGATTGCCTGATGCCGCACATGTTGTGGGAGCGGGCGACGCCAAACACCTCCGATGTGTTCGTGCCAATGGAAAAGTTCATGAGCGGCGGAAGCATGCTGAATCTGCAGCCGTCGTCGTACCTTCGGTTGTGGGAATGGCGCGAGGACAAGATCAATCTGATCGGCGCGACGCAGGCAATCACAGTTCGCATCCGCTACGAGAAGGTCCTGCCGGAGCTGACCCTTGGGACTGACCCGATTCAGATCCGAGCCGCTACCGACCCGCTGGCCTTTGCCACGGCCGCGCTGGCAGCACGATCTCGCGGGGCGCGGGCACTCGCGCAGGACTTGCTTGGCACCGCGCAGATGGCCACGGAGAATCTGATCGAGCGGTACGTGCGTCCGGAGCAAACGAAGGGACGGCGGCGACGGCCTTACGGGTTCCACCGCCGTGTAATTTACCTGTAAGAATTAGCGGGCGACGACGTCGAGAATAACCGTGGTTCCGCGGCCGGCGTTTTGCGCCCCGCCCTGAATCACGAGGTTCGTTATGCCTGCCGGAGTATTGAGGGTTGCGGGCACGCTGTGTCTCTTGCAACCGGCCAGAAGGCCTGCGGCGCAAACAGATAAAAGCATCAGCGTCCAGAGAACTGGGCGAAGCGCTGTCCGCCGCTTGGAGAGCAGCAAGAGGCCAAGTATGATGATCAGAACCAGAAATGAGATCGTCGCCAGCGAGGCATTGGAGATTCCTTCGCCTCCGGCGCTGAGATTGTTCGTTCCGCCGGTGACTGACAACGGAGCGAACGCCCCGGAACTGCCCATAATGCCGTTATAGGTGGTGGCGATCGTGATCGAGAAGGTCGCAGTTGTTCCTGGGGTGACGGTGACGGTGGCCGGGTTCTGCGTACATGTGCTCAATGAAGGGATGTTCGACGGGCAGACGATTGTGACGTCGCCACCAAAGACGCTATCCGGAACGATATTGAAGTTGAAGGTCACCACGCCGCCCTGAATTACGGACTGCTCCTGCGGGCTGCCGTTGAGGGCGAGCTGATAATCGTCGCCCGTGCCGGTGACGTCAGAGGTTGCTGAATCGCCCTGCGAGTCAGTGACGGAAAGGCTTGCGGCGCGCGCTCCCGTCGTAGTGGGAGCGAAATCAACAGAGACCGTGCACGTAGCCCCAGCGTTGAGCGACGTTCCGCAATTGTTGCCGGCAGTTTGAAAATCGCTCGGATTAGCGCCAGTGAACGAGATCGTGAGGCCAGAGACCGCGGCCGAAGAATTGTTTGTGATCGTGAACGCCTGCGTGGGCGTAGAGCCGCCAGTTGGTTGATCGCAGAAGTTGAAGGGCGCCGTCGCGGGGCAGACGCGGGGCGAGGGCGGAGGCGGCAGGGCGGCAGGTGCGGTAATCGTCAGATTGCTCGGATCCTGGCCCACGTCCTCGAATTCAATCACCTGCTGCGCGCCCTGTTCCGCGACGTACAAGTTGCCGCGCGCGTCAAAGGCCATCTCGCCGGGAGACTTGAGCCCACTGGCCAAGGTGGTAACTGCTGAGGATTGGGCATCGACGCGAAGGATGCGCCCTGAATTCGCATCCGCCACGAATAGATTGCCTGCACCATCGACTGCGATGCCTGCGGGGCAAATGCTCGTTGAGTCAGTTGAGGCTGTCGCGTTAGTAGCGCAGGCCGATGCGTCGTGCGATGCGTTGGTTTGCGGCGCAAGTCCCGGAACCGGCCGGATCTCCCGAGTTTGGGTATTGATTGAAAAAACGGAACCGCTTTCCGGCGAAGCGACAAAAAGCGTGCGGCCGTCGACGGTGAGCGCAATGCTCGCGGGGGAAGCAACGTGCGCCAGCACGCTTAGAGAGTAGCTCTGCGCCGAGGCATCGGTCGCGAAGGGAAGGACGCTGATTGTCCCGGCTGTGTGATCGGCGATGTAGAGCGTTCCCGCGCGGTCAATCGCCACGCCAAGCGGGTCCGACAAAGTGACGCTCTGCTTGGGCGCCCAGCGGCCTGCGACGCTTCGCACGATACCGGGCTCGCTGGAATCAGGGCCGCCGATGCGCCGAATCGTCGAATTTAGCGAGTCCGCGATGAAGAGCGAGCCGTCGGCCGCGATTGCGATTCCGCTGCGCGAGAGAAGAGAATTCAAAGCGAGATTGAATTGCGCATCGAGCCCGTTGCCGCCGTCGCCAAGCGAACCAGCCGTTCCGGTTCCCGCGACGACAGCGAGCCGGGTGGTCGACGATGCCGATCCAGGCTTGGAAGCGAGGGCTGCGACGCCTGTGAGCGTGAAGATCCGGTTCGGGGCGGCGGCCGTCGAAATGTAGATGTTTCCCCGTGAATCGAGGGCCAAGGCGCGAACTGCGACGCCCTGGGCGAGTATGACCGGCGAGCGCTGTCCGGAGGGGGCGGCGGTCGCAGAAGAGTCTTGAGCGCGCGTCAGTAAGGCGAGTACGACAGCCGCCGACAGAGCCACCGCGCAAACCATCAGCAATCGCCGCACTCACGTCTCCTTGTATTTCGACGCTTTGGATTCACACCAGGGCATTGGGGTTGCGCGTACTAGCCCGGAGAATCCGACATCATAGCAGCCGCAACACTCTTGTTTCAAAGCGAATTCGCGCATCCCTCCGCGGGCTGCGCCTAGACCACAGACGTTCCGGAGGAAAAATGGCACTTACATTTACGCTCTCTGATACATGGGACGACGGCAAGCGGGTCCACGTTAGCGGTAGTGTTGCCGCGTCGGGAAGCTACACGGCCAGCGGCGACACGCTCGATCTTTCTCAGAGTCCCGTCATCGCGTCCACGCAGGCTCCGATTCCAGGGACTGCCTGGATGGAAGGCCTCGCAGGCTACGATTACGTGTTCTATCCGGGAAGCGGCCTCAACAACGGGAAAGTGAAAATCTTCCAGCAAGGCACGAGCGCCGGCGCTTTTCCGGAGCTCGCGGCCGGATCGTATCCCTCAGCGATTACGAGCGACACGATTAGCTTCTACGGAATCTTCAAGAAGCTCCAGTAAGGCAGGTATGCCTTGGGTTGAGTGTCCACCGCGAGTGAACCATGTCGATTGAATCTTTTTCGCCACTTCCGCTGAATACTTTCGGCTCCTGGGCGACTCTCCCCGATCCCTCGGACGTGCCGCCCGGGATGTCGCCGAGTCTTGCCGATGTGGAGTTCTTCCCGGGCGGAGTGCGCACGCGTCCGGGCCTCCTATCGCAATATCCAGTTCTCGCGGGTCAGCCGCAGATCAACGGGCTGAAGACGTACGCGACATCGAGCCTGGTCCAGCGGCTGCTCGCCCTCGATTCGCTCGGGAATCTCTACAAGGAGACCTCGCCGGGCGTGCTGTCGCTTGCCGCGTCGGTGGTGGCACCGAACATGTTCTTTGCGTCGACCACGCATTTCGGCCGCGAGTACATGGCCTTTTCCGACGGCCTCATCGGCCAGGATCTGCCCCGTCAGTATGACGACTCGAATCTGGACCGAGTGACTCAAATCGGGCCGGCCGAGGGCCCGAGTGTCGCGGACTCCACAACGGCGGGAAGCATTTCACCCGGCGCGCATCAGTGCTCCGTGGTCTTCGTTACCCGCCAGGGATATTGGACGGCGCCGTCGCCGCCCGTGTCTTGGACGGCGGCAGGGAATTTCAAAGTCAGCGTGACAAACATCCCTACGGGCCCGTCGAATGTCGTGCAGCGGCTACTTGTTTTCACGGCGGCAGGAGGCGCGAGCTTCTATCACGTTCCCGCAACGATGGTGATCGATGACAACACGACAACATCCGCGACGGTCGATTTTTCAGACACGATCCTGCTCTCCGGCACAAGCATGGATTATCTCTTCGGGCAGATCGAGCTGCCGGAGCAGCTTGGCGTGGTGGACTATGCCGAGCGCCTCTTTTGGTGGGGCGAGCGCGCCAGCATGGACAATTGGCGGAATCTGAGTTTCGACGGCGGCTGGGACGCATCGGGGAACGGGCGGCCGCTCGGATGGCAACTCGATCCGACGTTCGGCGGCGGCGCGGGCCGGGAGCCCTCCGATGTGGTCTGGGGCGACGCGTTTCGCATCACCGCCGATGGATCGACCGTGGTGCGCGGATTGATCTCTCAGGGCGCGATCACGGACGGCTCGGGCGACCCGCTTTGCCAGATCAATACGGATTATTCGGTGCGCGCGCGCATCAAGCGCTCGTCCAACCTATCGGCCGGCACACTTCGAATCAACGCCTTTAGTCCGACACAGGGGCAGATCGGGACAGGCCTCGCCATCAGTGTGGTGCAGACGACCACCTCCTACCAAGAGTTCACTGCCGACCTCTTCGGTCAGCAGACGACTCTGCCTTCCGACTTGACACTTCGGGTCTACGCCGACGGAACGCCCGCGCCGAGCGGCTCGTGGTTCCTGCTCGACAACATTGAAGTATTCGAGACGAATTCACCGCAGAACGCGTCGCTGGTGCGGGCATCGGCGAGTGAACAGCCCGAGAGTTACGACGGCGTTAGCGGGATCATGGAGATCGCGCTGAACAACGGGCAAGCAATTCGCGCCGCCTTTACTCTCCGCAACAACCTCTATTTCGTCAAAGAGCGCAGCATGTACGTGACGGCGACGGACGGCGTCAATGAGCCGGCGTTGTGGGCTGTCGAGGAGGTCTCCAACAAAGTTGGCACACCCTCGGCGCACGGTGTGGGATTTGGCGAGGAATGGGTGGTTATCGCCGGGCGTTCGGGGCTGTATTTCTTCGACGGCGGCGAACCGACGAAACTTTCGCAGGAGATTCAGCCTACGTGGGATGCAATCAACTGGGCGGCCGGGCAGAACCTCTGGGTGCAGGTCGATACCCAGAACAAGCGCATCCTGGTCGGAGTTCCAATGGGAAGCGCCACTCAGCCGAATCAAGTGCTCGTCCTCGACTACACCGGAGGATTTCAGGATCCGCTCGCACAGATGCCCGCATCGTTCGAGCGCTCGCGCAAATGGGCGCCGTGGATGATTGCCGCCAATTCCTGCGGTCTTATCGAGCGAGCCACCGGCGTTGCGGAGATCTTCTTTGGTTCGAACAACTCGAGCGGAAAGATCTACGGGCTCACTCGCGGTCAATACTCGGACGATGGCGCGGCAATCAATTCGTACTACAGAACGGCGTACTTGGCCACTACGGCCCTGGCGGGACGAAACCTCTTTGGCTACCTGACCGGATATGTCCAGGGAGCCGGTACGCTGGCACTCTCAGCGTTCTCACCTGACAACCTCACGCAAACGCAGCTCGGGTCGTGGACGCTTGCATCTCCGTCGTCGCGCGACATGGAGCAATTCACGAACGTTCTCGCCGAACGCACGGCCTACCAGTTCGGAACGAATGCTGTTGGCTCGTGGTTCTCAATGACAAAGCTTGTGCCTTGGGCCAAGCCCGATCCCTTCGCGATCGTGCGTGGCACCAACTAAGCCGCAACCCTGGAATGTCCCGGTGAGTTTATGCTGAATATTCCTCAAATTGAGGCGCTACGCCGCACGAATCCGCAGTTGTATGAGGCCCTCAAGCGGTTGTCCGAAGCTTCGCTCGGGCCGAACCAAGGCTGGAGCATCGACAACCAAATCACCGACGGTACGAACTATGCGCGCGTTACCGCCGGTGCGCTCACAGAAGGGAAGGTCGACCCATCCAAGTCGGGCGTACTGGCCACGGGCTCTGTGCCGCCGACATGGTCCGGAGCCTTCACGTACGGGTCCACAACATCGAGCATCACGTGGTCCTGGGCTGGACTAACAATTTGCCGTGCTGACGGCACGCAAACGCCAATTCCGAACGGCTCGCTCGCGATTAGCGGTCTCTCGCCCGGCACGACCTACTACTTTTATCCGTTCTGGAACGAGAGCTCATCCGGTCTCGGGTGGGTAGCGGGCGGGGCAGGGAGCCCGGCGAATGCGCTCACGGCCAAGACAAATCCCGCGGCACAACAGCAGGCGTTGCAAGGGCGCATTCCACTCTCACAAGGGGCGATGATGGCGGCCACCACAACGAGCGGCACAGGTGGTGGATCAGGCGGCGGCAGCGGAAGCTGCCTGCGGAGGGGCACGTTGGTTCTGACGCGCGAGCGCGGCAGCGTTCCGATCGAGAGCTGCTGCGTCAGCGAGCATCTGCGTTGCCCGAACCCGGGCGGGGGAGAAGGATGGACGCGCATTGTACGGCTGCAGCTTCGCGAGGCCGACACTTTCATCCGCCTCCATTTTTCGAATGCCGAATCGCTGGACGTGACGCCCCACCACATCTTCACCCTGGCCGACGGCTCGCCGATGCGGGCCGAGCGGCTGTGCCTTTCGGACATTCTGATCAGCCGCTACGGCCATGTGACTCTGAAGCGGATCGAGAGCGTTCTCGAAGAGAGTCAAAAGGTGAGTATTACCTGCGAGCCGACGGCTCAGTTCTACGCGGGCCGATTCGCGGCGAGCATCCTGACGCACAACTATACGTTCACTTCGTAATCGAGAGGGCGTGCCGGAATGAACGGAAAACGGTACTACATCACGACGCTCGAGTCCTGGCAGCGACGAGCAGGAAGGTTCACGAATTCGCACTGGTTGGCTCTTTCGGCGGCCGATGCCGGCATGGGGCAGGGAACTAGCGCTTCCAGCAGCGTGAGCTGCGAGGAGCGGCTCAGCGCGGGTACGAACGGCGCGATTGTGGTGCTGGTGGAGGGCGATGAGGGCGTTCACCTCGATCTCGAGGATGACCCGGCGTTCGAGCCTCTGCCGCATCCGCTGTCGCAGAAGGAAATCTCAGAGTCCGCGCACGTGGCGTTCGCCCCATTGGGTGTGCGGTCAGGCTCCACTGCCTTCGAGGCTACGGAGGTCCTGGGCAAGTTCCACCCTCTCCTGCGCCACCGCGTGTTTTGAGCTGCAATCGTGACGAGCCCCCGGTGATTCGCCTGTATCAAGAGAGCGACCTGGCCGAGTTGCGCCGGATGCACGCACAACAAGGCTTTGATTACGAGTTTCCTGACATCGCCGACCCGATCTTCTTGTCGAAGCTCGTCGTCGAGGATGAACGTGGAAACATAGTGATGGCGTCGCTCGCTCGGATCACGTGCGAGATGTACTTGCTGACTGATCCGGCCGCTGGCACGCCGCGCGAGCGATATGCGCGGCTGCTCGCATTGCACGAGGCGGGCGAACGCGATTTGCTCCAGCGCGGGCTTGAGGACGCGCATGCCTGGCTTCCGCCGGTAATTGCTAAAAGATTCGGTCGGCGGCTCGCAAGTCTTGGATGGGTGCGCGATGACGCCTGGACGCCTTACTGCCGGCGCTTGTCGCTCAAGTAGATGACCCAGACCTTGAGACAGGAAGATCCAGATCCCTTGAGGAGGTGCAGATGTCACGCGCAGCACAGAGCACGACCCGGGCGCTGACGGACCAGCAGCTCGCGCAGCAAAACCAGCTCATCTCGCAAGCGAACCAGCAGGGAAGTCAGGACCGCTCTCTGCTGATGCCGACGATTCAGAGCTTGCTCACGAATCCGGGCTACACTCCGGCGCAGCAATCGGCCATCACGCAGCAGAGCCTGGGAGCCGCCAACACGGCGTATGACGCGCTTCGCCAGCGCGCGGCAAATCGCGTGGCCGCGACAAACAACGCCGCGGGGTACGGAGATCTTCTCGCTCAAGTCGGGAGGCAGCAGGCTCAAACGGACGCCAGCCAGGCGCAACAGAACCAGATTGCATTCGCGAACCGCCAACTTCAGGATCAGCTTGCCGGACTCAACGCTCTCGGCCAAACCTACGGCGTAGATACGAATCTTCTGGGGCGCGCCATGGGCGTGCCGTCGGAACTGCTCGGCGTGCGCCAGCGCGCTTCCGGCGGCTCTTCGACCGCGGGGCTCGGCAGCCTCTTCGGCTTGGGCTCCGGCATTGCGTCGCTGTTCGGATGAGATGAGCGGTTGGCTGTTCCTCGGTTGAATACGATCCATCCTATGGCGGAGCGCATGGAAAAATTCCTGGATCCGTATTGGGTATCGATTGCATTCAGTGTGCTCGTTCAGCTTGTGTTGTTCCTGCGCTGGCTGTACAGGCGCATCCGAAATGACGAGCTGACGCACGCTTTCGTTCACGATATGGCGACGAATCACCTGCCGCACATCTACGAGCTCCTCGTGAAGCTCTGCGAAAGCCAGGGGATGAAGGTTCACTCTCAGCCGCCGATACGCTGGGCCGACCTGGGAAATCTACGCCGACGCTAATTCAGCTGAAGGCGCAGCGCACGACTCGTCCCTCAACATGACGCCTGAACTCGTATCGCTTGCTCACGCACTGGCCACTCAGAACCACCTGGATGGGGCCCTCGTCTGCGCGGTCGTGGAGCAGGAGTCTTCGTGGGATCCGCACGCGATGAGGTATGAGCCGTCATTTCGTTCGCGGTATGTGGCCCCGCTTCATTTGCCGCCGACGGAAGAAGTGGCGCGGTCAATTTCCTGGGGACTGATGCAGGTCATGGGACAAGTCGCGCGCGAACACGGATTCACCGGCAAATTCCTGAGCGCACTGTGCGAACCGGAAGCAGGTCTGATGATTGGTTGTGCCGTGCTTGCCGCCAAGCTCGGCCGCGTTTCGGGAGACGTAGCTGCCGGGCTCGCACTGTGGAACGGCGGCGCCAACCCTGAGTATGCCGGTCAGGTTCTCGGAAGAGTCGCTAAGTATCGCACCACGTAGCCGAGGGACAATGCTCAAACCCGCCATATTGCTTGCGTGTCTGTGTGTCGTTACAGGATGCGCGTTCGGCCAGGGATCGCAGCGGCAATCTGTCGCGGTCTCGCTGCAGGGAACTCCCATTCCCGGCGCGAGCGTGTGGGCCTGCCAGAGCGGCTCGACGCCGAGTTACTCCACGACTCCGCCGTGCGCCCTCGCCAGCATCTACTCAGACCCATCGCTCGGCTCGCAGTATCTGATCGCACAGCCGCTGATTTCGGATGGCTTGGGAAATTTCACGTACTACGCGCCCGCGGGCACATACGTCGAGGTGATCACGGGATCGAATACGACCGGATACAGCTCGACGATCGTTTTGCCTTGTGCGCCAAACTCGACCGCGTCAGGATGTTCGGGCGGAGCAGGGAATCCGGCCGGCAGCGATACACAGCTTCAGATCAACAGTCACAGCCAATTCGGAGCTGTAAGCGGCCTCGCCGTCGACAGCAGCACCACTCCAACCGTTGTTACGAT
Organism: Candidatus Limnocylindrales bacterium; assembly: GCA_035501415.1. Classification (GTDB taxonomy): domain Bacteria; phylum Acidobacteriota; class Terriglobia; order Acidiferrales; family UBA7541; genus Palsa-295. The sequence continues at coordinate 114,590 of DATJWH010000001.1, read as the reverse complement.
ACCGTTCAGCGAAGCCGTCAAAGGACCGCGGCCCTGGGTGGACGCGACGGCATACGGCGCGGACCCGACTGGTGCCACCGACTCCACGAGCGCCATCACCGGTGCCGCCGCGGCGGCTTGCAGCGCGGGTTCCACCCTTTATGTTCCGCCGGGCACCTACAGTTTGACGCAACCTCAGTAGCCTTCCACGTCCAGCGTGATCCCAATCCCATGCGCGCACATTCACGTCACGGCGCTCGGCGATCAAGGCACGGCGCAGTCGGAGCAGCCGCCTCAGGCAAAACTCGTGGTCGCGAATGTCGGCTCGAATCCAAATGCCGCGCCGGTCTTCGGCTTCAAGTACCCGACAAATTCCGGTGGAATCACAATCGACAATTTGCAAGTATCTGGCTTCAACCAGGCCCTCTCGTTCTACGCGGAAACTGACGTCAGCCTGAATAACGTATGCGCTACGGCGCAATCGACGGGCCTGACCGATAACACTCCGCTTAAGGTCACGAATGTCACTTCATTCCGGATGACCGGCGGCTGTTTGAACAGCGGCACAGCGCTGTTGCCGATAGCCCTTTTCACTGGAGAAGCGTCCCTCGGATCGGAGCCTCCACTGGTGGGCTTTGTGGAGATGGAGCACGTGCGCGGCAGCGGCGGGAATTTTCAATACATCCAGCGCGTCAACACGTCCGGAGCGGGCCCCGGTACGTTTGTATTCAACGACGTCACTCCTTCCGGAAGCACGACAGACTTTCTCGCCATCACGAACGCGACCGGGAACATGGGCCAGACCGCTATGCCGCAGTTCGGCCCGGTTTTTGTTCTGAACAGTTCGTTGCCCGGCGCGACGGGTTCGGGCGCAGTCATCAATTTCAATTCTTCTGGGTCCAAGCTGGTCGGCGTTCATATCTACGATTCCTTAGCGAGCGCGCAAACAACGCCGCTCGTAGCCGTTCGGATGACGGGCGGGTCGTTGCAGGATTGCGAGGTGCATGGGGCGGTTGGAAGTATCGTGGAGGATGGCGCCGGCAATGTGGTCGGGTCTTGCAATCTCGAGACTGCCGGCGGCACCGACTATCTGGCTGACGGCACAATTTCCTCGGCATCCCGGCTTCGCAGCGAGATCACAACCGGACTGAATCCAACACCGAACCTGCGGTTCTACATCAGCCCCAATTCACGAGCTTCGTATGGTGTCGATGCGGGGCAGGGATTTCTGTTCAACGATGGAGCCACCAACGGGTTCAACGCGTCGCTGGCAGAAACGGTGAAGGGAAGCGTCGACCTCCAATTCGCCAACCTACTGCCGCCGACGAACGTCACCGCGAGCGCGACGACTGGCGGTTCTCTTTCACCGGGCACCTACTATCCCTTCGTCGCAACGGCCAGCAGCGGCAGCTGCGCGACTACGTCGGCTCCGAGCCTCCCCGGCTTGCCGGTAACGCTGAGCGGCTCCAACAACGCAATCACGGTGACGTGGACGCCCGCTCCGCCATCCGTCGCGACGATCAGCGGATACTGCGTGGCAATTGCTTCGAGCGCCGCGAACGCAGGTTCGGGATCGAGTTACGCCAGCGCGTTCGTGTCGGGATCGGGCACAACGAGTGCGACTCTGACTGCGGCAGCTGGTTCGATGCAATTTCCGATGGCGAACGCGATGAGCCCGTTGCATCGCTTCACTCCCACGGGACTGAATCTAGCTGGCGGCCTGAACTTCTTCTCGGACACAGGTGCTGCAAACGCATATGTCGTAACGACATCCCCTTCGCTGGCCGCGCTACCCTTAGGCGCGACGTTCACCTTTCAGGCAGCGCATGCGAATACAGGCGCGGCGACGCTCAACGTCGATGGCACTGGCGCAACGACCATCAAGAAGAACGGAGGTACCGGCAGCAGCGTTGGTGCGGACTTGGCCGCCGCGGATATCGCGACGGGCCAACTGGTCACTGTCATGTTCGATGGGACGAACTTCCAGATGCAAAGTACCCTGGGCAACTCATCAGGGGGAGGTGGCGGCGGGGGCGGGATGAACACAGCGGGGTCGAATGCGGCGTCCACAGCGGTGAGCGCGAGTTGGGTGCCGGGAACGATCAATAGCTACGACTTGGGGACGAACGCGCTGCCGTGGCGCAACGTATACATCGGGACCGTGGCGAACCATGCGGTGGAGTTGGACGCGAGCCTGCTGACAGGGAACCGGGATCAGAAATTCCCGGATGAGGCGGGCACGTTCATGATGAACACGGACGCGCTTGGGTGCGCGCAGATGCCGGCGCTGACGGGCGATGCCACAAACTCGGCCGGATCGTGCGCAACCACGGTGGGGAAGATTCAGGGGACGCCGGTATCGGCGACGCCGCCGGTGGCGAATCAGATCCTCGTGGACATCGCGGGGACTTGGACGCCGGAAAGCCCGCAGCAAGGCGAGGACGTGCAGACCGGAACGACGTACACGATTCCGAATACGGATGGCGGGTACGTGGTGACGCAGACGAACGCCGGATCGATCACGGACACGGTGCCGGACGGGACCGACAGCGGCTTCGGGCAAGGCTTCTTCTTCGTGATCTTCAACGGCAACGCGCCCAGCGGAAGCCAAATCACGGTGAACCGGGAGACGAGCGGGCAATTCAGCTTCAACGGCGCGCTGGTGAACACGTTCTATGTGGCACCGCAGCAGCATGCCTATCTCTACTGCTACGACGGGACGAACTGGCGAGTGTTCCTGCAGGGAACCGGCGTGAGCGGAGTGCTCTTCTCGAAGGACTATGCAAGCCAATCGGGAAGCCTGGGCTCGGTGACGATGTACACGGCGCCGGCGAATGGCACGTATCGCTTCTCGACGCCGATCGCGTGCGATTCAGCGACGGCGACGACGGTGGTGGTGACGCTGGCGTATACGGACACTTCGAGCACGAGCCAAACGCTCGCGTCAGGCACGGTGACGTGCACGAGCTTGGGGAGCTCGAGCGTGGGAAGTTTCTCGACGATGATCCGCGTGAAGAGCGGATCGACGATCTCGTTCACCACGACGGCGGTGGGCTCGACGTACGACATCAGCCCGGTACTGGAGGGCGTGTGGTAGCCAACAAAGGTCAACGAGATAAAAAGCGCCGGACGAGGAAGCGTTCTATCCCAGCCGTTGGAGAAGGCGCTCGTATCGCTGAAAATATTATGAAGCTAAGACGGATGTTGTTTCCTGAATCCGTTGACCGTGCCGGTCGTGCCGCAAAGCGTCAAGTTAACCGCCAAGGCTCGCGGCGTAGGCGTACTCGCTCTTGCATATTTTGCCCGAGCCGGTGAGGGGAGCGAAGGGAGTGACGATGAGGATGGTGCGGTATTTGCCGCTGGTGCTGCTGGCACTGATGTGCTGCGCGCGGCCGGCGAAGGCTTCGTGCGGGGTGATAACGCCTTACACGAACGGGTCGATTAGCGGAACGGCCTATGTGGCCGCCACGGCAAACTACTCGGATGTGAGTTCCTGCGCGGCGACCGAGCAGGCGGCCAAGGCGTGCAACGATCTGCTGGTGATTCCGGCGGGAAGCGCCTCATGGGGCACGTCGCAACTCAGCCTGAGTCCTAAAACGGGATGCGCCAGCCTGGTCCCTTCTCTGACGCTGCAGGGCGCGACGGTGTGCAACGGGACGCCGGGAGTGCAGATCACAAGCTGCACCGACAACACGAACATCACGATCGGGAAGGACGAAGGCATCATTTTCACCGGATGCAATTCGACGGCCTTCTGCGTATTCACGGGGATCACGATCACGGCCGGCACGGCGCCAAGCCACGCCCTGCTGGAAATGGACGGGACTTTCGGCCAGCAAAGTTTCCGGGCTCACCATTTCCACATCAAGAACACTTCGATTTCAGGAGGCGTGGCAACTGCCTTCAACGACGGCTATGGCCTCGTCGACCATTACTTGTTCGACGAGACTTCCACCACGCCGATGACGCCGGTCAACGTGGGCGGAGACTTCCCGAGCCACGGCTATCGAAATTGGCAGGACACTTCGGGCTTTGGAACGGCGAACAGCATTTTCGTGGAGGACTCGCTTTCCAACCAGGTGAAGGCGGGATCGGAAGGATTCTACGACGGCTATTTCGGCTGCCGCATCACGATTCGCTACACGACGATCAACGGAAACCAAATTGGAGGAGGGCACGGCACGGACAGCGGCGGATATCGCGGCTGCGTGATGGGCGAGTTTTACCACCTCACGGTGAGCAACAGCACGGGCACGGCGGAGCTGCTGTTTAACACGCGCAGTGGCGCCTACATGGTTCACGACACGACGATCGGCGGGACCACGGCCTACAGCGGCATCGACCTGCAGTACTACCGGATTTCGGAATGCATCAACGCGGAAGCGCAGTTGTGGGGCTGCGCCGTGCTCACAAGCCCGGGCATCAACTGGACTCCCTATAATTCCGTCATCACCAACGATCAGGCTGCTTACAACGTGGCGAACGCCCCGAACTGGGCGGCGAGCCACTCTTACGCAGCGGGCGCCATCATCTCGCCCACATCGGGGAACGCCGGGAACGGCTCGCCGTATGGAGGGTATGTCTTTTACACGGTGTCGGGCGGCACCAGCGGCGGCTCGGCTCCCACCTGGACGCAAACGGTGGGAAACACGGTCACGGATGGAACCGTGACCTGGAAGAACCTAGGCGGAGGCGGCGCGGCCTCGCTCTCATCGGGCTGCGGGTTCGATCCTTCCAACCCTGACAACACGGGCTCGACCAGCGGCTACTCCCGCTGCTTCGATGCGAATGGCGGAACGTATCCGTACCGAGATCAGCCTGGGCGCGCCGGCCAGCAAGTACTCCTAGGCAACTGGCAATGGAACAATTCGCACACGGGTTCGCAGACTTCCGCTGGCTACACACTCCACACCGACCCCGCGACCTCAACCATCATCGTTTCGGGAACGGACTATACGAACGGCTCCGCGCCTCCGGGCTACACGCCGTACACGTATCCGCATCCGCTGCAGGGCGCCGTGGCGCGGCCGCCCATCCCCCCGCTGAATTTGACTATCATCGCCAGCCTCTCAGGATTCGACGGCTCCGTGCATTTAGCGCAATAAACGCACAACAGCATCTGCCAGAAGAATGCATGCCTAAGAAATAGGAGGGTTTGAATGAGCAGATTCAAGGCGGCAACGCACGTGTTGGCGGCTGGGCTTGGCGCAGTCGTGGCGTTTCTGGTTTCACCAGCTGGGCAAGCCTTGGTAGGACAATATCGTTGGGCAGCCATTGCCTCGGCCGCGATTTTGACGGCGGCGGGCGTGTACCACGCCCCAGCAACGAAGTAGCGACATGGAGCGGTTCACTCGGCGCAGGCTGATGGACGGGATTCTCGCGACGGTGGCGATGCTGTTCGGAGCGGTATCGCGTGCCGAGCGGGACGGTGGCGACGGCCTGGTGGGGAAAGTGGTTAAGGCAGACTCCGTTGCAGGAACGGCTGAGGTAGTGCTGAGCGTGATGCCGCGAGAGACGCGGTTTGCGCTCGAGGGGGATGTGCGGGGGTTGAGCGAAGGGGATTTCTTCACGTTTCACATTCGCAAGAACGCGGTGATGTGGAAGGGGCGCGAGATCCACATCCGCCGCGTCGAATTCGTTCCGTAATTCAAACAGGGGGAGAAAAGATGAGAATCCAAAAGGCGGCTCTCGCCGTGGCGGTGATGGTGTGTTTAGGGCTTGCGGGATGCAACGCATATCAGACGGCGCAGAAAGCGCACGATATCGTCGCAGCCGCCGTGGCCGTGGCCCAGGCGGACTTACCGAGCTTGCAGGCGGCGGGGGTGTTCAATGCGAGCGAGGCGCAAACCGTGACAAACTATCTGACGTTGGCCACGAACTTGAACAATCAGTACGAGAGTTGCCTGACAAGTGCGAACACCACCGCGCTCAACAAGAAGTCGAAATTTCTCGGGTGCCTGACGACGTTCTCAGCGGAATTGTCGGATCCGAAGGAACTGGCATTGTTGCGCGTGATGAATCCGAAAGCCCAGCAACAGGTCCAGCTCTGGATCACCACCGTAAGCGTGGGTATCTCGAGCGTGATCGCGGCCCTCGGCGGTCAGGCTGAGCCTTCACCGCAAGTGGTCGCAGGCCCGGTGACGAGCAACTCCTTCGGTGCCTCTCAGGAGATAAGTCGGGCGCGAGAACAACTCTACTGAGGCCGGGTCTCGCGCGGACGGAAACCATGCTGCGCTGCTCGAGATATGGCGATAGAGTCCGAAAGCATCCCCCTCGTGGCACTAGCTAACGGAATTGGGCAGGCACACGCCTGCGAGTGAAATAGCAGGGAATTTGAAACCCGCGGATGCATCCCTCAGCGCCGCCGACCTCCTTTCGTCCAGGAAAGCCTTGGGAGATCGTATCCCCCGGATTGATTGACGGAATAACCCAAGAAGGCGAGCGGAAGCGAGCAAAAGTCGATGGGGGAGCGAGGGCGATCCGCCGCATGATCTCCCAACGGGTGAGATTGTCTTTGTGAGAGTTGCTCCGCGCCAAGTTGAAGTAGAGCTGGTAGGTGTGAGCCTTGGCCAGAAATTAGCCACCACTGGAGAAGTCTTTCAGGTCGACGAACTCATCTTCGACGTGGCGGTGCACAGCTTCCACATCACTCTGATAGGTGTGCGCTGACGGTGGAATGCGCACGTGCTGGCTGCCGCGCAACGCAGCAGGGCATGGGCTTGATGCCGAACTGGCGGGCCGACTACACCAAGCGCAGGCGATGGCTACAGGCGTCTTTCGTTTCACGAATCAGGTCGAAATAACGAGCCACACGGTCCCCATGAGGGCCCGATCTTAACGGTCCGGAACGCCTGCCCCCTCCCCTTCCGCTGCCACGTTCAGCTTGCTGAACAGCTGCGGGCTCATACACCTCAATTTCTGCAAGGGGATACGGATGTGAGTAGGCTGCCGGCCCCTTTTTGTCTTGACACAGCGGCCGTCAAAGGGGTATCGATAGACGCCGCTAATGCATATTATGTTGCGGTTCTAGGAGGGCGGGCTTGCGGTAGATTAGGGCGTTGATGTCGTAAGGGGCGAGTTCGAGGCTGTGGCCGTGGGTGATGGCGTCGGTTGGGCAGGATTCCACGCAGTAACCGCAGAAGATACAACGGGAATAGTCGATATTGTAGACCTTGGCGTAGCGCTCGCCCGCTGAGAGGCGAGTCTCCTGGGTGTTATCGGCGGCCTCAATATAGATGCAGTTCGCCGGGCATGCGGCGGCGCAGAGGAAGCACGCAACGCACTTCTCGAGTCCGTTCTCGTCTCGTTGGAGCACGTGGATGCCGCGGTAGCGCGGTTGGACGGTCGGAGGGGCGTCTGGGAAGCTCTCGGTGGTGGTCTTGCGGAAGAGCGTTTTGAGGGTGACGCTAAAGCCTTTATAGAGCGTGACGAAGGTTTCGCCGACTTCCTGAATGATCGATGGCATCGAACGCCACTTTAGCAAAGTCGACGGCGGCACGCAAATCGGATGGGAATTTTACCCCATAGGGCGAGTTTGGTCAGATTAGGAGTGGGCTCGTCCTTTGTTTTCTGCGACTTACGTCAAATCCTAATCTTCAGGCGGAAGATTAGGATTGCTGGGAATCCTGCGATGCCTCCAATGTAACAGAGCAAGAGGGGACTCGCCTGTAAAGCGCAGAGCATAAAGGCGTTACTCGCCCGGAGGAGCTACCGGCGGGGCTTCCTTGATGCGGCCCTCCCCCGTCATCGCCGAGATGATTTCCTTGCCGTGGAACCGGCCGTTTTCGATGAAGATGTCTGAAGTTCTCATGCCCCCTACAACCACCCCAGCAACGTAGATCCCGGGGACGTTGGTCTCCAGAGTTTCGGGATTCACGAAGGGGCGGCGGGTTTCCGGATCGAGCTGAATTCCCTGCCGCTCAAGAAAGCCGAAATCAGGGTGATACCCGGTCATGGCAAAGACCTGCGCGGCAAGAAGGATCCTCTCTTCCGAATTGCGGACAAAGACCTTACCGGGCTCGAAGCGGGTGACGTGGGTATTGAAGAGTGCCTTCACTTCACCTGCCCGGATGCGGTTCTCGATATCCGGTTTGACCCAGTATTTGAGGCTCTTGCCCATCTCCGGGCCGCGATGGACCAGTGTGACGCGGGCGCCGGAGCGGAAGAGGTCGAGAGCAGCCTCCGCAGCTGAGTTCTTGCCACCGATCACGACCACATCCTGGTTCCAATACGGATGTGGGTCAGTGAAATAGTGCGAAACGTACGGCAAATCCTCTCCGGGGATACCGAGGGGATTGGGTCGGTCGTAATACCCGGTCGCAATGATGATTTTGCGTGCGTAAAAGTCGGTACGGAGATGTCCGTGCGATTCCTTCGTGTGAACTACGAAGTCTCGGTCGTGGCCGTCCATACTTTCCACAATGTGGTAAAGACGGGTGTCGATGGCATAGTGGTCGACGGCGCGCCGATAGTATTTGAGGGCCTCGACGCGGGTCGGCTTGCCGCCAGCGGTAGTCATCGGCAGGTCGCCGATTTCCATGCGCTCAGGAGTGGTGAAAAAGAGCATGTTGACCGGGTAGTGGTAGAGCGAATTGCAGAGGCAGCCTTTGTCGATGACGAGCGGGCGGAGGCCGGCGCGCTTGGCCTCGATTGCGCAGGCAAGCCCGGTGGGGCCGGCACCGATGCATATGACGTCGTAGAGGGGTTCGTGGGCCATAGTCCGAGGCGAAATGATACCTCACGATTGGATGCGCGGGGCGAAGTTTGGAAGCGGCCGGAGTTGTTGGCAAGGCCGGTGTAAAATCGCAGGGGCAATGATTCTCATCGTTCTATCCACTCGGCTGGCAGAAGGGAAATCGTGAGAGCAATTCCCTGCCCCATGATTGCGGCGATTGCGGCGGCGGTACTTTTCGGGTTTGTCTGCCCGGCACCGACTGCGGGCGGGCGAGCGATTGAACGAGAGGGGGTGCAGCAAGGCTCCGACAGCAAGAGGACATCCACGAACGTGGATATTCCCGTGGGAACGACGATTTGCACCGAACTGACGAAGGCGGTCGACGCGAAGAGAGCGCACGTCGGCGACGAGGTGATTGCGCGTGTGACGCTGCCGATGGTGGTGCATGGACAGGTGCTGCTCGCAGAAGGCGCGAAGGTCTTCGGCCGTGTGACCGAGGCAACGGCGAGGGCAGATGATGAGCCGCAATCGCACCTCGCTATGGTTTTCGATCGCGCGACGCTGAAGAACGGCAAGGAGATTCATCTGCGGCTCACCGTACAAGGGGTAGGGCTCGGAGCCGCGCAAGAAGAGTTGCTTGCCGAGGCGCGCGGAGACAACGCCAAGCCTGGGCGCGCGTCGTCAGGTTTGCCGGGCGCCTTTCCGCCACGCCCTGAGAAGCCGGCTGCGGATGTACCGCCGCTGCTGGACGCGGGTAGCCGCGGTGCGATCGGATTTCCGGACTACGATTTCACCGAATCGAAGGACGCGGAAAAAGGCTCGCTGATCGCGTCGACGAAGAAGGACGTGAAGCTAGATTCGGGGACGCAGGTGATACTGCGAGTGCTGACGGCGAAACCTTAGGCGCGACGCTCTGCGCGGCTACATTCCTTCGGCCTTCGACTCTCGACGAGAATCAATGGCGAGAGCGGTGATCGCGTCGGCGTGCGTGGCGCGACAGGCACGCGGCACTTGGGTGTAGAATGCCGGGAGCGCGGTAAATCGCCGTGCGCCTCCCAGTCCGCTCGGCCTCCTGACGAAAGGCATCGCCGTGAGAGCACTTCCCTTCTCGCTTCTGATGGGAGCGCTGCTCGCTACCCTCATGTGGGGCGCCCGTGCGCCTCTGCGGCCCACACCCTTTCAAGAACAAGCGGCACAGAAGGCTGAGGAAGGCGGAGAAGCAGCGGCCGGCGATGAATTGCCGGCGGGGACGACGATCTGCGCGGAGCTGGCGAAGCCCGTGAATGCGAAGAAGGCGCACGTTGGCGACGAGGTGGTGGCGCGCGTGACGCTGCCGGTGCTGGAGCGTGGACACGTGCTGCTGGCGAACGGCGCGAAGATCGTCGGGCACGTCACGGAGGTGATGGCGCGGTCGCGCCGGAATCCGACGTCGCGGCTGGGGATTCTGTTCGATCACGCGGAACTGAAGGATGGGACGGTGATTCCCATGTCACTGACGGTGCAAGCGATCGGGCTGAGCACGCTGGCGGCGGCTGTGCGGGCGAACATGGATCAGGACGACCCGGACGCGCCAGAACCCAACCGGCAAACGACCCCTCCCCCGATATCGGGGCGGCGCGGCGTGCCGCAGGTGCCAGCACCGCAACCTCCGGAGCCGGTCGCAGCGGAATCGGCGGCGACCGATTATCCGGCGCTGGACGTGGGGAGCCACGGGATGATCGGGCTGCCGGATTTGTCGTTGGCGGAGTCGTCGAAGACCGCGGCGGGCTCGGTGGTGACGTCGACGAAAAAAACCGTGAAGCTGGATAGCCTGACGCAGTTCGTGCTGCGTGTCGTGGCACCGTAGGCATATCGCGAACGGATGCAGTACAGCGCGCTGGCTTTGTTTCGGCCCCACCCGTAGCACCCATTCTTGCTATCCTGTTCGTGTATGGACCTTACGCACGAGCAGGCCGAAGTGCTCGAACGACTGCAATCGCGCGGCTTCCGGCTGGTTTCTTTCCCGATGTTTGCCAATTACGTTGGAGTGCGCAAAGGCTACTGCGTGGCGCTGCTGGCGCCTCTCGAAAAAGGCACCTTCAAGATCTTCGGGACACCCACCTGCATGGTTGGGGAGAATCCCGGCGCCCGCGTCTCCCACAAAGACGGCGAATGGTTCGTGTGGAAGAAAGATCGGCTCGAAGCGACTCCCGAACTCGTCTCCGATCTCGAGCGTTTCTCCGCAGAGCTTGCGGACGCACTCCTGCCGACGTCCTAAAACCAAGCCTTCGCAAGGTATTCGCCCTTTCCTCATAGGACTCAAGAGCCCTCGCCTAGTACTAACCTGATATACGCTGCCGAGTAAGCTGAAGCCTCACCTCAACCTGACAATTCTTCGCGCGCGCAATGGACCAAGGGGAGGGCCTCATGAGCCGAAGCAGCCTAATACTGCGGCAAGTTTTTGCACTCTTGTTGTGTCTTGGAGTCGCGGGACTGACGCACGCCAGAGCGGCGGGAACGATCGAGCCGCTTTCATCGAGCCGACTTCTGGCCCTGGTGGCGGGCAATGCCCTGCCCGAGACGGTGGTGGCCGAGATCCAGCGCGACGGGCTGGCATTCCGGCCAGACGACGCCTATGCAGCGCTACTGAAAACGACGGGCGCGGACGACAGCTTGATTGCGGTGGTGCGGTCGGCAAGGAGCACGTCGCCGGAGAACGCCGAGGCAGGCCCGGGCAAGGATCTGCTGGGAAACCTGGCGAACGCCGGCGCCATGCTGAAGAAGAAGCAGTATGACCAAGCGGCGGCCGAATTGACGACGGCGGTAACTGCCGGCTTCAACGGTCCTGAAGCTGGCTTCGTGATGGGCGAGGTACTGCGGCAGAAGCAGGAGTGGGAAAAGGCTCAAGCGGTCTATGAGAAAGTGCTCGACGAAGATCCGAACTTTTCCGAAGCACATACGAAGCTAAGCTTTCTCTTTTACCAGAAGCAGGACGGAGAGAGCGCGTTGCGGGAAGCGAAGGAGGCGCTGGCGCGGACTCCCAACGACGCGGAAGCGCACAAGAACGCGGGACTAGCCCTGGAGGTTCTGCAAAAGTGGGACGCGTCGGAGGCCGAATACCGCGAAGCGCTGCGTATCAAGCCGGTGTACGGAAGCGTTGAAGTGGATTTGGGCCTTCTCTACATGGACGAGGGCGCGCTGGACAAGTGCATCCCACAACTGCAAAAAGCGATAGCCATGATGCCACCCGACGCTGCTTTGACGTACAACCTTGGATACGCGTACGACCAGAAGCAGGATCTGCAGTCGGCCATTCGGGAGTATCGCGACGCGATCCGAATCGATCCGTCGGCGTACCCGCCGAAACAGAACCTGGGCCGCGACCTGATGCAGCTGGGCCAGTACGCGGAGGCAGTGAAGGATTTTCGTGAGATGGAATCGATCTTTCCGGCTGCGCAGCTTTGCCACGACTGCCTGGCGGAGGCACTCTTCAGCACATGGGATCTGGAAGGCGCCGAGAAAGAGTGGCGATTGTCGGAGCAACTCGATCCCTCAGATGCCCGCCCGCATTTAGGGATTGGATCGATTCGCGAGACGCAGAAGAAATACGACGAGGCGCTGAAGGAATACGAAACCGCGGCACAGATGGATCCGACTCTAAGCGACACCTACGCGGGCGCCGGACGCGTGCTGCTGATGACAAAAAACTACGCGGACGCGGCGACGATGCTGAAGCAGGGCGAGACGATACGGCCCGACAGCGCGACGATCCACGACCTGCTGGGACAGGCACTGCAAGGCACGCACGACTATGCCGCCGCAATCCAGCAGTTCCAACAGGCGATCGAGCTGGACGCGAAGAATGTCCAGATCATGATACGACTCGCGGGCGCGTATGAGGCGAAGGGCGATTGGGCGGAGTCGCTGGCGGAATACCGCAAGGCATCGCTGATGGACGCGGGAATCGATTTGCGGACCAAAGTCGTGCGCGCAGACGACCCAGATCCGGAGAAGCAGTATGAGGCGGCGCAAAAGCGGTGGGATATGAGGCTGGCGGCGATAAAGGCGGCGGGCAAGTCGTCGCAAGCGATGGCACTGACAGCGAAGCTCAACGCGCTGGAAGCGGCACCGAACCTCTCGCAGCAACTCGACGCGGCGATCCAGACGGGCCGGAAGGCGGATCAGAAGCGGGACTTCCCTGGAGCGCTGGAGGACTTCAAGCACGCGGTGGCGCTGGCGGAGAAGATGCAGCCGCACGATCAGCGGCTGCTGACCGCGCTCGACGGAGAGGGCAGCAACGCGCTGGGACAGGACATGGCTGCGGCGCAGGCGGCATTTGAGCGCGAGTATCAGGCCGCCACGGAGATGTACGGAGTGCAATCGACGGCGGCAGCCGCGGCCCTGCAATCGCTGGCGCAGGCGGCTGTGTTGCGGCACGACTTCGCGACCGGCGAGAAATACCTCTTTCAGGCAGTTGACATCAACGAGAAGGTGTTTGGCGAGAGCAGTGACCGCACGGCCGAGAGTCTGGTGGTCGCGGCGGACCTGTTGGTCTACGAAAACCAGTTTGCTAAGGCGGAGCCGTACTTGTTGAGGGCGGTTCACATCGACGAAGGGCTGTACGGGAAGGACGGCATCGATATGGCGCGGCCGCTGGCGAGCCTGTGCAACCTCTACGACAAATGGGACAAACCAGCCAAGGCCGAGCCATGCTACGAGAACGTGCTCACCGTGCTCCAAAAACAGTATGGAAACGATAATCCGGTGATCGTCGGCGTGCTGATAAGCGATGCGAAAGCGCTGCGCGAGATCGGCCGCGCGGCGGACGCAGAGAAGGTGGACGCGAGGGCGGCATCGATTCGGGCAGCGACGATGCAGCCGAACTGAGGAGTGGGACGACGGGCCGAAGCGACAAGGTGGGGTCGAAGGCGGCGTTCGTGCCGCCGGAGCCGATGGGCGCACAGGGCCCCCGCGGATGGGAGCACCTCCCTAGATGGGTAAAGATTGCGCTCCTAATCACAGAAATTGCGATCGGAGCCTTCGCGATTTGGTTCTGGTGGCGTCGCTAGCGGCAGCGATGCAGACGAACTAACAGGTCGAATCCGCTTTTCGGCGAGTCCTCAGGTGCTGAAGCCTCCATCATTTTTTCGCACTTGAATGTCGGAGCTGAAGCCGTCTCTGCCGACAGGCAGGCTCCGACCCCCTAAACACCACCGTCCAACGGGGCGCCTGCGGAGAGGTTGCGGTCTACCTTCAGGCGGCGGAGGTGGCGGAGAAGGCTCCCGAATCAATCTCGCGGAGCGCGGCGCGGAGCGCGGCCGAGAGCTCTTCCCTGCTGACGTGGCTCTTGCGGAAGCGCACGCGAACCTGAAATGAATCGTCGGCAGCCTTGTAGTCGAAGACGTACGGCTGCGGACGCGGCGTGATGGTGGATTCTTCCTGGCGTGCGCGGCGGGCTTCATCGCGCGTCATGCCGCCCTGCGAGATGCGATGCACCATCTCGTGCATCTTCTTTTCGCTAGCCTGGCGAGCGACCTGAAGCAGCAGCGACTTCGTAACGATTCCGTTCTCAACGCAGGCGCGGCGAACGTCGTCGGGAATGACGCGCAGAGACATCGTCTCGGTGACGGACGAGCGGGCACGGCCGATTTTCTTCGCAATGTCGTCGTGCGTGTAATCGAACTGGTCCGCGAGGCGCTGGAGGCCGTCGGCTTCTTCGAAGGCGGTCAGGTCCTTGCGCTGAAGATTTTCAATGAGAGCTAGCTCGAGAGTTTCTGCATCGTCGGCAATTTTTTCGATGCAGGGCAGTTCGTGCAGGCCCGCGGCTTTCGAGGCGTGGTAGCGGCGCTCGCCGGAGATGATGTAGTAGGTGTCGTCGCGAGGGACGTAACGAACGAGGAGCGGTTCGAGGACACCCTTCTCGCGGATGGAGTCCGCGAGCTCGCGAACATCGCCGATATTCTTGCGGGGCTGATCGGGATTGGGACGAATCTTGTCGATCGGGATCATGCGCCCGACAGACGCTCCGCTAAAACTGGTCAGCGTCTCAACATAATGCGCGTCATGCCGCATCTTGAGAGTGACGGGCAACCCGATCCTCTTGGACACGTTGTAATACCTCCTGGGCAAGCTTCTTGTACTCTTCTGCGCCGGAAGATTTCGGCGCGTACGAAAAAACCGTTTCCTTGTATGCCGGACTCTCTTCGAGCCGGACATTCTTGCTGATGCGCGTTTTGAAAAGCGCGTTGCCGAAGACGGCGCGAATCTGCTCGTGCGTGTCGCGCGAGATGTTGGTGCGCTTGTCGAAAAGCGTAATGACCACGCCCAGGACTTTCAGGTCTGGATTGGGACGCGCACGGATGCGGGCATAGGTCTCGAGAAGATCGTCGGTGCCCTCGATGGCGAAGTAAGCGGCCTGGATGGGCACGAGCAGGTGCGTGGAGGCAACGAGCGCGTTGACGGTGAGAATGCCGAGCGCCGGCGGCGTATCGATGACGACGAATTCGAAATCCTTCAGAATCGGCGTGAGCGAGTCCTTGAGTTTGAACGGTGCGTCGAACTGGCCCGCGAGCTGCTGCTCGAGACGCGCGAGCGCGAGGCGGGCCGGCGCAACGAAGAGATTTTCGTCCTTGGTGGGACGGATGATCTTCGCCATCTCGACGGAGCGGTCGGCGAAGACGTCGTACATCGTCGACTGAATTTCCTTCGCGTCAAAGAAGGCGATGGTGGCGTTGGATTGCGGGTCGAGGTCGATAAGGAGAGTCTTGCGCTTCTTGAGCGCGATCGCGGCAGCGAGATTGATGGACGTGGTGGTCTTACCGACGCCGCCCTTTTGGTTGGCAACTGACAGGACGCAGGTCAATCGACGGCCCTCGCTCCCTTGCGGCAACCGGAGGGCCATATGTGGCCCCTCGGGGCCGGAGTCCTACTACAAGTAGGCACACTCTACCTACGGAACGGCTTTGACTGCAAGGGAAAAATGCGAGAAGGGCCGAGAAAGCTGGGCCGTTTCGGAGTGAAACGACTTCCTCCAGAGCCGCAGCTTTTGCGGTCTCGCGGAATCCTCGACAGCCACTTCCCTTCCCTTGCGGTGTTCGTCTAGCCCCGGGGCTACTGCTCCGGGTGAGGATGGATTCTACTCCCGTGGCGCGACGACCGCGCGATGTTGCGACGGCTGTGCGCGGAGAGTCAATGCGGGGAAGGCTGTAGTGACGCTGCGGAGGCGTCGCGGTGCGGCCATCAAGGCGGGCCCACCGCGCCACCGTGCTATGCTGGCGCGGCATGGACGCTGCAGAGCAGGCTCAGGACCGACAGTTCATGGAAGCGGCGCTCGCGGAGGCACGGGCAGCGGCCGAGAGAGGCGAAGTGCCGGTCGGCGCGGTCCTGGTGATCGACGGGGAAATCGTTGCGCGAGCTGGAAATCGAACGATCGCAGACTGCGATCCAACCGCACATGCGGAAATCGTAGCGCTGCGCGCGGCGTCGACATGCACCGGGAACTACCGGCTTCTGGGAGCGACGATGTACGTGACGATCGAGCCGTGCGCGATGTGCGCCGGCGCAATGATTCAGGCGCGGGTCGAACGGTTGGTGTATGGCGCGAACGATCTGAAGGGCGGCGCGGTGAAGTCTGGAGTGGCGGTGTTTGACCATCCGCAGATCAATCATCGCGTGGCGGTGACTGCGGGAGTGATGGCGGAGGAAGCAACCGTGGTGCTGCGGGACTTCTTCGCGGCGCGGCGGTGACCTGAGATTATATTATTTTTTCTTCTTGATCGATCCCTTGTCCGGCTTCTCCGAAGATTTCGATTCGGCGGGTTTTTCAGCGGGCTTCGAGGCACCGTCGCCCGAGGTTTCGCTGGACGGCGGCGCGGAAGTTTTGTGGGCGTAGTCGGTGACGTACCAGCCGCTGCCCTTAAATTGAATCGCGGAGGGAGCAAGCTGCCGCTCGGCTTTGGCGCCGCATTTCGGGCACTTCTTCACCTCCGACGCGGAAAAGCTTTCAATTTTTTCGAAGCGGTGGCCGCACTTCACGCACTTGTATTCGTATAGGGGCAAGCGACCTGTCCTCCAGCCGTAAAAAGAAATTCTAGCACGAGAGCGCTCCCAGCGCAGGGCCACGGCATGGCGCGCGCAGGCCGTATGCTAGACTGCGAACGACGAATATGGCAAAGAGTGCGAATCCCGATTCCGCCGCAGGGTGCCTCTACGTAGTGGCGACGCCCATTGGCAACCTCGAAGACATTTCCATGCGCGCTCTGCGCATCCTGAAGGAAGCCGACGTTATCGCCTGCGAAGACACAAGGCAGACGCTGAAGTTGCTGAATCACTTCGACATCCAGAAGCGGTTGGTGAGCTACCACGAACACAATGAAATCACGCGCGCTGCGGAACTGGTGATCGAACTCGAGCAGGGCGCAAAGATCGCGCTAGTGAGCGACGCGGGGACGCCGGCGATTTCTGATCCGGGCCATCGGTTGGTGAGCCTGAGTCTGCGGCATGGAATCAAGGTCGTGCCGGTACCGGGCGCGTCAGCCTTTGTGGCGGCGCTGGCGGCGTCAGGGATGCCGATTGAAGAGTTTTCGTTTATCGGGTTCCTGCCGTCGAAGCAATCCGAGCGCCGGAAGGCGTTGCGCACGCTGGCGGAAGAGCCACGCACGCTCGTCCTCTACGAGGCGCCGCATCGGCTGCTCGATTCGCTGGAAGATGCGCTCGAGATTCTGGGCAACCGGCCCGCGGTGGTGGCCCGCGAAGTGACGAAGATCTACGAAGAGTTCCAGCGCGATCATCTGGAAGGCCTGGTCGCAGCGGTAAGGAAGAAACCGCCGCGAGGCGAAATCACGATACTGATTGGGCCAGCGGACGGCCAACCGCTCCATGCCGATGGCGCTGAGGGCGCGAGCCGAGTGCCGCTCTCGCATCGCGTGGAAGAGATCATGCGCGAAAACAGCGCGGACCGGAAGGCGGCGCTGAAGCAGGCCGCGCGAGAGCGCGGGCTGACACGACGCGAGGCATACAAGCAACTGCTGGTGACGCGCGACGAATAGCGGCGAAGGTCAGCCGGGCTGTGAAGCGGCGGCGTTGGCGAAGAAGACGTCGACGCGATCGAGAATTTCGGTGGCGCTCTGCGAATGGTGCACGGCGTGGCGAAGCTCGGCGCCATTTCGGACTCCGTGAGTGAAGAGGCTGGCGAACTGCTTCATCTTCCCGACAGCGTCGGGCATTTCGGCGTCCATCAGGCTGCGAAAATATCCTGCAAGAAGATGGTAGCGATCGGATTCGGTCGGCTCGGTGTAGCGGCCCGTGGCGACATAGTCCGCGATCTGGCGGAAGATCCAGGGATTCGATGAAGCGGCGCGTCCGATCATCACGGCGTCACAGCCTGTGTCACGAACCATGCGGACCGCGTCCTGCGGGGTGACAATGTCGCCGTTCCCGATGACCGGAATCCGCACAGCCCCCTTCACATCGCGAATCAGGCTCCAGTCGGCCTTGCCGCTATAACCCTGCATGCGCGTGCGCGGATGGATGGCGAGAGCCTCGATGCCAACTTGTTCTGCCATGCGAGCGACGTCGACCGCGACGATGTTCTTTTCGTCCCAGCCCGCGCGAATCTTGATGGTGAGGGGGATGCGGACGGCAGCGCGAATGGCCCGCAAGAGCTTTTCAAGTTGCGGCAGGTCGCGAAGAAGGCCAGAGCCGCCGCACTTGACGACTTTCTTGACCGGGCAGCCGAGATTGATGTCGACATGGTCGAAGCCGAGGTCTTCGATAAGCGAAGCGGCCGAGGCCATGACATCCGGGTCGGCGCCGAAGATCTGCGCGGCGATCGGATGCTCGTCCTGATCGAAATAAAGGTAGCGCAGCGTGCGGGCCGAATTGCGCGTGAGGCCTTCGGCGCTTGTGAACTCAGTCATGATGAGGCCGCAAGAGCCGAGGGAGCGAATCACGCGGCGAAAAACCGTGTCGGTGACGCCGGCCATCGGCGCGAGAATCGTTGCCGGGCGAATTGCTACGTCGCGAATCTTGAGTTGAGCGGGAAGCATGTCCGTTGCGGTACCTACAATAGTGTATCGTCGATCCGCTCGGCGGCGTCGGGTTCGTTGGAGGATGTGCTGGCGGCAGTAGGCGCGGCCGAGGCAAAGCGGTGCGAGGTAACGACTGCAGAGCTGTCGCCTCCGCCGGTGGCTGCTGCCGCCACGGCTGCGAATGCGCGAGGCTGCTGAACGTGCGATGACGCTCCGAGCTGCGCAAGAAGAGCCTCGCGCGAACCGTCGAAGAAATTCTCGATAACCTGCCCAAGAGCTTGCGTGCGGGCCTCTTCCGCTGTGAGATTCGCGCGGTAGATGTAGGCGCGTCCGCTCTTGCGGCGCTCAACGATGCCTTTGCGCGCGAGCCGGTCCATGATGGTCATTATCGTGGTGTAAGCGCGCGGGCGGCGAGGAGCGAGGCGGTCGCGAATGTCGCGGACAGTGCCTTCGCCCAAGGGCCAAAGCATGTTCATGCAGTCGAGTTCGAGCGGCGCGAGATCGAGAACGGAACGGCGCGGGCTGGGCCGCTTCTTCGGGGCCGCTTCGGTGGAATTCGTGACGAGTTCGCTCATGTGGCCGTTCCTTACACCTTTCGCGCAGCTTCGGCGCTTTCCGGTTTGGGTGCGCCGGTCGATTCGGGACTTTGTGGCGACTTTGCGCGCGGAACGCCGTGTTCCTCAAGATATTTCTCCGCGCGAAGCAAGGCCCGGCGCAGAGAGGGATTACGCTGGCTCCAGCCATCCGGGGCGCAGGTGGAATCGAGCGTGGCGCGAATCGCGCCCATTTTCGAATCGAGATCGTCCAGATAATGCAAAGCCACCGCCTCCCGCGTTTGAGGCAACGACGGCGACCCGAATTCGTGAGAGCCGTGGTGGCTCAGCATCAAGTGTTCGACGATAACAGCGAGGGCTGGCGGAAATCCCGGAATAGCCTTCATTCTGTCGCGAACCATTCCAGTGCCGAGCATGATGTGGCCGAGCAGGCGGCCCTCGGTCGTGTAATCGATTTCGCGGGCGTATCTCAGTTCGTCGAGCTTCCCGATGTCGTGAACGACGACGCCAGTCAGCAGCAGGTCGGGATCGAGTTCAGGATAGTGCGCGCTGATATCCGCAGCCAAGCCGACGAGGCTGACGACGTGCTCAAGCAAGCCTCCGATAAAGGCGTGGTGCATGGTCATCGCGGCAGGAGCGCGCTTCAGGCGCGGAGCGATGTTCGGGTCGTCGACGATATTCCCGAGCAGCTGTTTGAGCCACGGATTCTGCATCGCGGCAATCGCGGAGCGAAGAGTGGAATACAGAACCTCGACATCGTACTTCGTGTGCGGGAGAAAATCGGCGAGATCGTAGGAGTTCTCCGCGACGGGAACGATCTGCTCAAGGGCCATTTCGAGGCGGCCATTGTAAAGCTTGGTGCGGGCGCGTACCTGAACCACGTCACCAGCTTCAAAAGTGCCGGCCAGCTCGGAAAAGTTCTCCCACATTTTCGCGGAAATCGAGCCGGTGCGATCCCCCAGCTCGAGTTGCAGCCACGACGAGCCGTTGCGGGACGAAGTGCGGATTTCTTTTTCACACACGAGGAACTGAGAGAGGACAGCCTGACCGTCGGTAAGGTCCGCTACAAAGCGCGGCTTCATGAACCGTTGACTTTCGGCAAGGACAGCTTCTTCTTCGATTTCTTCGTGGCGGCGTCGGGCGTCGGCGACACTTCCTGGATGGCGCCGGTCCCCGGTATCGCGGCCGTATCTGTGTAGCCAGGCTTCACCATTACGTAGCTTTCCTCGCGAAGCTGCGCGAGGTAATCGCGCATCGCGGGCTCCATCTTCTGCATGTAGAGCTTGTTCTCAATCTGGGTCTGAACCTTCTCGAGGGGCTGCTGCCCGGCGGCGAAGCGGTCCATGACCTTCAGAACTTCGAATCCTGTCTTCGTCTGAATCACGTCGGTGATCTGGCCCTTGTTCAGCCCGAAAACCGCGTCCTCGAGCCGCTTGTCCAACTGGCCACGCTGGAATGTGCCTAGAGCTCCGCCGTCCTTTGCGGTGCTCCCTTCGGAATATCGCTGAGCCAGCAATGAAAAATCCTCGCCTTTCACAAGCCGACCGTGAAGGTCGTCCGCCTTGCGCTGAACCGCCGCCGTTTCCTCGGGGCTCAAGCCCTCCGTGCTCAGGAAGATTTCAGAGAGTACGACTTGCTCGGGCAAGTTGAACTCGGCCTTGTGCTCCTCGTAGAACTGCTTTACTTGGTCCGCCGGAATGTCCATGTGGCCGGCGACTTCGCGGCGAATCACTTCGTCAGTGAGGAGCTTGTTGCGGATCTGAGTTTTCAGGTCTTCCCAAGCCATGCCCGATTCTTCGACCTTCTTCTCGAGGGCTTCCATCGTCGGGAGGCCGTTGTCTTTGCGGATGTCGTCGAGCTTCTTGATCACGTCATTCTCGACGCTGATGTCCATGTCCTTGGCGCGCTCGACCAGCAGGGCGCTGTCAATCAGTCCGCGCAGCAGGTCCTTCTGCTGCGCCTTGTACTCCGCATCGATCTTGTCCGGCGTGCAGCCCTGGCACTCCTGCGCAACCTCTTGTTGAAGTGACTGCTCGGCCTTCTCATAGTCGGAGAGCGTGATGATTTCGTTGTTCACGCGGGCGACGATGGCCTCGACGACGGTGCCCTTGGTCTGGGCAAAGGCCGCTATCGTGACGGTGAGGCAGATTGCGGCGCTCGATGTCGAGAGAGTGATGAACTGCAGGCTTTTGAGTCTCATAGTAGCGTTCGCTCCGGATTCTATCCCTACGATTGTAGTTGCATCAATACGTTTCTAAGTGCCGCCATTACTCCGCCCTGGAATCCCCTCCAATCGAGCCACAGCACGCCACTAGGATCGAGGCGCATATCCCGGCGCTTGCGAATCAGCTTGACCAGGCGCTCGGGGCCAAGAGGAGTGTCATCGTAGAACTTGATGGCGACCTGGTCTCCGCGGCGGTCCACGGAGGCGACGAGCAGCTTTTCGGCCATGGCCTTGAGGACGGCATATTCGAGAAGGCTCTCTACAGCGGACGGTGGCGGCCCGAACCGATCCTCAAGTTCGCGGCGAACTTCGTTCCGCTCCCCTTCCGAGGTGACACCGGCAATCCGTTTGTAGATGCGCAGCCTCAAGTTCTCGCTCTCGATGTACTCAGGTGGGATGCGGATTTCCTGTCCAAGGTTGAGCGTGGCCCGGCGTTCTGGCGTGACCGCGTCGCCGCGGCGCTCCGCGACGGCGCGCTCCATCATCTGGCAATACATGTCGAAACCGACGGCCTCAATGTGGCCATGCTGTTCGCGACCCAGGAGATTGCCGGCGCCGCGCAGCTCCAAATCGAGGGCTGCGATGCGGAAACCGGCGCCCAAGTCGCTGAATTCCTTCAAGGCGGCGAGGCGCTGGCGGGCGATGGGCGTGAGCGAGACGCCGGGCGGCACGAGGAGATACGCATAGGCGCGCTGGTTCGACCGGCCGACGCGGCCGCGAAGCTGGTACAGCTCGGAGAGGCCCATGCGGTCGGCGCGGTTAATGATGATCGTATTCGCGCGGGGAATGTCGAGGCCGTTCTCGATGATCGTGGTGGAGACGAGCACATCGGCTTCGTCCCGCACGAACTTGAGCATGACTTTTTCCAATTCCGTCTCGCGCATCTGGCCGTGACCTACCACGATCCGCGCCTTCGGGACCAGTCGCTTGACAAGAGAGGCGATCGAAGCAATGGACTCGACGCGGTTGTGAACCAGGAAAACCTGGCCGTCGCGCTCCATCTCCTCCTGAATGACGCGCTGAATCAGCGTCTCGCTGAAAGGCGCCACGGTGGTCTGGATGGCGAGACGGTCCTTGGGCGGCGTCTCGATCACGCTCATGTCGCGAAGGCCGACGAGCGACATGTGAAGCGTGCGAGGAATCGGCGTGGCGGACATGGTGAGCACGTCCACGTTCTTGCGGATTTCTTTCAGGCGTTCTTTGTGGGCGACGCCGAAGCGCTGCTCTTCATCGACAACGAGAAGGCCGAGATCGTGAAACTTGACGTCGCGCGACAAGATGCGATGCGTGCCAACGACCACATCGACCTTTCCTGCTTCGAGCTCTTCGAGGGTCTTCTTCTGCTCCTTCTCGCTGCGGAAGCGGCTCAGCATCTCGATACGAATCGGAAATGCGGCAAAGCGGCGCCGAAAGGTTTCGTAATGTTGAAATGCGAGGACCGTGGTGGGCGCCAGAAGGGCGACCTGCTTCGAATCGGCTAGGGACTTGAACGCTGCCCGCATCGCAACTTCGGTCTTGCCGTAGCCAACGTCGCCGCAGAGGAGCCGGTCCATCGGGAGCGGCGACTCCATATCGCGCTTGACGTCGTCGATGGCGCGCTGCTGGTCGGGCGTTTCCTCAAATTCGAAGGCGTCTTCGAATTCGCGCTGCCAGTTTGAATCCACGGGAAATGAGTGGCCGGGAGTGGTCTTGCGCTCCGCGTAGAGCGCGAGAAGCTGGTCGGCCATGTCGCTAACGGACTTCCGCACACGCGTTTTGCGCGCCTCCCAAACGCCGGCGCCCAGCTTGTCCAGAGTCGGCTTGGCTCCCCCTAGAGACTGATACTTCTGCACGAGATCAAGGCGCGCGAGCGGAACATAGAGCTTCGCGTCGTCGGCGTAGCGCAGCAGCATGAATTCGCCGCCAGCTCCTTCGACCGACACCTGGCGCAGGCCGTCAAACTGGCCGATGCCGTGGTCGACGTGGACGATGTAGTCCCCCGGCTTGAGATCCGAAAAGTCGCTGAAGAAAGTGGCCGTCTTGGGTCGCGAGCGCGGGCGCTGCGGAGGCGGCAGCGACTCGAAGACGTCGGCGTTGCCGTAGATCGAGAGATTCGCATCTTGGAAGACGACGCCTTCGGCGAGAGGAGCCTTCACGAGTACGACAGCGGGTACGCTGCCGCCGCTTCCCTCTTCGGCGAGGCGCGTCACGGTGACATTTTCTTCGAGTTCGCCAATGCGATACGGCACTTCGTACTCGTGGCAGATATCGGCGAAGCGCTCGAGTTCACCGGTGCTGGCCGCGGAGATCATCACGTGCTCGCCGGCGCTGACGCGGCCCTTCACTTCAGCCATGAAGGCCGCGACGTTGCCGTGATAGCGAGTGGTTGGCTGCGTGCGGAGGGCGTCTGCGGGCAGAACAGGAGTCGCGGCGCCAGCGGCGCGTGCAGCCTGGGAACTTCCCTCCTCGCGAAGCTCCAGATGCTCGAGTCCAAGGCGCGGAACAAGCTGCTGCGCGAGCGCCCATTCTTCCTCATCGAAGACGTAGCGCCCGGGCGGTTCCGCAAGCGGATCCTCCGCGGCGTCGAAGGCTTCACCAAGCGCTGCGCGATATTTCGCGACTGCGGGTTCGAGCAGGCCAGGTTCGTCTTCGATCAGCACGGGCTCCGGGACAAGGTCGAAGAGGGTGGATTTTCGCTCGTCGCCAAGGAAGTGGCGGAATTCCCAGCCAGGAACAAATCCAGCAAGCTCCGATTCATCCTCGGGATCGGAAGGCCCCGCGACAGCGTGGCGACTGCGCTCCATCACCTCGGCGAGGCGGGGAAACTCGGTGAGAGGCATCAGAGTGGCGCGCTCGACGGGGTTCGTAGAGCGCTGAGTGTTCGGATCGAAGGCGCGAATCGACTCGATGGTGTCGCCTAGCAGTTCGACGCGAACAGGCTGCCGCGCCTCGGGCGAAAAGATATCGACGATTCCGCCGCGCACGGCATATTGCCCGGGCATCTCGCAGGTGATCTGCTTGTCGTAGCCTGCACTGGAGAGAAAGCCGAGGAGTTCCTCGAGTGGGATCGCTTGGTCGCGCTCGATCGTTTGCGCCAGGCGGCGATAGAAATCGCGCTCGCGCATGCGCCACAAAGCGGCCTGTACGGGCGCGATGAGAATGTCCGTTTCAGATGAGGCAAAACGCCAGAGCGCGACCGCGCGGTCTTCCGAGATTTCCGCGTGGGGCGAACGACCTTCATACGGCAGTACGTCGTACGCCGGGAGGACGATCACGCGATCGCCCGGCTTCGCAGCGATGGCGCGGTAGAACCAGCGCACCGGTTCCACGATGGCTTCGGCGCGCTGGTTGGAATCGACCAGCACGATCGACGGACGCCCAAGAGCCGCGGCGACGAGCGGTGCAACGATGGCTCTAGCCGAGTCGGTTAGTCCGCTGATCTGCACAGAGCCGGTCCCGCGGCGCAGGGTTTCGAGGGCCCCCTCGATTGCCGGCCTTCTACGGATGGCCGCGAGAAGCTCAGATACCAAAGACAGAATCATGCGCGAAGCTGCTTGATGCGGTCGATAAGACGCACCGTCGAGTGGCCCGGCTCAATCGGGATGCGGACGACGTCCGTGCGGGAAGTCTTCGAGGCCGCCGCAGTCAGCGAACCGGAAGACGAGGGCTGGGAACCTTCGATCAGCACCTCGGGTTGGAGCCGCGAGATCAAGGCGGGCAGACCGTCAGAGGAGCATTCGACAACGAAATCCACTGCGGCCACCGCGGCGAGCACCTCGGCACGTTCGTTCGATGGATACACCGGCCGCTCTCCCCTTCCCGGCAAAGAAATGGACCTCGCGCGGACGCTCGCGTCATCGAGTACGGCGACGACCATGATATGGCCATAGGAGCGCGCTTGTTCGAGCAGCCGGACGTGTCCCGGGTGCAGCAGGTCGAAGGATCCGGAGGCCAAGACGACGCGGCGTCCTCCTTCCCGCCAGCCAGCCCTTCTCGAAATCAGATGATTCTCTGAGATAACTTGACCCAAGCGTGCGTCCTCAGTTCGGATGTAGGCGCGGAAACGATCGAATGATTTTACCACGCGAGTTTCGATTATGCGGAAGCGCGGGCGCGAAGCTCCAGGCGGCCGCTTCCCTTGCGACGTGCCCGATGCGATACGCGTATTGACGAACGGCCAGGCTGCGCCCAGCCGGTTCGGTGCTATACTCACGGCCTGTTTGGCAGTGATTATCTCCCACTGATTGATTCTGCGGATGCGTGATATTTCGATTGTCGGCGGCGGTCCGGCTGGCGCGCTGTGCGGAGAACGCCTGGCGAAGGCCGGCTTCCATGTAACCATTTTCGACGAGCGCCTGGCGTGGGAAAAGCCCTGCGGCGGCGGGCTGACCCACAAAGCCATCGAGGCATACCCGTTTCTTCTCGATGCACCCCACCCCAAAAAGATCATCCATACCGCAGAGCTGATTTCGAGCCGCGGACATCGCGCGCGATTCGAGATGAGCCATCCCATCGTCATCTATGCGCGCAAAGTGCTGAATGGATTGTTGCTCGACCGGGCGGTGGCGGCTGGCTGCCAGACTGTGTGCTCCCGGGTAACGTCCGTGAAGACCGACTCGGAATCGGTCGAATTGACGGCCTCCGGCGAAACGCGCTCTTCGGATTTTGTGGTTCTCGCCGCCGGCGCTCGCAACCAGATTTTTCCCGAGACGACTGCGCTGCGTGCGCCCGATCTTGAGGTTACGCTCGGCTATTTCATCCCCACCGAGGAAGACATCATCAAAGTGAAGTTTCTTCGGCAGTTCGAGGGATACCTGTGGTCTTTTCCCCGGGCCGACCATCTTTCTGTGGGGATTTGCGCGCGCATGGGGCAGAGTTCCAGCCAGCAGCTTCGCCGGCACCTCGATGAATTCATCGAGCAGGAGCACATCCCGATGCAGGGTGCGCAGCTCTACAGCCACGTTCTGCCATCGCCTCAGGCGCAAACAATCCGCGGCCGGCGCATCGTGGGAAGGAATTGGGGAATGGCCGGTGACGCTGCCGCGTGTGTGGATCCGATAACGGGCGAGGGGCTGTATTACGCGCTTCGGTCGGGGGACCTGCTCGCGCAGGCGCTGATTGAGGGCCAGCCCCACACCTACCCGGAACGATTGCGCGCAGCCTTCTCGTCCGATTTGGAGTTTGCCTCGAACATCGCCCGCAAGGTATTTCGCGGGAATTTTCTGGGCGGCGCGATCACCACCCGAATGGTTCAACTGCTGAATTACTCTCCGGCGTTTCGGGACTTGATCCGCGACGTCTTCAGCGGCTCGCAGGACTACCGAAGCCTGAAGCGGAGACTGTGGAATCAGCTGGGCATTACGCTCTCGGAGATCACACGCCACTTCGTGAGCCCCCGGCCGCTTGCAACCTCGCGGTCGGCGGAGAGTCGCGAGGCCTCGCGATAAGCCTCACTCCGGCACAACAGGAACAGGGCTATATCCGCCTACTGTTGAGGGAAACTGGGAGGGCGTGCTAACCTTCGTTCAGTCCATCGAGGCTGGAGTGGCGGAACTGGCAGACGCGCGAGACTCAAAATCTCGTGGTGCTTAGCACCGTGTGGGTTCAATTCCCTCCTCCAGCACCAATCCTCATAACGCAGGTTTGATCTCCATGCCGGAGTTGTGTGTTTATCTTCGGGGCGAAGACTTTGCGAAGGCGAGGACGCTGGGTTCTAACGGCTCTGGCTGGCCGAGGCATACGCCAGGTTGGCGTTGAGGCGCTGATCCAGAATCGCGGCCGCGTATCGCGAGCAAGTAACCGACTCGCCTTTGGCCCACTCAGCAACCTGCGGGAATGCCTTTGAGCAGGCCCCGCTTACGGCGCGAAGCAGGCGGTAGTAGACGCGAACCTCTTTGAGCCACACGTTTCCGTCGGCCGGGTTGAGCTGCTCGGAGGTGCGCGCCAGCATCTCGAAATCATCGGCACCGATGGTATCCCCGCATAGGCCTGTGGCGGTCTGCAGGCTCTCGGAAATTGGCTGCTGTGCCACAGTGACCCAGATGGACCTCCACTGCGAAATCGCAAACTGAATCAGGGCTGCGATTGAAGTCACGAGAATGAGCGCGGCCATCATTTGCTTGTCGTATTACAAGTTTGGTCACTTCGTCCGCGGACCACAATGGGAAGGTAGTACTATCAATGAGGGTCCAGCTTCCCACCCGACAACGCAACCTGAGCCATTTTGGGAAAGCGGAAAGCGCTGCGAACTGTATTCGGAGATTAGCCTAGGTGGATAAGCCCGAACAGAGTGCCCGCGAGCACGACCTGCCCGTGCGCTTGGAGGAATACCGTGCCAAGCTCGCCAAGCTCCAGCGCCGCGAGTGGTGGATATGGTGCACTTCCCTGGCGATCATGTTCTCGCTCACTGCGGGCGTGGCGTCGTTGTCCTTCCCTGCGCTGGTGCAAGACAAGAAAGTTCTCGAGTCGGTGCTCGGGCTGAGCACGCTCATCGTGCTCTTTGGCTGTTATTTGACGTATGAGAAATTTCTCATCAATCGTCTGCGTCTGGACCTCGCGCAGAACCAATCGAATTCGGCTTTGTGGCGTGACTTGGCTCTGATCGATCCGCTCACGGGCCTGTTCAACCGGCGGTACGCGGAAAAACGTCTTCGCGAAGAAATTTCGCGCTCCCAGCGCAAAGGCTACCCACTCACTTTGGTGATGTTTGATCTGAACGACTTCAAGCAGATCAACGACAAACACGGTCACGCGGCAGGCGACCTCGTTCTAAAGACCTTTGCGGGATGCTTGGCGAAAGCAGTTCGCGAGGCGGATCTCGCCGCCCGGCTCGGAGGAGACGAATTCCTGATGCTCCTCACCGAATGCGACTCGGTTCAGGCCCAGGTGATCCTGCAACGGCTCAGGCCGCCCGACGTAAGCTTGAACGGGCATGCGGTTCCTATCAGGTTCGCCGTCGGATGGAAGCAGTATCAGCGTGGCGAGCAGCTTCAGGAAGTTCTAAACGAGGCCGATAAGGCTCTGTATCAGAATAAGCAAGCCAGCAAAGCGTTGGCGCTTGAACAAGTAAAATGAGCCGGCCCCGCGGTGCGGCTTTGCACGGGAAGGAAGCGAATGCCACAGGCAGCTCAAAGACGAAGTGAGCGCCTCCTCTTGGACGTGCCAATCGTGATTCGCAGCCAGGATCCGGCGGGCCGAACGTTCAGCGAGGAGACCTTTACAGTGACCGTCAGCGCGCATGGCGCCCTCGTGATGCTTGAGGCGAGAGTAGCGCTCGGGCAGAAAATAGTCGTCTCTAATCCCAAGAATTGGGATGAGCGCGAGGCCCGAGTCGCGTTCCTGGGGCAGCCGCACGCTGGCTTGGCGCAGGTTGCATTTGAATTCAGTCGGCCCGCGCCCGAATTCTGGTCGCTTGACACTTGCCCGGCTAGCTGGGGCTGTCCGCCGGCTACTCGGTGACAGCCGGCGATTCTAGTAGGTTGGATTGAAACTGCGGATCGCGGCCTGTTCGTCAGGATAATCCGGAAACACTTGATGCAGATTCGTGAGGCGCAGTACCTCCTGCGCCCGGGGACTCAAGTCAACAGCTTTCAATTCCGCATTGTTCTTTCGTGCTGTGTAGAGTCCGCGCACGAGCTGGCCCAGGCCCGAACTGTCGAGGTAGGAAACCTCACGGAAGTTCAGCAGCACACGACGCCTGCCATCACGAAACAAATCGAGCAGGAGTTCGTGCACCGCCTCTCCTTCAATCAGCGTAAACCGGCCCCGGACATCCACGATCGTTATATCGCCAAGTTGTCGAGTGCTCGCACTAAAAGCCAAAA
The DNA here is from genome assembly GCA_035501415.1 of Candidatus Limnocylindrales bacterium. Taxonomy (GTDB): domain Bacteria; phylum Acidobacteriota; class Terriglobia; order Acidiferrales; family UBA7541; genus Palsa-295. The sequence continues at coordinate 85,350 of DATJWH010000001.1, read as the reverse complement.
AGGGTCCTCCCAGGGCCGACTGCGAAGTATTCTACAACAAGCGGGTGGAGGAATCGGGGCTGCGGCAACTATGGTTCGAATGGGGTACTTAATTGCGGCTGTAACTGTTCAAATCCTCATATAGGTGTCGTGCCGGAGAGCTCGGAAAGCCATGAATCCAGCACCTTCATTTGTTCCGGCGAAGGATCCACGAACGCCACTCCCATGCCCATTCCGGCCTGCGCGTAGATGACGCGGCCCGCCGTCGAGAAGGTTCCCTGGTCCCGCGACACCTGGAGTTCAATCAAAGTCCCGACGGGCAGTGGATTGAGCAGATCCACGTAACAGCCTTTGCGGCTGATCTCCGAGACGCGACCTGAAACGCGCATGTCGCTGATCGGCTCGGAAACATCAACCGCTGCAATGAATTCGTACCTGGGCGTGGTGCGCTTTTCGCGATAACTGGATGACGGGTTCTGTGACTCGGATGAGCTGTTCACGAACGCGATCTCCTGCTCCCCAAGGGTCGCACGTGCTACTCACAAAACGCCAGCATCGGCCGGTCGTATGATGCGAAAAGCAAACCCCCGGACCATGCACTGCTTCTCCCGGAACTTAGAGTCCCGCCTTTCAACTCCTCGATATATCACAGTGTAAACCGGCGTGTCCGCGTGTCTCCCCGCACGCAACCCACTTTCGAAACGCTGCGAGGCCGAAGCGTTCTTGGACGCGCGCTTCGTCCCGAGATCGACCGAACGTTTGCTGACTGCCACCCGTTTCGGCCTGAAACCGATGCTCCAGCGCACTCCGAGCGATTTCTCGACCGAAGAGAGGCGGACTCGAAAAAAAGGCAAATTGCTTCCTATTGCAAGCAAGGGCCGCAAACCGAGTCTGAATTCTTCACTTTGAGCCCTAGGGCGGCCGGGATGGCAGCCCTACGGAAGAGTGCACGCAGCGAAGGAAAGGGGTTGATTCGATCCACCGAAAGCTCTAATCTTTGTCGCGACACGGGGCGCCATCGGAGTTCCAAATCGGGACACTCCCAAAAACCACTATGGGACTGCCGCTACGGCCAGGCGAACAGCTACGGGAGCTCCGCAATCGACTGGGTGTAACTACCCGCGAGGTTGAGGAATTCAGCCGTAAGATCTCCGACGATTTTGGCAACGAAGAGTACTACATCTCGAACGCCTGGCTCACCCAGCTGGAGAACAAGAACTCCATTCCTAGCATTTACAAGCTCTTTAGCCTCAGCGTCATATATCGAACCAGGTTCGTCGACCTTCTGGAGGTTTTCGGGGTCAGCCTGGACGCCAGCGCCCGCTACCAGACGTCTCTTCCGCTCCAAAACACTCATCTTGCGTCGCTTGATGCTCCGGATCCTGCCCGGGCGGTCACTTTCCCAGTTCGCTTCGACAAGAATTTCAGCCTGGACAGGACGAGCTTGATCGCCCGCATGGTCGAGGTTTGGGGTGAGGTCCCGATCGCCCTCATCCAGAAGCTGGATGTCCGCCACTGCCAATACGGCTATATCGGAATGCAGGACTATACGATGTACCCCCTACTTAGGCCGGGTTCGTTCGTCCAAATTGACAGCCGCGCCAGCCGAAGCCCCGCTTCCGATTGGCGGACGGAATTCGATCGGCCTATCTATTTCGTGGAGCTTCGCGACGGGTACGCCTGCGCCTGGTGCGAAATGCGCGGTTCCCAGATCACATTGATTCCACACCCTTTATCTGCATGCAGCATCCGGCAGTTTGCGTATCCCGATGAGGCAGAAATCGTGGGGCAGGTTACCGCGGTTGCTATGCGGCTTGTTTCGAATGGCGAGGAGAACGGAGACGCTCCTCCGCGATTGCCAAAGCGATCCTGAAGTTTGAGAACAGGAATTCGGCCGAAAAAGCGTCAACCCCGACTGGGACGGCCACACGGTAGGGCTGCAGACTCTTCCAAACCGATATAAATTCCCTTGGATGATTCTGCGAGGCCATGTAGGCCTCCATTTCGCCCACCAGCTGTTCAACTGACAAGGAAACCAAGGCTTGGAATGCCTCACGGTGGCAGTTGGCGAGAGCCTCGCAAGCGGCTTCCGAGGAGAACGACGCGCTCAGACCATCGTGGTAGTACATGCCGGTGTTGTAGTCCCGCGTGGACGCCAGGTAGACGAACCGGTCCAATTGCCGCGGAATCGACGATAGAGTCCGCTGCCGCAGGTCTTCGGCCGCCTTCAGGACATCGACGCGCTGAACGCTCACAGACATAACTCCCTACACCGCCGATTCGCTTCCTGCGGAGCCTCGGCCCAACGAACTTGCATCCCCGGAAGCGAGGAAAGCCAGCGAACGCTCCGAAATCGTACAGACGCTTTCGGCCACGGAAATGGCGCTCGCTACCAACCGAGGTCCGGCGTACGGACCATTGAGATAGAACACGGCTTCGAGGGTCCTGCACAGCACCAACAGCGATGCAAAACTAAAGGCCAGGCCGACCTCAGCCCGGACATTCAGGCCTGCGTACGATCGCGAGTGGCCTGAATGGAACCCCTTCAGACTCAGTACGTTACTCCGAAGCTGGCGGATCCAAATGAGAGCCAGCCGCTGCCTCTCCTCCAGGAAGAGGTCTTGAACCTGCCTTCCTGCGGAAGACGTCACAAAATCAAGATCGCGCCGATCGAACACACGGCCGACAATCTCCGGGGGAAGAAGACCCGCCTGAAGAGAATTCAGTGCTTGCCGCGCCTCAAGAAGCGCGACTGCTCCCCCTTCCGCTCGCGGATCCTTGCGTCGCGCGACTAAGTAAGTCAGGAGGAGCAGCGCTAGACCGAGCGCGATGAAGAGGAAGAATGCCACTAGCGGCGCCCCACCTTCTCGAGCTGAGCTCGTGCGGCCTCAAGTGACCTTCGTGTCTCTTCAGCCAGCGACCCATAATCGGGCGGCGCCACTTGAGGGGGGGCCGGCATCGAAACGGGACTGTAAGCCCAGAGAGCCACTGTCCACGCTACCAGCGCACCGAGATAGGAGAACGCACGAATCCACGAGAACAAAGCGTGAAAAGGCAAACCCAAACGAGAACGCGCGGCTTGAGCCATGACGTCAATCGCCACGTAAGCCCCATAACCTAACGCGATCCCCTTGAGATTCCGCGTCAAGGGTACGCCGTAGTGCCAAACCAGCACGAGGAAGCCAGCCAAAAGGACAGCCTCCGCCGTGCGCAAATTCCGTTCCACCTCGATGTCCGTAAGAAACGACGACGTGTGCCGTTCCACAACCCATTGGAGCCAGGTGAAAGCCACGATGGCGCAGAAAACGACCAGCGCTCCATTTCTCGATATTTTCCTCGGACCGGGGTAGGCGCCGAGCCCCTTCTCAAATATCTCGAGCATCACACAATAACCCGCCAAGACGCCGGCGAATTCGAAGGTCCAGAACCAGCCAGGGTAATGCGCCGGCCACTTTCTGTAAACCAGGTAACTTGAAAGAGAACCCAGCCAGACGCAGAAAAGGTAAGCCCCGAAGAAGGGATATTGGCGAAGCACGCCGTTCCAAGCCGCTCGAACCAAAATGAGCAGTTCCAGCGCCAGGCCCGTCCACCAGAGGACAAGTGTCAACATGTTAGCTGGCTGATTAGCCGGACCGGATGCTAGCACAAGACAAAAGGGGGAGAAGAAGCTTTTTCTCCCCCTGATACGATAAACTCACAACTGATTTCGACTAGCCGTGCATCGGCATCGGCAGCGGCGTGGGACCGGTGCCGTCCGCCAGGTAGGTGGGCGTCGCATTCTTTACAACATGAACGCTTACCGGCACCGCAAGTGTCGCAAATACAGCAAGTAACAGCCAAGCCGCGATCTTTTTCATAGTTGTTCTCCTCAGATTTTTTGTGGGCCCCGAAGCCCGTGGCACTGTAGTGGAAGGACCAAAATTGGCGGGAACAATCTGAGTCTTGCTCGGTAAAGTAAGCAGAACGCTTTCACTCAGCGGTGAATACTAAGCAGGGCTCGCGCAGACTTCGTCCCCCACGTTCCCTCGTTCGGACTCCCTAGATGCGCCCGTCTTCTCAGAGGCGTTGCAAACTCGCTCGACACAGGCCTCGTAACCCGGGATAACCAACTGGGAACTCTGCGGACAATACGGCTGGCATACGGAAGAAATCCGCGATATCAAGGACAGAGGCACGGACCCTTGCAAGCCCCTATGGCAGAAGCCACGGTTGATGTGTCCCAAAACGGTGCGGTAGACGCCAGCGCGGTCAAGGACCGCTTTCGGAGACTCGACCGCCGTCAGTGGTGGCTCTGGTCCTTCACGGTGCTTGTTGTGCTGCTACTCACGATCGCCGTCGCGTCGTTTGCCTTCCCCGCGATGCTGAGCACCGATCAGCAAACCTATTCTTTCTATCTCAACCAGGCCGTTCGCGCGCTGATTGGCATCGTCCTTATCTTCAGCGTCTATGTCGTCTATCAGCAGTACGAAATCATTCGCATGCGGAACCAGATTGCTGAGCAGATCGAATCGCTCAACAAGGTCGAAAGCCTTGCTACCGAGGTGTACAAGCTCGCCGCGCTCGATCAGCTCACCGGTCTCTACAATCGCCGTTCGGGGGAGCAGCGCCTAACGGAAGAGATGAGCCGGGCCGTGCGTCACGGCCGCCCTCTGACACTTCTTCTGCTTGATGTCGACAACCTGAAGCACATTAACGATCGCCTCGGACATACCGCCGGCGACCTTCTCCTGAAGCAGTTTGCCGAGCGTCTCCAGCGTGCCATTCGCGGGTCGGATCTCGCGGCGCGGCTCGGCGGCGACGAATTCATGGTCCTTCTGCCGGAATGCCGAGCTGAGGAAGTGCGTCACGTCCTGCTTCGGCTGGAACATCTCCAAGTCAAGTATGATGGTGAGACCATCGACTGCCAGTTCTCGCGCGGCTGGACTGACTTCCGGCCGGGTGAAACTGCAACGGAGCTTTTGAAGCGCGCCGACGAAGCCCTCTACGCCGACAAGCGCGCCGGCAAGATGCGCATCAGCAAGATGTCGCATCTTCCGTTGCCTCAGTCGGTCGTGTAACCCTCGTCAGCAAATTCTTTCCATACGAAATTGTTCTTCTGAGGAACATTTCGCCCAAAATCCGCTTGCGCGCCGTGGGGGTAATTCGTAGGATACCCTCGTCTTGTCGGAAAAGGCACCATGCCTAAAGAAAAGCCCAAGGTCAACATCGGCGAAGTAATTCGATCCTACCGCAGCGACCGCGGCCTGTCGCAGGGCGACATCGAACGGCGCACCGGCCTCCTGCGCTGCTATTTGTCGCGCGTCGAGAACGGCCACACCGTTCCCTCGCTCGAAACTCTCGCGAAGATCGCCGAGGCGATGGAGATCAGCCTCGCCGACTTCTTCCCCGGGAGCGATACGCCTCAGGATCGCGAGACTCGTAAAGTGCTCGGCGAGCTCTCCGAAGAGGAGATCCGCTTCCTGGCTGAAATCAAGAAATATTCAACGACTCTTTCGGACGATGATAAAAAACTCGTCCTGGCCATGATCCGCAAGATGGCGACCATCGTCCCACCTCCCCGCGGCACGAAGTCCGCGGCAAGCGCTCGCCGCCCCGAATTTTGAGAATTCGCTATCTCTAGGCCTGAAGACGTGATCTCTTTGGCCCGATACTCGACTCAAATCCTGCCAAAAGCGGTGTTCCTGTGACGTCCAGCTCAAAGCGCGGAGCGCTGCTTGTTGCCTGCGCCGTGTTGCTCGTGTGCAGAGCTGTTGGCGGACAAACGCTGGAACAGGTTTGGACACACAATTTTCCGAAACCTCTTTCGTGGTACGTTCGAACCTCTGCCGGCATTCTCATCGTCAGGTCCGGCAAGGAGCTGGCGGCGATAGACGGCGCAACCGGGTCCCTCCTGTGGTCCCTTCCAACCGTTGATATTTCGACCTTCCTTTCTGGCCCCGAGGAGTACGAACGCGCGTTCAACGTCCTGGAGGTACCCTTAACCGGCGTTCTCTTGCTGAACCGCGCGGTCTTGCCCGGCGAATCGAAGGGGCGCCTTATCGCCCTCAACCTTCTGACCGGAGAAAAACTCTGGGATCAGCCCCAGGTCGACGTCCTGATGACAGCCGTTCCCTTGTATGGCAGCCGCGATGTTGTTGTCGTCTCTACGAGGCTGCAGAAGAAAGTCATGGCAGCGGAGATCGCCGCTTCCGCAGCCAGTCGGATACCAATCACAATTCCTCCTTTCCGTTATGAATTCGAAAGGCTCGATTTGGCGACCGGCAAGGTTGAATGGACTTATGAATACCCGCACATCTTTATTCCGGGATCGGTCGCAGTCCAGGCGGTTGGCAATCATCTCTTTCTGTACTACAACAATCGCCTTCTGGGCTGCATCGACCTCGAGACCGGCAAGCAATTGTGGGAGGACAGCTCCAAGTTGATCAGCGGCCAGGCGCTTCCATTGCCGCTCTCTATTGCCGATGGCAAGCTAATTTACAGTTCGAGCGACGTGAAGGATGTCGACCCGTCGAACGGAAAGCCCGCTTGGACGATCGCAAAGCTCGGCAAGGCTACAGGGCTCTCGCTTGAGCAGAACCTGTTCGTCGCACTTGGCGGGCACAATATCGTCGCCGTTGACGCGGCAACCGGGGCAGAGCGCTGGCGCCGAAGAACCTATGGTCACACGACAAACTTGCTCTGGAATCAGGCGTCAGATTCGTTGGTGTTTGTGGATGGGAAGGGTCTCCATTCCGTTGACCGCACCACCGGGAAGCCTCGACTCGATGCACGTCTGATCGGGCTCAAACACGAAGGCATAGAGTACCCCAACTTCATCTCCCTCGCTTCCCCAGACGTCGTAGTGATGATTGCAACGGACCGGCTCTCCGCATACAGCCTGAAGACTGGGGCAAAGCTTTTTGCAGAAGGCAAGCTGGTCGGCTTCTATCCGTCCGTCGCCTACCTTGATCATTGGCCGATCCCGATCGACGGCGAGGACCTGGTCCATACGGTCCCGGCGCCAAGCAGCGAAGCCCAGTGGGACATCGTTCGCAAGAGCTCGCTTCTTCCCGCCAGCATCCTCCACCGAGTCGAAGCGAATTTGAGTGACTCGCAGGGTTTTGGGGACGCCTATGAAACGGAACTGGAGACTGGCGAGCGAAGAGTCTGGTGGATTGATCCGCAAACCGGTAGTCGCCAAGCGATTGGTGTCGCAGACGAGCATCACGACGTCAGCACCCCGCTGGGAATGATATTCGCGGTCGATGGCAGCCGCATCTGGGGCGCCAAGATCGTCCCCACGGGATCAAGCGCGTCGCAATAGCGGCAACTTGGTTCACCGCGCGCGGGCGCCAATCATGGCAAATCAGGTTACAATAGTTGCTTGTGACACATTCTCGTCACAAAACGGTTGGCGTTAAGGTCGGCAAAATTCTGGTCGGCGGCGGTGCGCCGGTCGTCGTTCAGTCCATGACGAACACTGACACCGTCGACGTCGCCACCACTACGCAGCAGTGCCTCGAACTGGCTCAGGCAGGCTCGGAACTCGTTCGTGTCACCGTGAACGTCCCTGAAGCAGCCGCCGCTGTCCCCGAAATCAAGAAGCGCCTTCTCGACGCGGGCTGCGACGTGCCCATCATCGGCGACTTCCATTACAACGGCCACGTACTCCTGACCAAGTACCCCGATTGCGCCGTAGCGCTCGACAAATACCGCATCAATCCCGGCAATGTCGGCCACGGCCAGCGTCGCGACGAACAGTTCTCCACCATTTGCAAGGTTGCCCGCGACAACGACAAGCCCGTGCGCATCGGCGTGAACGGCGGCTCGCTCAATCAGGAACTTGTCATGCGCAAGATGCAGGAGAACACCGACCGCGACCTCGGCAAGACGTCCGAGGAAATCATCAACGAGTGCATGGTTCTTTCCGCTCTCGAATCGACCGACCTCGCGCTCGAGTGTGGTCTGCGCAAGGATCAGATCATCATTTCGTGCAAGGTTTCGCGACCGTCCGACCTTCTCGAAATCTATCGCGACCTCGCTCGCAAGACCGATCAGCCTTTGCACCTCGGCCTCACCGAAGCCGGAATGGGTGCGAAAGGGCTCGTGTGGTCCGCCGCTTCAATGGGAATTCTGCTCGGCGAAGGCATTGGCGATACGATTCGCATTTCGCTCACGCCGCGCCCGGGCGGCGATCGGCGCGAAGAGGTTTACGCCGCGTGCGAATTGCTGCAGTCTCTGGGGCTGCGCACGTTCGCTCCCAGCGTGACGGCCTGCCCGGGCTGTGGCCGCACCACGAGCACCACCTTTCAAGAGCTTGCGGAAAGCATTCAGGGCTACATCCGCGACAAAATGCCCGAGTGGAAGAGCCAGTACGAAGGCGTGGAGGAGTTAAAGCTCGCAGTCATGGGTTGTATCGTCAACGGGCCCGGCGAATCGAAAGCCGCGAATATTGGCATCAGCCTGCCCGGAACCGGCGAAGCACCGCGCTGCCCAGTCTACATCGATGGCCAGAAGTTCACGACGCTCGAGGGAACGTACGACGAGCTTTCCGTCGCGTTCCGCACCCTGCTCAACGACTACGTCTCGACGAAATACCATAAGCGCGACACTCCCCTGCCCGTCCCCGGCCCCTCGCACTCCGCCGTTGCAGCAAAATCTCCGCTCCGCGTCATCGCCTAGCTCGTCGTATCAGACAACGCGTCATACGCAACACTGCCTGGCTGACTCGCCGCAAAATTCGTGTTCTGCGGTAGACTCGGCCCAGATTATTCTGTGGCCGATAATGGCTTCCCTCATTTCACAATTGAGCTCGCGTCATGCCGGGTGAGGCGCCTGTAGCCCAAGCACCATCCGTGGAGGACGCTCCCAGCTTCCCGCGCGAACCGCAGAAGTGGCGCCTCGGCTTCTGGAGCCTGATCGTCACGCAGTTCCAGAACGCCTTCAACGACAACGCGCTGAAATTCCTCGTCATTTACATCATCGTCGGGATGAGTTTCACCACGCGCCAGCGCGACTTTCTCGTCGGCGTGGTCGTGAGCGGACTATTCGCCATCCCCTTCATCCTCTTTTCGATGACTGGCGGCTACTTTGCCGACCGTTACAGCAAACGCAGCGTCGTGATCGGAACGAAATTGATGGAAGTCTGCGTAATGCTCTTTGCGATTGCGAGCTTTGCGCTTCACAGCCTTCCGCTCGAGTGCGCCAGCGTGTTCTTGATCAGCACCCAGTCCGCCGTGTTCGGGCCATCGAAATATGGCCTGCTGCCTGAGGTGCTGCCGGAAAAGCGGCTCTCCTGGGGCAACGGCATATTGGAACTCGGGACATTCCTGGGAAGCATTGCAGCCGTAATGGCGAGCGGCTACCTGGCAGAGCGCTTCCGTGGCCGGGAAGTCATTGCGGCGATTATGTTCCTTGGCTGCACGGCTGTTGGCCTCACAACCAGCCTGGGCATCACGCGCGTTCCCGCCGCCGACCCAAGCCGCAAGTTTCCCTGGAATCCGTTTGCGGACATTGGTGCTCAATTCCGAATCGTGCGTTCCGACCGTGTGCTCTCTTGGGCCGTTCTCGGGAATACCTACCTCTGGTTCCTCGCCGCGCTCCTGCAACTCACGATCGTTATTTTCGGGCGGTTCGTCCTGCAGGTGGATGACACCCATATCAGTTACTTGCAGATTGCGCTTTCGATTGGCATCGGACTCGGAAGCCTCGCGGCCGGGTACCTCTCGGGTGGAAAGATCGAATACGGACTGATTCCGCTCGGCGCGATCGGCATGACTCTCTTCGGCGGCCTCTTGTATCCCTATGGCCACTCGCTGAGGTCTTCCGCAATTTTGTTGACGCTGCTCGGTTTCTTCGGCGGCTTCTTCGCCGTGCCGCTTAACGCCCTCATCCAGCACCGCCCTCGTCGTGAGCATAAGGGAGGCGTCCTGGCGCTCTCCAATTTCCTGTCGTTCGTGGGCGTGCTTCTCGCCGGCCTCAGCTATCCGCTCTATTCACGCGTGCTGCACCAAAACGCGCGGGGGATCTTTCTCGACGGAGCGATTTTGACGCTGCTCGCGACGGCCTACTCCATATATCTCCTCCCCGATTCCCTGCTTCGCTTGATTCTCTGGATGCTCACGCATTCGCTCTACCGTATCCGCGTCGAAGGCCGCGACAACATTCCCGAAACAGGCGGCGCCCTGTTCGTCTCAAACCACATGTCCCTCATCGATGCCGCCCTGCTCATCGCATCCACAGACCGGCCCATCCGGTTCATCATGTTCAAGGGCATCTACGATCTGCCCTACATCAAGCCCTTCGCCAAAATGATTCGCGCCATTCCGATTTCCTCGGAGCTTCGTCCTCGCGAGATGCTGCAGTCGCTGCGCGAGGCTTCGAACGCGATTCGCGAAGGCGAAGTTGTCTGCATCTTCGCCGAGGGACAGATCACGCGCATCGGCCAGTTGCTGCCGTTCCGCCGCGGGTTCGAGCGCATCATGAAGGGCAGCGACGCGCCCATCGTCCCGGTAAATCTCGACGGCGTCTGGGGCAGCATCTTCAGCTTCGAGCGCGGGCGTTTCCTCTGGAAAGTGCCCCGCTCGATTCCCTACCCGGTCACCGTCAGCTTCGGCAAGCCGATGCCGCCCACCTCGACACCCTTTGAAGTTCGCCGCGCGGTGCAAGACCTGCAGTCCGAAGCGTACCGCCATCACAAGAATCGCCTTCGCACGCTGCATCGCAGCTTCGTCAACACCGCGCACCGCCATCCATTCCGCTTTGCGATGGGAGACAAGCGGCGCCCGCGCATGAAGTGGGGCGGCGCGCTGCTCGCGTCGATTCTTCTTGCGCGGCGATTGCGAAGCGTCTGGGCCGGACAGGAGATGGTCGGCATTCTGCTTCCGCCCTCCGTTCCAGGCGCGCTGGTCAACTACGCGGCCACCCTCTCCGGCAAGATTCCCGTCAACTTGAACTACACGGCATCGAATGAGACCCTCGCGTCCTGCGCCGACCAATGCAATCTTCAGACCGTCATAACAACGAAGCTTCTGCTCGAGAAGATTCCTCTGCAGGTGCCCGGCAAAACCATCTTCCTCGAAGAAGCCGCTGCCTCACCGCGCCTCGGCGAGAAGCTGATGGCTTTGCTTCTGTGGTTTCTGCCTGGATGGTGGCTCGAGCGCTCCTTATCTGCCGGCCGGCCGCGCACGCTCGACGATCTCGCCACCGTAATCTTCTCCAGCGGCAGCACCGGCGAGCCCAAAGGCGTGATGCTCACGCACTACAATATCGCCTCCAATATCGAGCAGGTCGCGCAGACCTTCATGCTCGACCGCCGGGACTGCCTCCTTGGCGTCCTTCCGTTTTTTCATTCCTTCGGCTTCACCGTCACGCTGTGGATGCCAGCCGTGCTTGGCGTTGCCGTCGCTTATCATCCCAGTCCTCTCGACCTCACGGCAGTTAGCGAACTCGTCCGCGATTACCGAGTCACTTTCCTCCTCGCCACGCCGACTTTTCTTCAGGCCTATATGCGCCGCTGCTCTCCGGAAGATTTCGGCAGCCTTCAATATGTCGTTGTGGGCGCCGAAAAACTTCCCGACCGCGTGGCCCTGGCCTTCGAAGACCGCTTCGGCATTCGCCCGCTCGAAGGCTACGGCGCCACGGAATGCTCGCCCGTCGTCGCCGTCAATACGCGCGACTTCCGCGCTCCCGGCTTTCGTCAGGTGGGTGCGAAGCGAGGCCATATCGGCCATCCGCTCCCCGGCATCAGCATTCGTATCGTGGATCCCGAAACCGGCCAGCCTGTTCCGGGCGGGACCCCGGGCCTCCTGCTCGTTCGCGGGCCCAACGTAATGAAAGGCTATCTCGGCCGCCCTGACAAGACCGCCGAGGTGCTGCGTGACGGCTGGTACGTCACCGGCGACATCGCCGCCGAGGACGACGACGGCTTCCTCACCATCACCGATCGCCTCAGCCGCTTCAGCAAGATTGGCGGCGAGATGGTTCCCCATATCAAGGTCGAAGAGAAGCTGCAGGATCTTGCCGGTGCCGCCGAACAGCGCTTCGTCGTTACCGGCGTCCCCGACGGAAAGAAGGGCGAGCGCCTCGTAGTTCTGCACACGCTCTCGCCCGAAGAGATCAAATCGACTCTCGAGCACCTGCCCGAAGCCGGCTTGCCGAATCTATGGACGCCGCGCCCGAACCAGTTCTTCCACGTCGATGAACTGCCGCACCTCGGCACCGGCAAGCTCGACCTTCGCCGCATCCGCGACATCGCGCTTGATTTTTCGCCCTCCGACCCGACTGCCTAGCTAAGTCCTTTGAATTCAAGGGCCGCACGCGGTCGGATCGTCTCCCGCTGCAAAGGCTCAGGCCGCAAAATTCCCCGTTCAACCTCTTCTGTTCCCCGTTCGCCGTAACATTTTCCCCATTCGCTGGTTTACGCTTGTGTGCGCCACCTGCATCAGGCATCATGGGCGCGCTGGAGAACATTTGGCATGGCACTTAGCGACATTCACAACTCGTTGCGAAGGCTGGCGGCGGTGACGCTGCTCCGGGATTGCGTCCAAATGGGCTTCGGTCCCGCGAAGTAGTTCTCTCTACTGTCCAGCTTTTCGCCAACAACCCAACGAATGCGCATCTGTGCGGCCGCGAACGTACTGGCTGACCTTCGCTGATTGAAGTTTCGCTCCGTTCGTCGCGGGCCGCAGATCGTTGCGCGTCACCGAAGCGCCCTTCGAGGCGTTTCTAGAAAGGGCTGGCCTTCCGTGGCCATCTACGTCAGAAACGGCACGCCGATACATGGACCTTCGCTCTGCGAGACCTGCGTCAACGCGCATATTGCGAAGGGATACCGGGCAAGCGAGGAACTCGTCATGTGCGACGCGTATTACCCGATGCAGCCCGTGAGGTTCGAAGTCCGCGAGTGCACCCACTATGCCGATAGGACGCGCCAGAATCTCGACGCCATGAAGAAGATCGCGTTGGTCATCCGGACCGCGGATCCCAAGCGCGTCGCCGGCTTCGTCGCCGCGAACGAGGGCGCGGAAGACGAAGACGGAATTGAGCTGATCTTCAGCGACGAAAGCTGATGCTTCGTGTCGGTCGGCTCAAAATCGCTGGAGTCGAGTCGCACTTGCTTTCGCCCATGCCCAGGCCTTGTCGAGTAACAGCAGGTTCGTGCTCCGCGACGCAGTCACGCTAGCTAGTCGCGGGCTCGAGCCTGCCTCGGCAAGGCGCCGGTGTTGATTCCAAGATTGAATTGCGAGCACATCGCTCGCGGAAAGGAGTTCCTCGGATGGTCACTTTGAAGATTCCTCCAGGGCCGCGATTCGCTCCGCGAGCGGCGTCTCCGGCGCCGGAGCCCATTCCGCTTTCTGAATCTGTTCCCGCTCCGGTCGCGCTGTGCGAGAGCTGCGCCTACGCGCGAATCATCCGCGGTCTGCGTCCGGGCGATGAGCTCATCTCGTGCGGCTACGCGTTTCCGCCGCTCGTAATTCCGTTCGTCGTCACGGAATGCACCGACTATGTCTTTAAGCCGGATGCTAGCTGGCGCCATCGGCAAGGGATTCTTGTAAGCCTGCGCACCGTTGCCGTGGTCGGCGATGAAACCTCCACCAAGCCAGTCGTTGAACCCGAGCCGGTGCCCTCCTCCCCGCGGCTCGGGTTCGGCGCTGCCGATCCGGTCCTCTAAAAGACTCCCAGCTTGATTCGCAGGAACTTCTTCGGATTCTGCCGAAAATCCTTGATTAGCAACCGCATGTCGCCGCTCAGCCCGGTCAGATTGTCGTAGAGCGCCGGGTCGCTGAACATCTTGCCCAGCGTTCCCTGATTCGAATTGAGTTTCGCCGTCGCGTCGCGCACATTTGCCGAGGCGTCGCGCAGATTGTTGTACGCCGTGTCGTCCGTCGCCAGTTTTCCGAGCGTTCCCTTTCCAGCTCGGATGTCAGTGAACACCGCATTGCCCTTTTCCGTGATGCCCTTCACGTTCTCTGCAATCGTCGGATCGTAGATCAGCTTGCCCATCGTCCCCTTCTGATCGCGGACCGCCCCCATCACGTCGTCTACCTTGCCCACCACGCTGCTCACGCGGTTGTACAGCTCGTCGGAGGCCACCAGTTTACCCACGCTCCCGTTACCTCCCTGGATCGACGTGATCATCGCCTCGATCTTCGCGGCGCTTCCGTTCAAGTGGTTGTAGAACGACGGATCGTTCATGAACTTTCCGATCGTCCCTTCCCCGCGATTCACCTTTTGCACGATTTCGTTCAGTTGTGTCGAGAGCACCTGCAGGTTCTGCGCCACATCGGCACCGCGCTCCACCACGTCCTTGATCTCCGGCACCTCGGCGCCTGGCACGATGCCGTTCTTCGGGATCACCCCTCCCGTCACGCCCCGCGTGATATCGACGTAGCGGTTCCCCAGTAGCCCTTCGGTGACCAGGCTCGCCGTCGAATCCGTCCGAATCTGGTCCTGGTATTTCTTGTCGATTCGCAGCACGATCGTGATGTTGTGCAGCTTGTCCTGCGGGTGTGGCGTCAGACTAATCGACTCGACGTTTCCCACGGCCAGCCCGTCCAATGTCACCGGCGCTCCGTTTTGCAGGCTTTGCACTTCCGGCAGATACGTTGTCAGCCGGTACTTCGGCACCCACGGTCCGCGCGTTCCCGTCACGTAGAACAATCCGACGGCCAGGATTACCAGGGCCGCGAGAACGAACAACCCCACGCGCAGTTCCGCCCAGGTCAGTTTGCGTTGCGCCATTGTCCTGCCTCCTCAGTGAGTCTTTGCATCCCTTACTCCGCAGCAGCGAGAAACTTCTTCAGATACGTATCGGATGAACTCAGCACGTCGTCCGCTGCCCCCTCGAAATAGACTTCGCCGTTTCGGAGCACCAGGATATTCGTCGGCGGAGCTTCGCTTCGCGCTCCATTGCGCCCCAGCGGCACCACGCGGCCCTGTTCCTTGTCGAACCGGAAATTTGCCAGCCCGAATGCATCCTGCACGCGATGGGTCGCCAGCACCGCCGTCACGCCTTCCAGATCGCGCTCGCGCATGATTAGCGTGATGATCGTTTGCGAGGTCACCGGATCGAGTCCCGCCGTCGGCGAGTCGTACAGCACGATGTGCGGCTCGTTCACAAGCGCCCGCGCGATGGAAACGCGCCTCCGCATTCCTCCCGACAGCTCGGCAGGATACTTGTCGTATGTGCTCTCGAGTTCCACGAATTTCAGCGCCTGCCGCACGCGTTCTTCTATCTGCGTCTCCGGTACTTTCTCCTCCCGCATGCGGAACGACACATTCTCGGCCACCGTCAGCGAGTCAAACAGCGCGCCTTCCTGAAACACGAATCCCAGGTGCCTGCGGAAATCGAGCAACTCCTTCTCGGCCATTTGCCCAACGTCGTGGCCCATCACCCACACGCGGCCGCTATCCGGACGCAGGAGTCCCGCCGCCAGTTTCATCAGCACGGTCTTTCCGGATCCGCTCACTCCCAGCAGTACCTTCGTCTCGCCGGGTAACACGTCGAAGGAAACGCCTCGCAGGACGTCGCCCTCGTCGAAGGCGACGCGCACGTCTTTGAAGGAAATCAGGGGTTCGCCCGGAAGCGGTTCACGCATCGTCAGCACCGTGTCGGGCGGACGAAAGCTTCATCGTGCGATTATAGATGCAAACGCCTTCGATTCGGAGTTGAGCTTTATATCCGCTCGGGACCGTGCCCCTCTACCCCAAACCGAAGATCGAAAGGAACACGCGAGTAAGGAAGAGATCCACGACGATGACGACGAGCGAGGAAACCACTACGGCGGACGTCGTTGCCCGCCCGACTCCCTGCGTTCCGCCTCGCACGCGGAAGCCCTGGTAGCACCCGACCGTTGCGATGATTACCGCAAACACCACCGGCTTCGCCATTCCCATCACCAGGTCGCCAAACACCAGCGCGTCGATCGCTCGCGTCCAGAATTGCACGGCGCCGACCCGCAGCGTGAAGTACGAGACGATGAATCCGCCCACCAATCCGATGAAATCCGCCGTTGCAACCAGCAGCGGCAGCACGAACACCATCGCAACGACGCGCGGCGTCATCAGCTTCCGAATCGGGTCCGTCCCGAGCGCGCGCATCGCATCCACTTGCTCGGTCACCACCATCGAGCCCAGTTCAGACGCAATTCCCGACGCGTTGCGTCCCGCAACCAGCAGCGCCGTGATCGTCGGCCCCAACTCCCTTACCAGTGCCAGCGAAACAACGTCGCCCGTCAGTGCCGTCATCCCGAATCGCGAAAACTGCGACGCCGTATTCAGCACCATCACACCGCCGATGAAAAGCGCCGCGATCAGAACGATCGGAAGCGAGCCGACGCCGATCAGGTCCATCTGCTCGACAGCGTCGGCCCAATACTGCGGTGGCGTGAAGATGTCTGCGATCGACTCAACGGAAAGCAGGACGTAGTCCTGAAGAGCATACACATGCCGCTTCAGTGCCTCCCCGAGCACGGAAGGGACAGACGGATTCTCGGTTGCCTCGAGCATCGTGGCTGCCCGCACCCCCGCGCGGACGAGTCCTCGCAAGCGTAGCGTTCGCCGCCCATCGCGTCAAGCGACCGAAAGGCGGGAACTCGCCGACTCCCGCGCTTTACGCTTCGCGGCTCCTCCGCTACAATCGTGCGTTTATTCGCCTCGATGGGACGCGACTGAGCATGCTGCGATTCGTCACCGCCGGAGAATCTCACGGCCAGGCCCTCATTACATGGGTCTCCGGCCTGCCCGCTGGTCTGCCCGTCGATCTCGAATTTGTCGGCCGCGAGCTGCATCGCCGCCAGCTCGGCTACGGCCGCGGTGGCCGCCAGCGCATCGAGAAGGATCGCCCCGACGTCCTCGCCGGCGTTCGCCACGGCAAAACCATCGGCGCTCCCATCGCTCTCCGCATCGAAAATCGCGACTGGCCGAATTGGGAGAAGGCTCTCCCCGTCGAGGATACCGAGGGCGCCGACGATCTCCAGCGCGTTCTCACCGCCCCGCGACCCGGCCACGCCGATCTCGCCGGTGCGCAGAAATTCAATTTTCACGACGCTCGCTACGTCCTCGAGCGTGCCTCCGCGCGTGAAACTGCCGCTCGTGTTGCAGCCGGCGCCTTTGCAAAGCTCCTTCTTCATCAGTTCGGCATCTCTGTGCTCAGCCACACGATCGCCGTCGGCAATGCGCGCCTCGATCGCACGGCTACCTGGGAGGAAATCGAAGCCGCCTGCGAGAATCTCGAATCGCCCTTTCGTTGTATCGACATTCTCGCCAGCAATAGAATGAAGGCAGAGGTCGACGACGTGCTTCGCGCAGGCGATTCCGTTGGCGGCATTTTCGAAGTCGTCGCGCACGGCGTCCCGCCGGGCCTCGGCAGCCACGCACAGTGGGACGAAAAGCTCGACGCGAAGATCGCGCGCGCCGTCATGTCAATCCAGGCTGTCAAGGCCGTCGAAATCGGCACCGGCGTCGCCAACGCCACGAGCTATGGCTCAAGCGTCCAAGACGAAATCCGCTATGATGCCTCGCGCAAGCGCTTTCAGCGTTCCTCGAATCGTGCAGGCGGACTCGAAGGCGGCATCACGAATGGCGAGGACGTCGTCGTGCGCGGCTATCTAAAGCCAATCTCCACGCTTCGCCGGCCGTTGCTCACCGCCGACCTGAACACCAAGGAAGCCGTGAAAGCGGCCTACGAGCGCTCCGACGTCTGCGTAGTTCCCGCCGGCGGAGTCATCGGCGAGGCCATGGTAGCTTTCGAGCTGGCTGCCGCCTTTCTCGAAAAATTCGGCGGCGACTCGCTCGACGAAACACGCCGCAATTTCGAGGGCTATCAGCGCCAACTGGATGCCTTCTGATGCGCCAACACCATTCCTCTAACGCGACGGAGACAAATGATTCACCCGATCGTTAAGCTGGGCGACCCCGTCCTTGAAACTTCGACGAAGCGCGTCGAGAAATTCGACGCCGAGCTTCAGACTCTCGTCGCAGACATGTTCGAATCCATGTATGCGGCGCAAGGCGTCGGCCTTGCCGCGCCGCAGATTGGCATCGGCCTGCGCCTCGCCGTCATCGACGTCACCAACGGCAAGAACCCCGAAGCGAAGATCGTCTGCGCTAATCCCGAAATCGTTCATGCAGAAGGCGAGCAGCGCGAAGAGGAGGGCTGCCTTTCCATTCCCGGCTTTCGCGGATACGTGGGTCGTCCCCTCTATGTCACTGTCCGCGCGCAGGACGCATCCGGCACGCAGTTCGAGATGCGCGGCGAAGGTCTTCTCGCCCGCGCCTTCTGCCATGAGATCGACCACCTCAATGGCACGCTGTTCTTGAGCCACCTGAGCATGCTCAAGCGCGACCTCATCAAGCGCAAAGTCCGCAAACTCAAAAAAGCCGGCCAGTGGTAGGTGACCCGTGCCGCTCCGCATCGTCTTCTGCGGCACTCCCGAGTTTGCCCTCCCTTCGCTGCGCCATCTCATGTCGCAGCGCGATTTCGCGGTCGAAGGCGTCATCACGCAGCCCGATCGTCCTCGCGGGCGCGGCCGAGCCGTCTCCAGCTCTCCCGTAAAGGACGCCGCCCTCGACGCAGGCATTTCGGTCTATCAGCCTGAAAAAATCCGCTCCGAATCCGCCCTGAATTATTTCAAGCGCGTCGCTCCGGACGTGGTCGTCATCATCGCTTACGGCCAGATCGTTCCGCCGTCGCTCCTCGAAATCCCGCGCCTGGGTTGGGTCAATCTCCATGCTTCCCTGCTCCCGAAATACCGCGGCGCTGCTCCCATCAATTGGGCCATCGCCAACGGCGAGCCGCGCACCGGCGTCACCACCATGCAGGTGAATGCAGGCCTCGATACCGGGCCGATCCTTCTGAAACGTGAAGTCGGAATTGGCCCTGACGAAACCGCTACCGAACTCAGCGCCCGCCTTGCCGAGATCGGTGCGCCTCTTGTTGCCGAGACGCTGCGCCGGCTCGACGCCCGCGAAATCAATCCAGAGCCGCAGGACGATTCCCAAGCCACACTCGCTCCAATCCTGAAGAAGGAAAACGGCCGTATCGACTGGTCCCAGCCCGCCGCTACTATCTACAATCGCATTCGCGCCTTCCAGCCTTGGCCCGGCGCTTTCACGTCGTTTCGCGGCAAAAGCTGCCACATCTGGGGACGCCCCACGCTCGACGCGAGCGTGGTCGCTGCGCCCGGTACCCTTCTCCAGTTCGGAAACCAGGAAATCGCCGTCGCCTGCGGCAACGGCACTGCCCTGCATCTCGAATTCATCCAGCTCGAAGGACGCAAGCGCGTCACCGTCCGCGAATTCCTGATCGGCGCCCGCCTCACCCCCGCCGACCGCTTCGCCTGATTCCACTCAAAGCTTCCAATCGCACACTTCCCAGGATCTGCCGCTCCGCCGCGCCCCTTTTGCCGCTTTCGCCTTTCCCCATACCTTCTCTCCTTGACTTTCCCTCTCCCACCCGTTAAATGAGTACCCAGTTTAGAAATATCGCACTCGATATGGGAGGAGCCGTGCCGTCCCATCCCCGGCTGTTTCTCTTCTCGCTGCTTTTCGCTTTTTGCGTAACCCCTTTGTCTCGCGCACAGAATCCGCCGTCTCCCAATTCCGATCCTACCTATCAGCAGCTTCGCAATCTCACGCTCGGCAACGAAGCCGTCTCCGTCACCGGCTACAACCTCCGCCGCGATGCCGCAACCTTCCATCTCAAGTCGGGCGCGGTCTGCTTCGTGCCTCCCGTCAACGGCAAAGTCACCGGCGCTGTCTTCATCGGCGATGGCAGCATGTCCCTCGACCCGCCTACCGCTGACGAACGTCGCAGCCTCAAGCTCCTCACCAAATCCGACGAATTCAACGAGACTTTCCAGCGCCTCGTTCTCCGCTTCACCGATTCCACGTATGACGAACTGAAGAAAGCCGGTACGCCCGCGCAAACCACGTGCGATGCCGGTCCCCTCAAGGATAGTCAGAACGTTACGCGCCACAGGCTCCACTACAATCTCGAAGGGCGAATCCTCGAAGATGTTCTTCGACCCGAATCTGGCGGCCTTTTCTTCGCCTTTGTTCACGGTAGACACTATGACGACAAGCTCCTTTACGTGATCGATCCCGACGGTGCGCCGGACACCGCTCCCGAGCAAATCCAGCTCAGCACCTACGACGAAAACAAGGAAGGAATCTGGGCCTCCTTCAACATGTCCCGCGAATACAGGCTCTCTCTTGAAGCTGCCGCCTTCCCCGTCTCGCGCATTCACATCCAGGAACAGGACCTCGATACCACGATCGAGGGCAGCGCCCGCCTGTCAGCGAAAGCTAAAACCACCTTCGTGCCTGTTTCGAAGGACACTCGCGTTGTCCCTTTTGACCTCTTCCATACCTTGCGCGTGCAAAGCGTGCTCGGACCGGACGGTCAGCCGCTCGCCTTCATTCAGGAAGACAAGAACGACGACCCGGATTTCTTTGTCGTCTTCCCCAAGCCCCTCGCGCCCGGCGAAAAATTCAGCATTACAACCAGCTACGAGGGCAAGGAGGCGGTCATTAATACGGGCAATGGCAACTACTACCCGGTTGCCCGTGACGACTGGTATCCGGCCAGCCAGGGTGCCAGCCTGGGAGACTATTCCAGTTTCGACATGATCTTCCGCATCCCAAAGGGAATGAAGATGGCTGCCTCCGGCAGCTTGATCAGCGAGAAGGACGAGGGCGGCCACGACGTCACGGAATGGAAGAGCGACACCACTCAACCCTTGGCGGGTTTTCAGTTTGGCCGCATGAAGGAACAGGAGGCGAAACTCTCCTCTCCCGATTTCCTCGTGGCAACCTACGCGAATGAAGCGCCTCCGGACGGATACAGCGAAATGACCGGCGGCACGATGGGCAACCTCAGCACGACAAGCATGATGAAGGAGCCCCTGCAAGAAGCCCAGATTGCTATTCAGCTTTACACCAGCTACTTTGGGCCGCTTCCGTTCAAGCGTCTCTCCATAACGCAGCAGACGGCGTGCAACTACGGTCAGTCATGGCCCGATCTCGTGTGGCTCCCCATCTGTTCCTTCTATGACACCACGGTGCGCCATCAGCTCGGCCTGGATTGGGCCGATAACGGATATTGGGACGTCGTCGCTCCTCATGAAGTGGCGCACCAATGGTGGGGCCAGCTTGTCGGCTTCGGTTCCTATCGCGACCAGTGGATGAGCGAAGGCTTCGCGGATTTCTCCGCGTCCCTGTTTCTTCAGGCCGCTTACGGAAAAGAGAGCGCCAAAAAGTATGCGAAATTCTGGAACGATGAACACAAACTCATCATCCAGAAAAATCAGTTTGGTTTTCGCCCCATCGATGTTGGCCCGGTGACCATGGGCTATCGCCTCGACAACAGCAAGACCGGATTCAGCATCGGCCGCTCTCTGATCTATCCGAAGGGCGCTTACATCCTTCAGATGGTCCGCATGATGATGTGGAATGGTCAGACGGGCGACAAGAACTTCAAGGAAATGATGCAGGACTTCGTCAAGACTTACGCCGGCCGCGCCGCCACCACCGAGGACTTCAAGGCCATTCTCGAAAAACACATGACGGCTGATATGAACGCCGCCGGCAACGGGAAAATGGACTGGTTCTTCAACGAGTATGTCTACGGGACAGCCCTTCCCTCGTACTCCTTCACGGCCACCTTCGACAAGAACCCAGCCGGCGAAGTCGTCTTCCATTACAACCTCGTCCAGTCCGGCGTCGACGACAGTTTCATCATGCCCGTTCCCGTCTACTTTGAATTGCCCGATGGCCGCACGATTCAGCTCGGCCGCATTCGCATCAAGGGCAACTCCACCGCCGAGGGCAAAGTCGCGCTCAAGGGCATGAAGGATCCTCCGAAGCGCGCCCTGATCAACTACAACAACGACGTCCTCGCCGCCAACTGACGACCAATGCGGCGCGCTTCGATTCTTCTTGTTGCCCTGGCAGGACTTTGCCTGAAGGCGGCCGCTCAAGCGCCTGCCGCTCCCAACTCCGACCCCACCTACCTGCAACTTCGAAACCTCACCCTCGGCAGCGAAGCCGTGTCCCTAACGGGCTACGACCTCCGCCGTGATGCCGCCACATTTCACCTCAAATCCGGCACCGTCTGCTTCGTCCCTCCCGTCAACGGCAAAGTTACCGGCGCCGTCTTCGTCGGCGAAGGCAGCATGTCCCTCGACCCGCCGACCCGCGATGAACAGCGCAGTTTGAAACTCCTCACGAAGTCCGACGAATTCAACGAGACCTTCCAGCATCTCGTCCTACGCTTCACCGACTCCACCTACGACGACCTGAAGAAAGCCGGAACACCCTCCCAAGCCTCCTGCGATTCCGGCCTCCTCAAAGACAGTCAGAATGCCACGCGACACAAGCTCCACCGAAACCTCGAAGCCCGCATTCTCGAGGATCTACTCCGCAGCGATCCGGGCGGACTCTTCGTCGCCTTTATTCACGGCCAACACTATGACGACAAGCTGCTCTACATCATCGACCCGAACGGTGCTCCCAACGTCAGCCCGGAGCAGGTCGAGCTCACAACCTACGGCATTACAAACCCCGGCATCTGGACCGCCTTTTCCTTTTCGCGCGACTACGCCGCAACATTGGGCGCAGCCGCCGCTCCCGTCTCCCGAACCAACATTCAGAGTCAGAACCTCGACGTCACCGTCGAAGGCAATGCCTACCTTTCTGGCAAGGCGGAAACAAAGTTCGCTTTGCTCGGTCAGCCGTCCCGAGCGATTCCGTTTAATCTTTTCCGTTCTCTCCGAGTTCGCAGCGTCGTCGGGCCCGACGGCCAGCCCCTTTCGTTCATCCAGGAGGATAAGGACGACGACCCGGACTTTTACATCATCACTTCGAAGCCGCTTGCCCAAGGACAGACCTACGCCATCACCACCGAGTATGGCGGCAAGGACGCCGTTACAAATGAAGGCAATGGCAACTACTATCCCGTCGCTCGAGTCGACTGGTACCCCAATGATGCTGACGCTCCGTTTGCGCAGCAGTGCGCCTTCGACATGATCTTCCGCATCCCCAAAGGCATGCGGATGGCCGCCTCGGGCAACTTGGTCAGCGACAAGGAAGTCGGCAATCAAGATGTCAGCGAGTGGAAGAGCGACGCTCCCCAATCGATCGCCGGCTTTCAATTTGGCCGTATGAAAGTGGAGCAGGCCTCTCTTACGTCTCCTGCCTATCTCGTCGCCACGTACGCGAACGAAGAGCCGCCCGACTGGGCGTACAACGCCGTCGGAGCAAACGGTTCCCGCGTCAGCACGGTTGCGGTGATGAAGGAACCTCTTTCCGAGGCTCAATTTGCAATTCGCCTGTACTCCGATTACTTTGGCCCGCTCCCCTTCAAGCGCCTTTCGCTCACGCAGCAGACGGCCTGCGATTACGGCCAATCGTGGCCGGAACTTGTCTGGCTTCCTATCTGCTCCTTTTATGCGCGCGAAGGACCTCTCGGCGAAAGAACCTTGCGAGGCACGTTTGTCGTGGACGCATCGAGAGCCTCCCGCGGATATTGGGTCGTGGTTACGCCGCACGAAGTCGCTCATCAATGGTGGGGTGATTATGTCGAATTCGATTCTTATCGCGACCGTTGGCTCGGCGAGGGGCTGGCTGATTTCTCCGCCTCCCTGTTTCTCGAGAGCGCCTACGAGGACAAAGCTCGCTGGCTCTACCCGAAATTCTGGGATGACGAGCGCCGCTCGATCGTCGAACGAAACAACTATGGCTTTCGTGCCATCGATGTCGGTCCCGTTACGATGGGCTACCGACTCAACAACGGCAAGGCGGGTTTCGACGTCGATCGCGAACTCATCTACGCCAAAGGGGCCTACATTTTCCAGATGCTTCGCCAGATGATGTGGAGCCCTCAGTCTCAGGACGAGAATTTCAAAAATATGATGCGCGACTTCGTCAAGACCTACGGCGAGCGCACAGCCACCACCGCGGATCTCCAGTCTATGGTCGAAAAGCACATGACTCCCGACATGAACGTCGGCGGCAACGGCAAGATGGATTGGTTTTTCGACGAATACGTCTACGGCACCGCCCTGCCCGCTTATCAGTTCAACGCCGGTTTCAGCAAAGGGCCCTCGGGCGAGGTCGTAATGACCTACACCCTCGCCCAATCCGGCGTCGATTCCAATTTCGCTATGCTCATTCCCATTTATCTCGAGCTTGCCGACGGCCGCACCGTGTTCCTCGGTCGCGTAGTTCGTCGCGGCAATGCCACCGGCCAGGGCAAAATCACACTCAAAGGCGTCACCACCCCTCCCAAACGCGCTCTCATCAACTATAACTACGACGTCCTCGCCGCCAACTGATTCCAACGCATCGCGCGAACGCGAATCGTGGCTCGGAAGGCCGGATCGTTCCCAGTGTCAAAACAAAAGCTCTGCGGGCGAGACGGACGAGTCCATCACTAGCTGAGCTAGTCCCGGGAATGGCGGCGTCCGAGGTACATCGAGTCCCGCAGGGACGAAACAAACTGTAGCCCGGCACGGAAGTGCCGGGTGAAAGAGCAAAAATGTTTGAGTCCCCTTCAGGGGACGACACAAATCCCGCGGCCCTACGAGGCCCTTGCCTAAGAAATCCTGTTTCGCCCCTTACTTTCCCGTCGCGCCGAAAAACACATTTTGCCCCGACCTCATGTCGTGCCCATAACTGAACACCACCTCGATCGTATCCAGCACGCGCACCTTCACCTGCGCGCCCGGGTCCCACAGCCATCCGCCCGACCCGAACAGCCCTGAAGGGTCCGCGATCTTCCCCGCATCGAGCAGCGGCCCAACGCGCACTTGAAAAAACGCCCCGTGATACACGATCTTGTCCTGTTCCCAATTCCACAGGACGTAATCCCGCCCCATCGGCGAATTCCCTTTTCTTCCATCGTGCGTCGTCGAAATTCCGCGCAGCCACAAGTCATTGTCATCCCGCTCCACACCCAGCGTGAACAAGTCATCCAGCGGCACTCGCCCGCCCGTTCCGCCCGCGCGTAGCGAAGTCCTCATCTCGTAGTCATCGCCCTGTTCCTGCGGCAGCCAACGGAGTTCCAGCGCTCCCGTTCCAATCGCGTACGTGCTCAGCGGCGCCGCGAAAAATCGTCCGACCGTACCGCTCGCGCCCGCATCCAGGCTCAATCGCCGGTCCGGCAGCCACAGCAGCCGGTAATTCGTCGACGCCCTCAGCTCCAGCGAATTCCCATCCGTGAAAAACGGCGCCGCCTGCGTTTCCAAGCCCGTCTGATTCCGAAAGCTGCGCCTCGCAAACGCCGCGCCCGTCTCCCAGCTCCACCGTCCGCTCTCGATCGACCGAATCCCGGCTCCCGCCTCGATCTTCCTCAGTTTCAAATCCGTAATCGGTGCCGACGCCCCCGCAAAACTCTCGCTGATATTCCAGTTCTCGTCTCGTCCGTCCACCCAAGCGCGCGCCCGCCACCGCGGATCGCCCCCCACGGGTGCCGACACCTCCGCGAACGCCCGCTCCTTCTGCGGATCAAATCGCAGCAGCCCGTCGAAATTCACCGCCCTATGCCGCGCATTGTCGTACTCGGGATAGACCGTTTCGTACGGCAGCCCGCGCAGCATCGAAAGCGCCGCCAGCCATTTGTTTCCGCCGAATCCGTTGCGCTCCACCGAATGAAAAATCGCGTCAAACGAATTCTCCGCGCCGCCCTCCACCGGCTTCAGCTCCCATCGGTGGAACGCGAAAATCCCCAGCCCATCCAGCCGCGCCTCCGTCGTTTCGAAGTCCCGCAGCTCGAGCGTCGATAGCGGCGCAAACGCAATCGCCCGGTCCAACAACTCCGCATTCACCTGAGGCTCTGGCTCTTCTTTCACCTCGTTCACGCGTGGCAGCCCCGCGCGATTCCAGTATTCGAGCGCCGCCTCCAGATTCCCCCGCAGAAAATAGATCGACGCCAGAAAATTCAGCGCGTACGCATCCTTCGGAGCGAGTCGCAGCGCTCGCCGCAATTCCCGCTCCGCCGCCGCAAAGTCCTTCAGCTTGTACGCCACGCCCGCCAGTTCCACGGGAAACCGCTCGTCCTCCGGGGCCTTTCGTTCTCCCGTCGCAAGCGCGACTCGCGCTTCGCTCCATCGCTGCAATTTCGCCAGCGCCATCCCACGATAGAAATCCTCATCCGCCGCCGCGCCCTCTCCTTCCGCCGTCGCGCGCACCACTTCTTCCCATTCCCCCGCGTCGTAGAGTTTCTTGATTTCGTCCGTCCGTGCGGAACTCGCCTGCGAGGAACTTCCTTGCCCTGAGGAACCGCTCTGCGCTGTCGCTGCCGCAACCTCACCGGCAACCGCCGCATCCGTCGTCGCCACCCGAGTCGCCGCCGCATGCGCCGCAGCCGCCAGGCTCAGCGCCACAACCGCCGCGATCACTGGCCCTTCTGCGGCACCGCCAGCAAAGTCCAATTCTGCGTGGCGGCCCATTCCTTCTCGAACTCGGCCCGGTCCACCTTCAACAGCTTCCGCCGCGCCGGGTCGTTCACGAACAGCCAGCCTTTCTCCCAATCCATCCCCGCCACCACCACGTAGTGCAACGGATCATGCGGTCCTTCCGGCGCCAATCCCACGATCAGCGGCCGCCCCTTCCGCAGGTTCTCCTTCAAATCATTCCACGCACCGTGAATCGCAAATGCCCGGTACCCCGCCGCCTCGAAATACTTCGTCATCGCCGACGCGAAAATCCCGCTCGCCTGCTTCGAGTAGAGCGCCTCCTGAATCGCCGCCACGTCCGCACGCGGCGAATGCGGCTGCGCCAAATCGTGCTCCCAATACTGCATCACCATCGCGATCGACGCCGCCCCGCACCCGTTCTTCGGCTGCGCCACGAACGGCACATCCAGGCACACTCCCGATAAATCGGCCGCCATTGCGCAGGCCGCGGCCAGCAGCCACAGCACTGCGCAACGGCGGCTTCTCACGCGCATCTTCCGTCCCGCTTCTTCCTGGTCTTGCTAGTGGTAAACAATGATGAGGACGATCACCGCCGTCGCCAGTGCAATCACGATGTAGGTGAGGTCCTGGTTTGAGAGCGACCCGGCCGCAAAATCGGCCTGCGCCTTGTCCGCACGCGCCGCAAGCCGAGCCAGTTCCGCGTCGCTTAGCAGCGGCACGCCCTTCTGCACGGCTTTGTAATCCACATTCGCCGCTTGCAGCGCCTTCCGCGCTTCCGGAGTCGAAAGGAACGATTCGAGTTTCGCCTCCCGGCTTTGCCGCGTTTGCGCCGCCTGCGTTACATCCTTTTGGAGATCGGCCTGCGTCACCACGTGGTCTTGCGCCCGAGCCGGCTGCGGTGCGAACGCCGCAAGCGTCAACACCAAACCGAACAACAGGAGTGAGTAGCGTCTAGTTCGAGAGATCATTCGGTCTCCTTCAGGTGGGTGGGCATTTCAATTATCCCGGATTCCGCCGCGGCGTACAAGCATAGTGCCGCCGCGCGGTTCAGCGACTGCCCCTTTGCGCCGTCCGCCTCTCCGCTCCGCCGTCAAACAGCCACAACAATCACGATGATCACGATCACCGCGATCAGGACGATTAGCAGCTCCGGAGCCGTGATCGCCCCGGCGGCGAAATTCGCCTGCGCCTTGTCCGCGCGCGCCGCAAGTTGCGCCACTTCCGCGTCGCTCAGCGTCGAAATTCCCTTCTGCACCGTGGCGTAGTCGACGTTCGCCTGCCGCATCGCCTCGCGTCCCTGCGGCGTCAACAGCACCTTCTCGAGCCGCGCCTCATTCAGCTGGCGCGCACTCGCGGCCTTCGCCACCTCCTTCTCCAAATCCGTCGGGCTCACAATGTGGTCCTGCGTCTGTGCGGCCCTTGTCTGTGCGAATATCATTTCCGGCGTCCCCATCACCGCCAGCGCGATGACGAGAACGCTCATGAACATCGATGCGATCACCTTCCTCATGATTGGGCTCCTAGCGGGCTGGGCATTTTCAATTATCGCCATGCGCAAAAATCAATCGCAAGCAAACTCGGCTCTCTCAGGTTTTTTAGGATCGGAAATAAGGCTCTGCCAGCGCTCTTGCAGGAGATTCTGCTCATTCCGCCTCTCCCCGCCCCGCCCGTCACGCTAGGCCCTGCGCCGGAGGTATGCTTTCATTGTCCCGTGGACATTTCTCCCGCCCGCCTCATCGCCTTCGAAGCCCTTCGCCGCGTCGAAGCCGAAGGCGCCTACGCCTCTGACGTTCTCCACGCCGCGCTCACCCCCGCCGTGAAGCCCGCGGACGCCGCGCTCGCCACCGAACTCACCCTCGGAGTCCTCCGCCAGCGCCGCCTCCTCGATTCCCTGCTCGAGCCTCATCTCAAAAAGCCCATCGCGAAGCTCGACCTCGCCGTCGCGCTCGCCCTCCGCCTCGGCCTCTACCAGCTCCACTTCCTCCAACGCATCCCTTCCCGCGCTGCCGTCAACGACTCCGTCAACCTCGTCAAGCGCGCCCGCAAATCCTCCGCCGCGCCTCTCGTCAACGCCATCCTCCGCCGCCTCGCCGCGCAAGCCAGTTCGTCAGGGCACGGCTTCAGCCGTGCCGTTAGCCCAGCCGAGTCTTCGCGGCTTCAGCCGCTGAGGGATCCGGCCGGTTCCTCCGTCGAGCGCCTCGCCGTCGCGCACTCTCATCCCACTTGGCTCGTCGAACGCTGGCTGGTCCGCCTCGACGAGCCTCGCACCCTGCCCCTCCTCGACGCCGATAATCGCGCCCCGCGCCTCGTCCTCGCGCTCCACGATCCCGCCGCGCGCGACGCCATCCGCGCCGAACTCGAAAAATCCGGCCTCCGCGTCGAGCCCGGCGCCCTCCTCAACTTCGCTCTCGCCGTCAGCGGCGGCAGCCCGATTCGCACCGACGCATTCCACCGCGGCGCCATCTCCGTTCAGGACGAAGCCTCGCAAATCATTCCTCTCCTCCTCGACGTCCGCCCCGGTCACCGCGTGCTCGACCTCTGCGCCGCTCCCGGCGGCAAGACGTCTCCGCTCGTTCGCGCCGCCGGCAACTCCGGCCTCGTCATCGCCGCCGACCGCCACGCCCATCGCCTCCGCGCCATGCGTGCTCAATTCGAGCGCCTCCATCTCTCGCCGGTGCATCTCCTCGAACTCGACGCCACGCAACCGCTTCCGTTCCCCGCGCGCTTCGATCGCATCCTCGTCGACGCCCCTTGCTCCGGCACCGGCACGCTCGCGCGCCATCCCGAAATCCGCTGGCGCCTGCAGCCGGAACAGCTCGCCGAATTTCACCGCCTCCAGGTCGCCATCCTCTCATCCGCCCTCGACGCTCTCGCTCCCGGAGGCCGCCTCGTCTATTCCACCTGCTCCCTCGAGCCCGAAGAAAACGAATCCGTCATCGCCGAAGTCCTCGCCTCTCGCTCCCACAACGCCCAGGCGCCACGCGCACAGGGCTCTTTAGGGGGTCGGAGCTTGCCTGTCGGCAGACAGGGCTTTAGCTCCGACATTGCTGCTGCAGAAAAAGTGTCAGGGGCTTCAGCCCCTGAAGCCAGTGGGCCTCACCTCCTCCCCGCCTCCGACTCCGCCTCCATCCTCGCCCCTCATCTCGCGCCCGGCCTCGACCCGCTCTCCTTCTTCGACTCCTCCGGCTTCTTCCGCACCCTCCCCGGCACGCACCCCTCCGACGGCTTCTTCGCCGCGATCCTCTCCCTCCCCCGCTAGCCCTCTCTGCGACCTCGGCGTCTCTGCGGTAGGCTTTCTCCGTAGACTCCTTCTTCCCTCCGTGACCTCTGTGGTTAAGCTTTTCAAATCGCTTTGTTGATGTCCCCGTGCAAACGCGCGCGGGCGCCCATTTTCTCGGACAACTCCGAATCCTGTCATCCCGAGCGAAGAGTCCCGACGCTTTTTCTCCGCGAAAATCGCGCCTTTCGATTTTCGCGTCGGGACGCGCAGTCGAGGGATCCCTCTTCCATCCTGTCGCAAACCGAGGATGTCAACAGAGCGTTTTCAAATTCCCAATCCCCTTTTCTTCATCAGCGTTTATCTGTGCCTGTCGCGCCGCAGGCGGATTCATCTGTGGTTCCACACGCTGTTTCTTCTCCGTTGACAACCCTCCGCCCCACAGCTACAACCTTCCCGCGTCGCCACCGGAGGCCCTCGATGCGCATTCATCGGATCGCCCTCGTCTTTCTCGCGCTTCTTCCCACCGCCGCTCGCGCCCAAACTCCCTCCTACGTCTCCTACACCGATCCTTACGAGCACGCCTTCACCGTCGAAGTCCCCCAGGGCTGGACCATCAAAGGCGGTCTCTTTCGCATTGGCTATTCCGACGTTCGCCCCATGGTCGACATCGTTTCACCCGACGCTCGCACCGAAATCCGTCTCGGCGACGTTGCGATTCCCACTTACGCCGCGCCCACTCCGTATCACCCCGCAGGCGGTACCGTCGATCTCGGCGCGCAGGCTCAGATGACCAGCGCGAACTACCACACCGGCCAGCAATTCGCCACCATCTACGCCCAAACTCATTTCATCCGCGCCTGCCAGCGGCTCGATCCGCAGCCCAGCGAAGGCGAACCCCCTCTCAAGGATCCCGCGCCACAAAGCGCCAACCTGCGCCAATCCACCACCGGCCAGGTCACCTACAAATGCAGCAGCGCCGCCGGCGAGCGCACCGCCTATGCCTACGCGCGCACCAACGACATGTCCACTCTCTGGCAGGTCGGCACGCTCGTCAGTTTCCTCGCGCCGCCCGATCGCGTCGCCGCGGCGCGCGCAATTCTCCTGCACGCCTCCGAGACGTTTCATCTCGATCCGCAATGGGTTGAAAAGCAAAAGCAGGAAGACGCCTACGGTTTGCAGTATCAGCGGATGCGCCAGCAGCAGCGCCTTCAGGCCCTCGGCCGGCAGGTCCAGCAGTTCGAGCAGCAGATGCAGGCGATGCGCAATCAGGTCAGCGCATTCGAGCGCGGCCAGGCCCAGCGCCAGGCTCAATTCGAAAAATTCGATCAGGCGCTTCGCGGCGTCACGCCCACCATCGACCCGCTCGGCAACGAGCGCGAAGTCTGGACCGGCCCCTACGCGAACTACTACCGCAACGGCCTAGGCGTCGTCGTCAACTCACCCACCAATCCCGGCGCGGGCTGGACCCAGCTCAAACCCGAAAACTGACGACTCACAGCGCGGTCCGGGCCCGCTTCTCCAGGGGTCAACCGTCGACTGTGAAGCGTTGAGGTCACGAGCTGCGGTCCTCACCAACTTTTTCCATCTTTTTTCGCTTTTCCTCGATTCCTGACCACAAATCGCGATTTCGTAACTCTAATCTTCTCTGCGGGTTGCAAGCTTGAATCACACGTGTCAAGTTGCCGCGCATGATAAAATATTGGTAGTAGGAAAATGAAAGACTAAGACCGAATGCGAACGCTCCGGCGACCTTCCCCTCCCAACCTGAAGGAGCTTCCCGCTTCGTTTCTAATCTATACAGCGAATATTAGAAATCCCCGTAACCACCGCAGAACCAACCACTTGCACTTTTCTAATCTATACAAATCCGGGGCCTTTTCGCCGTCCAGATTGGGCGATCCACTTTCCGCCTCCGTGCCCGGGCGCATCCTTGCCTCGCCCCTCAGCCGTTCATCAGTGCCTGCACGCCGTGGCGGGTTCATCTGTGGTTTCAAGGACTTGACCCATCGGCCACCGATGGCGAAAGCGCAGCGAACTTTAATCTACGGTACGGGGATTAATTTCTCTCGTAACTTGTTGAAAACAAAGGACCGGCACCGCGCTTAATCTACGGTTACACTGGGGGCGCTTCTAACGGGAGCGGAAATGGCGATGACTTTCCGAGAACGTCTCGAATGGGCAGCCCGCATCGCGCTCATGGCCTTCATCCTGGCCTCGGTCGCCTTCCTTAGCGCCCTCACAGCCATCCGCTTTGCTATCCAGGGCCGCGAAGTCTCCATGCCCAACGTCGTCGGCATGAAGGCCATCGCCGCTCAGCAGACCCTCCAGGGCCGCGGCGTGGGAATGCGGGTCGACGACCACATCTACAGCGCCCTTCCGGTCGACACCGTCGCCCGCCAGAGCCCGCCCGCCAATATCCGAGTCAAAATCGGCCAGTTCGCTCACGTCGTCCTCAGCCTCGGACCGCAGACCGCGACGATTCCCAAGCTCGAGGACGCGACACTGCGCTCGGCTCGCATCGAGCTGCTCCGCACCGGCTTGCAGGTCGGCGAGATTTCAAGTGCCTACCTTCCCGGCTGGGGCACGAACGAAGTCATCCAACAGGATCCCGCGCCGGGCTCGACCGACAACGCCAGCCCCCACGTCGACCTTCTCGTCTCTCTTGGCGCACGCCCGCCGGCTTACATGATGCCCGGACTCGCCGGCCTCCAGCTCGGCGACGCCGAGGCCAAGCTTCGCAACGCGGGGCTCAAGGTCACCAAGCTCACTCTGACACCCTCCTCCGGCGCGCTCCACGGCAGCATCCTCAGCCAGTCGCCGGTCCGCGGCCAGCGCGTCGACGCCGACTCCACCATCGAATTGCAGGTTGCCGAATGAACTCGAATCCGTACCTGGACACGCCACAAGTCACGGTGTCATCCCGAACCCAGCCGCGACGTTCGCGGATGGGGGTGAGGGATCTGCTTTTCGGATCTCTCAGCCCTCTCAGCGTTTCTGGGGTTCGCCATCTCGGTTCTGCTTCTGGATATTCGCTCTGGACTGAAATAGAATCTCTGAGACCCTCATGACCTACGCGAGAATCGAAATCGCGCCTTCCATCCTTGCCTCGGATTTCGCGCGTCTCGCTGACGAAGTCCGCAAAGTCGAGGAGGGTGGCGCCGACGTGCTTCACGTCGACGTCATGGACGGCCACTTCGTACCAAATATCTCGCTCGGCATCCCGGTGGTCGCCTCCCTGCGCAAGGCAACCCGTCTCCCACTTGACGTGCATCTGATGATCGAGCGGCCCGAAGAATACATCGAGGACTTCATCCGAGCAGGCGCCGACCGCGTCCTGGTGCATCAGGAAGCCACGGCGCACCTGGATCGTGCCTTGGAAATGATTCGCGAAAACGGAGCGCAGGCCGGCGCTGCAATCAACCCCGCGACGCCTGTGGTCATGCTCTCCGACGTGCTCGATAAGCTCGATACCGTCCTGGTGATGTCCGTGAATCCCGGCTTCGGCGGACAGAAATTCATCCGGAACGCGATCGAGAAAATTCGCCAGCTCAACCAATGGCGGGCGCGCTATAATGCGGCCTTCCGGATCGAAGTGGATGGGGGAGTCGATCTGGAAAACGCGGCCGAGTTAGCCCAGGCCGGAACCAATACCTTCGTTGCGGGGACTTCGATCTTCCACACGCCCGATCCAGCCGCGGCGGCGCGCCAAATGCGCAAGCTCGCGACCGAAGCCCTGAGCCAACGGGTCTAAGGGAATGAAATTGCAGACCCTTAGAGAAAAAAGAGCGAGGACCATGGCTGGAATTCCCAAAGTAGTTCGCGGCTTCTCGACTGCACTCTTCTGCGCGCTTGTTGCGGGCGCCTTCTGTGCTCCCGCGCGCGGCCAGACCGTCCAGGCGCAAACCGGTTCGAGTGGTCAGAGCCAGCAGCCGGCTCAGGCTCAACCGGAGACTCCGCCGAAGGATCAGCCAAAGAAAGACGACTCGAAAAAGGCCAAGCCGCAGGAAACTCACGAAAAGAAAATCAAGGTTCACGTCGTCAAGGAAGACACAAAGAAAAAGAAAAAGGCGGCCGACGACGGCGTAGACACCAGCCAGTCCGCCGAGCCGGACAAGGTGCTCTACGAGCGCGCGATGTTCGACGTGAGAAAAGGCAAATTCACCGAGGCGCGCCTCACCCTCCAGGCTCTTATCAACACGTATCCCGACAGCGAGTATCTGGCCAAGGCCAAGCTCGGCGTCGCGGATTCCTACTACAAAGAAGGCGGCACTTCGAACCTGACTCAGGCTATCGACGAATATAAGAACTTCATCATCTTTTTTCCGTTCCTCGACGAAGCGGCTTACGCCCAGATGCAGATCGGGCTGGGCCATTTTCACATGATGGAAAAGCCGGACCGCGACACGACGCAGGCCATCGAGGCGGAGCAAGAATTCCAGACCTTTCTGCTGAAGTATCCGCAAAGCCCGCTGATTCCGAAGGCGGAGCAGTATCTCCGCGACGTGCAGGAAGTCCTCGCGGACGGGGAGTACAAGATCGCGCGCTTCTACTATGTGAAGCGCGACTTCCCGGCATCCGCGGCGCGGCTGATCGAACTCAGCGAGCGGTATCCGCTCTACAGCCAGAGCGATGAAGCCCTCTGGATGCTCGGCGACATCTACTCGCTCGCGAAGCAGCGCTCTCCCAACGAGGACGAGAAGAACCATTGGGCGGATCTGGCGGGAAAGTGCTACACCCGCATCGTCCAGGAATACCCCGCGTCGCATCTCGCGAGTCAGGCGAAAGACCGCCTCAAGACCCTGGGCATGAGCATTCCTCCGGCGGATCCGGACGCTTTCGCGCGCATGCAGAAGCAGCAAAAGTTCGAGAAGGAGCACCACCAGATGGCCGTTCTCCGCTTCCCGCTGGGGATGCTGAAGAGTGGGCCTACCTTCCAGAGCGCTGCCGGCTCCGGCACTCCGAACCTGCAACCTCCTGACGATGCGATTTCCGCCCGCGATGTCCTGAAGCAAGGCGCCGAGGGGCCGGACTTCACGGGTCAGCGGAAGCCCGCTGACAACGAGGACCAGGGCCCTTCCGATGCGGGAACGCCGGTCGAAGCCGCTCCTGGCACTCCTGTCTCGAGTCCTTCTGGAACCGGAGTGGGCGTCCAGATCATTACGCCTCCGGCAGACAATGCGACGCCGCCGGGCACGAATCCGGCAACGCCCGCAGGAGACAACGTGACGGCGCCTGGCGCCAACACGGCGACGCCTCCGAGCGTTACGGGCGGCGATGCGCCGATGAATCCTGCGACGCCTTCGTCAGTCCCGGCGGCAAATCCGCCGACGGCAACGGGGACCGCTCCGGCGCAGCCCCCCGCGGAAAACGCGGCGCCCGCGGCGGTTCAAGGTGGAACTCCGGATCCGGCTGCCACCCCGGCGGCCCAGACCGGCCAATCCACCTCGCAGACCCCTCCGCAGGCGGCCAATTCCAAGGATCAGACGCCCGACAAGGCCGACAAGGCGGACTCCAAGACCGAATCCACCAGCAAGAAGAAAAAGGGCCTGAAAAAGCTCATTCCCTGGTAATCGGGGCTGTTAACGCCCTGCTAACATCTGCGGCACTCCTGTCCTTCGACTTTATTGACGCCCCCTACCGGGGGTGTTAGCAATAGAAGAGTGAAACGGGCCCTCCGCGCCATTGTGTCGTAGCGCGTCCCGGGGCGAGTCCGAAGAAGCGGGATTTGCGATGCAAATCCTGAGATGTGACGAGGAAACCAGTGCCACGAATTCTAGTTGCTGACGACAATACGAACATCCAAAAGATGGTCGCGCTCGCATTCGAGGAGCGCGGCATCGACGTCGTTTCCGTCGGCAACGGCGAAGCGGCCGTTCGTCGCATTCCCGATTTGAGTCCCGATTTGGTTTTGGCCGACGTTTTCATGCCCGTGCGCAACGGGTATGAGGTGTGCGAGTTCGTCAAGAAGGACGAGCGCTTCTCGCATGTGCCTGTGATCTTGCTGGTAGGGGCTTTCGACCCGCTGGACGAAAAAGAGGCGCGTCGAGTGGGTGCGGACGGCGTCCTGAAAAAGCCCTTTGTACCGCCCGATCCGCTGATCGCGATGGTGACATCGGCGCTCGAGAAGAATCCCAAGGTTGCAGCCGAAATGGCCAAGGCCAAAGAGGCCGCCGCAGCGCCTCCGCCTGAGCCGATTGCTCCCGTTCTGGAAGCTCCTGCGCGAATGGAACCGAAGCCGCTTCCCGAATTCCCCGAGCCCACTGCCGAGGAAGCCGCGCAGATCTATGGCTTCGGCAAAGGCGTGCGCAACATCGGCGACGAAGAGGAGGAAGCCTCCGAGAAGGAGGCGGCAGCACCGAAGGCACCGAAGGCTACGTCGAAAAAGAAGCACCGCGATGAGGAAGAGGAAGAAGAGGACGGAGAGGCGCTGACCGCGCACGATTGGCGGCGAACGGCCAACGACTTTGAGGTTCCAGAAGAGCCCGGCGGCCGACTCGCATTCTCCTCCGACGAGGATTTCAATCCTATTTCCTTCCCTTCAGAGCGCGACGTACCTCCAAAGCATGTCGTCGCCGAAGACGAGGAGACCCCTGCTCAGCCCATCTCCGCAGCTCCGGAGCCCGAACCTGAGGCTGCACCGCGAGCCGCTGAGCCAGCAGTCGCATCGACAGCGCCGGAAGTTCCGGCGGTAATTCCCCCGCCGATTCCCGCGCCTGTGGCAACCGAAGGTGCTCTCACTGCTGAGAAAATTGCGGAAGCAGTCTCGACACAGAAACCGGAGATTCCGCCTCCGCCGAAGCCGAAATCGGGGTGGCTGGACATGATGTCGTCTCCGACGGAGTACTCCGACGGAGGCTGGCTATCCACCATCTTCGGCCGACGCAAGTCTGAGAAGCACGAAGAGACCGCACTGGACCAGCCCGAGT
Source organism: Candidatus Limnocylindrales bacterium (assembly GCA_035501415.1). Taxonomy (GTDB): domain Bacteria; phylum Acidobacteriota; class Terriglobia; order Acidiferrales; family UBA7541; genus Palsa-295. Next base: position 48,829 of record DATJWH010000001.1, on the reverse strand, counting down.
CCATTGCACAGGAATCGTCGAGTCCGGTGAACCGGGAGCCGGTCCACTCTGAGCCGCAGGCGGAACCCGAGCCCGAACCGCTGGCACAGAGCGCGCCGGTGGAATCCGCGCAGCCTGAACCCGAGGCGGAAGCAGTCGCGCAGCCGATTCCGAGTGCGGAGTCGTGGTTTGCCCCGCCGCCGCAGCCGCTGCTCCAGGAGTCGTCCGAGCCGAAGTTTCCGCTTTCGCCTTCAGCGACATCGGACCTCGCCGGCGAACTCGTTGCGGAACCGATGGAAGTTTCCGGCGCGACGAGGGACCCGGAACTCGAGGAGCCCGTGGCCGCGCACGTCACACCCGAGCCGCTCCTTACTCAAGACGACGAACCAAGTGAGCCCTCGCGGTTCAGCGGAGCCCATGAGGAGCCAGCACCCCTGCACTCGTTCTTCGCGCCCAATTCCGGAGACCCGACAGTTCACGAGCTGCCGGTGGATGAGCCGGAACTCGAGGAAATGCACGCGTCGATTTTCGCTCCGGTCGAGGAACCGGCTCCTGTCGCGTCCCATGAACGAATCCCGACCGCTCCTCCGCCGAATCGCGAAGCGCTTGCCGACATTCCGTTTTTGATGCCGCCGCCCCCATCTCCGCTCGAGTCGAAGTCAGGCTCGCAGAACGGTTCCGCGCAATCCGTTGATGCGGTGGTGGCAAAGGTTCTCGAAAAGCTCGAGCCGCAGCTTCACCAACTGCTTTCCCAAGGCGTGCTCAGGCCGCTGGTAGAGAATCTCCTGCAACAGGAACTCGAGAAGAAGGAAAAGTAGGCCTTTTCCGGGATTCGTTGGGCCGCCTCAAGCATTCTGAACCGCAAGCCCACGGCGTATTGCCGCCTCAAGCGTATCGATGTTTATATCCTTTAGAGCTCCAAACCGAATGCAATATCCGGTTACGCTCGCCTTGCCTAGTTTTTTTCCGTACGTTTTGGCCAAGTACTTCTTATCTTTGAGGCCAAGGATGTAGACAGAGATTCCGGTTTTGTTTCCGCTCACGCCAATTTGAAAAGACTCCCTGCTTTTTCCATTGGCATATTTTATTGTGTGAGATCCATATCCAATCGTGGGGTTGGAAACAGTATGATTTTTGCTGTCTTTCCCATCGAAGAACCATAATTTGCATTTCGGTGACGCTTGAAGCGTGAGCCGGTGCAACTCTTGCATGTCGCCGCGTTTTGGCTCAGGCTGGCTCGTAATATACTTCTTGATTTGTTCTTGTACGTTCATCTGCTCTGCTCCCCCGGCTCCGCGCACGGGATTATACAGCGTTTGACTGAGCGCAATTGACGCCCCGCGCGCCCGCCCCGTATATTGGGTGTTTCACCCTGTCGCAAAATTCACAAGCTTAGGACCCGATGCCCCGAGAGATACCGAAGGCGTACGAACCGCAGGAGATCGAACAGCGCTGGGCGAAGGCCTGGTTTGAAGAGAAGCTTTTCCGCCCAGAGAATTCGCTGGGAGGCCCGCGCTTTTCGATTGCCCTGCCCCCGCCGAACGTGACCGGCTCAATTCATATCGGCCACATGCTGGAGCACACGCAGATCGACATGCTCGTGCGATGGCGCCGCATGAACGGTTACCGGACCCTGTGGCTGCCGGGCATGGACCACGCGGGAATCGGAACGCAGTTCGTGGTGGAGCGAATGCTGGCGAAGGAGGGAATCAAACGGCAGGACATCGGCCGCGAGGAATTCGAGCGCCGCATCTGGAAGTGGAAGGAAGAGAGCGGCGGAATGATCAAGCAGCAGATGATCCGCCTGGGCGCGTCGTGCGACTGGACGCGGGAGCGCTTCACCCTGGAGCCAGCGCTCTACCGCGCCGTGCTGCACGCGTTCCTGCGGCTGTATCGCGAGGGGCTGATCTACCGCGGCCGGTACATGGTGAACTGGTGCCCGCGGTGCCAGACGGCGATCAGCGACCTGGAAGTGGTGCACAACGAACGTGTGGGCGAAATCTGGAACATCCGATATCCGCTCGCAGGCTCACAGGAATCGTTGGTGGTGGCTACGACTCGGCCCGAGACCATGCTGGGCGACAGTGCTGTGGCGGTGAATCCCCACGATGAGCGATACCGGCGGTATGTCGGCAAGAAGGTTGTGCTGCCGCTGATGAACCGCGAGATTCCTGTGATTGCGGACGCGTACGTGGACCGCGAGTTCGGTACCGGCGTCGTCAAAATCACTCCCGCGCACGATCCGAACGATTTCGAGGTCGGCAAGAGGCACAACCTGCAGGAAATAGACGTGATGACCGACGACGGCCACATGAACGAGGCTGCCGGGAAGTACGCCGGACTCGAACGGTTTGCCGCGCGAGGCCGCATCGTCGAGGACCTGAAGGCGCTTGGGCTGATCGAATCGGTGAAGGAGCACATGCACGCCGTCGGAACGTGCGACCGGTGCAAGTCGATCGTGGAGCCGCGCATTTCGACGCAGTGGTTCATGAAGATGAAGCCGCTGGCGGAGCCGGCGGAGCAAGTGGTGCGGGATGCGCTGATCGAAGTGGTGCCGGAAAATCAACGGACGATTCTGCTGAACTGGCTCGACAACATCCGCGACTGGTGCATTTCGCGGCAACTGTGGTGGGGCCACCGGATTCCCATCTGGCATTGCGCGAATTGCAAGGAGATGGTGCCGGCGCGCGATTCGGAAGTGGAAATCGTCGACGGGCACGCGCGCGCGGCGAGCGTTCCGACGACGTGCCCGAAATGCGGCGGAGCGAAGCTGACCCAGGATCCCGACGTGCTCGACACGTGGTTCAGCTCGGGGCTATGGCCGTTTTCGACGCTTGGCTGGCCGGACGATACCCAGGACTTGCGTGACTTCTATCCAACGAGCCTGCTTATCAGCGGTTACGACATCCTCTTTTTCTGGGATGCGCGGATGATCATGATGGGCATGCACCTGATGAGCGGGCCGAACGTGTTGGTCGGCGACGTTGGGCAGCGAATTCCCTTCCGGCGGCTGTATCTGCATTCGCTGGTGCGGACGGCGGAAGGCGCGAAGATGTCGAAGACGAAGGGGACAGGCGTCGATCCGCTGCAACTGACCGAGCAGCACGGGACGGACGCGCTGCGCTACATGCTGGCGAGCATGGCGGCGCCGGGCACGGACATCGTCCTGAGCGAGGACCGGATTTTGGGGGCGCGTGCCTTCGCAAACAAGATCTGGAACGCGGCGCGATTCCTCTTCGTGAACCTGGAGAAGATCGAGACGCAGGGCGTCATGCTGGAATCGTTGGCGTCTCCCGAAGTGCGCGAGCGGGCGCCTTACGGGCTGCGCGAGGGCGGCTCTCTGGCGGATCGCTGGCTGTACTCACGGCTTTCGGCCGTGACTGTGCAGGTGAACCAGGCGCTCGAGGATTTCCGGTTCCACGAGGCGTGCCAGACGATCTACCACTTCTTCTGGGGAGATTTCTGCGACTGGTATATCGAGTGGGTGAAGCCGGAGCTTGGCGCGGCGGACAAGAATGACGCGATCACGGCGTGGCGCAATATTTTCGCGGCGTTTGACGCCGCCCTCCGCTTGTTGCATCCAGTGATGCCTTTCCTGACCGAAGAGCTGTGGCACCGGCTGCCGCAGCATCCCAACGCAAAAACGATCGCGTTCGAGAACTATCCGGCGCCCCAATATCATTGGAACGACGCGGAGTCTGAGCAAAATATGGCGCTGCTGCAGGAGATCATCATCGCGGCGCGGAACATGCGGGCGGAGATGAAGCTCGATCCGAAGCGGAAGGTCGCCGCTGAGTTGTCGAGCCAGGAACCGAAGGTGCGGGCGCTGGTGGAAGGCAACCTGGATCCTGTGCTGAGACTGGCAAATCTTTCGGGCTTGCAGATTTCGTCGCAGCGGCTCGACGGGGCGGGAGCGGCGATCCGGTCGACGGCGCGATTCGATTTGCGAATCGCATACGGCGAGACGGTCGATAAGCCGGCGGAAATCGCGCGGCTGAGGAAGGAAATCGAGCGGCTCGACAAGGATATCGAATCGAAAGAGAAGCGGCTCGCCGATGAGACGTTCCGCAGCAAAGCGCCGAAGGAGATCGTCGCGGCGATGGAAACAACGCTTGGGCGGCGCAAAGCTGAACTCGCGAAAATGCGTGATCGCTTGAGCGAGCTCGAGCGCTAAGCCGGACGCCCTGTTTTGACGACGACTTGTTGTGAGAAGTTTCCGCTAGGAGCCCATTACAAGCACGACTTTGCCCATCGAGCCTGCGGCCACCCGGCGGTAGGCTTCGGGCGCGCGACTGAGCGGGTAAAGCTGTGCGACTTTCGGGGGCTGGAGCGCGCCGGATTCAAACAGAGGCGCGAGGCCGTTCAATATGCCGGCGCAGCGGGCGGCGTCGAATTTCTGCGTGTCGAGGCCGAGCAGCGCGGATTGGTTTTTGTAGAAGCCGAGAAGGTCGATGGGAGCGTCCTTTCCGCCTACGACGGAATAGACGACCTGGCGGCCTCCGAGGCCCAGCGACGCCTGAAGCGGCGCAAAGACACTGGCGCCGATGCCGTTGAGCGCGACATCCGCTCCCTTCCCTTCTGTTGCGTCGCGCACGACCGCCTCGAGATTCGCCTGATCAGACTGAGCTACCGCGTGCACGCTTGGCATACCGCCGACCCAGCGCTGTCCCGCGTCCCTCACAAGCGCGATCACGCTAGCGCCCTTTGCGTTCGCGATTTGAATCGCGGCCTGGCCCACGGCTCCGGCGGCTCCCGCAACGACGAGCCAATCACCGCGCTTCAGTCCTCCGAGTTGAACGGCGGCGGAAAAAGCCGTGATGAAGGGAACGCCCACGGCGGCGGCCTCTTCAGGCTTGAGATTCCCTGGCCGCCGCGCAATCGCTTCGCGCGGCAACGCGATGTACTCGGCGTGCGTTCCGTCGCGCGAAACTCCGAGATCGCCACCCGTGCCCCAAACTTCGGCACCAACGAGTTCGGCGGGGCCGTCGACGACCGTGCCAGAGAAATCGCGGCCCACAACGCGCGGCAACACCGAGTCGGGGAAACGACCGACGATGCTGCCAACGTCGCTCGGATTGATGCCGGCGGCCTCGATTTTCACCAGCACTTCACCAGCGCGAAGCGACGGAACCGGAATCTCGGACACCTTCACGTCGTCGACGGGACCGTGCTGCTGGATGTAGACAGCCTTCATGAGCCTCCCCTGGAAAAATTCGAGCTGAGATTCGAGCGGATGATCCCGGCTTCGCGTGCAGCGTCATTAGTCTATCGCATCGCGGCTCGATTGCATCGGGGCCTGCGGGCGACGGGCTGCGCTTGTGGCGCTGGCGGCGGTCGAGTATCCTGCAAGTTCGTCCATGGCCAAGAAGCGACCAAGCATGCTGCCGGGCACCACCGACAGGCGCATCGATGCACTGCTGGCATTGCTGGCGGAAAACGCGACGATCGTGATCAGCGGCGCGAAGATTGCGAAGGAAATCGGCGTTTCGCGACAGGCGGTGTGGAGGTGGATTCAGACGCTGCGCGATTTAGGCGTGGAGGTGAAGGGGCATCCGCGGACGGGCTATCACATCGAGCGGACGCCGGATATCCTGCTGCCGCAACTGCTGAGCCACAGGCTTTACGGGACGCCGTTTGCGCGGCGGATCTTCCATTTCTTCAAAATAGATTCGACAAACCTGGCGGCATTGCATCTCGGAGAACAGGGTGAGCCTCACGGGACGCTGGTGCTGGCCGAAGAGCAGACAGCCGGGCGGGCACGGGCGGGGCGGTCGTGGACATCTGAGAAGTCGGCGGGAATTATTTGCTCGGTGCTGCTGAGGCCTCCCATTTCGCCGGCTCAGACGCCCTTGCTTACGATTGTGGCCGGCCTGGCGGCGCGCGAGGCGGCGGCGGAAGAGCTTGATTCGGTCCCGGACATCCGCTGGCCAAACGACCTGATGGTGCATGGGAAGAAGTTTTGCGGGATTCTGACTGAGATGTATGCGGAGCCGGATCGCGTGCACTATGCGGTGGTGGGAATCGGGATGAACGTCAACCAGGCGAAGATGCCTACGGAGCTCGCGGACATCGCGACGTCGCTGCGAATCGAAACCGGGAAGAACCATTCGCGGCTGGACGTGCTGGTGCGGTTGCTGCGCTACCTCGACCGCTACTACAATCAGTTCATCAGCGAAGGGCCCGAACCGATCCTGCGGCGCTTTTCGGAAGTGTCGAGCTATTTTCAGGGTAAGCGCGTGCGGATCGCAGCGAGCAGAGAGACATTTACCGGCACCACCGCGGGACTGGAGCCCAGCGGCGCGTTGCGCGTGACGCGCGACGACGGGCAAGGCATCGAGACCGTGCTCTCGGCGGATGTAGGAGAAATTGCGTGATGCTTTTGACGCTGGACGTGGGAAATACGAACACGGTTGTGGGAGTGTTTCGCGGCGAGGAGCTGATCGCTCACTGGCGGTTGACGACCGCGCGAGACCAGACCGTCGATGAATACGGCATTCTCACGCGCAATCTCTTCACGCTGGCGGGGCTGAACCCCAAGGAAACCAGCGGCGTGATCATCAGCTCGGTGGTTCCTCCGCTCAACTGGACTCTCGCGGAAATGTCGCGCGACTATTTCAAGCAGAAGCCTCTTTTCATCGAGCCAGGCGTGAAGACGGGCATGTCCGTGCTCGTCGATAATCCGCTCGAAGTGGGCGCGGATCGCATCGTGAACGGCGTGGCGGCGTTTCAGATGTACGGCGGCCCGGTGATTGTGGTGGATTTCGGGACGGCGATCACGTTCGATGCGATTTCCGCGCGGTGCGAATATCTGGGCGGCGCGATTGCGCCGGGGCTCGGGATTGCGTCGGAGGCGCTGTTTGCGCGGGCGGCGCGCCTTCCGCGGGTGGAGATTCGCGATCCAGGCAAAGTGATCGGCACCAACACCGTCGCGCACATGCAATCGGGCCTGTATTACGGGACGATTGACATGGTGGATGGAATGTTGGCGCGCATGAAGAAGGAACTGGGCGGCGACGTGAAGGTGATTGCGACGGGCGGGCAAGCAGGCTTGATCGCGCGCGGGTCGAAGCACATCCAGCGCACGGACGAATTTCTGACGCTGCACGGTCTGCGCATCATCTGGGAACACAACCAGGGCGAGAAGGGGCGTCCGCAGAAGAAGGCCGCGCCAGCGCGGCCGCGGCCGGCGTCATAGGCGGTTCTTCCCTCCCCTGGCTCATGGAATCCTTCAACTACTTCAACTATTTCACGGAGATCGAGGATTATTTCTGGCGCAAGCGGGGCGCGCATCTGTTGGTATCGCCTCTCGATTGGGCGATCGTGGAGACGTGGCAGAAGGCGGGGATTCCGCTGGCGGCGGTGCTCAAGGGCATTGACCGGGCGTTCGAGAGCTGGAGCCGTTCGCGACGGGCGGCTGGGGGGCGGCAGTTGAAGAGCCTCGCGTATTGCGTCGACGCAGTGCTCGACGCGGCGGCGGAGGCGCAAGAGGCTGCGGCGGGCAGCGGGCCGGAGATTGCGACCTCGCGAGAGCGCGGGGCGAGTGAGCCTTTCTCTCGCGACGAGCTGCGCGGATATTTCGAGCGGAATTCGCAGCGCCTGCGGCGCGCCGCGGAAAGGCAGCGCGGGGCGCATCCCGCCCTGGCACCGCGGATCGAGGAGATCGCGGAGAAGCTCGATAAGCTCGCGCTGATCTTCGATTCGCCGCGGCCGATCGATCTTGAGGACATGGAGCGCAGCCTGACGGTGCTCGAGGAGAAGTTGGCCGCGGCGCTCGCCGTCGATGCGGACGAAGACGAGATGCTCGCGATCCGGAGAGAAATGGATCGCTCGCTGGCTCCGCACCGGCGTAGAATGTCGGCCGAGCAACTGGCGCAGCTCGAGCGGCAGTACACGCAGAAGAGGATGTTCGAGTTTTTCGATGTGCCGCGGCTGAGCCTGTTCTACCTAACGTAGAGCTGTTGTCTGACTAAAATGCGCCAACGCAAGCCCGCCTTTCGGTCCTCGGCAAATCAGCAGATGGGCCCTCCTCCAATCGGTCGCGGTACGTCCCCGGAAGTCGGCACGTTCGATGTGACCATTCAAAAGCTGATCTATGGCGGGGAGGGATTGGCGCACCATGAGGGCGCGACGGTGTTCGTCCCCTACGTGCTGCCGGCCGAACAGGTGACCGTCGAGCCTATCGAGCAGAAGAAGAAATTTGTGCGTGCGCGGTTGGAGCGAGTTGTGCAGGCGTCGCCGGAGCGCGTCGCGCCTGAATGCCGCCATTTTGGTGTTTGCGGCGGCTGCGATTACCAGCACATGGCGTATGAGAGGCAGGTTCAGTTCAAGTCGGAGATTCTGCGCGAGACGCTGAGGCGCATCGGGAAGATCGAGTGGACCGGCGACATCAAAGCGCACACTTCGGAGGCTTGGCGCTACCGCAACCGCGCGCAGTGGAAGGTGCGGCCGGTGGGTGCGCCTGGAGAGCGCACAAGTGACGCTTCTGCTGAGACTCGCCTTGGCATCGGCTATTTTCGTGCGAACTCGAGCGCGCTGTGCGCTGTCGAGGAATGCCCCATTCTGGCGCCTGCGCTGCTGAAGACTTTTCTTGCTCTGCGCGATGCTCTAGCGGCCGGCGAGCTTCCGCGCGAATTGCGGGAGATAGAGGCGTTCACCGCAGACGGGCCTGGCGGCGAGGCACGCGTGTCGTTGACGGCGACGTTTGCCGTTATGCCGCCTTCAGGCGGAGAACTTGGCGGCAAGATTCGCGCCATGTTGCCGCAGGTTGAGAGCCTGCTTTTCCACGATCCGGGCCACGACCGAATGCAGCTTTTTGGCCCCGGCTTCATTGAGTGCGAGGCGGGCGGGCACAAGTATCGCGTTGGGCACTTTTCATTTTTCCAGGTGAACCACTCTCTCACCCCGGAGCTGATGCATGCCGCGGTGGAATCCGACGGTGGCGAGTTCGCGCTGGACCTGTTCGCGGGTGTCGGCCTTTTCTCCGTGCCCCTCGCGAAGAGCTTTCGGCGCGTGATCGCGGTCGAGTCCAATCCGGCAGCTGTACGCGATCTTGAATCGAATGCCGCCGGTGCGCCAATTGAAATCCGGTGTGCCGAAGTCGAGGGATTTCTCGATCGGTTGAAGGACAAGCCTGATTTTGTGGTTCTCGATCCGCCACGCGCGGGGCTTTCGCCAGGCGCCGCCGAACGGCTCGCACAAATCGCGCCGCAGCACATTACATACGTGTCATGCGAACCGCCGACGTTGGCTCGGGATCTGGGGATTCTGCGGGCCCGCGGATACGAAATCTCGGACGTGCACCTCTTCGACCTGTTTCCGCAAACATTCCACATGGAAACGGTCGTGCGGCTGAGTCGCGCCTGATGCGATTACCAGTGTTGTGGCTTGCTGCGGCATTTGCTGCGGGAATCGTCGCGAGCCACGCAGTAGGATTCCCGCTGGCCGCGTGGCTTGCGATCGCCCTCGTCTTTCTTGCCCTCGGAGCAATCCTTGTTTCGCGAATCCGGCTCACGCTTGCGTGGACAAGCGCCCTTCTCGCCTGGATTGCTCTGGGCGGCTTCGCATCTGCAGTCGAACGGGCCAGCGTACCAGCGAATCACGTTTTAAGGCTCATTGCGGCAGGCCAGATTGACTTGAGTGAGCCACTGCGCTGGTACGGCCGGCTCCGAGAGGATCCCCTGTCTTTGCCGTGGGGAACGAGATTCGAGATCGATCTCGAGCAAGTTGAAATTGCGGGAAGCAAAGTTCCGGTCAGTGGCGGCCTGAGGGCGAATTGCTATGCCGCTCCGGGATCTGCCGAGCAGCCGCCGGTCGCGCGTGCTGGAGACCGCGTCGAGGCACTGCTGCGCGCTCGCCAACCTCGAAACTTTCTCGATCCCGGCGTGCCGGATGTGCGAGGCGCTCTGGCGCGCGAGCGGATCGACATTGTTGGCTCGTTACGCGACCCGCAGTTGCTGCGCGTCACGGATCACCCTCCGCTGACCCTGGGCTACCGGCTGGCACGTGTGCGCGGCGATCTCCTAGAGCGGCTGAACAAGTTGCTTGCAGGCGACCGGCAACGCACGGCAATCCTGCGCGCGATGCTCCTTGGTGACCGCAGTTTCGTAGACTCGAGCATTGTCGAGCCATTTCAGAAGACGGGCGCCTATCATGTGCTGGTCGTAGCCGGGCTGCACGTCGGCGCTCTCGCCCTTTTTGTTTTTTGGCTCTGCCGGCGGCTGCGCCTCCCGCTCGTCGCAACAAGCATCGTTACAATCCTCGCTCTGGCCGCCTATGTGGGCGTGGTTCAGGATCGTCCGCCCATTTTTCGCGCCGCGCTGATGGCGGCATTCTATCTGCTGGCGAGGCCGCTCTTTCGGCGGATCGACCTGCTGAACACAATCGCTCTCGCAGCGCTCGCCCTGCTGGTCTGGAGGCCGTCGAACGCTTCCGATTCCAGTTTTCAGCTCTCCTTCCTGGCGGCGGGAGTGATCGCGGGCCTTGCGCTTCCATGGATCGATAGGACGAGCGAGCCATATCGCGCAGGATTGGTTCACTTAGGCGATGCCACCCGCGACTCGGCCCATCCTCCCCGCGTTGCTCAGTTCCGAATCGAGATGCGCGCAGCGGCTCAATGGCTCGCGGCGCGTCTTCCCAGGCCATTCCAACCACATGCCGCGAAAGGATTGGTCGTGCCCGTGCGACTTGGCCTGCGGCTATGGGATATCGTGTTGCTCTCGGCCTTCATTCAGTGGGGAATGATGCCGGTCCTCGCGCAGTCTTTTCACCGCGTAACGCTGGCCGGTCCGCTCAGCAACATTCCAGCGGTCGTTTTGACGGGCTTGATCGTTCCGCTGGGATTCGTCACCCTGGCCGCGACGTTCGTATGGCTGCGGCTCGCCCTCTTTCTGTCAAAGGTTCTCGCGATTGCTGCTGGACTGCTCCTCTCGTCGGTCGAGTGGTTCAGCCGATGGCCGAGAGTCTCCTATCGCATCCCCGGTCCACCAACATGGCTGTTCATCGCTTTCTTCGCCGCGCTTATTTGGCTCGCGGCCTCTTCACGCAGCGAGGCGCGGCGCCAAACCGGTCGGACTGCGCGGCGGCAGCTTTTCCCCATGGTTCGCCGAGTCGAATGGATTGCGTCCGCCGCTGTCGCCGCTTTAACCCTTCTGGTGGCCACCCATCCGTTCGCACCCGATTTGAAGCGCGGCGACCTCGAGGTGACCGTTCTGGATGTAGGCCAAGGCGACTCGATTTTCACCGCCTATCCGGATGGCCGGACGATGCTGATCGACGGCGGCGGAATCGCTAGGGTCGAATCATTCGATGGATCCCGGTCCGGACCGGACATCGGAGAGGAAGTGGTCTCGCCATATCTCTGGACGCGAGGCCTCAAACATATTGATGTGGTCGCGCTGACGCACGCGCATCACGATCATCTCGACGGCCTGTACAGCGTGCTGCAGAACTTCTCGGTGGGCCAACTGTGGATCGGCCGCGACGAGGAGACCCCTGCCTTCAGAAGGCTCATTTCCGAGGCCCGTTCCCTTCACGTTGCGGTAGTGCACGAGACCAGCGGCAGGCGGTTCGCCTGGGCCGACGTCGACGGCGAAGTCTTGTGGCCGAGTGACGCGACGCCAACTTCAGAGGCTGCCAACGATGACTCCCTCGTCCTTCGCCTCACGGACGGCGGCATTCATTTCCTGCTTTCAGGCGACATCCAGCAGAAAGTCGAGGACCAGCTCGTCGTCGACCATGCGACTCTTGCGGCGGACTTCCTTAAAGTTCCGCACCACGGAAGCAAAACATCATCGACGCAACTGTTTCTCGACGCAGTCAAGCCAAAGGTCGCCGTCGTGTCCGCCGGTGAAGGAAATCCATTCGGGCACCCAAACGCCGAAGTGGTCGCCCGATACTCGCAAATGGGCGTACGCTTCTTCCGAACGGATCGCGACGGAGCGGTCACGGCACTGACAAACGGCCACACGCTCGAGGTGCAGTCGTTCGCGCAAACTCATCCTGATTGAAAAATTATTCGCCTTCGGCTGATGGTGGGGCGTGCCGGCCGCGGCGGAACGATTCAATGATCCGGCGCGCCTCTTCGACCTGCGATTCGAGGGCGTAGACTTCGGTGCCGTGTGTGCCTTCCGGTGGGTCTCTTAGCGGAAACGGATCGGCGGTGCCGGGAGCGGGCGAAAGAATTCCATTGCTTTCGAGCAATTGCCGAATTACGACCGCCTCGGTCCAAGTGTCGGCCGTGTGCACGTTCACGACGCGATCTTCGCGGCCTTCTTTGTGATGTTCCGCCATAGCTGCACTTCAAAAATACCACACCCAAAACCGGGAACGATGCCCCTAAGCCCCCATTTCCGATTTGAATCTTACGAATTAAGTTTATGTGCGCTTGAAAGCCTTGATTCATGCGGGTTCCAGCATGTCTGAGATGGCGAGCGCCAACACGCGGCGGCTGTTTGGCCAGTTGCTGCAGCGGATGGATGCCCTGCCTGTGCCGAGTGGGTAGCACGCCGACTACGGTTGCGGAATCTGCGGTCCAGGAGAAAGGGCTGGAGCGGTGTCTGAGAGATCGGTTACGTGGCAGCAATTCTGACTCGATGGAGGGCATAAGAGAGTCATCGAAACCCTGCAATCTCGCCCAAGGGCCTGGTCCGGCAACGAGTTTGTGGTGAACGAGAACAGAAGGGGTGTATCATCCGCGACAGTCGATGCCCAAATCGGAAATTCTGGTATAAACCCCGGTTATCCCGCTGGAAGAGGTGTTCTCATCATGACATCAAGGCGGCAGTTCCTCCTAGGGCTGGGCTCCGGCGTGATCATGGGTGGCGGCAGCGTCTCAGCCTGGCAGAAGCTGAGGCCCGCAGCAGCCGCGACGCCGGCTTCTTTCGCCATTGATCCGAACACGATCAGACGCCGCGGCGTCGGGTTCCGCGGCTACGACCCGCGGCGTGCATCCCCAGGCTTCACGCTGTTCGCGCCTTTGACTGGAGCGGGCATGGTGTACCTGATAGACATTCAAGGGAACGTGATGCACTCCTGGAAGATGCCTTATCCGCCCGGCAACTACGGCTACCTCACTGAGAACGGAACGCTCTTCTACAACGGTCAAATCCCGAATGACAGCTTCATAGGGAAGTCGCCGTTCATGGGCGGCGCCGCCATGGAGGCAGACTGGAACGGCAAGATCCTGTGGGAGATCAAGGAGCCCGACCATCATCATGATGGGCGGCTGCTGCGCAACGGCAACGTGCTATTGCTGTGCTCCTCCGAGCTTCCGGCCGCTATCGCCAAACGGGTGAAAGGCGGCTTGGCCGGGACCGAGCACGACGGCGGCAAGATCAACAGCGACTATCTGGTGGAGAGAACCAAGGATGGCGAGACGGTCTGGGAATGGCGCGCCTGGGAGCATATGGAGCCGGACGCGTACCCGATCACCTCCCCAAACGACACTCGCTCGGAATGGACACATGGTAACGGGATAGCCGAACTGCCGGACGGCAACATCCTGCTGAGCTTCCGCAACATTTCGACGGTTGTGCGGATTAACCGCCAGAGCGGCACCATTGACTGGAAGTTGGGCCCGCCGCCGCTATCCGGCCAGCATGCACCCACACCGCTTCCAAACGGGAACATTCTCCTGTTCGACAACGGGCCATTCCGCGTTGATACCGGTGCCCCCCAACCTTTTTCTCGTGTCCTCGAAATCAACCCCAACACCAAGGAGATTGTGTGGAAATATCAGGACGGTACGGCCCGCGGCAGTAATGCCTTCTTCTTCAGCAGCTACATCTCGAACGCGCAGCGTCTGCCCAACGGCAACACGTTAATCAACGAAGGAGCTTATGGGAGGTTCTTCGAAGTAACCACCGACGGGGACGTAGTATGGGAATACGTGAACCCGAACTTTGGCCCTGCAACGGCTGCGCCCAAGGGTCAGACCAACAACGTTTTTCGAGCTTACCGGTACAGTGCAGATGTGATTGCAGCAGCTAAGAAGACGGCGTGATCCATGGCGCGTGGGCGCGCGTTCGCGGCAAGGCAAGCCTCTACCGCTGCGTCCGTCTAACGGCCTCTCCGAGACTTCCTCGGCATCCTCGCACGGCGGCCCTCGCCTGACCAGCTCGCGCGCAAAAAGTCGCGGTTGATCGCTAAACATGCAGGTTTAGTGGGCTGCTCAAGTGTGGTGAGCGGAGGGAGTCTCGTTATTGCTGACTCACACCGGCCCGGCGGGCAGCATCGGAAATATGGGCTAAGTACTATTGCGGTGGTTAGAACGGGAGTTCATAATGTTTTCAGTCACCACCCACGGGCCCATTCATGGAAACGAACCGCGAAGGCACCTGCCCGCCGACCCAGGAACAGATTGACGAGGAGAGCAGACGCATCCGCCGTCTTCGGATTCTGGTTCATCTGACGCTGGATACAATTGCGGGAGGGGACCTGTCGGCGGAAGAGGCGGCCGGAATGGTAGCCGCTACGCGCCGCGTCGCGCTCGAGATGTTTCCTGGGAAAGAGCGCGCCTTCGACCTGATCTACAAGCCCCAGTTTCAGCGCGTGATGCACGCGGTCTACAGGTTGCAATAGCTCCGCTATAGTCAGTAGCCATGCTTCGTCCGAATCCACATCCGCAGCCAAAGCATAGCCAGGCCAAGTAGCGTTCCGATGAGCGCCTTGTACTCGCGGTTGCGCAAGTACTGCGGCCAGGAAAAGCCTTCCCTGGGGGTGTCGCTCGCGGCTGCCTGAGAAGTGTCAGGCCCTCGCGGGAAAAAGAGCGGCACCCGCGCCGCATAGTCATCGAAGGATGCGCCGAACCGGAGGCGAAGATCATCCTCTTCGTTTTTCATGACCGCGTAATAGAACGTGGCGAAATACGCCGCCACAAGCGCGCCCGCAATCCACGAGCGGCCAGCCACAATGAAGCCCAAAGCCAATAGCGAACTGCCAAGATAGAGAGGGTTTCGTGTGCATGCATACGGGCCGGTTGTGGCAAGTTCCTGGTCCTTGCGAAGGTGCCCGGCGGCGATTGCACGGACGAGCAGCCCGAAGGCCGCCACGATTCCACCGTAAAAGATCATGTGACGCGTGGGCCGGGCCAGCAGCCAGTACAGAATGCCGACCGGATAGCCGGCGCGGACGCGCCATCGCATCCAGAATTTGCGCTGGCTCACGCGCGGAGCCCCATACGGCGTTCGACGGCTCTCACCACCTGATCGACGGTAATCGACAACATGGCAGGCGAGTAGGATGCCTCACGACGGTAAGTCGTTACGCTTGCGCTTGGATTCCTCACCACAACGTCGTCCTTACTGTACGGACCATTCCGCGAGGGATCCGTGGGGCCGTAGAGGCCCACAACCGGCGTCCCCAGCGCCGACGCCAAATGGAGAGGGCCCGTGTCTGCGGAAACCACAAACTTCGCTCGCCGCATCAGCGATATCAGCGGCCCAAGCCCCAGGGGAATTGCGACAGGCGGCGAGTTTCTCGCGCCGAAGATGGCGAGGCGCGCGAGATTTTCTTCGCCCGGGCCGTACGTGATCACGCCACGCCAGCCGAACCTTTCCACCAAGATGCGGTTCACTTCTCCGTAGCGCGCTGCGGGCCAGCATTTCGAGAGCCAGCCTCCGCCCGGGTTCAACACAAAAAAATCCTTGATCCCCTTTGCAGCAAGCTCCCTCTCGGCTCGGTCCTCATCGTCCGGATCGATCGTGAGCGGAAAACGCGCTTGCCCGGCGCGCGCTCCGGCTGAGGCTACAAGCGTGAGGTTGTGGTCCACCTTATGGGGCCCGCGTGGATTCAACCGCTCAGTGTAGAGAAGGGCTGCCAGACCCTCCCGCGCATAACTGCTCTTGAATCCGATCCTTCGCGGCGCTTTCGAGGTGAACGCAAGCAGCGCCGATTTGTACAGCGCCTGAAAATCGATCGCGCAGGTGTATGCCGCAGAACGCAGCTTCGCGGTCGTTCCTGCCGGCCTGCCCCGGTCCAATCCTACAACCTCCGTGATGTCCGGATTGTCTTTCAGCAGGCGCGACCACTTGGTGTCGATCACCCAGTCGATCCGCGCCCCGGGGAATGCCGCGCGAAGGGCGCTGGCCGATGGAAGCGCGTGGATCACGTCGCCCATCGAGCCGAGCCTTACCAGCAGAAAGCGTGGGTCATCCATGGGACTGTCCACGGACGCGCGCGATGATGTCTCGTGTCGAATGGTCCTTTGCGTCCCCGCAAATCGCGATACGGATCCCGAGTTCCTTCGCGAAGTCCCGCTCGGGGACCGTTTCCAACGTGTAGTCCGTGCCCTTGGCGTGAACGTCCGGGCGAAATTCGCGCAGCAAGGGAGCGACGTCCGCCTCGTCGAAGATAACAACGTAATCGACGGCGGCCAGCGCGGCGATGAGCGCGGCGCGCGCCCGCTCGGTCATGATGGGACGGCCTTCGCCCTTCAGGCGGCGCGTGCTCGAATCCGAATTGACGGCGACGATGAGAATGTCGCCTTCGCCTCTCGCAGCCTGCAGGTAGCGCACGTGCCCCACGTGCAGCAGGTCGAAGACACCGTTCGCGAACACGATCTTGCGGCCTGAGCGGCGATGCTCATCGAGAACATCGTGAAGGCCCTGACGGGAGAGGATTTTCTCGCGCGTGTCCATTTTGCCGCCCGCGGCTTCCGCCGTTCAACGCTCGGCCGTAGCTTCCCGGCGCAAAACGCGCTCGAGTTCCGCGCGAGTCACGGTTGCCGTGCGCGGCTTCATCACCACAATTCCGCCTGCGTAGTTTGCCAAGTGGGCCGCTTCGAGGTAAGAGGCTCCAGCCGCGAGGGCGAGCGTGAACACTGCGATCACAGTGTCGCCGGCGCCCGTAACGTCCACCGGTGTGTCCGACCCGTGAATCGGAATGTGCCGAGGAGGCCTTGGCGCGCTGCCCGCCGTGGGGCGCTCGAACAAGGCCAGCCCATCCTTCCCTCGTGTCACCACCAAGGCCTCGAGGCCAACATCTTTCAGCGCGCGAGCGCCCAGATCATCGAGCACGCCAAGGTTCGTCCCGACACGCGTCTGGTAGGCGGCCTCGATCTCTGCCTCGTTCGGAGTCGCCGCGGTAATTCCAGCGCCGCGAAAATCCAGCAGCCGGTAACGCGAATCGAGGGTCATCCGTTTCGGCGAGAGCTTCCGCACGAGGGAAGGCGCCGCCGCACCAAATCCGTAATCCGACACGAGGAGGGCATCCGCCCGTGACGCAGCCCGGCGGGCGCTGCGTTCAATCGCGCGTTCGACGGTGTCCGGCAGAACGCCGCTTGTTTCGCGGTCTACCCGCAGAACTTGCTGCTCGGTGGTGTGCGTCCAACCCGCGAGATAGCGCGTCTTCGTGTTTGTCACGCCGCCGCGGACCCGGGAGATGCCGTCGAGGGGCATCCGCTTTGCGCGAAAGAACTCAATGAGCTTGCGGCCGCCCTCATCGTCGCCGACGGCTCCGACCGGCACCGCCCGCGCACCCAAATCGGCGACGTTGTTGGCTGCGTTGGCTGCTCCGCCCGGATAGTAGTCG
The DNA here is from genome assembly GCA_035501415.1 of Candidatus Limnocylindrales bacterium. GTDB lineage: Bacteria > Acidobacteriota > Terriglobia > Acidiferrales > UBA7541 > Palsa-295. The sequence goes on along the minus strand of DATJWH010000001.1, from coordinate 31,324 downwards.
CTACGCCGGTGACGCAAAATCAGAACGGGAGCTTCGCGCGAGACGCGCGAAATTTCCCCGGACACGAACTCATCCAGCACGAAATCGCCAAGCACGCAGATTGTTTGCCGTGGAAATGCGGCGACGATGTCGAGCAGCCGCGTCAGATCGACGCTCGCATCGCCCCCACCGCGGCTGGTGGCGCGCGGCCCTCGCTTGCCTGGTTGTCGACTCGAAGTCACGCCTTCACCCGCAGGAAATTGACTGGATCGTCCGACCGCAAAGTATCACAGCCCCATCACGGGCACCAACGCGCACGCCCTTCATTCAGGTCCTCGCGGATGCGGAGCCGCTCGCTGCTTTTGACAAGATGGCGCGCCAGAACTCGTCCGCTTGGTCCACCTGCATTGAGATGCGGCAATAGCGAATCGCAAACGTTCCCCACTCTTCGGGCTTCAGATTGAAAATGTCTTTCTCCGTGCAGATCAATTGGTCCGCGCGCGCGTCACTCGCGGCGCGAATCACTCGAGCCACGTCGTCTGCCGTGTATCGATGATGGTCCGGAAAGAATCGGTGGTCCACAACTTCGATTCCCCACGTGCGGAGGTCAGCCAGAAACGCGCCCGGATTCCCGATGCCGCAAAAGGCGAAGTACCGAGTCGGGCGCTCGACGGGAATTTGGCTTCTTGAAGCGCCCGGACGGAGCGTGATGATTTCTTCCAGTTTCGGCCGCGCATAGAAAATTGGTGCGTTGCTATGCCGCCGAACCGCTGTTTCAAGGGCTGGCGAGCTCTCCGACCTGGTAATCACGACGAAATCTGCACGCGAGAGCGCGCTCCGTGGTTCGCGCAACCGGCCCGCCGGCAGCAGGTGACCTCCGCCGAACGGATTCGACGCGTCCACGAGCACGATGTCCACGTTCCTCTCCAACTGCAGATGTTGAAAGCCATCGTCGAGGACAAACCACTCGACTCCTTTCGCGCTCAATCTCTGGCCAGCCGCAAGCCGGTCCGCTCCCACGCCCAATGCGACGGCATCCCCCAATCTCGCCTTGAGAAGGCGCACTTCATCACTCGACGGCTCTCCACCCGGAAGCTCCTCACCGCGACCGCGATATCCTCGCGTCAATATTCCTACTCGCTTCCCTTCCGTAAGCAGGCGCGACGCGATCCAGGCCACCATCGGCGTTTTGCCTGTGCCCCCAACTGTGAGATTGCCGACGCTGATGACTTTCCCTTCCAACCGCCGTCGCCGGAGCACTCCTGACTGATACATTCCGGCGCGAAGGCGAGCGATCGCGCCGTACGGGACCGAAAGAGGCCACAGAAGCGACTGAGCAAAGTTCAAGAGAGTGGCGCCTCGTCTTCGAGAAACGGCGCGAGTCGCTCGATGCACCGCTGCGTCGCTCCCCGGTTGCGTTCCGCCAGAAGTCGTGCGGCATTCCCCATCTTCTCGCGCAGGGCAGGATCCTCGATCATTTGCATCCAGACTTTTCCAAGCTGCGCGCCGCTCCCTACCTGGACGGCAGCTCGGGCGGCGAGAAACTGCTCCGACATTTGTTGGAAATTCTCCATCGATGGACCGAAGACCGGAGGCCGGCCGAACCATGCAGGTTCCAGGATATTGTGTCCGCCGACAGAAACCAGCGAACCGCCAACGAACGCGGCATCGGCAAGAGCATAGAGTCCGCCAAGCTCACCGATTGAGTCGAGAAGGATGGCGTCGGCTTGCTCGTCGAGAGGCTCCCTCAGGTCGATGTGGCTGCGTCGAACCAGATTCCAGCCGCCTTCTTCGACGATCGCGGCCGCACCATCGAACCGATCCGGTTTACGCGGTGCAAGGATCAAGAGAGCGCGGCGCCAGCGCCTCTGCACAAGATCGTAAGCGGCAAGAACAGCCTCCTCTTCCTGCCCGGCAACGCTTCCGGCGACGAGGACCGGCCACCGCTCCTGTTCCTGAATTTGCGCCTTCAGCCAGTTGCCAAGTTCGCTTTGCCCCGGCGGCTCGGCGTCATATTTAAGATTTCCAACCGCGACGATACGCTCCTCCGCCGCACCCATGTCGCGCAGTCGATCTCCGTCTTCAGGAGTTTGCGTGAGGAATAAATCCGCATCTGCGAGAACGCGCCGATAGAAATCGCCGACCAAGAAGCTCCAGGTCTGGTACCGATGGAAGGACCGCGCAGAAATCCGGGCATTCGCAAAAACGACAGGGATGCCGCGCCGCTTTGCCTCGCGCAGGAAATTCGGCCAGATCTCCGTCTCCATCACGATTACCAGCCCGGGATCAACCGCCTCCAACGCTCGCCGAACTGAGGTAACCGAATCCAGGGGAAAGTAGAAGACGCCATCGGCGCACCGCAAGCGCTCCTGGGCGAGTCGCTGTCCCGTTTCAGTCGTCGTCGAAACGTAGATGGACCGATCAGGGTGACGCTGCCTGAGCCCGACCACAAGGGGCTTCGCCGCGAGTACTTCGCCTACCGAAACGGCGTGAACCCAAATCGCACGCTGCGCCGCCTTCCGCGGGATCGACTCCCGCGACAGCCGGCCCATGCGCTCGAGAACAGCGCGCGACGTCTCCCCACGCCGCCACCCGCGCACAACGTAATACGGCACGAGGACAACCACGCTGAGTGTCGTCAGGATGCGATAAAGGAAGTACATGCAAAGGGAGACGGCGGCGCGTCAAAACAACTTCCGCACGCGCAGCCCCGGTATTATAGTGGCAGCGGTCTCAAACACACACAACTTCGGCTGCTCGATTCGCATCGGAGGAAACAAGCGCATGCGAACCTTCGCCCTGATGGCCGTGCTGCTCCTGAGTGCGTCTGCCATCCATTCCCAGGCGAACACCCCGCCCGCTGAAGCGTCAAAGGCCGCGCAAGCACCGCTTCCCCAAGACAAGCACGAGGGACTGACAATCTCCGTCGACCCCTACATGAACTCCGACCGGGCCAAAGAAAAGTTCGGGAAGGCCGCCAATCCCATTCCTGCGGGAATCCTTCCCGTGGAAATCTTTCTCGCCAACGATACGCCGCATCCGCTTCGAGTCGATCTGGAAACCGTCCAGCTTGAAGTCGAGCTCGAACGCGGCAAGCAGGAGCTCGATTGGCTGTCCATCCGCCGCGTGGCCACGCTCATCGTGCATCCCGGCGGAACGCCCTCGGCCCCCAGCGAACGCCGCTTCCCAGTGGGCATTCCCATGCCCAGCAAAGACAAAAAGGTCGACAAGATCGCCACCGATTTGCGCCCGTTTGTGCTCGATTCGGACGTGATTCCGCCCCTCGGCCGAGCGCACGGCTTTCTCTTCTTCAATGTCGACCATAACTTTGAAGCGGCCCTCACTTCGAGCCTTTATGTCCCCGACGTCCTGATTCTTCCCGACAAGACGCCGCTGATGTTTTTCGAAGTTCCGCTCGCTCGAAAACCCTGATTCCGTGGGCCTCCTCGCGGCCTCTTTCCTTGACGAACCCCCCGATTCCTGCTACAAAATTTGAGCTTTGTTCCGTAGCTTCTCGCTCTTGTGCCGGCAAGGCGCTCCCCCGACGACGTGACGACGATCTCGGAAAACACGTGTGGGGCCAGAGCACGCGCGAGGCTGCAAACTGACGCAGGGCCATTCACTGGAGGATTTTCGATGTCCACGGGGCTAGAAATCTGCCGCACCAGCCTGCGCCGTTTTGCGAGCGCGGCTGCCGGCGGCTTCCTTTTGACGCTGTTTTTCTCCGCGATTCTTCGCGCGCAAGAGCCCGCCCCTGTCTCGACTGCCCCCGGTGCGCCGAGCGGCGAAGCCAATCTGAAGCTTCCGGATCTCAGCACCGTAAAATTTCTCGGTATCGACGGTCACACGCTGCTTCTCTTCGGAATCGCCTTCTGCGTTTTCGGGTTGATTTTCGGGCTCGTCATCTATAGCCGGCTGAAAAACCTCCCGGTGCATCACGCGATGCGCGAGATTTCCGAACTCATCTACGAAACCTGCAAAACGTATCTCGTCACGCAGGGCAAGTTCCTCTTCCTCCTGTGGATTTTTATCGCGGCCATCATTCTCCTGTACTTTGGGGTCTTGCTTCATTATGAGGCGGCGCGCGTCATCATTATTCTTGCCTTCAGCGTCGTCGGAATTGCCGGGAGCTATGGCGTCGCGTGGTTCGGCATTCGCGTGAACACATTCGCAAATTCCCGCACAGCCTTTGCGAGCCTGGGCGGCAAGCCATATCCGATTTACCGCATTCCGCTCTCCGCGGGCATGAGCATCGGCATGATGCTGATCAGCGTCGAGCTCCTGATGATGCTGTTCATCCTGCTTTTCGTTCCCGGCGACTATGCGGGACCGTGTTTCATCGGATTTGCCATCGGCGAATCGCTCGGCGCGGCTGCTCTGCGAATTGCAGGGGGAATCTTTACGAAGATCGCCGACATCGGCTCCGACCTGATGAAGATCGTCTTCAAGATCAAGGAAGACGACGCGCGCAATCCCGGCGTCATCGCCGATTGCACCGGCGACAACGCTGGCGACTCGGTTGGTCCCACGGCGGACGGCTTCGAGACTTATGGCGTCACGGGAGTGGCGTTGATCACGTTCATCCTGCTCGGCGTCAATCAGCCGGCCGTCCAGGTTCAACTCCTGGTTTGGATTTTCGTAATGCGCATCGCCATGCTCGTGGCGGCGGCCACCGCGTATTTCGTCAACGGGGCCATTGCCAAAGCCAAGTACAGCAATGCCGACCAAATGAATTTCGAGGCTCCCCTTACCTCCCTGGTCTGGATCACTTCGATCGTGTCGATCGCCCTCACCTACGTGATCTCTTACTTCATCATTCCCGACCTCGCAGGCGACGCATCCCAGTGGTGGAAGTTGGCGACGATTATTTCCTGCGGAACGCTCGCGGGCGCCGTGATTCCCGAGCTTGTGAAGGTTTTCACTTCCGTCGAGTCGCGGCATGTCCGCGAGGTAGTCAGCTCCGCGGAAGAAGGTGGCGCGTCTCTGGGAATTCTTTCGGGCTTTGTCGCCGGGAATTTCTCAGCCTACTACCTGGGCGGCGCAATGGTGATCTTGATGTCTGTCGGATACCTCGTCAGCAATATGGGTCTGAGCAACGTGATGATCGCCGCGCCGGTGTTTGCGTTCGGGCTCGTGGCCTTCGGCTTTCTCGGGATGGGGCCGGTGACAATCGCCGTCGACTCCTATGGGCCCGTCACGGACAACGCGCAGTCCGTTTACGAGCTTTCGCTCATCGAGCAGGTTCCCAACATCTCCCAGGAGCTCAAGCGCGATTACAACATTGACGTGCGCTTCGACCGCGCCAAAGACTTGCTCGAGGCAAACGACGGCGCCGGCAACACCTTCAAGGCGACGGCGAAGCCCGTGCTCATCGGCACTGCCGTGGTGGGCGCCACGACCATGATTTTCTCCATCATCATGGCTTTGACCAACGGGATCACGCAAAACGTCGGCAAGCTATCTCTCCTACATGCTCCGTTCTTCCTTGGCCTCGTGACCGGCGGAGCCATGATCTATTGGTTCACGGGAGCCTCGACCCAGGCAGTCACCACCGGCGCCTATCGCGCTGTGGAGTTCATCAAGGCAAATATCAAGCTCGAGGGCGTTGAGAAGGCCTCGGTCGCGGACAGCAAGAAAGTGGTGGCGATTTGCACCCAATATGCACAGAAAGGAATGCTTAACATCTTCATCGCAGTCTTTTTCGCGACCCTGGCCTTTTCGTTCGTCGAACCGTTCTTCTTCATCGGCTACCTGATTTCGATCGCCATCTTCGGACTCTACCAGGCTATCTTCATGGCTGACGCTGGCGCCGCGTGGGACAATGCCAAAAAGATCGTGGAAGTCGAACTGAAGCAGAAAGGCACCGAGTTGCACGCCGCTACAGTCGTTGGAGACACCGTCGGCGATCCTTTCAAGGACACCTCTTCCGTCGCCCTGAATCCCGTCATCAAGTTTACGACCCTTTTCGGCCTGCTCGCGGTCGAGCTTGCTGTCGAACTAGGGTCCAAGAATGCGCCGCTCACCCACATTCTTGCTGGCGCTTTCTTCCTGGTTTCCTTCTTCTTTGTGTACCGCTCGTTCTACGGAATGCGGATCAAGGGTTCGTCCTGAGCCACCTCGTGTCCCTCTGGCGACTCACTTTGAAACTGGATAAGGCGCGGCGGTACCAGCGCGACCCATGCAAGCCTGCGCGTGTCGCATCGTGAAACAATCGTTGATATCTAGCGGTTTACACGCTGCTGGGTCTGTACTATAGTTCGTCGCGGTTAGAACCCTGCCAGCCCGGCGCAGGGCTCTCCTGCTATTTTCCAGGGGGAGGAAATTTTATGTGGCGTAAGCCTACCGAGGCGAAGCCTTCTTCGAAAGCGCCCAGCATGCCCGCGCCTGTTCCGGCGAAATCGCAGGATCAGCCGCCCGCGACGGCGGCAGCATCTCCAGTGGCGACGGTCGCCGCTTCAGCTCCAGTTCCAGTTAGTGCGCCGCCGGCTGCCCCGGCCGCGTCGACTGCACCCGCAGCGCCAGCAGCGATCTCGGGTGGCTCATCGACGATCAGCCGCGGTCTGAAGATCCGTGGCGAGATTACAGGCGCGTCCGATCTCCTGGTGGAGGGTGAAACCCAAGGGAAGATTCGAATAACGAACGGGCGTGTCACGATCGGCGAAAACGGCCGCGTGAACGCCGACATCGACGCACGCGAAATCGTCGTCAACGGCACGGTTCAGGGAAATCTGAAGGCGTCGGACACGGTCCGTTTGGGACCGAATAGTCAGGTGGAAGGCAGCATTCTTACGCGCCGTATCGGAATCGACGACGGTGCGCGACTGCGCGGCAACGTGGAGATGACTCGCGCTGGCGATGCCGGCCAATCTACCGAGCCCGAGCCGGTCGTGGCAACTGCGGCAGCCCGCGCTGCCTCTGCCAGCGGCACGGAGGAATAGCGGCTAGCCCATGAACTGGACGGCAAAAGCTCGGATTGGAGCGGTGCCGGTGACGGCGCGTGCCAAGCCCGGCCCGACTCAATCTGTCACCCCCAGAGCGAACGTCCGGGTCTCGAACGGAATGAAGGAGTTCCTCTGGTTGATCAGCGACGTCGAACGTGGCTGCGTGTTGGATCTGGGCCCCGTTTGGCAGTCGACGATCAACTTCTTCATCGAGCGCGGCTATCGCGTCTCGACCGAAGATTTACTCCGGGCGTGGAAGGATTTTCTCACCACCGAGGAGGAAAGGTTGCGGCGGGCGCCCGTCGGAGCGAATGGTGAACGAGTTTCGCAGGCCGCTCTCGCCGATAAGTTCCTCGAAACGGCCCTGCAATACCCCGAGGAGAGTTATCACGGCGTTTTGGCGTGGGATCTTTTTGACTATCTCGACGCTGAGGTGATGACTCGCGTCATGGCCCGGATTTACCGCATCCTTCGCCCGGGCGGCGCGGTGCTAGGGTTGTTTCACAGCCGAACGCCCGACCGGTTTCACCGCTACCGCCTCGTCGACAGCCAGTCGATCGAGTTGCTGCCCGCTCCCACACTCGCCGTCCACTCCCGCGTCTTCCAGAATCGCGAGATCCTCGACAGCTTCGGGCAATTCCGCACATCAAAGACCTTCGTCGGCCGCGATCAGATCCGCGAAGGACTCTTCCTGAAGTAGGCGCATCCGGCCAGTCCTTCTGAGAAGAGCCCTCCGCTCAAAACCTGCTAATCGTCTGAAGCGGCTGCCTTCGCCCGATTGTCTGCACGAACCAGCGGAACGTCCACCGCATGCTCCGCCAGGAACCACACTTGCAGCTCATTGGTGCGGATCACGTCGCTGACGAGCAGATCGTTCGTGCCGTCGTCCTCATCTTCGGTGGCCTGTTTGGCCATCGCGCGCGCCTCCTTCAGCACGATTTCGTGTGCTTCCAGCAAGCGCGAGATCTGCGCGGGGACTTCCTCTCGGCCGCGGGGCGGCCGGGGAATGATCGTTGTCTCGGCGATGTCCGCAGCCATCGCAAGGCTGATCGCCCCGAGGCTTTGAATTCTCTCGGCAATCGTGTCGACCAGCTCGTTCTGCTCCCCGTAGTGCTTGTCGAAAAGGAGGTGCAGTTGGTAGAACGTATGCCCCGCGACCTGCCAGTGATGCTTCTTGTACAAGTCCCGCAAAGTCATCGTGTCGGCCAGAATCTGGTTCAGATTCTCGGCGCTCGCCGCGCAAACCTTCTCGTCGAGCGCTATAGGAAGCTTCGCGACCTTGCCGTACGCCTGAATCTCCCTGCCCGTTTGGTGTACGAGTGGCTTGGCCCGCTCTGTGCCGGACTCAAGCTGCTGATAGCTGGGACCTCGCTTTTCCGCCTTGGATGCCATGGTATACCTCCGTCTCGTTTGATGCTCCTGCCCTTCGAGCGTTTCATCGGCCGTCAAAATTGCCCCGCTCGAAGGGCAGGATCCGCATCGAACGCCATCCCGCGGCTACCAGACGAACGCCCCTTATGCCGTCGCGCTCGCCGTGCCTTTGAAGAAGGCCAGCAGGTCGGCGTTGATTATGTCTGCGTGCGTTGTCGGCATTCCGTGTGGAAGGCCGGAGTAGACCTTGAGGGTTGCGTGCTTGAGCAGCTTCGCGGCCGCCGGCCCCGCAGCGGCAATCGGCACGATCTGATCGTCTTCGCTGTGCAACACCAGCACAGGAATGTCGATCTTCTTGAGGTCCTCGGTGAGATCGGTCTCCGAGAAAACTTTGATGCAGTCATAGTGGGCCTTCACGCTTCCCACCATGCCCTGCAGCCACCAGTGCTCTCGGATGCCCTCGGAAATCTTGGCGCCCGGCCGGTTGTAGCCGTAAAACGGCAGCGTGATATCGATGTAGAACTGCGGCCGATTAGCCGCGAGCGCGTTTCGGAGTCCGTCGAAGACTTCGATAGGCGAGCCAAGCGGATTCTTGTCCGTCTTCAACATGAGCGGCGTGATGGCGCTGATGAGCGCCGCCTTCGCGACACGCTTCGTGCCGTGGCGGCCCAGGTAGCGAGCCACTTCACCGCCGCCGGTCGAATGCCCCACCATGATCGCGTTCTTCAGGTCGAGTTTCTCGAATAGAGCGGCGAGATCGTCCGCGTAGGTGTCCATATCGTTGCCGTCCCACGTCTGGTCGGAGCGGCCGTGGCCCCGTCGGTCGTGCGCAATGACTCGATAGCCCAACTGGCCGAAATAAAGCATCTGACCGTCCCAGTCATCCGCGCTGAGCGGCCAGCCATGCGAAAACACGATCGGCTGTCCCGTTCCCCAGTCCTTGTAAAAAATCTGCGTCCCGTCTTTGGTCGTGATTGTCGGCATGTGATGCTCTCCTTTGAGGCTTTCTCTGACCATCTGAACCCGCTCTTTGTCTCGAAAACGCGTTGCGCGTTGAGGTGAGACCTTCGGTGTAGATACTGCTTACGGCAGGGCAAAACTGTCAAACGGCCGGCCTGGATCGACCGTGGGACGCATTTTACACCCGGAAGTACGGCCCAACTCCCAATCTTTTCGTTACGCCAATCCGCCCGGTCTCCGGTCCGCCTCGCCTTGCCTGAAATCCTCACGCGTACAAATGTCCAAGCAACAGCAAGAGATTCATCTTCTCCGGAGGTTAGACGGAGAGTTTGCCGGAAGGTGGCGTGAAAAAAGCAGTGGTTCGAACGTCGTTGTGGCGCAACTCCCACGCCGCGACGATCAGCCCGACGACCTCATGCGTAAAAATCTTGAGGCCCTGCCGCGTGCGCCACCAGTCGTCCGGATTGTATTCCGAGTCAGGAGCTGCGATGACGCGAAGGTCGGTCCCGGCAGGAAGAGTGCGCGAGCAAATGTAATCCGCCCGGCGCGTGTGATAGTTCGACGTAACAATCAGGATGTGTCTCCAGCCCCGCGACGTAAATAGCTGCGCGAGCGCCTCGCATTCCTCGCGCGTATCCGTTGCATGCTGCGGAAACGCGACGATGGCGCTCGCCGGCACTCCTCGGGCAATTAGGTCGCGCTGCTCGAGCTCGGCGACGCTGGCATACGGCCGCAAATAGCGGCCGCTTGCCACCACGCGCGGCGCCCATCCCGTCTTCATCAGTTCCGCCGCCCGAGTGGCGCGGTCGGCCGCATAGTTGTCGTCGCTAAGAATCACGATCGCATCCGACGCCCGCGGCGAATCGTTCTCGACGATCAGGCCGCCCACAAACCGAAGAATGGGATTGCGCGCCAGATACAAAACGAACACCAGCAAAACCAGAAAGAACAAGAACAGAAATCGCGAGATGATGCCGCCACGTTCAGAGCTGGCGCAGCGCCGGAAGGAAAGCAGGCCGCCCATCACTTGTTCGGGTCGAGCTGACGCAGTTTTTCCGCCGCCTGCTCGGGAAGAGTGCCGTTGAAGTAGGTTTCCTTGATGCTGTAGGACTTGCTTCGTTGCTCCACGATTGGCAGAACCTCGATGTGCCAGTGATAGTCTCCCGCGATCGTCCGCCAGTATTCACTCAACTCGCCTTTGGTCTGGAGCGTATTGGGCGCGGTGTGCACTACCAGGTGATAGTTGGGCGTGATCTGAAGAATCCGGCGCAGCGTGCGGCCGATCAGGGTCGCGAGATGGCGGCGATTCTCCCCTGGCGCGGGCGATTCGAACTGGTGGCCATGAGGGCGCGCCATGAACCAAACTTCGAAAGGCACGCGCGATGCGTACGGCGCGAAGGCATAGTATTCGCCCGCTGTATCGACGATCCGCTGCGCCTGCTTGATTTCCTGCCTCAGAATGTCGCAGAAAACGCACCGCTCGCGCTGCCGGTACCATTCGCGCGCTGAACGCAGCTCATAGAGAACGCGGCGCGGCACAAACGTCGTCGCCGTAATTTGCGAGTGCGCGTGAGGCCATTCTTCTCCCGCTGCCGCTCCCTGATTCTTGAACACCGCCACATACTTGAACCGCGCATCCCGCTTCAGATCCGCAATCCGCTGCGCGTAGGCCTCCAACACCCGCTCGATCTCCTCGTCGCTCATTTGCGAGAACGCCCGCGAATGATCTCGCGTCTCCACCACGATCTCGTGCGCCCCAATCGACTCCATCCGGTCGTAAATGCCTTCCGCGCTTCGCCCCGGATCGCCTTCGATTCGGTACAGGGGACGAAAATGAGGATAGACCCGCACCTGCCAGGGCCCCTGCGCCGGTATCGCCAGAAGCTCGCGCGTCTCGAGCCGATTCTCCGGACACAGCGGACACGGATCCGGCCGGACCTTCTCGCGTTCGGGATGCCCCACGACCACCCAGCTGCGCGTAATCGGGTCTTTGCGAAGTTGCATTCGTCTCCTTCGAAAAAATCCTACCGTGTCATCTTAACTGAATTGGTCCGGCGACGAGAACAGTCAACGCAGAAGAATATTCCAGCGAGAAACAGTAGGACCGCACTTTCAGCGGGTGTAATGCGTGGGTGTCGGACCGACCTCAAGACGGTGCCGATCCCAAATCGCCCCCTCGCGGCTATAGCTGGCAAGCTCGAAGTCCTGCGTGAGCTCGAGGCAATCCGTCGGGCAGGCGTCCTCGCAGAGCCCGCAGAACATGCAGCGCGAAGTGTCGTAGGTAAACGTCGTGAGCACCTTGCGGCGCGTGGCGTCGTCGCGAAGCCAGCCCACCACAATCAGGTTCTCCGGGCACGCAAGCGCGCACAGGTTGCACGCGATGCAAAGCGACTCGCCCGTCTCAGGGTTGATGTTCAGCCGCGGTGCCCCTCGATAGCGCTCGGCCACCATCGGCCGCTCCAGCGGATACTGCTCCGTGTAGATATTCTTCGGGGCTTGATAACGGAACGTCAGCCACATCCCCTTCAGGAGATCGATCATCAGGACGCGGCGCAGGGCTTCTCTCATCGCGGTGTAGTGTGACTTCCCCGCCCCGGAATTGTCAAGCCTCGCAGAGATCATCCATTTCTACGCCGACTGGCCCGCTCGCATCGAATGTGCCATATTTTCGCCTTCCGCCTCTGGAGGTGCCCTGTGGAATTTCGCTTCGCGACGGAATCCGACGCGGAATCGATCGCGCGAGTGCCACTTCATCGAGATCTCGAAACCGCTAAGATAGTCCGCGGCACGCGGGCCTTCCCTAGAACCAGGTCTTCGCGCGGTATTGCCGGTATGCTTCGCCGAATTTGTCTTCCAGGACCCGAGCTTCCTTCTTTGCCCTCATGATCTGCATCGGAATCAACACCAGCAACAGCAAAAGAAGAACGGGCTGCCCCAGCCATAGAAACACGCCCGCGAAGAAAATCGTCCCGAACACGTACACCGGATTCCGGATCTTCGAATAGATACCGCGCGTGACCAATTCCGTGGCTTTCGCTTGGATCGAAAACGACTTGCCCAGCTGAACGCGTGCTGTCGCCCACCCTATGAACCCGCCGGCAACCATCACCGCGCCCACGATCCGCATCGGTGTCCACGGAACGAAACACTGCGCCCAGAACATCCACGCAATCACGGCGGCGATCAGCGCAATCGTCAGCATCGTGCCGATCTGCTTCCTCATCGTCAGGCGAACCTCAACACTGGCTCGTGCTCTACCGGGAAATTCACCGAATTGGCGATAAAGCACTTCGCATGCGCTTCGCGATGCAGCGCGCGCGCTTTGTCCAGATCGGTCCCCGCCGCCAGAGTCACCTCGGGCCTCAAAACCACGCGACGGAAGTGCCCGCCGCCATCCGCAGCCTCCTCCATTTCGCCTTCTGCCCGATCCACGTACCCTACAACCACGACGCCTGCCATCGCGCACAGATGCAGATACCACAGCTTATGACACGCGGAGAGCGAGGCCACCAGCAGCTCTTCGGGATTCCATCGCGCCGGGTCGCCTCGAAAGCTCGGATCAGAACTTCCCGGAATCACCGGCTTCGCGCTTCCCTCCACGGAAATCTCGTGCCGCCGTTCGTAAGCTTTGTATCCGGAAGTGCCGGTCCCCGTGTTGCCGGTCCATTCGACCTTCACCGTGTAGCGGTGGATTTTCGACATTCCATTCCCCTTAGCCTTAGCCCCTGTAAGAATGCTCGCAAAGGAGCGTTATACCACGAGGCCGCATCTTGCCTTCGCCCGCAGAGAGTCTCTACCCGCTCGCGTCCGCAATGTGAGAATGCTACACTGGGCCGCTCTTTCGAGCGCCGCGCCTGAATGGCCACGACACCACCACTCGAAAATCCACCCGCTCCCGTGCAGCTGTCACCTTCCGCTCAGCGCCTTCGCGCCGTCGCGCCCGTCTGGCACACTGTACTCTTCATTGTCCTCACCTTGGGCCTCACCGCCGTTCAAGCCCGCCAGCAGCCCAACTTGAATACGGTGAATCTGCCCAGCCGCGCGCCGCTCTACTTCGTGATGATCGTCTTCGAGTTCTTCATGCTCGGCTATGTTTGGATCGGCTTGCGCCTCGCCCGAGTGCCCATCCGCGACATCGTCGGCGGGCGATGGCAGCGCGCTCAGGATTTCTGGCGCGACGTTGGGATCGCGGCGGCCTTCTGGTGCGTCGTCGTGGGAATGCTCTTCACCATGAGCCTCATGCTCGGGAAAAATCCCGAAGGGACCGAAGCTATCAAGGCGTTGCTGCCACGAACACCTCTGGACATGGTCGCCTGGGTCTGCCTCTCGGTTTCGGCGGGGTTCTGCGAAGAGATTGTATTTCGCGGCTACCTACAGCGCCAATTTCTGGCACTCGCAAAGCGCGACGAACTGGCCGTGGTGCTCCAGGCTCTCGTCTTCGGTTGTGCGCATCTCTATCAGGGATGGAAGGGCGCGATCACCATCACCGTATACGGAGCGCTTTTCGGGGCACTCGCCGCTTGGCGAAAGAGCCTGCGTCCCGGAATGATGCAGCACGCCGCGCAAGATACGGTTTCAGGTTTGCTTGGAAGTTTTGCGCTGCGGCATCACTACTTCTGAAGGTGAGAACCATCGGGGCTGCTTGCCCCGGGGTTTCTCACATCTTGTAGCGGCCCAAATCCTCATCGTTCAGATTCTCGAGCCACTTGCGAAGCTCTTCATTCGAGCTCTTCTCGGAAATCACGTTAGCCATCTTCGAATTCTTCAGGACTTCATCCTCCACGAAGATCGGGCAGTCAAGCCGCAACGCAAGCGCCAGCGCGTCACTCGGCCTCGAATCCATCGACATCATCTGCCCTTCGCGCTCCATCCAGATCAGCGCGTAGAACGTGTCGTCCTTCAAATCCGAAACCACCACCTTCTGCACATGCACGTTCAGACCCGTGAGCATATTCTTCAGCAGGTCGTGCGTCATCGGACGAGGTGTTTGAACCTTTTCGATCTCGAGCGCGATCGCATTGGCCTCATAAATCCCCACCCAGATCGGCAGGATTCCCGCGCCTTGCGTTTCCTTCAGGACTACCACCGGCATGTTGGTCACCGGATCCATCATCAAGCCTCGAATCTTGACTTCGAGTTCCATGGCGGCCTCCGGCGTGCCCATCCTACGCCGGTTCGACGTGTTCGCCCACCAGGCTGTTCGGCCCGGCGCGCGTCACGCGAACCTGCGCGTATTCTCCCAAAATGTTTTCACGGCTTGAAGTGAAATTTAATACACGGTTGCTGGTACTTCTACCGCTCCATTGTCCTCGTGCGGCATGGCGCCCGTCGATCAGTACCTCAAAGGTTTCCCCGATGAACCGCGCGTTGCGCTGGATCTGAATCTGCCGCTGGTATTCCTGCAACTCAGCCAGCCGTGCACTCTTCTCTTCCTCCGGAATCGCATCGGCGAAATTCGCGGCCGACGTATTCGGGCGCGGCGAGTACTTGAACGCAAACACGCCGTCATACTGCGCCTCGTCAAGCAACGTGAGCGTCTCCTCGAAGTCCTCCCGCGTCTCTCCCGGAAATCCTATGATGACGTCAGACGTCACGCTGATCGGCCGCCGCGCAGCGCGAATCCACGAAATCTTTTCGAGATACTCCTCGCGCGTGTATGTCCGAAGCATCGCTCTCAGGATTCGTGTCGATCCCGACTGCACGGGCAGATGGATGTGGTCGCAGAGCGCCGGAATCTCGTCAATTGTCTCCACGATCTCGCGGTGAAAATCGTTAGGATGCGACGTCGTGAACCGCACACGCCGGATTCCCTTCACCTCCGCCACCGCACGCAGCAGCCCCGCAAAATTCAGGCCGCGCGGCGACGGATCGCGATACGAATTCACCGTCTGTCCCAGCAGTTGAATCTCCGTGTACCCCGCATCCGCCAGCCGCCGCACTTCCGATAAAACAGAAGCGCTTGAACGGCTCCGCTCCGGCCCCCGCGTATGCGGGACCACGCAATACGAGCAGGCGTAATCGCAACCTTCGATGATCGTCAGATACGCGCGAAACGGGTTGTCGCGCCGCGTGATTTCGGTCTCGAACGTTTCCTCCGTGTCCAGGTCGAGCCCCGTGACACGTCTTCCGCCCGCCTCGATCTGCTGCACCAGTTCCGGCAACTTTCGGTAGCTCGCCGACCCGCACACCAAACTCACCCACGGCGCCCGCTCGAAAATCTCCTCGCCTTCCTGTTGCGCAACGCAGCCAAGGACGCCGATCACCTTCTCGTTCGCCTTCGCCGCGAACTTGAAATCCGCTAGCCGCGAAAACACCTTCTGCGCGGCCTTCTCGCGAATGCTGCAGGTGTTGTACAGCAGCAGATCGGCCTGCGCCGCGCTGTCCACAGAACGGTAGCCCCGTCCCAACAACACGCCCGCAACCTTCTCGGAGTCATGTGCGTTCATCTGGCACCCGAACGTCTCAATGTAGAAGGACTTGCCATCGCCAGCCTGAAGCGGCGCCGCACACGCAGTTTCCGCGGCCTGTCGCTCGACAGATGAAGCCTGCGCTAGGCTCTGCTCCGCTGTCGTCGCAGACCTCGGCCGCAGCGAATCGATTCCGATATCGAAAGTCTTGCTCATGGATTAAACCGCATTCTAGCACAGGCCCACGTCTGGCATCGCAGAGCCCTCTTCAAGCGACAAAGGCTCTCTCTTGCCCGCAAACTGCGATACACTCGCCCTTCTCGAGGAGGCATCCCGGCATGAAAGGCTCAGCGAAGGTCATCGACGAACTCAACAAGGCGCTGCGCGAAGAACTCACCGCTATCAACCAGTATTTTCTCCACGCCGAAATGTGCGAGAACTGGGGCTACGAAAAGCTTTCGGAATACATCAAGAAGCAGTCAATCGGCGAGATGAAGCACGCCGAAGCCCTCCTCGAGCGCATCCTCTTTCTCGACGGCGTGCCCACCATGAAGCCTCTCGACCTCACCATCGGCAAGAACGTGCAGGACATGCTCCAGAGCGATCTCGATCTTGAGCTGGGCGCCGTAAAGGAGTACAACGCCGCCGTTCAAGTCGCTGTCGCGGAGAAGGACAATGGCTCGCGCGACCTTTTCGTCACGCTCCTAAAAGACGAAGAGGACCACGTTGACTGGCTCGAAGCGCAGGTCCACCAGATCAAGGAACTCGGCTACGAGCGATACCTCTCCATGCAGATGGGCGAAGAGGAAGAAGAGTAGCTACATCGTCAGCAGCGCCGCCATCAGGTCGACGCCGTCCCACAAGTTCTGAATCCGCAGATTCTCGTTGAAGCTGTGCTGATTGTCGTCGTGGTTCGCAATCGGAACGATGATCGTGTGCGTGCCCAGCGTTCGCTCGATCATGTCGAGCGGGACGCTCCCTCCCATGATCGGTATCTTCACTACCGGCCCGCGGGCGCTCTCGGCCGTTCGAATCACTTCCTGAGAGATCGGCAGGTCCATCGGCGTCCGCACCGAATTGTACCCGCCCGGCTCGATCACTACTCGCGCCACCTTCGCGTGGCTCGTGCGTTCTTCCTCAGTAGGTTCATGATCGACGACAAAAAATCCCTGCTTCCGAACGTGCTCGATCAGCCGCTCTGCCGTCTTGTCGGCGTCCATGCCTTTCACCAGCCGCATGTCGATGCTCGCCGTCGCGGTCGCTGGAACCACATTCGATGCCTGCGCGCCAACGTGCCCGCTCGCCATCCCGCGGATATTCAGCGACGGCATCGTGATGAGCTCCGCCAGCGTCTTCGGCGCGCCCTCCGTCGAGCCCAGCCAGAATTCCTTCATCAGTTGCGCGTCCACCTTCGGCGCCTCCGCCAGCGCCCGCTTCTCCGTTTCGCTCAGTGGCTCGATTCCGTCGTAGAAATGATCGATCAGCACGTGCCCCTGCTCGTCCTTCATCGACGCCAGCAAGTGCGCCAGCATCATTGCCGGATTCGGCGCCCAATTTCCGTAGTGTCCGCTGTGCAGCTCCACGCGCGGCCCGTAAACCGTGATCTCCACCTCCGCGATCCCGCGCGCTCCAAATGCAATCGACTGTTGCCTCGTCTGGCTTACTGGTCCGTCGCAGATCAGCCACACGTCGCCGGCGAACAGATCCTTGTTGGCCGCCAGAATCTTCTCGAGGTTGATCGAGCCTGCTTCTTCTTCGCCTTCGAACACAAACTTGATGTTCGACTTCGTCTTCAGCCCCGCCGCGCGTATCGCATCCAGCGCCGTCATCATCGCTTCGATCGGAGCTTTGTCGTCGCCCGCCGCGCGCGCGTAAATCCGCCATTCGGAATTGATGGCCGAGCCCTCTGCCGGAAGCGAAATCACTTTGCCGCCTTCCTCCACTCGACCGTCGCGCAGCGTCGGCGTGAACGGCGCCGTTGCCCACTGCTTCGGATCCACCGGCTGCCCGTCATAGTGCGCATAGAAAACAATCGTTCTCGTCGCGCCCGGCGTCCGAATCTCACCAAACACCACGGGGTTGGCCCCTGGCACCGACACCAGCCGCGCCTCGATTCCCCTCTTCCTCATCATCTCTGCGATCGCTTCCGCGTTCCGCTGAATGTTGGCGCGATCCGCGGAGACGTCAGGGATCGAAAGCAGTGAGACAAACTCCTCCACGATCTGCCGCTCGTGGCCCTGGCGCCATTGGTGCGCCGCGCGCGACGCCGGATTCTCCTGCGCCAGCACCGGCAATGCGCACGCGACCACAAAAATCAACGCGACAGCGCGCCTCATGCAACCACCTCCACATTTCAGCCGAATTCTGCGACTCATCCTGCGAAGCACCTAATTGAGTTTCGGAAGCTTGTCGAGAAACTCATACCTCGCCCGGTGCGTGTCCGGCTGGGCATGCGAGTCGAAATCCAGATGCATCACCTGAAAATGATCCTCTGCGATGCTCGCGGGCCACTTCGGCAGGCCCGGCCCGTTGGGATCGCCTGTCTTCGCGAAGTTCGTCCAGTACGTCGACATCAGGTCCGACAGCTTCTCATCGCCTGGCCGCCACGGCAGGTTCTTCGACGGCAGCGCCTCGAATACGAACTCAATCTCTGACGAGTGATACGCTCCGTGCGTCGGCTCGCCCGCGGGCTGCGGCGGTGGATCATCAAATTCGTACCGGTAGACCTTCGCGTGCCCCGTCGTCCGCTGCATTTCAATCCATTTCCATGTGCCGAACGCGATGAACTTATCCCCCGAATAATCCTGCGCCGACCGAATCGCCTCGGCCTCCGTTGCACCGGGATACAATTTCAGGAATTCGGCTGCGTTCTCGCCAAAAAGCTCATGCGCGCGCTTCTCATAATTCTCGGGCGTCGGTTGCAGCTTCTCGAAGAACCCGAGAAAACTACCCTCATCCCGGTTCCAGCCCGCAAGAAGCCGAACGTGAGCCTGTTCGCCTGCCTCGTAGATCGCATGCGGATCCTTCGGGAAAAAATAGCCGTCGATGTTGGGCCAGAATCTCGTAATGTCCTGCTTTGCTGCGGCCGCCAGCAGATCGCTCGCCGGTTTGGCCCGCAACTCCGCCAGCGAATGCGCTCCGATGGATTCCGCAAATTTCTGCCCGTCCGCCTCGAACTCCGGGAGCGCTTTTGGCCGCTCGCCCTTTCCCACGATCGCTCCGCTTTCGCCGATCGCGCGCTCGAAAAGGCCCCGCGAAAGTGGCGACGCCATCAGCGCGCTCACAGAAAATGACCCCGCCGATTCGCCGAAAATCGTCACTTTGTCCGCGTCGCCTCCGAACTCCTTGATATTCCTGTGCACCCATTCGAGCGCCGCCACTTGATCCAGCAGCCCGTAGTTCCCGGCTGCGTTGTGTCCTGACTCCGCAGCCAGCCCCGCATACGCAAAAAATCCGAAAATCCCCAGCCGGTAATTCATGCTGACCACCACCACGCCCTTCTTCGCCAGCACTTCCCCGTCTTGCCGCGGCTCTGATGTCGCCCCTGCCGCGAAGCCGCCGCCGTACACCCAAACCATCACCGGCAGATTTTCTCCGGCCGATTTCGCCGGCGTCCACACATTCAGGTACAGGCAATCCTCGCTCGGCCCGTCGTCGCGAAAAACCATGTCGCTGAAAACATGCCCCTGCATGCATCGCGCGCCGAACTCCGTCGTTTTCTTCACCCCCTCCCAATTCTCGACGGGCTGCGGCGCCTTCCAGCGAAGCTCACCCACGGGAGGCGCCGCGTAGGGTATCCCCTCGAAGATTCGAACCTTCCCGTCCGCGCTCGTTTTTCCTTCAATTGTTCCCGTCGCGATGCGTACCTGATTCGCCGGATGCGTGCTGGAACCAAGCAACGCCAACGCCGCTACGGCTATCCAATACTTCGAATGATTGCTAAGCATGGTGCTCTCCTCGACAGCCTCTTCGAAATTCGCTTTTCTTCGTTGCTCACCTGTTGCCAGGCGAAGCCGGAGTCTAACCGCCTCAACGAGGCCTGTCGAGAGTCCGTTCGAAATAGTGGCCGCGCGCACACCGTGCGTCTGATTAGGCCTTGAATCTGCCTCTTGCTGTGCTACGTTTGAATTTGGGGTGCAGTGGAATCTTTCTCTGGGGGAGATGCAATTTTAGACTTGGCTCTGATTCTCTTCGCTAACCCTCTCACGCTTCTCGAACAAACGAGTTGGGTGGCTCGCGGTGTCCTTATCCTTCTCCTGATTCTGTCGGTTTTTTCGTGGGCCATCATCCTTCAGAAGTCGGCCCAGATCGGCAGCGTCGAATCACAAACCAAACGCTTCCTTCAAATGTTCCGCTCGGGCGCTCTTCCCGATCCTCGCACGCTTCGAGCCGGTGCCGGCACCACACCTCTCGTCAACGTCTACGAAGCCGGCTATCGCGAACTCGAAGCCCAGATGGGCGTCGCGAATCCTCGCGGTGGCGGCGGCACGGCGGTGCGCACTCTTAAGAACGCCAACGCTGTCGGCGTCGAGATGCAGATCGCGGCCGCAGACGAAGTTCGCCGTCTCGAAAAGGGCATGTCCTGGCTCGCCACCACCGGTTCCGTTTCGCCGTTCATCGGCCTCTTCGGCACCGTGTGGGGCGTGATGGACGCCTTCTCCGGCCTCGGCGACGCCGGCACTGCCAGCCTTCGCGCCGTCGCGCCGGGCATTGCCGAAGCGCTCATCACCACGGCCGCCGGCCTCTTCGCCGCTATTCCCGCGGTCATCGCCTATAACCACTATCTTCGCGGCATTCGCGGCGTCGCGACCCGCATGGATAATTTCGCCGCCGAATTCGTCGCGAAAATCGAAACCTTGTACACCTCTTAGTCGCTATGCCTCAACTTCAACGCGATACCGGCACCTCGCTATCCGAGATAAACATGGTGCCTTTCATCGACGTGGTTCTCGTTCTCCTGATCATCTTCATGATCACGGCTCCGATCCTTCAGTCGGGCATCGAAGTCGACGTCCCGAAGACGAAGACCGTAAAGGAGCTCACCGAAGTTCGCATGGTCGTCACCATCGATCGCGCGCAGAAGGTCTACTTGAACGACAAGCCAATTAACATCCACGACCTCGGCCCGCAAGTCCTCGCGCAATCACACAACCCGAAAACCCGCGCGGTTTATGTCCGCTGTGACGAGACCGTGCCTTTCGGAAGCTGGGCCACCGTCGTCGACGCTTTGCGCCAGTCCGGAATACAGAACATCAGCGTCGTGACCCAGCCTTTGTCGGAGCGCTCCCAATAGCGAAATGACTGCAATCGCCGCAGACCGACCCGCGCCGAGCCTCAAAGGGCCTTTCTATCTTTCTCTGGCTATGCACGGGGCCCTCATCGGGTTGATGGTCTTCTCCGCCTACTTCTCTAACCGCGGAGAAAGTTGGGGCGGGCCCGGTGGCGCCGTCAGTGTCGGACTCGTCGGCAGCGTTCCTGCCATTCCCCTGCCTCGTCCGGAAGTCGTCACGCCGAATCGCGTTGTCGATGAGACCAAGGGCCTGTACAAGACCGAGCCGCCACCCGAGATCAAGACGCCGCCTTCCCCGGACGTCGTCCCGATTCCGAAGTTCAAGCTCAAGCCGCCTCCGCCCAAATACGTCACGCGCCCGTCGAAGGTCCTCGAGAATCCAACGCCGCCTCCACCCAATGCCGTCCCGTACGGTGGCGGCGGAGCGCCGAACGTCCCCTACACATCCTTCGCCATGGGCCAGGGTAGCGCGACGCAAGGTGGCTTGGGATTCAACGGAGCCGGCGGCGGCGATTTTGGCTCGCGCTTCCCGTGGTACGTGCAGGCCGTGCAGCGCCGCGTAAGCGGCAACTGGCTTCAATCAACCATCGATCCCAGCGTGAGCGTCGCGCCCCGCGTGATTGCGACGTTCGACATCTTGCGGGATGGCACCATCACCAATATTCAAATCACGCGTTCCAGCGGGAACTACTCCGTTGATAGTTCCGCGATTCGCGCGATTCAAAGTTCGAGCCCGGTGAATCCCCTTCCCGGCGGCTATTCGGGCTCGCGCGTTGGAGTTGAGTTTTGGTTTGATTTTCACCGATGAGGAATCGAACCATGCATGGACTTTTGTACATTTGCACTTCATTCTTAGAAGGCGCTAACTGATGAAACTAAAGGTTCTACTTCTTTCGATCGTCTGTTTCGTGATTTTCGGCGTCGGAGCCGCTTCCGCCGCCGCCCAGGATTGGTTCCAGACCGGCACGGGCCTCGGCGTTTCCAAGGCAAAAGTCGCGGTTCCCGATTTTCCCACGCGCGCCGCTTCCGATCAGCAATTCGAAAAAACCTTTCACGATGTCGTCTGGTCTGATCTCCAGTTTTCAGGCATCCTCGATCTCGTCAGTCCCAGCTTCTATCCCAAGGAAACTCCCGGCCAGCCAAGCGAGCTGCACGCGCAGGATTGGTCCCAGGCGCCTGCCAGCGCTTACATGGTCGCTTACGGCACGCTCGGCGCTGACGGTTCCACGCTCTCGTTCTCTGGCTACCTCTCTGATGTGAGCAATCCTTCTGCGCCATTGGCCCTGCAGAAAATCTACCGCGGCGCGGCCACCGATGAAGATGCGCGACGCCTTGCTCACCAGTTTGCCGACGACATCGTTTCCCGCCTCAGCGGCGGCCTGCCCGGCATCGCGCAGACCGAAATCGCTTACGTCAGCAATCGCAGCGGCAACAAGGAAATCTGGGAGATGGACTACGATGGCGCCGACGCTCATCAGTTGACCCACCTCCACTCCATCGCCCTCACGCCGCGCTGGTCTCCTGACGCCTCTCGCATCGCCTTCACCTGCTACGAGCCCAATCGCAGCGGCGTCACCTCCGCCCAGATCTGCATCTATTCCACGGCTTCCAGCCATCTGATCTCTTTTCCGCGCTTCCGCGGCACCAATAGTTCTCCGGCCTGGTCGCCCGACGGTTCACAGATCGCCTTCATGTCCAGCCAGAACGGCAATCCCGACCTTTACATCATCGGCGCCGACGGGTCGCATCTCCATCGCATCACCTTTGCCGCCGGCGTCAACACTTCCCCGGCCTGGAATCCCAAGACCGGCAAGGAAATGGTTTTCGTCAGCGATCGCGGCGGCGACGGCGTCCCCGTCCTCTACCAAATGAACTCCGACGGCACGAACGTCGCCCGTATCAACCTTCCCGACATGGGTTACGTGATCGACCCGGCGTGGTCACCAAATGGACAATTGATTGCATTCAGTTGGCGACGTCCGAGTGGGAATTACGATATTTATGTGATGGACATTGTGAGCCACCAGCTCGTTGAGCTCACCAAGGACGAGGGTCGCAACGAAAGGCCGAGCTGGGCGCCGGACGGCCGTCATATCGTTTTCGAGTCCTCGCGCACGGGCACGACGCAGATCTGGTCGATGCTGGCCGATGGCAGCCAGCCTCGCCAGCTCACGTTCAACGGTCAGAATGAATCGCCGAACTGGTCGCCTCGCTAGCGGCCGCTCCCGGCCCGGCGAATTTGGCTTTCGTTTTGTTGCGTTTCAATTTTGTGACGCCGCTTTCGCCGCGTACCGGCGAAGCGGAATTGCAAAGCTGTAGCTTTACGGGCCCTTTTTGTGGGTAGCTGTCTGACTCATATAAAGTCGCCGCTTTTTTCGGCGGCGATCTTTGTTCCTTAATTCGGGTTCAAGCTGTGCACCAAAATTTTGTTTCGGCGTAATTCGCTAAGCCCTCGCGAATCGCCGAAGGGAGGCAAGGAATGCAGTTTAAAGGCAGTCGCAGCTCCGTGTTCCTGCTCGGCGTCATCACCCTCACGGTGTTCGCCGGCGCTTGCAAACATCACGTCGCGGCGCCGCCGCCCGCGGCCGCTCCGGCGCCACCGCCGGCTAAGCCGACGGTTACTCTCAATGCCTCGCCGACGTCCGTGAACAGCGGCCAGACCGTTACGCTGTCATGGTCCTCGACGAATGCCACCGATCTCGACATTCAACCCGGCGTTGGCAAAGTCTCGCCTGAAGGCTCGACTCCCGTCACGCCGACCCAGTCCACCGACTACACCATTACGGCCAGTGGCCCCGGCGGCAGCTCCACGGCCACGGCCCATGTGGATGTCAACGCCGCTGCGCCGCCCGAGCAGCCTTCGCCGGCGCCAGACGTTACTGCCCTGTTCTCGCAGAACGTCCGCGACGCGTTCTTCGACCTCGACAAGTCCGACATTCGTGCCGATGCGCGTGACGCCTTGACCAAGGACGCGGAATTCCTCCGCTCCTACCCGAGCGTCCGCATTTCCCTCGAAGGTCATTGCGACGAGCGAGGCTCCACCGAATACAACCTCGGCCTGGGTCAGCGCCGCGCCGATGCCGCGAAGAATTACCTCATCTCTCTCGGCATCTCGGCCGACCGCATCACCACGGTCAGTTGGGGCAAAGAGCGTCCCTTCTGCACCGAACACAACGAAGAGTGCTGGCAGCAGAACCGCCGCGCCCACTTCGTAATGGCCAAGTAAGCTCTACTCGGACTCGCGAAGCGGCGGCTGCCCAGGCCGCCGCTTCCTTGTTCCGCGCGCTCCACGGAGGTCCGCAATGCGGCGAATTTCGCTCCTCGTTCTAATCCTTCTCGGAGTGCCTGCCGCCGCCTCCGCCCAGGCCGCTTCCTCTGATTCTCAAACGCTTCAGCAATTACTGACCGAAGTCCGCGAGCTTCGCCAGGATCTGCACGCTTCGCTGGCCAGGGTCGAACGTGCCCAGATTCTCCTCTCTCGGCTTCAGACTCAGCAGGCGGCCGTCAGCCGCGCATCGCAGCGCCTCGACGACGCACGCTCGAAGCTCGCCGATCTTCAGAACAACGAGAAGCGCGTCGCTTCCAACATCGCTCGCATTCAGGATCTCCAGACTAGCGAGCAGGACCCCGCGCGCCTCAAGGAACTCCAGACCATGCTCGACCAGCTCAAGCGCGAATCCGAGCTTTTTTCTGGCGAAGAGCAACAGCGCCAGGCGACCGAACTCGACGCAGAGCAGCAGTTGCGGCTCGAGCAGGATAAGCTCGCCACTCTCGAGAGCCAGTTGGACGACCTCGTCCGCAGCCTCGCCGATGTCGGCCAGGAATCAAGCCATGTGCCACGATGATGCCGCCGCTCTCGGCATCCCGCGCGCAGCGTGTCATAATGCAGTAGATGTCTCGATTGGAATTCTTCCGAACGCGCTTTCGCCCGGTACTCAGCCCCCTCCGAAAGTGCTTCGGCATCTCACGTCGGGTTTCAGGGTTTGCGCTTGCAAACCTGGCCGAAAAGGAGGCACCCCTTTGCGTAACTCTTGGGCAGTGCTCGGACTTGTGACGTTATTCGTTGGCGCGCTTGCTGGAGCGATGCTTGCCCCTCAGCCCGCGAGCGCCGTCAATAGAGACATGGTCCAGCTGCAGGAGCAGGTCGCCCAGCTTCTGCAGGGCCAGCAGGACCTTCGCAGCGCCGTCGACACCAACAACGCTTCGCTGAGGACCCTCGTTCAGCAGCAGGTCGATTCCGTGAACCACCTCGCCACGCAAATGAATTCGCTCGAAACGGCGATTCAGCAGGTGCAGGCGAATAGCGGCTCGCGCATCGATACTGTCGCCCAGCAGACGCAGGGCCTCTCGGATAATCTTCAGGATGTTCAGGCTCGCATCGGCAAGCTCGCTCAGCAGCTCTCCGACATGCAGAACCTCATGCAGAGCATCGATTCCAAGGTCTCCGGCGGCGCAACTCCATCCGGCGGCACGATGTCCAACCCCGGCGCGGCCCCCGGCCCCGGCGGCTCCAGTTCCGCGAATCCGCCCGCTGGCGGTGGTGCCCCAGGCGCTCCTATGGCCCCTATCTCCGCCGACACCCTCTATCAGAATGCGTTACGCGACTACAACACGGGCAATTACAGCCTCGCGCACCAGGAATTCTCCGACTACATCAAGAATTTCCCGAGCAACGACTTGGCCTCGAACGCTGAGTTTTATCTCGGTGAAATTTCCTATTCGCAGGGCAGCTACAAGGACGCCATCACCGCCTACGATAACGTGCTCACCAACTATCCGCACAGCTTCAAACAGTCTGACTCGCTCCTCAAGAAAGCCATGGCCGAACAGGAGCTCGGCCAGAAGGCTGCTGCCATTCGCGATTATCGCGAGGTCGAGCGCCGCTTTCCCGGCTCCGACGCCTCCCGCCGGGCCCAGGCTCGCCTCCATGAACTCGGCGCATCACCCCATTCGACGCGCTGAGCCCGCGCGCCCAGCCCCGGCGGCTCACGCTCGCAAATAGTCCGCCTGCCAGTTCTGAACCATCTTCTTGATGGCCGCCCGGTCCGTCAGCTTCTCATCCAGCACTTTTCTCGCTAGCTCCGGCAATTCCCTATCGCTCGCAAACCGCAGCGCCACCAGTTGCCCCGCCGAGAATTCCCCGATTCGCCCTCGCATGTCGCTCGGCAGCACGCTCTGCATCCTCAGCCTCATCTCCAGTCGGATCACCCGGTCCTGCACCGTCAGCGCCATCAGCCGTAGCGAAACCGCCGCTCCTGCGAGCGCCAGCGCCACCAGCATCTCCTCCACCGATTGCCACGAGAAAAATCGCACGCAGCGGTAAATGGCCCACAGCACGTTCAGCCCGAACACGGGCAGCACGAACAAATGAAACAGCGGCACGATCTTTACGTGGTTCTGGTAACTCTGAGGCTTTTCCATTGTCTCCCCCGCCCGCGCAATCTCACATCACGCCGCGGCATTCTATCAGACCGTCCCCGCCGCTTCGCCCACGCGGCCCGCTCCCGCCTTGCCTTTCGCTTTTCGCGCCGCGCCACTTCGGCTATACTCCCCGCATATGGTCAACAAAGTGATCCTCGTCGGGCGCCTCGGTCGCGATCCCGAAACTCGTTACACCTCCAGCGGTCAAGCCGTGTGCAACTTCACCATGGCCACCGATGAAACCTACAAGAGCCGCACGGGCGAGCGCCAGAAGCGCACGGAATGGCACAGAATCGTCATGTGGGGCAAGCTTGCCGAAATCGGCCAGCAATACTTGAAAAAAGGAATGATGGTTTACATCGAGGGTCGACTGCAAACTCGCCAGTGGGACGACAAACGTGACGGTTCGAAAAAGACTAGCACGGACATTGTTGCCGATCAGATGAAAATGCTCACGCCGCGTGGCGAAGGTGCGGCTGTCGGCGCCGCAGCGGGTCCGAGTGGCGGGACGACGCGCCCCCATGACGAGTTCGAGTCCGGCCCCCTGCCCGACGAATCCTCCGCCGCGCCCGGCCCGGAAATCTCCGACGAGGACATTCCCTTCTAGGGTCTTCGCTCGGCCGCCCCGGCGTCGCCAAAAACTCAGGCAACCCCTCCGTCTTCGTACAGACTCAACTGTATTGTCCTCGCGCGCATGCCGCCGTCATGCTGGTGACAGCGCGCCTTCGCCCGCTATGTGCGCTCTACCAAGCTTCGCAAACGAATCCCGCCCTAATCCCTTGGCGTTCCCGTTCGTTCTGTTTGCGGCCACGCTGATGCTGCTCCCTTCCTCCCTCGCCGCCGCGCCGCCCGCTTCTCAACCCGAGGACGCAAACCAACTCGCCCGCGAAGTCGTCTGGAACGAACTCCACGCTCAGCGCACCGACCACAGCTACTGGCGCTATCACGAAACTCGCGTCGAAAACGGACGCCGCGAGCTCCTCGACGTCTTCCAGACGCGCGATGGCGAAATTCATCGCCTGCTCGCCGTCGACGGCCATCCGCTCACTCAAAACCAGATCGCCGCGGAAAACTCGCGAATCGAAAACCTCCTCTCCGATCCCTCCAAGGTCGCCGACGCCACAAAAAAACGCCAGGACGACATCCGCCAGGAGCAAACTCTCCTCAAAATGCTTCCTGACGCCTTCATCTTTCACTGGGCCGGTCAGGATGGCGACACCGTCAAGCTTCGCTTCGTCCCCAATCCTGCCTTCCACCCCACGAGTCATGCGTCCGAGGTTTTTCATCACATGGAAGGCTTCATGCTCGTTGACGCCCGCATGAAGCGCCTTGTCGAAATCGACGGCCGCCTCACCACTCGCGTCAACTTCTTCGGCGGCATCCTCGGCCACCTCGACGCTGGCGGCACCTTTTGCGTCAAGCAGCGCGACGTCGGTGGCGGCCACTGGGACACCACTCTTCTCGATGTCCACATGGACGGTCGCGCGCTCTTCTTCAAGACCATCGCCGTCCGCGAGAACGAGACCTACTCCGGCTACCATCGCGTCTCCGGTGACACCACCCTTCGCGAGGCGGCTCAGTTCCTCCAGCACGACTCCGCCGGCTGATCTCGGCCCGCGCCCCCTCACACCTCATCCCTAATCGATTCCCCTTGATTACTGACAGGACTCCTTGTACCCTCCCTGTCAGTTACTAAGGGGACTCCATCTTGACCAAACCCGTCGACCTCGTTCAGGGCACGCTCGACATGCTGATCCTCAAAATTGTCGCGCTCGAGCCTGCCCATGGATGGGCCATCGCTCAGCGCATTCGCCAGGTCTCGAAGAATGTGTTGCAGGTCAACCAGGGCGCGCTGTATCCCGCTCTCCATCGCCTCGAGCAGCAGGCCTGGATCAAGGCCGAGTGGGGCGAATCCGAAAACAATCGCCGCGCGAAATACTATTCACTTACCAAGGCCGGCCGGAAGTACCTCGAGGAAGAGCACGCGAACTGGGAGCGCCTCTCCACCGCCATCGGAACGGTGATGAACATTGCTTGACCGCGTCTCACTCTCGAACCGTCCCGGCTTCGCTGGCGTCCTGCATTCATGCCGCCGCGCCGCACCAATGCAACCATGCGACTGACCGCCAAATTCCGCCTCCGCCTTCGTTCCCTTTTCCACCGCGACGCCGTCGACGGCGAACTCGATTCCGAGCTTCGCTTCCATCTCGAGCACCAGATCGCCGAAAACATCCGCGCCGGAATGTCACCCGGCCAGGCCCGCGCCGCCGCTCTCCGCGAGTTTGGCGGCGTCGATCAAGTCCGTGAGGAGTGCAGCGACATGCGCAACGTGAATTGGTTCCACGATTTCGCCCAGGATCTTCGCTACGGCCTCCGCGTCCTCCGCAAATCTCCCGGGTTCACGGCCATTGCGATCCTCACGCTCGCTCTCGGCATCGGCGCCAACACCGCCATCTTCTCCGTCATGCGCCAGGTTCTTCTTCAGCGACTCCCCGTGTCGCATCCGGAAGAACTTGTCCTTCTCTATTCCCCTGGGCCGCGCGATGGCCATGTCTCCTCCGATGAAGGCGACGGCTCCGAATCTTTCTCCTATCCGATGTATCTTGATCTTCGCGACAAAAACTCCGTCCTCTCTGGCCTGGCCGCCAAAGCCGATTTTCCCGTCAGCATATCCGTTCGCGGGCAAACCGAACGCGCTTCCGCGGAACTTGTCTCCGGAAATTATTTCGACGTGCTCCACGTCCTTCCCGCCCTTGGCCGCCTGATCGAACCCGGCGATTCCACCGCGCCAGACGCCAGTCCCGTCGTTCTTCTTTCCTATCCTTATTGGCAAAAGCGCTTCGGCAGCGATCCTTCCATCCTCAATCAATCTGTCCTCGTCAACAATCGCTCCATGACTGTCGTCGGTGTCCTGCAATCCGGCTTCAATGGCATTCAGCCCGGCCTCGTTTCCGACCTCTACGTTCCCATCACCATGAAGGCCGTCATCACCCCTGCACAAGAAGACAGCCACCATCGCGGTTTAATGAATCACAGTGACTACTGGGTCAAAGTCATCGGTCGCTTGAAGCCCGGTATATCCCGGGAACAAGCTGCCGCCGGAATTCTCCCCACCTATCACGCTCTTCTCGATAGCGAGCTCCCCTTGAATACCGGACTCAGTGACAGCGAGAAAAAAGCATTCGCCGCGCGCCAGATTATCCTCAGGGACGGCTCTCGTGGCCGGCCCATGCTCGAAAATAACACCGGCTCGCAACTCCTCACCCTCATGGGCATGGTTGCGCTCGTCCTCTTCATCACCTGCGCAAATGTCGCCGGGCTCCTCACCGCTCGCGGCACAGCGCGGCAGAAAGAAATTGGGATCCGCCTCTCTCTCGGAGCTTCCCGCTGGCGTTTAATCCGTCAGCTGGTTCTGGAAGCCTGCATGCTCTCGCTTGCGGGAGCCATCCTCGGTCTTTTCCTCGCGCATTGGCTCTCCGCCGCTCTGGTTCATTACGCATCCGCAAACGAAATCGCAGACGGCCTCTCCGCTCGGCTCAACCTGCCCAGCCTGTTTTTCACCATCGCCCTCGCGTTCGTCTGCGGCATTTTCTTCGGCGTCACTCCTGCCTGGAGCGCCACCCGCGTTCAACTCGCCTCCACGTTAAAGGAACAAGCGGGAGCGCTTTCTTCCGCCATGTCGCAAGCGCGCTTCCGCAAAATCCTGGTGGTGGGTCAGTTCGCCGTCACGCTGCTTTTGGTCATCACCGCGTGGGGTTTTGTTCGCAGCCTCTACAACCTGAAAAATCTCGATCTCGGCTTTCGTTCCGATCACGTCTTGCAGTTCTCCATCGCGCCGCCTCTCAGCGGCTATGACAAAGCCCGCAGCTTCGCCCTCTACGCGCAGCTGGAACAAAGAATCGCGGCTCTTCCCGGTGTTCGCTCGGTAAGCGCCTTGGAATTACCTCTCATCGGTCAGGACACCAACAGCAGCAACGTCACCCTTGAAGGTCTCAACGACACCCCGGATGTACAAAGAAACAGTGTCAGCCCCGGCCATTTCTCCAATCTCGGCATTCCTCTTTTGCAGGGAAGGGAATTTACTCTCGCCGACGACGAGCACGCCCCCAAAGTCGTTATCGTCAATGAAGCTCTCGCCCAAAAATATTTCAAGGATGGCAACGCTCTCGGCAAGCGCATGAAATTTGGCGGTGGCGCCGGGCCACTGGACACGCAAATTGTCGGCGTCGTCAAAAACAGCCATAACGCCGAGATTCAGGAAGAGCTCTACCCGATGGCCTACATGCCCTATCGCCAGCGGGAGTCTTTGGACTCGCTCAGCTTTTATGTCCGCACTTCCGGGGACCCTGGCTCGCTCGCAAGTGCCGTCCGCAGCACCATCGCGCAACTCGACGCGGCTCTTCCGATTTACAACGTCCGTTCCGTCGACGAACAGATTGAGCGGCTGCTATCTTCCAGCCGTCTCCTCGCGCTTCTCTCTCTTTCTTTCGGCGCGCTGGCCGCTCTACTCGCCGCCATGGGGATTTATGCCTTGCTCGCCTACACCGTCTCTCAACGCACTCGCGAAATCGGAGTCCGCATGGCTCTGGGCGCGGAACCTAAACGCGTAGCGCTGATGGTTCTCTCGGACGTCGGCCGCCTTTCCGCCGTAGGCATACTTGTCGGACTTCCGCTGGCCTACGCCGCCAGCAAACTCCTGAACTCCATGCTCTTCAACGTGCAATCCTTTGGCGCCGCAAGCATCGCCATCTCCTTAATCATCCTGGGTGCCGTGGCTACTTTAGCGGCATTCCTGCCCGCGCGCCGCGCCTCCCGCGTCGATCCCTTAATCGCCTTGAGGTATGAATAAAAATGTCCGGTACAAAAACACGACCAAGTTTGTCAGCCGTAATCTTCACCAGGAATCAAGGGGACAAGCCTCTCGCCACTCGGCGATTTCCCCCAATCCCCCCACA